>NZ_DEMB01000015.1:7195-10489 GCF_002354675.1 Oceanicaulis sp. UBA2681 | reverse complement strand
AGCGCGGACACAGCCTCGTCGCAGATGACCAGCTTGGGCTTCAAAATCATGGCGCGGGCGATGCCCACGCGCTGGTTCTGGCCTCCGGACAATTCGTGCGGGTAGCGGTTGATCATGTTCGGATCGAGGCCGACCCGCTCCATCATCGCCTTGACCTCGACCTCACGCTCCTTGGAGGACATGCCCTTGCGGAAGGTGAGCATGGGTTCGGCGATGGAGGCGCCGATGCTCATACGCGGGTTCAAGGACGCCAGCGGGTCTTGGAACACGATCTGCAGGTCTTCGCGCGCATCGCGCAGCTCTTTGGGTTTGAGCGAGAGCAGATCCTTGCCGATCCAGCTCACCGAGCCGGCGGTGGATGGCACCAGACGCAAAACAGCGCGCGCCAGGGTGGACTTGCCGCACCCGGACTCGCCCACAATGCCAAGGGTCTCGCCCTCTTTGAGTTCGAAGCTGACCCCGTCCACAGCCTTCAGGGGCTTGGTCTTGGGGAACAGGCCGCCGCCGACCACAACCGGGAAATGCACCTTGACGTCATCGGCCACGAGCAGCGCCTTGTCCTCGCCGATGGCTTCATGCGGCGGCAGGGCTTCATGGCCGGGCTTGTCGGGCTGGTCGATGCGCGGCATGGCGTCCAGCAGCATCTGCGTATAGGCGTGCGAGGGGGCGTTGAAGATGTCATAGACATCCCCGCCTTCCACATACTCGCCATGCTTCATGACCTGCACCCGGTCAGCCATGCGCGCGACCACGCCCATATCGTGGGTGATCAGCGCAATCGCCGCGCCGGTTTCCGCCTTGAGCTCGTCCATGATGTCCAGAACCTGGGCCTGAACCGTCACGTCAAGCGCGGTCGTGGGCTCGTCCGCGATCAGCAGATCAGGTTCACACAGCATCGCCATGGCGATCATCACGCGCTGGCGCATGCCGCCCGACAGCTCGTGGGGGAATTGCTTGAGACGGCGCGCGGCCTCGGGAATACGCACTCGCTCCAGCCAGTCCAGGCAGCGCTTGGTCGCGGCGTCGCCCCGCAGGTCGGTGTGGATCTTGAGCACTTCCTCAAGCTGGGAGCCCACTTTCATGTGCGGGGTCAGCGAGGTCAGCGGATCCTGGAAGATCATCGTCATGGACTTGCCGCGCACCGCATTGAGCTTGGAGGGCGGTAGGTTCAGGATTTCCTGACCGGCGTATTTGATCGAGCCTTCCGCTTTGCCGTTGGAGGCCAGAAGCCCCATGGCCGCCAGGAAGGTCTGGCTCTTGCCGGATCCGGACTCCCCCACCACGGCGAGGCATTCGCCCGGCGAGATTTCCAGATTGACCCCGCGGACGGCGTGGACTTCACCATCGGGCGTATCAAAACGCACATTGAGGTCGGATACCTGAAAGATCGGCGCAGCTTTGGCAGTCAAAACGGTGGCTCCAGAGGCAGAGACTTCTATGGAAAGTCCTGCACAATAGCTGTTGCGCGCCTCAACGCCAGCGCGCTCGGCGCCGCAGGACCAGCCGCGCCGCGCCCCGGCAGGCGAAGGGTCAGCCCTCCGCCTTCTTCTCCTCGATGATCAGATCCATGGACACGGTGAAGCGCTCGTCTGGCGAGGGGACCGAGGCGACTCCCGCCGGCGTGGTTTCAGCCCGGACGATCTCGCCCGCGCTCGTCACCGCCTTGAGGTCTTCGGCCGTCTCGCCGATCAGCGCGGCGACAGAGCCAGCGCCCTGCCCTGAAATGGTCAGCGTGTTCGCCGCGGTTTTCATGGAAACCTGCGCTTCAGACTTCACCTTGCGGGCGGCGGCCAGAATCTGGACGAAGGCCTCGCCTTCCGCGGCGAAAACGCCCGTCGGCGCCTGCTCATCCGCTTTCGGCCACATGCCGCGCGCATGAACCGTGGAGGGCGCGCCCTCGCGGTCCCCGATCATGACCTCGTACAGCGCGTCGGTCACATAGGGAATGAACGGCGCGAACAGGCGGATCAGAGCGTCGGTCGCATGCCAAAGCGTATGCACCGCCGAGATTTCATCGGCATTGGGCTGGCCTTCAAACCGGGTGCGGCGTTTGACGATTTCCAGATAGTTGTCGCAATAGGTGCGCCAGAAGAAATCCTCGATATCGCGCTGCGCGGCGGCGTACTCGTAGTTCTCGAACGCCTTGGTCGCCTTGGCGATGGTCTGGGACAATTCGCCCAACAGCCATTGATCCAGCGGATGGCTGATCAGCCCGCTCTCGATATCCGCCTTCGGCGTCGTCGGTTTGAGCGCGCCTGCGGCGTCGGCGGCTTCCAGGCTCATCGCGGCGAGCTTTGAAGCGTTCCACAGCTTGGTGACCAGACGCTTGCCCTGTTTGAGGGTGTTGGGCGACATCGCCGTGTCCTGGCCCAGGCGCGAGGTACCGGTCCAGTAGCGCACCGGATCGGAGCCATATTCGTCGAGCAGTTTGATCGGGTCGATAACATTGCCCTTGGATTTGGACATTTTCGAGCCGTCGCTCGCCAGGCACCAGCCCGAAATGGCGATGTTGGACCACGGAACCTTGTTCTCGTGATGCAGCGCCTTGACGAT
Organism: Oceanicaulis sp. UBA2681; assembly: GCF_002354675.1. NCBI lineage: Bacteria > Pseudomonadati > Pseudomonadota > Alphaproteobacteria > Maricaulales > Maricaulaceae > Oceanicaulis > Oceanicaulis sp. UBA2681. The sequence continues at coordinate 7,936 of NZ_DEMB01000015.1, read as the reverse complement.
GGTGTAGAACGCCCAGGTGCGGATGATCTCATGCGCCTGCGGACGCAGCGCCATCGGGAACTGACGACGGTGCGCCTCGATATCCAGCGCATAGTCTTCATTGATCGAGCGCGTGTTGAGCTGGGGGCTGACAGACGACGTCGCCCAGGTGTCCATCACATCGCGCTCACCCTCGACCTCATGGGCTTCATAGCCTGCGGGCAGATCCGTGGTCGGGTCGACCGGCAGCTGGTCCTTGGACGGGATCAGAATCTTGCCTTCCTCGCCGGGACGCTTGGAATACCAGACCGGCAGCGGCACGCCGAAATGGCGCTGGCGCGAGATCGACCAATCCCATTTCAGTCCGTCCACCCAGGACTCAAAGCGCTGGCGCATGTATTCGGGACGCCAGGTGATCTCGCGGCCCTTCTCAAGGATCTGCTCCTTGAAATCGAGGGTGCGGATGAACCATTGCGGGGTGACGATGATCTCAAGCGGCGCGCCGGACCGTTCCGCGATCGGGATCACCTGATGGGTGGCTTCCTGCTTGATCACCAGATCTTTTTCGATCAGCAGCTCAAGGATCGCCTCCTTGGCTTTCGCCGCCTTCAGGCCCGCCAGCGCCGCCATGGTCGCTTTCGCGCTCTCAAGGTCCTGACACGGCCAGTCGTCCGTCCCCAGCGGCAGCGTGTCGATCATCTTGCCGGCCTGATCGATGACGAGGCGCAGCGGCAGCTTGTGGGTGCGGTACCACTGGATGTC
>NZ_DEMB01000015.1:0-7064 GCF_002354675.1 Oceanicaulis sp. UBA2681 | reverse complement strand
ATCTCGACCGGCACGTTATAGAGCGGGCTGATGGCGCGCTTGCCGATCAGCTCACCCGCACGCGGATGATCAGGGTGGATCATCAGGCCGCCGCACGCGCCGATCAGTTCGGGGCGCGTGGTGGCGATGATCGCAGGCTCCAGCCCGCCGCCTTCGATTTCAAACGGGATGTAATTGAGCTTGCCTTCGCGCTCGGTCTCCTCAACCTCGGCCTGGGCGATGGCGGTGCGGTCGGCCGGGTCCCACAGGGTCGGCTCAAGGCGGCGCTCCAGCAGGCCCTTGTGGAACAGGTCCAGGAAAGACATCTGGCTGACGGTCCGGCTCTCGTCGGAAATGGTCTGGTATTCGCGGCTCCAGTCCACAGACAAAGCCAGGCGCGAGAACAGATCGCGGAATTGCTGCTCGTAAGGCGGGATCACCTCTTTGCACAGCGCCACGAAGTCTTCGCGCGACATGGTCCCGCCGCGCACCTTCTTCACCTTCTCCACCAGACGCTCGGTCGGCAGACCATTGTCGTCCCAGCCGATGGGATAAAGCACGTTTCGGCCGCTCATCCGCATATAGCGCGCCATGATGTCGGTCTGGGTGTAGGAATAGACATGACCCACATGCAACGCGCCCGACACGGTCGGCGGCGGCGTGTCGATCACATAATCACTGTCCGCCGGCGCGCTCGGATCCCAGACAAAGGCGTCGTCCTCGGCCCAGCGGGCGCGCAGGGCGGCTTCAGAGGCTTTGGCGTCGTACTTGTTGGGAAACGGTTTCATGTGGCGGACCGATATGTCTGGAGAGAAAGCGGAAGGGAGGCTGGTCTTAGACGATTTTTTGCTGACGCAAAAGACGAGCACAGCTAGCGTGGCGCCACAACCGATCAGGCTTGACGCGGCCGCCTGATGAATGCGCGGTAGACGCAAAGAGGCGCAGATGACTTACGACCATATCCAGACCTATCGCGACGACGCCGTACTGACCATCCGCATGCACCGGCCCGATGCGATGAATGCGCTGATCCCGCCCATGCTCGAAGAACTGATCGACGCCTTTCACCGCGCCGAAAGCGCCAACGGCCCGTCGGTCATCATCGTGGAGGGCGCTGGCCGGGCCTTCAGCGCAGGCGTGGATCTGAAAGTGCTGTCGGGCGCCCAGCCGAAAGCGGGCCGGGTCGGGTCAGTGTTTGACGAACCCGCCAGCCGGGTCATGCAGGCGGTGCGCGCCAGCTCCAAACCCGTCATCGCCAAAGTGCACGGCGCCTGCTTCACCGGCGCGCTGGAATTCGCCCTGCATTGCGACTTCATCCACACCACGGACGACACCAAGTTCGGCGACACTCACGCCAAATTCGCCATTCGCCCCACCTGGGGGATGAGCCAGACTCTGGTGGATGCGGTGGGGCTGCGCCGCGCCAAGGAAATCTCCTATTCCGCGCGCACCTTCAGCGGGGCGGACGCCGCCGCCTGGGGGCTCGCCAACGCCAGCCATGACAGCAAGGACGCGCTGGACGACGCAGTAGCGTCCTTGGCCAAGGACATTGCAGCGAACGATCCCGCGACCGTCGCCGCCTACAAAACGCTGCACGCCATCGCCGAGACCCATGACGTGCCCGCCGGCATCGCGGCGGAAGGCGCCAAGGACTTCCCCGAGATCACCGATACGCTCAATCGTATCGGCGGGTTCCTGCGGGTCGTGAAGTAGAGCACACCTGAATTCCCGGGCGAGCCGGGGTTTCAAAATCCAGCTCCCCTCTTCCCCGGCGACGGCCGGGGCCCAGAGCCGTTGAACGTCAGCGCCTGATGATTTCTGGATCCCGGCTGGAGTTTATCCTCAACTCGATTGGGGGCCGGGAAAGAGATAAGAATCCATCATATCCCTGTCATTCACCGGTTTATCCGGTGAATCCATGCCGTGAGCTGTGATCAGATCAATCGGCATGGATCCCCCGCATGAAGCGGGGGATGACAGAGTTAAAAGGGTGGCGAAACCCTAAGCCATCAGCGCCAGTTCGAGATCGGCGAGGATGTCGTCTGCATCCTCCAGCCCCACCGACAGGCGCACCAGCCCGTCTGAGATGCCGTGCAGCGCGCGCTCTTCCGGGCTGTAGGCGGAATGGGTCATGGACGCCGGATGCTGGATCAGGGTTTCCGCATCCCCAAGGCTTACGGCGCGCAGCGCCAGCTTCATGGCGTTCATCATCGTCACGCCCGCCTCATAGCCGTCCTCAAGCTCGAACGCGATCATGCCGCCGAAATGGCGCATCTGGGCCTTGGCGAGCGCATATTGCGGGCCGTCTTCCAGCCCCGGATAAGCCACGGTGCGCACCTGGGGATGGGCGTGAAGCCAACGCGCAACGGCCAGTCCGGTCTGGCTGTGGCGCTCCATGCGCAGGGACAGGGTCTTCAGGCCGCGCAGGATCAGCATGGCGTTGAACGGCGACAGCGCCGCGCCCGTCATGTCTTTCAGGCCATAAAGCCGCACCCGCTCCATCACCTCGACCGAGCCCACGGCGATCCCGGCCACCAGATCGCCATGACCGCCGAGATATTTGGTGGCGGAATGCACCACCACATCCGCGCCCAGTTCAATCGGCCGGGTGATCAGCGGTGTGGCGTAAGTGTTATCGACCACCGTCAGCACGTCATGGGCGCGGGCGACCGCTGACACGGCGGCGATGTCCACCAACGTCATGGTGGGATTGGCGGGGGTTTCAAAATAGACCACGCGGGTCTTGTCGCTGAACGCTGCGATCACCGCGTCGATATCGCTCATGTCCACATGGCGCACCTTGATCCCGAACCGGGCGAGCCCGTGATTCAGGAACGAAAAGGTGCAGCCATACAGCGCCTTGTCGGCGAGGATCTCATCGCCGGGCTCCAGCAGGCTCCACAGCACGGAGGTGATCGCGCCCATGCCGGAGCCAAAGCTGACACCCGCCGCCGCACCTTCAAGATCAGCGATCCGCCGCTCCAGAAGGTCCAGAGTCGGGTTGGAGATGCGGGTATAGAAATGGGCGGGCCGCTCGCCGGAAAACGCGGCGCCCGCATCTTCGACAGTTTCAAAAGCGAAGGTGGATGACAGATGCAGCGGAGGGACCAGCGCACCACCTTCTTGGGCCGGCTCATACCCCGCGTGAATGGCGCGGGTGGAAAAACCAGGTTGGCGGGTGATTGGCGCTGATCCGTCCACGACGTCGTCCTCCCTGACTGACACGCAGAAGACTACAGGGGAAGGCCGAGCAGAGGCTTGCCATTTCAGTCCCGCACTGTGTTCAATTTGGCAGATTCTGCTAATATGCGCCCATGGACAGCACAGATCGACGCCTTCTCACCGCGCTCCAGCAAGATGGACGCATCAGCAATCAGGCCCTGGCCGACCAGATCGGCCTGTCGCCCTCGCCCTGCCTGAGACGCGTGAGGGCGCTGGAAGAGCGCGGGCTGATCACCGGATATGCCGCCCTTCTGGACCGCGCCAAGGCGGGCTTGCCGATCACCGCTTTCCTGCGCATCAAGCTGGCGAACCACGCCCCCGCCACGGTCAGCGGATTTGAAAAGGCGATTTTACGGCTCGATGAAGTGCTCGAATGCCACCTCACCTCCGGGGCGGAGGATTACCTGCTGCAGGTCGTCGTCGACAGCCAGGCCGGCTATGAGCGCTTCATGCGCGAGCGGCTGCATCCGGTGCCGGGCATCGCCGCCATAGAAACGAGCTTCGCCTTCGGCACGGTCAAACGCACGACAGCCCTGCCGCTGGACTGAGCCCTCAGACGGGCTCCAGCACCACCAGCCGGCATTTGTGGACATGATAGTCCGCTTCATCCGCCTCGCGGACCCTGGCCTTGCCGGACGCTTCAAGCGCCTTGAGATGCGCGGGGTATTTGTCTTCGTCCCAGACATCCTCATGCACCGTCGCGACAATGCTGCCGCCGGGGCGCGTGATGCGCACCAGCTCGTCAAAGCCTTGCGGCCCCACATGGGCGTGGGTGAACGCGCCGACGCAGATGATCGCGTCATAGGCGTTGTCGGGATAGTCGAGCTTTTCCGTCATATCCGCTTCGCGCAGGTCCTCATAGACCTCCTTGCGGCGCGCCAGAGTGAGCATGTCGGGGGACAGGTCCATGCCGTCCACATGGGCGTAGCCGCGCTTGTTCAGCTCAAGACCGGCGAGCCCCGTGCCGCAACCGGCGTCCAGGATGCGGATGGCGGTGTCGGGATGGAGCGCGTGGAGTTTGTCGCTGGCGACGGCCGGCGCCACATAGCCCATGCCCTCCACGGTATCAGTGTCATAGTTCTCCGCCCAATCCTTATAAGCATCTCGACACTCTTCAGGATCGCCACTCAAGTTGTAAATCCGGTCAAGAATCTCATTCTCAGATTTCACGGCTCTTTTCTCCACAAGCTAGCAATCTGATTACTTATAGGCGGAATCGGTCACGGAATCCATTTCATGGACTTACTCGTTATTTTCAAATCGATTTTCAATTATCCAGTATTTTTATATGAATTTTTCTTTTCCGGTTGCACATTCCACCCAAAACAACTTTACGGATCTGCCCCTCAAACCCCTCGCATCCTGATCTGGGAGGGTGACAGCGCTGCGCCCCTCCGCTAACGGCTAAGTCATGTCCGCACCGCTTCTGACCCTCACCGACACCCGCCTCACCTTCGGGGCGACGCCCCTGCTTACCGGCGCCGATCTGATCGTGCGCGAGAATGAGCGTATCGGCCTTGTGGGGCGGAACGGATCGGGCAAATCCTCGTTCCTGAAGATCGCAGCGGGCATCATCGAGGCCGATAGCGGTGAGCGCTTCGTGCATCCCGGCTCCACCTTGCGATATCTGCCGCAAGAGCCTGACCTGACGGGTTATGACACCGTCATCGCCTATATCCGCGACGGTCTGGCCCCCGGGGACGACGCCTATCGCGCTGATTACCTGGCCGAGCATCTGGGGCTTGATCCCGAGGCCGACCCCGCCACCCTGTCGGGCGGCGAGGCGCGCCGGGCGGCTTTGGCGCGCACGCTTGCGCCCCAGCCCGACATCCTGCTCCTGGACGAGCCCACCAACCACCTCGACCTGCCCGCCATCGAATGGCTGGAGAGCGAGCTGAACGCCCATCGCGGCGCGCTGGTGCTGATCAGCCACGACCGGCGCTTTCTCGAAAACCTCACCCGGCAGACGATCTGGATCGACCGCGGGACGACCCGGCGCCTCGATCGCGGCTTTGCGCATTTTGAGAGCTGGCGCGACGAGGTGTTTGAGGCCGAAGAGCTGGAGCGTCACAAGCTTGAGCGCCAGATCGCCCGCGAAGAAGACTGGATGCGCTATGGCGTGACCGCCCGCCGCAAACGCAATGTGCGCCGGGTGGGCGAGCTGCAATCCATGAAATCGGATCTGAAGAACTGGCGCGGCCCGCAAGGCGCCGCCAGCCTGTCGGTCAGCGAGGCGGAACGGTCTGGCAAGCTGGTGATCGAGGCCGAGCATATCAGCAAGGCCTATGACGGACGCCCGATCTTCACCGATCTGTCCATCAAGATCGCGCGCGGCTGCCGGATCGCCCTTGTGGGCCCCAACGGCGCGGGCAAGACCACGCTGATCAAGGTGCTGACCGGCCAGATCGAGCCCGATTCCGGCACAGTGAAGCTCGGGACCAATCTCGAGATCGCCAGCCTGGACCAGCGCCGCGCGGCGCTGAAGCCGGAGTGGACAGTCACTGAAGCCATCGCGCCGGGCGGCGGCGAGCGCATCGAGGTGGCGGGCAAGACCAAGCACGTTCAGGCCTATATGAAGGATTTCCTGTTCAGCCCCGAACAGGCCCGCACGCCCGTGCATGCCCTGTCCGGCGGCGAACGCGCCCGCCTGATGCTGGCGCGTGCGCTGGCGCTGCCGTCCAACCTTCTCGTACTGGACGAGCCGACCAACGATCTTGATCTGGAAACGCTGGATCTTCTGGAAGAATTGATCGGCGACTATAACGGCACCGCGCTTCTGGTCAGTCACGACCGCGATTTCATCGACCGCACCGCGACCCTGACCATCGCCTGGGAATCTGACGGCGTCTGGCAGGTCTATGCCGGCGGGTATTCCGACATGATCGACCAGCGCGGCGAAGGCGTGAAAGCGCGCAAGGCCGAAGAGAAAGCCGCCAAAGCCGGCAAGGCCAAGACCGACAAGCCCAAAACCAAGTCCAGCGGCAAGCTGAGCTTCAAGGACAAGCACGCCCTTGAGACCCTGCCCGGCGAGATCGAAAAAATCGAAGCGACCCTCACCGAGCTCGAAACCGAGCTGGCGGACGCCAATCTGTTCATGAAGAACCCCGATCGCTTCAACGCCGCCACGAAAGAGCACGCCAGGCTCACCGAAGACAAAGCCGCCAAGGAAGAGCGCTGGCTGGAGCTTGAAATGCTGCGCGAAGAGATTGAAGGCGGGTGAGCGCGCGGGGCTCGCAAAACGCGCCTACGAAGTCATACTAAGTCCACATCTCTTCCCCTGCCCAATCAAGTTGAGCGTAAACTCAGACCGGGGCCCGGAGCCGGATGCGTGGCGCTTGATGATCTCTGGATCCCGGCCTTCGCCGGGAAAGAGCGGGCTACCCACACCTCCCACCGGTGTCATCGGACGGTGTGTCCGGCCGATCCATGCCGGTTGGTCAAAGGTCACGGCATGGGTTCGCCGGATAAACCGTCGAATGACGGGTTTAGGGGATTGAAGCGGTGTTCTGGGTCCCCGGATCAAGCCCGAGGATCGAGAGTATAAAGCTTCAACATCTCGGCCTTCGGACTTGATCCGGAGGCCCATGCGCCGATCGCCCCGCGCGCAAACGCAAGGGTGAGCCAAATGACGGGTCGCGCGGGAGCGGGCCGTTTGTGTTGATAGCGTGCAGTCTTGGAAGCCAAACCCGGCTCCCGCGCTGGAGATGTTTTGTCGGGATCACCGCACGGAGACTTCTGCGCTGTCGCGCCGCCGGTGCAGTCAGTGTCTCATCAGACGCCGCTGCCCTGGACCGCCAGGTGATCGCCCGCCTTTTTGGCCAGAGGGCGCGTTAGACCCTCTGTCCTCGGGACATCCCGCCCCT
>NZ_DEMB01000006.1:48979-68139 GCF_002354675.1 Oceanicaulis sp. UBA2681 | reverse complement strand
AGCGCACGCGCTGCCTGCAGCGCGCCGCACAGATCAACGCCCCGGAGCCCAGCTCCGGGGCGTTTTTCGTGCGCAGAAAGAGGGCGCGATGAATCGCCCTGGAGCCAACAGAGAATCGGTGCGGAATAACTGCAGCGGCGTGTTGATTCCGAGGGGCGGAGGGCGCACTGTGTGCGTGTCAGAATCGTGTCACACGGACTGGCGTGGCTTTCTATGCCGTTCATGCTCTTTGACAGCCCTTCGGGGCGATCAATTCCCCGTCAATCGCGACTAGCGCGCCTGACACAGAGTTTGAACTGCCGAAGTCGCGGTGAATCTTGTGGCAAGGTGTTGACGGGGAGGGGCGGAGCGCGTATTGCACGGTCCCTCTAGCGAGCTGGCTGTGCCGACAGGCAAACGCAGTTCCTCGAAGCGAAAAAAATTTGGATTGCAAGAGCTGCCGGGGCGACATGTCCTTTGCGCGGCTCTTGTGCATGTTGGGACCGGACCGATGGCGCAACAAAACATCAGAATCCGCCTGAAGGCGTTCGACCACCGCGTGCTCGACACTTCGGCGCGTGAGATCGTTTCCACCGCAAAGCGCACCGGCGCGAATGTGCGTGGCCCGATTCCGCTGCCGACGCGGCTGGAGAAATTTACTGTTCTGCGCGGTCCGCATATCGACAAAAAGTCGCGCGAACAGTTCGAAATCCGCACTCACAAGCGGATGCTGGACATCGTAGACCCCACCCCGCAGACCGTGGACGCGCTGATGAAGCTCGACCTGTCTGCTGGTGTGGACGTCGAGATCAAGCTGGGAGCGTAGGGCCATGAAGCAGGCTGCATCCATGCGCACCGGCCTACTGGCCAAGAAGCTGGGCATGACCCGCATCTTCTCTGAAGATGGCGATCATGTGCCGGTGACCGTGCTTCATCTGGACGGGCTCCAGGTGGTCGCACAGCGCACCTCCGATACCGATGGCTACACCGCAGTCCAGCTGGGCGCGGGCAAGGCCAAGGCGAAGCGCACCTCGAAAGCGATGCGCGGCCATTTTGCGAGGGCTTCTGTTGAGCCCAAGCGCAAGCTGGTTGAATTCCGCGTGCCGGAAGACGCGCTGATCGAAGCGGGCTCCGCCCTCTCTGCCGAGCACTTTGTGGTCGGTCAGAAAGTGGACGTGTCCGGCACCTCGATCGGTAAGGGCTTCGCTGGCGGCATGAAGCGTTGGAACTTTGGTGGTCTGCGCGCCTCGCACGGCGTGTCGATCTCTCACCGTTCCCACGGTTCGACCGGTCAGTGTCAGGATCCGGGCAAGGTCTTCAAAGGCAAGAAAATGGCCGGTCACCTCGGTTCCGAGCGTGTTACTATCCAGAGCCTTGAGATCGTCCGTGTGGACGCTGATCGCGGCCTGGTGCTGGTGAAGGGCGCTGTTCCGGGATCCAAGCAAGGCTGGGTCGAAATTCGCGACGCCGTCAAGGGTGTTGGCGTTGACGATCTGCCGTACCCGGCAAAGCTGATCGAAACGGCCGAATCGGCTCCGGCCGAGGCTCCGGCTGCGGCTCAAGAAGCCCAGGACGAAGGGGCTAACTGATGAAACTCGATGTTGTGACGCTCGACGCCGGCAAGGCCGGCTCGATTGATCTCTCCGACGCCGTGTTCGGCATCGAAGAGATCCGCGCGGACATCCTCCAGCGCGCCGTCAAGTGGCAGCTGTCGCGCCGTCAGGCCGGCACTCACAAGGCGAAAGAGCGCGGGGAGATTTCCCGCACCAAGAAGAAGTTTGGTCGCCAGAAAGGCGGCGGCGGCGCCCGTCACGGTTCGCGCAACGCCCCGATCTTTGTGGGCGGCGGCGTGGCTCATGGCCCGCGCGTTCGCTCTCACGCGACCGAACTGCCGAAGAAAGTGCGCGCCATGGCGCTCAAGCACGCCCTGTCCTCCAAGGCTGGCTCCAAGCAGCTGGTGGTTCTGGACGAGGCGCGCCTGGATGAAGCCAAAACCAAGGCCCTGATCGAGAAGTTCTCGAAACTGGGTCTGGCCAAGGCGCTGATCATTGATGGCGAGACGCTGGACGAGAACTTCGCCCGCGCCGCTCGCAACATCCCGCTGATCGACGTTTTGCCGGCTCAAGGCCTGAACGTGTACGACGTGCTGCGTTGTGACACGCTGGTGCTGACCAAGGCGGCTGTCGAGAAGATCAATGAGCGGCTTGCGCCGCAGGAGGCTGCGTAACATGCCCGCTGCTCGCCATTACGACACCATTCTGTCGCCGGTGATCACCGAGAAGGCGACCATTCTCTCTGAAGAGAACAAGGTCGTTTTCCGTGTGCCGCTGTCTGCGAACAAGAAAGAGATCGCCGAAGCGATCGAGGAATTGTTCAAGGTCAAAGTGAAGGCCGTGAACACGCTCGTTCAAAAAGGCAAAACCAAACGTTTCCGCGGCATTGCGGGCAAACGTGATGACGTCAAAAAGGCGGTTGTGACCCTTGAAGAGGGCCACTCCATCGACGTCAGCACTGGCCTGTAAGCGCGGGCAGAGGAGAGAGAACCATGGCTCTGAAGACTTTCAAGCCGACCTCGCCTGGCCGCCGCGCACTCGTGCTGGTGGACAAGTCCGGGCTGCATTCGGGTCGCCCCGAAAAGACGCTCGTCGAGGGTCTGCATAAATCTGGCGGTCGTAACAACACCGGTCGCATCACGTCGCGTCGTCGAGGCGGCGGCGCCAAGAAGCTCTATCGCGTCATCGACTTCAAACGTCGCAAGTTTGATGTCCCGGCGACGGTCGAGCGTCTGGAATACGACCCGAACCGCACCGCCTTCATCGCACTGATCAAGTACGAAGATGGCGAGCTGGCCTACATCCTGGCTCCGCAGCGTCTGTCTGCTGGCGACACTGTCCTCGCGGGTGATCGCGTTGATGTGAAGCCTGGCAATGCGATGCCGCTGAAGAACATGCCGGTCGGCACCATCATCCACAATGTTGAGCTCAAGCCGCTCAAGGGCGGCCAAGTGGCCCGCTCCGCCGGCGCCTATGCTCAGCTGGTGGGTCGTGACGCAGGTTACGCTCAGGTTCGCCTGATGAGCGGCGAGCTGCGCATGGTGCACCAGGACTGCATGGCCACTGTCGGCGCCGTGTCGAATTCTGACCACCTGAACACCAATCTGGGTAAAGCGGGTCGCAAGCGCCATATGGGCAAGCGTCCGGCGGTTCGCGGTGTGGCCATGAACCCGGTTGATCACCCCCATGGCGGCGGCGAAGGTCGCACCTCGGGCGGTCGTCACCCGGTCACCCCGTGGGGCAAACCGACCAAGGGCCGCAAGACCCGGTCGAACAAATCCACCGATAAATTCATCATTCGCTCGCGCCACGAGCGCAAGAAACGCTAAGGGACGGCTGCGCCATGCCTCGTTCTGTCTGGAAAGGTCCGTTTGTCGACGGATACCTCCTGAAGAAAGCCGATGCTGCTCATGATGCCGGCCGCAAGCAGGCGATCAAAACCTGGTCGCGTCGCTCGACGATCATGCCGCAGTTTGTGGGTCTGACCTTCCAGGTCCACAACGGCAACAAATTCATTCCGGTTCTCGTCTCCGAAGAGATGGTCGGTCACAAGTTGGGCGAATTCGCTCCGACTCGGACCTATTACGGCCACGCGGCGGACAAGAAAGCCAAGAGGAAGTAAGCGATGGGCAAGGCTGCAAATCCCCGCCGCGTCGCGGACAACGAAGCTCGTGCAAAACTGCGCATGCTTCGCATCAGCCCGCAGAAGCTCAACCTGATCGCCCAGTTGATCCGTGGCAAGAAGGTTGAACGCGCTCTGGCTGACCTGGAATTTTCGCGCAAGCGTCATTCCGTCGACGTCAAGAAGGTGCTCGAGAGCGCCATCGCCAACGCGGAAAACAACCACGGTCTGGACATCGACTCTCTGGTCGTGTCCGAGGCCTATGTGGGCAAGAACCTGGTCATGAAACGCTTCCGCGCCCGTGCGCGTGGTCGCGGCGCCAAGATCCTGAAGCCGTTTTCCGAGCTGACGATCGTCGTGCGCGAAGTTGAGGAGGCCGCCTAATGGGTCAGAAGGTTAATCCGATCGGCCTTCGCGTCGGCATCAACCGCACGTGGGAATCGCGCTGGTTCGCCAAAGGCGACGAGTATGCGGACCTGCTGCACGAAGACCTGCGCATTCGCGACTTCCTCAAAAAGGAACTCAAGAACGCGTCTGTGTCGCGCATCATCATCGAGCGCCCGCACAAGAAATGCCGCATCACCATCTACACGGCTCGTCCGGGTGTGGTGATCGGTAAAAAGGGTGCGGACATCGAGAAGCTGCGCCGCAAGGTCTCGAAGATGGTTGACGGCGAAGTGTTCCTCAACCTCGTCGAAGTGCGCAAGCCGGAAGTCGATGCGACCCTGGTCGCAGAGAGCGTGGCTCAGCAGCTCGAGCGCCGCGTGGCGTTCCGCCGCGCCATGAAGCGCTCCCTGCAGACGGCCATGCGCATGGGCGCACTGGGCTGCAAGATCATGTGCGGCGGCCGTCTGGGCGGCGCCGAGATCGCGCGCGTTGAAAAGTATTCTGAAGGTTCGGTTCCGCTGCACACCCTGCGTGCGGACATCGACTATGGTTTCGCTGAAGCCAAGACCGCGATGGGCATCATCGGCATCAAGGTCTGGATCTACAAAGGCGAGATCATGGAACATGACCCGATGGCGCAAGAGCGCCGCATGCTCGACTCTGGCGAGCAGCGCGCACGCTCTGGCCGTCAAGCGGCGTAAGCGGAACGAGGGAGTAGAACCATGCTTCAGCCGAAGCGCACCAAATTCCGCAAGGCGCATAAAGGCCGCATCCACGGTCAGGCCAAGGGCGGCTTTACGCTGACCTTTGGCTCTTATGGCCTGAAAGCGGTTGAGCCGGAGCGGATCACCGCCCGTCAGATCGAGGCGACCCGTCGCGCCATCACCCGTCACATGAAACGGGCTGGTCGCGTCTGGATCCGGGTGTTCCCGGATCTGCCGGTCTCCAAGAAGCCGACCGAAGTCCGGATGGGTAAAGGTAAAGGCTCACCCGAATACTGGGTGGCCAAAGTCAAGCCTGGCCGGATCATCTTCGAGATCGACGGTGTTCCGGATGATGTCGCCCGCGAAGCCCTGCGCCTCGGCGCAGCCAAGCTTCCGATCAAGACCAAAGTCGTCACCCGTCCGGGTGAGTAAGAGGAGGGAAGAATGAAAGCCGAAGACGTCCGCGCGTTTAGCGACGATCAGCTTCAGGACGAACTCCTCAAGCTGAAAAAAGAACAGTTCAACCTGCGTTTCCAACAGGCCACCGGCCAGCTGGAAAACACTGCGCGCTTTATGCAGATCCGCCGGGATATCGCCCGGGTCAAAACGGATCAGCGTCGCCGCGCGCTTGAAAATTAAGGGGGCTTGGGTCCATGCCGAAGCGCATCCTTCAAGGCGTCGTGGTGAGCGACAAGCAGGAAAAAACCGTGATCGTGCGCGTTGAGCGCACCTTCCTGCACCCCCTGCTGCGTAAAACCGTGCGCCGTACGAAGAAATATCACGCCCACGACGAGTCGGGCGCGATCAAAGTGGGTGAGCGCGTCCAAATCCAGGAGTGCTCGCCGAAGTCGAAGCTGAAGCGGTGGGAGATCGTCTCCGAGCAGGCGTAAGCCTGGCCCGGTGGATGATCCACTGATAACGGAGGATTAGCGATGATCCAGATGCAAACTAATCTGGACGTGGCCGACAATTCCGGGGCCCGCCGCGTACAGTGCATCAAAGTACTGGGCGGCGCGAAACGCCGCTATGCAGGCGTCGGCGACATCATTGTCGTCTCGGTCAAGGAAGCCACGCCCAAGGGCCGCGTTAAGAAGGGCGATGTCCGCAAGGCCGTCGTCGTGCGCACCGCTCGCGACATCAAGCGTCGTGACGGCAGCGTCATCCGTTTCGACGGCAACGCGGCTGTGATCTTGAACACCAACAACGAGCCGGTCGGCACCCGGATCTTCGGCCCGGTTCCTCGTGAACTGCGCGCCAAGAGCCACATGAAGATCGTCTCCCTCGCGCCGGAGGTCCTGTAACCATGGCTGCGAAGATCAAAAAAGGCGACAAGGTCATCGTTCTGACCGGTCGCGACAAAGGTAAGACCGGCGAGGTCACCCAGGTTCTTCCGAAAGAAGATCGTGTGGTGGTGTCGGGCGTCAACGTGGTCAAGCGCCACCAGCGCGCGACCCAAACGGCCCCGGGCGGTATTGTTGAGAAAAACGCGTCCATCCACGTGTCCAACGTGGCTCTGGCCGATCCGAAATCTGGCGAAGCCACCCGTGTGGGCTTCAAGATTGAAGACGGCAAGAAGGTTCGCGTGGCCAAGAAATCCGGTGAGGTGATCGATGGCTGACGTTGCTGCATACGAACCGCGCCTGAAAACGAAGTATCGCGAGGAAATCCGCGCGACTTTGAAAGAAAAGTTCGGTTACGCCAATGAAATGATGATCCCGCGCCTGGATAAGGTCGTGATCAACATGGGCGTCGGCGAGGCTGCTCAGGATTCCAAGAAAATCCGCGGCGCGCTCGCAGATCTCGAACTGATCGCTGGCCAGAAGCCGGTCGGTACGATCGCCAAGAACTCCATCGCCGGCTTCAAGCTGCGCGAAGAGCAGATGATTGGCGCCAAAGTCACCCTGCGCAAGGATCGCATGTTCGAATTCCTTGATCGTCTGGTGACCATTGCTCTGCCGCGCGTCCGCGACTTCCGCGGTCTGAACGGCAAGAGCTTTGACGGCCGGGGCAATTACGCGATGGGCTTGAAAGAGCATATCGTTTTCCCCGAGATCGATTACGACAAGGTCGAGAAAATCCGCGGTATGGACATTGTTGTCTGCACTACGGCTAACACCAATGAAGAAGCGAAGGCCCTGCTGGCCGAGTTCGATTTTCCGTTTTCGAACTAACGCAGCAGGAGAGCGAGACCGTGAGGGTCTCGCACGCGAGGAGAAGAACTGAATGGCTAAGAAGAGTGCAGTCGAACGCAATCTCAAGCGCCAGCGCCTGGCTCAGCGTTTCGCCGCCAAGCGCGAAGCGCTGAAAGCGATCGCACGCGACACGGACAAGCCGGTTGAAGAGCGCTTTGCAGCGCAACTGAAGCTGGCCTCGTTGCCGCGCAACTCGGCGCCGACCCGCATCCGTAACCGATGCCAGGTGACCGGCCGCCCGCGCGCTTATTACCGCAAGCTCAAGATGTCGCGCATCGCGCTGCGTCAGCTGGCCAGCCACGGGCTTATCCCGGGCATGGTCAAGTCGAGCTGGTAGGAGGGATTTAGATGTCCGTGAACGATCCTCTCGGCGATATGCTGACCCGCATCCGTAACGCGCTCATGCGCAAGCGGAGCAATGTGGTGACCCCGTCTTCCAAACTTCGTGGCCGCGTGCTCGAAGTGCTTCTGGAAGAGGGCTTCATCCGCGGTTACACCGAGACCACCGACGCCAAGGGCTTCAAGCAGTTCGAAATAGAACTGAAATACCATGAAGGCCAGCCGGTGATCTCCGAGATCAAACGCGTGTCCAAGCCGGGCCGTCGCGAATACCGCAAGGTGCGCGATCTGCCGCTCGTCATGAACGGCCTGGGCATCGCAATCATTTCGACTCCGCAAGGCGTTATGAGCGATGCACTGGCGCGCTCAAAGAACGTCGGCGGCGAAATCCTTTGCCACGTCAGCTAGAGACAGGGAGGCTAGAACTATGTCGCGTCTAGGCAAACTGCCTGTCGAAATCCCCGCCGGGGTGACCGCCAATATCACTGGCGCTCAGGTGTCGGTCAAAGGCCCGAAAGGCGAACTCAGCTTCGAAGCGCCCGCATGCGTGCGTCTGAAGCAAGAGGACAACGCCATTACGGTCGAAATGGCTGACGGCACAAAATTCGCGAAAGCCATGTACGGCACCGCGCGCGCCCGCATCAAAAACATGGTGCAAGGCGTCACTCAGGGGTTCACCAAGAACCTTGAGCTGGTCGGTGTTGGTTACCGCGCCCAAATGCAGGGCACGGATCTCAAGCTTTCGCTCGGTTTCTCGCACGACGTGATCTACACGCCGCGTGAGGGCGTCAAAATTGCGACGCCGAAACCGACCGAGATCACCATTGAGGGCGCTGACGCCCAAACCGTGGGTCAAACCGCGGCGGAAATTCGTGAATTCCGTCCGCCTGAGCCTTACAAAGGCAAGGGTGTGAAGTATTCCGACGAATATGTCCGTCGTAAGGAAGGCAAGAAGAAGTAAGGGGCCAGGCGATGAAAAATGCTGCAGAAACCATGCGGCGCCGCGCTCAGCGCACGCGCACCCGGCTCCGCAAAATGGGCAATGGACGACCGCGTTTGTCGGTGTTCCGTTCCTCAAAGAATATTTACGCCCAGATCATCGACGATGCGAACGGCGTGACCCTGGTGTCGGCCTCCACTCTGGAGAAAGACGCCAAAATCTCTTCGAACGGTGTCGAAGCGGCTGCCGAAGTCGGCAAGCGCGTCGCAGAACGGGCGAAGGAAAAAGGTCTGATCGACGTGGTGTTCGACCGCGGCGGTTACATCTTCCACGGGCGTGTTAAAGCGCTCGCAGACGCCGCTCGCGAGGGCGGTCTGAACTTCTAAGGAGCGAACGCATGGCACGAGAAGACAATCGCGGCCGCGATCGCCGCCGCCGGGACGACGATAACGCCGAACCGGAACTGGTCGACAAGCTGGTCCAGATCAACCGCGTCGCCAAAACCGTGAAAGGCGGCCGGAACTTCCAGTTCGCCGCTCTCGCGGTGGTCGGCGACCAAAAGGGCCGCGTCGGCTTCGGACAGGGCAAGGCGCGTGAAGTGCCGGAAGCCATCCGCAAGGCGACCGAAGAAGCCAAGAAGATGATGGTGCGCGTGCCGCTGCGTGAAGGCCGCACCCTGCACCATGATGCAAAAGGTCGTTGGGGCGCCGGCAAGGTGATCCTGCGTTCCGCGCCTCCGGGCACCGGCGTCATCGCCGGCGGTCCGATGCGTGCGGTGCTGGAATCGCTCGGCGTTCAGGACGTGGTCGCAAAATCGACCGGTTCGTCCAACCCGTACAACATGGTTCGCGCAACGTTCGAGGCCCTCAAGGCCCAGAACAGCCCGCGTTCGGTGGCCGCCAAGCGTGGCATCAAGGTCGCTGATCTGGTTGAGCGTCGCCAAGATGGCGCCAGCTCACCTGAAGCCATCGAATCCTAGGAGGGACGCATGGCTGAACAAAAAACCCTGGTGGTGCGCCAAACCGGCAGCCCCATCCGCCGTCCGAAGGACCAGGCCGCGACCCTCAAGGGTCTTGGCCTGGGCCGGATCGGCCGCGAGCGCGAGCTTGAGGACACCCCGTCCGTGCGGGGCATGATCCGCAAGGTCGCCCACATGGTTGAGATTGTGGAGGAGCGCGGTTAATCCCGCGCCCTCTCACCAAGGAGACGAACGATGCGCTTGAATGAACTGCGCGATAACGACGGCGCGACCAAATCGCGTACGCGTGTCGGCCGTGGCATCGGCTCTGGCAAAGGCAAAACCGGCGGACGCGGCGTTAAAGGCCAGAAGTCTCGCTCGGGTGTCGCCATCAAGGGCTTTGAGGGCGGTCAGATGCCGCTCTATCAACGTCTGCCCAAGCGCGGCTTTAACAAGCCGAACCGTTTGGCGTTCGCTGAAGTGACCCTGGGCCGCCTGCAAACGGCAGTGGACGCCGGCAAGCTGGACGCGAAAGCGCCTGTCGACGCCGCCGCTCTGATCAAAGCTGGCGTCATTCGCCGCGCCAAGGACGGCGTGCGAGTGATTGGCGGCGGCGAACTGACCGCGAAACTGGACCTGACGGTGGCAGGCGGCTCCAAGCCGGCGATCGAAGCTGTGGAAAAGGCTGGCGGTAAAGTCACCGTCACCGCCAAATCCGCCAAAGACCAGTCCGAATAAGCTGGCGTTGAGACGGACCGCTTCCTAACTGGAAGCGGTCCCTCCGCGCTTTGAGGGCTTTCTCAGGGAGCATCCGACCGATATGGCGTCAGCCGCTGAACAGCTCGCCCAGAACATGAATTTCGGGGCGTTCGCCCAAGCGAAGGAGCTGCAGAAGCGCATTCTGTTCACGCTCCTGGTCCTGGTGATCTACCGTATCGGCACGTTTGTGCCTGTGCCGGGCATCGACCCCTCGCAATTTGCGCTGGCCTTCCAGCAGCAAAGCCAGGGCGTGCTGGGCATGTTCAACATGATGTCCGGCGGCGCCGTCGAGCGCATGGCGATCTTCGCGCTGAACGTGATGCCCTATATCTCCGCCTCCATCATCATGCAGCTTATGGCGGCCACCGTGCCGTCGCTCGAGCGCTTGAAAAAAGAAGGCGGCGAGGCGGGTCGCAAGCAGATCAACCAATACACACGCTATCTGACCGTGGTTCTGGCCGGCGCTCAGGCGTTCGCCATCGCCATCGGCATGCAGACGGTGACCGACGGCGCCTCCATCGCGATCAATCCCGGACCGTTCTTCCTGATCACCACCGTGACGACCCTGGTGGGCGGCACCATGTTCCTGCTGTGGCTGGGTGAGCAGATCACCGCACGCGGCGTGGGCAATGGCGTGTCCCTGATCATCTTCGCCGGCATTGTGGCCGAGCTGCCCCGCGCGCTGGTCAATGCGCTGCAACAGGGCGCTTCGGGCGCCATTCCCGGCGGCGTCATCATCGCCATGCTGATCGGCATCATCGTCGTGCTGGCCTTCGTGGTGTTCATGGAGCGCAGCCAGCGCCGGCTCTTGATCCAGTATCCCAAGCGTCAGGTGGGCAACCGCATGATGGGCGGCGAATCGAGCTTCCTGCCGCTCAAGCTGAACACGGCCGGCGTGATCCCGGCGATCTTCGCCTCGTCGCTGCTCTTGCTGCCGGCGACTGTGGCGGGTTTCTCCACCACCGGCCCGGAATGGATGACGACCATCGTCGCCCTGTTGGGCCCGGGGCAGCCCCTGTTCCTGGCGTTCTACGCCTCGCTGATCATCTTCTTCACCTTCTTCTACACCTCGCTGGTCTTCAATCCGGAAGACACCGCGGATAATCTGAAGAAGTATGGCGGCTTCTTGCCAGGCATCCGTCCTGGCAAGCGGACGGCGGAATATCTCGACTATGTGCTCTCGCGTCTGACCGTCATCGGGGCGGCGTATCTGACCATTGTCTGTGTTTTGCCCGAGTTCCTGAAGGCGCAAGTTTCCGGCATCCCGTTCTACATTGGCGGCACCTCGCTGCTGATCGTGGTGTCGGTGACGCTTGATACGGTTGGTCAGATCCAGTCCCATCTGCTGGCCCACCAGTATGAAGGCCTGATCAAGAAGACCAAGCTGAAGGGGCGCAAGAGATGAATCTGGTACTGTTCGGACCGCCTGGCGCGGGCAAGGGCACCCAAGCCAAACGTCTGGTCGCTGATTACGGATGGCTGCAATTGTCCACCGGCGACATGCTGCGCGCCTCTATCGCCGCAGGCACCGAGTTGGGCCAGAAGGTCAAAGGCATTATGGACCGGGGCGACCTGGTTTCCGATGACATCGTCATCGCACTGATCGAGGAACGTCTGCCGGAGGCTGAAATCGCCGGCGGCGCTATTTTCGACGGTTTCCCGCGCACCGTGGCCCAGGCCGAAGCGCTGGATGAACTCCTGCAATCACGCGGCACGCAGATCGACACGGTTTTGCGGCTGGTGGTGGACCAGGACGAGCTGGTGGCGCGTATGGAAAAACGCGCCGCTGAAGAGGGCCGCGCCGACGACACTGTCGAGGCGTTCAAAGTGCGGCTTGAGAATTATAACGCCCAGACCGCGCCGCTGATTCCCTATTATGAGGGGCAGGGCAAACTGTCTGATGTGGACGGCATGGGTGAGATGGACGAGGTTGCTGCACGTATCGCAGCCGCGCTCGGCCAATAAAAGAGCAGCTTCCAGATCAGCATGGTCTGGAAAAACAGGACGGGTGGCTTCCTCTCGCGGTTGACGTGACTGGTGAGCGCCTATAATAAGCGCCCTTCGCTCGCAGGGGCAGACGTCGAAACAAGCGCCGCCATTCCGGTTGCGCTCTTTCGCCGTCTTCTGTGCGAAGGCTGATGAGACAAGGAGAGCGTCGTGGCACGTATCGCCGGCGTCAACATTCCGACCAACAAGCGCGTCACGATCGCGCTGCGCTATATCCACGGCATCGGCCCGGCTATGGCGACGGAAATTTGTGACAAGGTGGGGATCCCCGCCGAAAAACGTGTGAGCCAGCTCACCGACGCAGAAATTCTGCAGATCCGTGAAGCCATCGACGGTGGCTACACCGTTGAAGGTGATCTGCGCCGCGAAGTTGCGGTGAATGTGAAGCGTCTGATGGACCTGGGTTGCTATCGTGGTCTGCGTCATCGCCGCGGCCTTCCGGTCCGCGGTCAACGCACGCACACCAATGCGCGCACCCGTAAAGGCCCGGCCAAGCCGATCGCCGGCAAGAAGAAGTAAGGAAGCAGGGTAATGGCAAAAGAACCGTCCCGCGTCCGCCGCCGCGAGCGCAAGAATATCACGGCCGGCGTCGCACACGTGAACGCCAGCTTCAACAACACCATGATCACCATCACCGATGCGCAGGGAAATGCGATTTCCTGGTCTTCGGCTGGCGCCATGGGGTTCAAGGGCTCGCGTAAATCCACGCCGTATGCTGCGCAGGTTGCTGCTGAAGATGCAGGCCGTAAAGCGCAAGAGCACGGTGTGAAGACGCTGGAAGTGAAAGTCTCTGGTCCGGGTTCGGGCCGTGAGTCTGCGCTGCGTGCGCTGCAGTCTGTCGGTTTCACGATCACGACGATCCACGACGTGACCTCGATTCCGCACAATGGCTGCCGTCCGCCGAAGCGCCGCCGCGTCTAAATTCAATCGACGCCGCATTGCGTTGATTGACGACTTTGGTCCGGCGCGCAGTCCCTATGACTGTCGCGCCGCACGCCTGAAGGGGTGATGTCCGTGATTGAGAAGAACTGGCAGGAACTGATCCGCCCGATGAAGCCGGAAGTCCAACCTGGCTTTGATCCGGTGCGCCAAGCCAAAATCATTGCTGAGCCGCTCGAGCGCGGCTTTGGCATGACTTTGGGCAATGCGCTGCGCCGTATTCTGCTGTCCTCGCTGCAGGGCGCGTCGATCACGGCCGTGCAGATTGATTCCGTGCTGCACGAGTTCTCGTCCATCAAGGGCGTGCGGGAAGATGTCACCGACATCATCCTGAACCTCAAGCAGGTCGCTCTGCGCATGCATGGCGAAGGTCCCAAGCGTCTGACCCTGAAAAAGCAGGGCCCGGGCGAAGTGACCGCCGCAGACATCGAAGAGACCGCCGACGTCGAGATCATCAACAAGGATCACGTCATCTGCACTCTCGACGAGGATGCGGACGTGCGCATGGTCCTGACCGTGAACACCGGCAAAGGCTATGTCCCGGCTGACCGCAACCGTCCCGAAGACGCCCCGATCGGCCTCATCGGCGTGGATGCGCTGTACAGCCCGGTCAAGCGCGTGGCCTATCGCGTGGAGAACACGCGTGAAGGTCAGGTGCTCGACTATGACAAGCTGATCCTGGAAGTCGAAACCAACGGCGCTGTGACCCCTGAAGACGCCGTGGCTTACGCTGCGCGCATCTTGCAGGACCAGTTCCAGATCTTCGTGAACTTCGAAGAGCCGTCCGAAGCCCGTGCGGCGGAAGACGACAAACCCGAGCTGGACTTCAACCCGGCCCTCCTCAAAAAGGTGGACGAGCTGGAACTGTCCGTGCGTTCGGCGAATTGCCTGAAGAACGACAACATCGTCTATATCGGCGACCTCATTCAGAAGTCCGAGGCGGAAATGCTCCGCACCCCGAACTTCGGTCGCAAATCGCTCAACGAGATCAAGGAAGTTCTCGCACAGATGGGTCTGCATTTGGGCATGGACGCGCCGAACTGGCCGCCGGAGAACATCGAAGATCTCGCCAAAAAATATGAGGATCAAATCTAGGAGGCGCGCCGCGAGGCGCCCCTAACCGGGATTGAAGGAGAACACCGATGCGTCATGGCGTCGCCCACCGCAAGCTTAACCGCACCTCGACCCACCGTCGCGCCATGTTCGCCAACATGGCCGCGTCGCTGATCGAGCACGAACAAATCGTCACCACCCTGCCGAAGGCCAAAGAGCTCAAGCCGATCATGGACAAGCTCATCACCCTGGCCAAACGCGGTGATCTGCACGCTCGCCGTCAGGCGATCTCCAAGATCCGCAACAAGGATCAGGTGGCCAAGCTGTTTGAAGCCCTCGGCCCGCGCTACCAGGAACGTCAGGGTGGTTACACCCGCGTTCTGAAAGCCGGCTTCCGTCATGGCGACAACGCTCCGATGGCTGTGATCGAACTGGTTGATCGCGATCCGTCCGCCAAAGGCGCCGCCGACCGTGCGCGCGAAGAGGCGACCGAGGCCGCTGAAGACTAGGTCTTCGCACTCTCGACTGAATAAAGGGCCGCATCCTTCTGGATGCGGCCCTTTTTCGTTTGCAGACGTCTAGACCGTGGCGTTCAAGCAGATCTTGTTGTTGTCGAGATCTCTTACATACGCGGAATAATACGGCCCGCGCTGTCCGGGTTTGCCTTCATCCGAGCCGCCGAGTTCAAGAACTTTCCGATAGAGCGCGTCCACCTGATCCGCAGATCCGACATTGAAGCCGATCATGGTCCCGTTGCCATGTGTTGCAGGCTCGCCGTCAAATGGTTCAGCGACAGCGAACGCGAAACCCTCTCCCAGCCAGTAGGTCATGCGCTCGGTCCGCGCCGCCTGCGCGATTCCGAAATGACCGAAGAGCTGATCGTAGAAGGCTGTGGCAGCCGCCATATTGTTCGTCCCGGCGACGAAATAGTTCATCTGCACGTCAAAATCTCCCAAGTGACGATAGGTTTGTGAGACGCGACGCTATTGGCAAATATGACATTTTATGTCGTATTAGTTTTGTGCCCCGGTCAAATTCATCCAATCGCCTGCAACGGCTTGAGCGGCTGACCGCGCAGCTGAAGGCCGAGCCGTTCTGCATCATCAAGGATCTGGCTAAGCAGCTTGGCGTCAGCGAGCGTACGCTGGCGCGTGATCTGGCGCTCTTGCGTGAACAAGGGCTGCCTGTCGAGGCTGATCGCGGGCGAGGGGGCGGCGTTCGGCTTGACCGTCGATGGGGCGTGGGGCGGCTGAATCTCGCTTACGCTGAAGCGGTCGACCTTCTCATAGGCATCGAAGTCGCTCAGAAAATGGGCTCGCCGATCTTTCTGGCGAGCCTTGAGAGTGTGAGACGGCAGCTCATTGCGTCCTTCTCTGCGGATAAACGGGAGAGGGTGGAGGCCCTGAAATCGAGGATACTCGTGGGGGTGACCGCATCGACCTTCGTTCAGGTGAGCGCATCGCCGCCGCCAGATCTGGTGATCAAAGCGTTGCATCAGGCCTTCATGGACAAGGAGCGGCTCGAGATTCGCTATCAGCGCGAAGACCTGGAGATGTCAGAGCGCCAGATCGAGCCTCACTATCTTTTGCTGAAATATCCGGTCTGGTACGTCATCGCCTTTGATCATTTCCGAGGCGAGCCGCGGACCTTCCGCTGTGATCGCATACAGGCGGCCAGCCTGACCGGTACGCGGTTCAGGCTGCGCCCGCTCGATGAGTTCAAGCACATCTGGAACGGTGAGGATTTACGGGTCTGACTGAGGCGTGGCCATGCCCAGAGCCTCGCGCGCCTTGGCGCGGTGGGCGTCCGTGATCGCGCCGCCCACTTGCAGGATGATCGTGGTCAGCACGGTGCCGTCATCGGCGTACCCGACGAAGCCGAGAAAATCGGGAATGATGTCGAAGATCCACAAAAAGTAGAGCAGGCCTAGGGCGAGGGCGGCGCGCACCCGGAGCGGCGTTTCCGGGTCACGCATGGCGTAATAAGCGGCGACAAGATCTTCGAGAAACGGGATTTGCCGGGCGACTCTCTGGACCTTGGGCCAGAAACCGGCTTCGACCTTGGCTTCGTCGCGCGCAAACTCGTCTTCGGTGCGCTCAGCCGCCTCGGCCACGCGCTGAAGGGCCAGCTCTTCGGCGCGGTCCAGCGCAGGCGTCCGTCCCTCCCGATAGAGCGGGGTGTAGGCCGCCTCGGCCTTTTCCTGGATTTTCGCCAGAGTTTTCTCGCCTTTGCCGCGACGGAATATCAGACGATTGATCGTGTTGCGCATGACGTTTCCCTTCCTGAGCAGTTTAGCCCAAATTCTGACGTGTTGGGTGTCGATCTTGCGAAATCGTAATTGCTCAGCCTCTGTTCAGGCCCGGTTGGCCATCCTACATCGGCCTGACATTTGCTTTGTCATTACAGGCTTACCCTGAGGAGATTGCTCCATGTTCCGAACCCTGTCCCTCGCGCTTGCAGCCAGTGCGGCTCTCATCGCGCCGGTTACGGCGCAAGAGCGCGCCGTTCCTGACACACAGGCTCAGGTTCAGTTGTCCTTTGCGCCCGTGGTGCGTCAGGCGGCGCCTGCGGTGGTGAACGTCTATTCGCGCCGGGTCATCGCTCAACGCACGCCGTTCGCGGGCGATCCCCTTTTCGAGCGTTTCTTCGGCCCGCAAGTGCGTGAGCGTGAGGTGAACTCACTGGGGTCCGGCGTGATCGTGGACGCCAGCGGCGTCATCGTCACCAATAACCACGTGGTTCAGGGCGCGCAGGATCTGCGCGTCGTCTTGTCAGACCGGCGCGAGTTTGAAGCGGAGTTGCTGCTGGCGGACGAGCGTACGGATCTCGCCGTCCTCAAGATCAGCACGGACGAGGCCTTGCCCGTCCTGCCGTATGATGACGCTGGTGACAGCGAAGTGGGTGATCTGGTGCTCGCCATCGGCAATCCGTTCGGTGTGGGGCAGACGGTGACCAGCGGCATTGTCTCGGCGCTGGCGCGCACGGATGTGGGCATTTCCGACTATGCCTTCTTCATCCAGACCGATGCGGCGGTGAATCCGGGCAATTCCGGCGGCGCCCTGGTGGATATGGATGGTCAGCTGATCGGCGTGAACACCGCGATCTTTTCGCGCTCTGGCGGATCAAACGGTATCGGCTTCGCCATTCCCTCTGAAATGGTGCGCACTGTGGTCGAAGCGGCTTTGGTGGATGGCGAGATCATCCGGCCCTGGCTGGGCGCCCGCCTGCAGCCCGTGACTCAGGACCTCGCCAGCTCTCTGGGGCTGGACCGTCCGCGCGGGGCGATCGTCGCGGATCTGTGGGAGGGCGGCGCGGCGGACCGCGCCGGGCTCGAACAGGGCGATGTGGTGATTGCGGTGGATGGCGTCGAGGTCAATGACGAGATCGGCGCACGGTTCCGCTTTGCGACCCGCATGATTGGCGATAGCGCTGCGCTGACCGTGCTGCGTGACGGACGTGAGCGTGTGCTGAATGTGGATGCGGAACCGGCGCCCGGCGCGGTTGAGGGCGCCCGGATGGATATTTCCGGTGAAAATCCGCTTCACGGCGCCGAGCTGGTCCAGCTCAGTCCCGCCTTTAATGAAGAGAATGGCATTGACCCCTTTATGGACGGGGTGCTCGTTTCTGGCGTCACGCGTCGCTCAGCGGCGGCGTATTTCGGGTTCCGCCCGGGGGACCGCATTCTCTCCATCAATGAAGAGCGGATCGAAACCCTGATCGACCTCAACCGGGTCTTGCGCGATCTGGACGGCGAGAAAAACTGGCCGATGGAAATCGAACGCCAGGGTGAGCGGTTCTCACGGACGCTGTCGCTTTAGCGGCTCAGGACCAAAGCGCCGGATCTTCCCAGGGCGCGGGCACTTGCAAGGTCCCGCGCTCGGGCGCCTGCGGGCTTAGAGTTCTCATACGCCAGGCGTCGCGCCATTCCGGTTTGAGCGGATAGGGCGGCTCGACCGGGCTGACCTGATCAAAGCCGCACAGGGCGTAATAATCGGGATCGCCCAGCACCAGCATTGCGCTCACGCCTTCAGCTTCCAGCTGATGAGCCGCCTCTTCGATCAAGGCGCGGCCCAATCCCTGACGCTGGGCTTCCGGCGCCACGCAGAGCGGCCCCAGCAGAGCCACACGCGCATCGCTCTCCGTGACGGAGCATCGGGTCAGCGCGGCGTGCCCGGCAATGCTGAGTCCTGTCCAGGCGGTCAGGGACAAGACGTCGGGGTGGCTGAGCAGAGCCGCGACCAGTCCCGTCAGTTCTTCCTCTGGAAAGGCTCGCGGATAAAGCGCAAGAAGCGCGTCCTGGTCCTCGGGCGTGCTGATCGTGATCCGGGTGGCGTCCATAGTATGCCTTACTCGCGGTTGAGGGCTCGCCAGGCGATGTCGCGGCGACAGACGCCTTCGGGCCAGTCAATCGTGTCCACGGCCTTGTAGCACCGCTCTACGGCTTGTTTCAGGTCATCGCCGACAGCGGTCACATTGAGCACACGACCGCCCGTGGCGATCAGGTCGCCATTGTCATTGGTGCCGGTTCCGGCGTGAAACACGGTGACGCCGTCGATCTCGCCGGCGGCTTTCACGTTCTGGATCACCGAGCCTTTGGCGTAGGCGCCGGGATAGCCGCTGGTCGCCAGCACAACAGTCGCAGCCGGCAGGGCCTGATCCGCAGCAGGCAGCAGGGACTGGAAATCGCGTTCGGGCATGCCGCCCGTCGCGCAGGCCAGGAGCACCGGCACGATGTCGTCCTGCATGGACGCCATCAGAACCTGGCACTCCGGATCGCCAAAGCGGACATTGAACTCAACCACTTTGGGGCCTTCTGGGGTGATCATCAAACCGATGTAAAGCACGCCCTGATAGGGATGGCCGGCCTGGTTGAGGCCGTCGAGCATGGGCGCAGCGATCTCTTCATCCACTTGCGCCATCAGCTCAGGCGTCATCACCGGGGCGGGGCAGTACGCGCCCATGCCGCCGGTATTGGGGCCTTCGTCATGATCCAGAAGGCGCTTGTGATCCTGGCAGGCGGGCAGGGTGATGCGGTTCACGCCATCGGTCAGCACGAAGACGCTGGCTTCCTCGCCATGCATGAACTCCTCGATGACCAGTTCGGCCGAGGCGTCGCCGAACTTGCCCGACAGCATGTCTTCGGCTTCGGCTTTGGCCTCCTCAAGGGTGGGGGCGATCACCACGCCCTTGCCGGCGGCCAGGCCATCGGCCTTGAGCACATACGGCGC
>NZ_DEMB01000006.1:44094-48822 GCF_002354675.1 Oceanicaulis sp. UBA2681 | reverse complement strand
ACGCCCAGCTTCGCCATCAGATCCTTGGAAAAGCCTTTGGAGGCTTCCAGTTGCGCGGGTTCCTTGTTGGGGCCGAACACGTCAAATCCGCGCGCGCGCAGCATGTCCGCCGCGCCGAGCGCCAAGGGCGCTTCGGGACCAATGACGATCAGGTCGGGTTCCAGTTGCAGCACAAGCGCCTGCAGGCCCTCCAGGTCATCGGGCTGGACGTCAAAGCACGGACCGATCTGATCCAGCGCGACGCTTCCGGGCGCGGACCAGACCGTGTCCACCAGCGGGCTTTGTGCGATTTTCCAGGCCAGGGCGTGCTCCCGGCCGCCCGATCCGATGATGAGAATATTCATGTGCCGCCCTTGCCGTCTTTGGCGCAATCGCTGCGCCCGATATCCTTGGTGCCTGCTGAATGGCCTCGGGAAGGCCGCACGTCAACGGCGCCTGAGCGGTACACGCCGTCCGAATCCGCAGCTAGGGTGAGCCCATGACTGACGCCAGCGCCTCCAACACGCCCGAATATACCGTCTCCGAGCTCTCCAACGCGCTCAAGCGCACGGTGGAGCAGGCCTATGACCATGTGCGGGTGCGTGGCGAGCTGGGGCGCGTGACAATTGCCAAGTCCGGCCATGTCTATCTGGACATGAAGGACGAGAAGGCTGTCATCGACGCGGTGATGTGGAAAGGCGTGGCCGCCCACCTCAATTTCCGGCCCGAGGAAGGCCTCGAAGTGATCGCCGAAGGGCGGCTCTCGACCTTCCCGGGGCGCTCCAAATACCAGATGATCATCGAGCGCATGGAGCCGGCGGGCGAGGGCGCGCTGATGGCGCTGCTGGAGGCGCGCAAAAAGGCGCTGGCCGCTGAGGGCCTCTTCGCGCCTGATCGCAAACAGGCTCTGCCTTATCTGCCCCGCGTGATTGGCGTGGTGACCTCGCCCACGGGCGCCGTGATCCGCGACATCCTGCATCGACTGGAGGATCGCTTCCCCACCCATGTGCTGCTCTGGCCTGTGCTGGTTCAGGGCGACAAGGCGGCCGAGCAGATCACGCGCGCCATCGAGGGGTTCAACGCCATCACGCCGGGCGGGCCCGTCCCTGTGCCTGATTTGCTGATCGTGGCGCGGGGCGGGGGCTCCATCGAGGATTTGTGGTGCTTTAACGAGGAGAGCGTGGTGCGCGCCGCCGCGGCGTCTCGCATCCCGTTGATCTCGGCGGTGGGGCATGAAACCGACACCACTTTGATCGATTACGCGTCGGATCGTCGGGCGCCCACGCCCACCGGGGCGGCGGAGATCGCAGTGCCGGTCCGGCGTGAGCTGGCCGAACGCATCTCCACCACCAGCGCCCGGTTGATGAGCGCGCTGGTGCGCGGGCTGGACCGCAAGGCCGCCGATCTCAAATCCGCCTCACGGGGTCTGCCCAGTCCCAAGGCGATGCTCAATGAAAATGCGCAAAAGCTCGATTTTATCGCCAGCCGCCTCAATGGCGCGGCGCAGACCGGGCTGGAGCGCAAGCGCAACCGCCTACAGGCCGCCGCACTTCAGATGCGCCCGGCGGCGCTCCGGCGCGATCTGGCGCTGAAAGGCGAGCGGTTCAATCAGGCGGGCGCGCGTCTGGACCAGGCGTTTCGGCGTGAACTGTCAGACCAGGAACGCACATTGGCGGGTCTGGGCGCCCGGCTTGAATCCCTGTCGCACAAATCCGTCCTCAAGCGCGGCTTTGCGCTGGTCAAGGACGAGAGCGGCGCGCTCGTGCGTCAGGGCGCAGCGCTTGCAGCCGGTCAAGCGGTGTCGCTGGTCTTTGACGACGTTGAGCGCCGGGCGGTGATTGACGGTAAGCCCTCTGTTCCCGCCGCAGCGCCGTCTCCGACCCCGCCAGCGAAGCCAAAGCCTGCGCCCAAAGCGAAGAAGCGCCCGGCCAATCCGGATCAGGGTAGCCTGTTCTAGGCGGCTCTCAGACGCTTGAGGAATTGAGCCACGTCTTCCCGCAGCTTGTCCGCCTGTCGCCCGAGGTCGTCTGACGACTGCACCAGGCCTTGAGCGGAGCTGGCGGTGCTTTGCACGCTGCTCAGCACGCCCACTATCGTCTGTGACACGGAACCGGCGCTCTGGGCGGTCTGCTCGGTGTTGCGGCTGATCTCGGCGGTGGCTGCGTTCTGTTCTTCGACCGCAGCGGAAATTGAGGTGGAGACCCCATTCACGCGATCGACGGAGCGGGCCACATCCTCGATGGCTTCGACCGCGCTCTTCACAACGGTTTGGATGTTGTTGATTTGTTGTGATATTTCGTCGGTCGCCTTGGCGGTTTGACCGGCCAGGGATTTCACTTCGCTGGCCACGACCGCAAAGCCCTTGCCGGCGTCTCCGGCGCGGGCGGCTTCGATGGTGGCGTTCAGCGCCAGAAGGTTGGTCTGCTCTGCGACGCCGGTGATCAGGGTGATGATCTCGCCAATCTTTTGGGCGGCTTCATCCAGCGTGTTCATGGTGACGCGGGTGCGTTCAGCCTGCTCGGCAGCTTTCGAGGAGCCGTCTGCGGCTTCTCCGGCGCTGGAGGAGATTTCCTGGATGGCCTTGGTCAGCTCTGACGAGGCGCCCGCTACGCTCTGTGCGGTCGCCGTGGCTTCTTCGGCGGCTGCGGCGACGGTTGAGGCCTGTTGAGACGAGGTTTCGGCGTCCTTGGCCATGGTGCGTGCGCTGTCAGCCAGATGGGTGGAGGTTTTCGCCAGTGTATCGGAGATGACGCCGATCTGGGCCTCCATCTCGTTGGCGAGCGTGTCAAACATCTCCAGTCGTTCTTCGTTCTGGCGCTCATAGATGACGCTCAGCACCAGCTCCATATCGAGCATGACCGCTTTGACCAGAACCGAAACCCGCTTGCGGGCCGCTTCAGCATGGCTGCGCCAACCGTTGAGGCCGCCCTGTTTGCGGCGCTCGTCGAGCACGGCCTGGATCAGGTCCATCATCAGGAAGTTGTAGGCGCCGAAATACCATTGCGGCTGGAGCTTCAAACGGGCGTGCGCATTGCCGATCGCCGTTACGGAGCGGGCGTAGTCCTCGTCAAACTTGGCGTCAGCGATCCTGAGCCAGTGCTCCAGCTGCTTGGATCGGGCGTGCTTGACGCCAGCCTCGCCGCCGAACATGCCGTAGATCTCTGGCCAGCCTTTGAGGTGTTCATAAAACGCATCAAGAATGGACGGGAACTCACGCTCTATGACCGGCTTGAGCCGCCGCAACAATTCCCGTTCCTCCTCCTCGATTTTCATGAAGGCGACGCGGGTTTTGAAATCAATCGAATAGGACATGGGGCCCTGCAAAGCTGACTGTGAATCGCGCCCGTTCAGCGCACAGTGACACTCGTGCCGGGGTGGTTAACAGCTCGCTTCACCACTGCGGTGATCGCTGCTCAATGTCTGAGTGCGGCTCGACAATAAGGCCAGGCTGACCAGGCGGTCACCAGCGCCAGGAACCAGACCGCGCCGATCCAGTAATGATACCAGGCGGCCACATCGCGAAAGCCCATAGAGATCAACACAAAAGGGGCTGCAGTTATAAGCATTTGCAGCGCAGTCTTGGTCTTCGCCATGAGTGTCACGTGCAGTGTGCCAGGAGAGGGGCGAACAAAGCGCAGGACCGTAACTGCGACATCACGTCCCACAATGACCAGGACGGGCAAAACCAGATAGGCGTCAAAACCGCTGATCGCGCAATAGGCGATCAGATAAGCGCCCACGAGGCATTTGTCGGCGATCGGGTCTAGCAAGGCGCCGAGCGCGCTTTCCGCGTTCAGAAGGCGCGCCAGCCAGCCATCGAGCCAGTCTGTCAGCGCAGCGATGATGAATATCAGAGCGGCGAAAAGCCCCAGACGCACAGCCTCACTTTCCACGCTGGCCTGAGAGCTTTGCACCAGCAAGATGGCGCCGAGCGGCCCGGCGAGAGCCCGCGCCAGGGTCAGGGCGTTAGGCGAGTGGCGCAGAAGGCTATTCATGAAAATGCTCGTAGATTTTGCGGGCCAGCGCCTTGGAGACGCCGTCCACCGCTTCCAGATCCGCCAAGTTGGCGCGAGAGACTGCTTTCGCCGAGCCGAAATGCTTCAGCAATGCGCTTTTACGGTTGGCCCCGACGCCCGCAATGTCGTCTAGCGGATTTTCGCGCATCTGCTTGGCGCGTTTGGCCCGGTGGCCGGTAATGGCGAAGCGGTGGGCCTCGTCACGAATGCGCTGCAGGTAATAGAGCACCGGATCATTCATCGCCATGCGGATCGGCGGCTTGCCCGGCATGTAGAAGACTTCACGTCCTGCATCCCGGTCCGGTCCTTTGGCGACCGCGGCGACCGCCACATCGTCCACGCCCAGCTCTTCCATCACCTCCATCACCGAGGAGAGCTGACCCTTGCCGCCATCGATCAGAATCAGGTCGGGAACCGGCGCGCCATCTTCGCGATCTTTTTGAAGGCGGGTGAAACGGCGCCGGAGCATCGCCTTCATCATGGCGAAGTCGTCATTAGTGGCCGCGTCGTCGCCCTTCATGTTGAACCGGCGATAACTCTGTTTATCAAAGCCGTCCGGCCCCGCCACGATCATGGCGCCAAGCGCGTTCGTGCCCTGGATGTGGGAGTTGTCATAGACCTCGATACGATCCGGACGCTCGTCGAGTTCGAATATTTTCGCCACCCCGTCCAGCAATTTCGCCTGGGACTGGCTCTCCGCCAGCGTCCGGCCAAGGGCCTCCTTGGCGTTGCG
>NZ_DEMB01000006.1:30034-43886 GCF_002354675.1 Oceanicaulis sp. UBA2681 | reverse complement strand
GCGGCGAGGATTTCATCGGTGGAGGCATCGGCTTCGTGCTTTGGATACAAGGAGCGATTGCCCCAGTTCTGACCGGCGCGGAAGAAGAAGATCTGCACGCAGGTCTTCCCGCCCTCCTGGTGCAGGGCGATCACGTCCGCCTCTTCAACGCCATCGGGATTGACGTCTTGCTGGCTCGTGACGGCGGCGATGGCGCGGATGCGGTCGCGCAGCTTGGCGGCGGTCTCGAAATCGAGCGTCTCTGACGCCTCGGTCATCTCGTCCTGCAGCCGCTGACGCAGGGCGTTGGAGCGTCCTGACAGGAAATCCTTCGCTTCGCGCACCAGCTCGGCATAGTCCGCCGGGCTGACCAGGTCGACGCACGGCCCGGCGCACCGCTTGATCTGGTAGAGCATGCAGGGACGCGTGCGAGCCTCATATGTGCTGTCGGTGCAGGTCCTGATTCCGAACGCCTTTTGCAGCGTGTTCAGCGTGTTGTTGACCGCGCCGGCGCTGGCGAAGGGGCCGAAATAATCGCCTTTGGCCTTGCGGGCTCCGCGATGCTTGACCAGCTGCGGGCTCTCATGCTCGCGCCGGATCAGGATGTAGGGAAAGCTCTTGTCGTCGCGCAGCAGGATGTTGAAGCGCGGTTTCAGGCGCTTGATCAGGTTCGCTTCCAGCAGCAGCGCTTCGGTCTCGGTGCGCGTGAGGACGAACTCCATGGATCGCGTCAGCGAGATCATCAGGGCGATGCGATTGGTGTGGCCGCCGGACTTGGCATAGCTCGACACCCGGTTCTTGAGCTTTTTCGCCTTGCCCACATAAAGGACTTCGCCGTCCGCGCCATACATGCGGTAGACGCCCGGTCCCTGGGACAGGTTCTTCACATAGTCGGCGATGATCTCCGGACCGGTGCGATACTCCTTCGGCGCCGGGTTGGGGCCAGCGTCAGAAGTCTTGTCTAGCGGCGGAGCGTCGGGGCGATTGGCTTTGACCATGGGCCTAAGATAGGCGCGAAGGACTGAGTCGTCAGCGCCAGCGACTGAGGCTGACGCCCACGCTCTGCGCATCCTCCAGCGCCGTCAGCTTGTCGAGCGTCAGATCAAGGCGTTTGACGCGCGGATCGGCGAACAGGGTGTCGGCGATGATTTGGGCCAGATCTTCCAGCAGATCATGATGGGCGGCGCCGACGATCTGGCGCACGGTTTCGGCCATGGCGGCGTAATTGACCGCGTCGCCCAAAGCGCCGTGGGGGTGGGTGGCCTCGGGCGCGACTTCCGCTTCCAGACTGATTTCCAGGGGCTGTTTGCGGCCACGCTCTGAATCATACACGCCCACTTCCGCCTCAAGGCGCAGGCGGTTGACGCGCACGCTCACCCGTTCGCCCGCAAAATCGGGGCGCGGGTTCGCGGCGTTTTGTGCAGCCAGAGCGTCGAGTTTCATAAGGCGGCCTCTACATCCATCTCTCTGACAGCGGTATAAGCCGGATTGCCCGTGCGCCAAACCGCTGAGGGCTGACAGAGTGCAGATAGGATTATCATGAGCGATCACACCTGCGACAAACCCGCCGCCCTGGTCACCGGCGGCGCCAAGCGTCTGGGCCGCGCTTTCATCGAGGCGCTGGCGGCGGACGGTCATGATGTGATCATCCATTACAACAGCTCGTCAGACGAGGCAGAAGCGCTGGCGGCCGAGTTGTCAGAGAGCGGCGTGAAGGCGATTGCTCTGGGTGCAGACCTCTCACAGCCTGAAGAGGCGGCGGGGCTGATCGCCCGCGCCAATGAAGCGCTGGGGCTGGTGGGCGTGCTGGTCAATTCCGCTTCGGTGTTTGAGCAAGACCAGCTCGAAGATCTGGGCGCTGACAGTTTTCATCGGCACATGACCGCGAATACCCTGTCTCCGGCGCTTTTGACCAAGGCGCTGGCCGGGCAGGGGCTGGAGCGGGCCTGCGTGGTCAATGTGCTCGATTACAAGCTCTTTAATCTCAACGCGGATTATTTTTCTTACACGCTCTCAAAAGCCGCGCTGAAAACCATGACGGAGATGCTGGCGAAGTCGCTGTCGCCCAAAGTGCGGGTGAACGCCATCGCGCCGGGGCTGACGCTGCCGAGCGCGCATCATTCCGAAGCCGAGTTCGAGCGGGTCCATGACGACACGCCGCTCAAGACAGGCTCGACGCCGGAGGATCTGGTCGCGGCGCTGCGCTTTTTCGTGAACACGCCCTCCGTCTCGGGGCAGACTCTGTGCGTGGATGGCGGTCAGCATTTTGACCCAAGGCTCAGTCGGGACGTGTTCGAGGCGCTTTGATTGGGGTCACGCCCTTAAGGCGTGACGATCCTCGCTTCGCTGCGGGCGGCCTTTGGCCTAGCGAACCCTCTGGGTTCGATGCGCATTACGGGGGGCAGGTCCTAACCCCGACGCACCACAGCCTTTTCGCCACAGCTGGGACGGCGAATCTCGACGGCGGTCAGACCGGGCAGGGTCTTCTCAAGGCGTTCGAACACCCAGAAGGCGATGGCTTCGAGCGAGGGGTGTTCGAGGCCTTCCACATCATTGAGAAGGCGGTGGTCGAGCTGATCGCGGATCTTGTTGATCTCGGCGTCGATCTCCCAGAAATCGCGCACCATGCCGCTTTCGGCCGCACGAGGTCCGGTCAGCGTCACGGTTCCGGCAAAGGAATGCCCATGCATCCGTGAAAACGGATGGCTGGCGTCCTTGTGCTCGAAATGGTGCGCAGCGTCGAAGGTGAAGTCCTTCGAGATTTCCAGATGTAGATCGGCCATGGGATCAGGGTTTCTTGTTCAAGCAAGCCGGGCCATATACAGCCCTAACGCCCAAAAGAGAACCTTTGACTGCGGTTTGACGCAGTCTTGCTGGAAAGACCGCCCCATGTCCGACGCCCCGACGCCCCGTCCCATCTCCAAGCTGACCCTCGCGCTCTGGCCCTTGCCGGTTCTGGCGGGCTTCGTGGTTCTGGCTCTGGCCTACGCCCTGAACTGGGAGCCCTGGTTCGGCTTCGCCAGCATTATCGCCGGCGGCTTGCTGACCATCATGCTGGTGGGCAATCACTATAATGTGGGCCCGGACGCTTAAGGCGCTCTAGTCCGCCGACTTCAGCGTCACCAGCGACCAGACATGGCCATACGGGTCGCGCACCTTGCCGTGACGGCCGAAGAATTCATCGGTGACGTCCCGGATGGAGATGCATCCGGCCTCAACGGCGCGTAAGTGCCAGGCGTCCGCATCATCCACCTGCAGGCTGATGGTGAAGGTGGTGCGGCCCTCCAGCGTCGGCGGCG
This sequence comes from Oceanicaulis sp. UBA2681, assembly GCF_002354675.1. NCBI lineage: Bacteria > Pseudomonadati > Pseudomonadota > Alphaproteobacteria > Maricaulales > Maricaulaceae > Oceanicaulis > Oceanicaulis sp. UBA2681. Next base: position 40,608 of record NZ_DEMB01000006.1, on the reverse strand, counting down.
CCACATTGCCGGTCATCGCCTCGTGTTCGGGAAATTCGTCCGCCATGAAGATGACCCCGCCATTGATGCGCAGGGCGGCATGGCCAAGCTTGCCTTCGAACTCATAGCGTTCGGCTTCTTCGGCGCCGAAGGCGGTCTCGTAAAACCTGATCGCCTCAAGGCCGTTGCGGACGGACAGATAGGGCGCGACCGAGTGGCGGGCGGGCGCTTGGGGCATGACGCGTGCTCCACTGGCTAGAACATTTGCGAACAATCCCCAGCTTAGCCCATAGTCCGCGCCATGAGTGATCTGTTTTCTTCCGCCGGACTTGAAACCGAGGCGCCGCGTCCGTTGGCCGACCGACTGCGCCCGCAAACGCTCGAAGACGTGGTCGGCCAGGACCATGTGCTGGGCCCCGACGGTCCTTTGGGCCGCATGCTGGCGCAGGGGCGCTTGTCATCGCTGATCCTGTGGGGGCCGCCCGGCGTTGGCAAGACCACCATTGCGCGCCTGCTGGCCGAGCGGGCGGGGCTGGAATTTGACGCCATCTCGGCGGTGTTCTCCGGCGTCGCCGATCTCAAGAAAGCCTTTGAGCGCGCCCGCGCCCGGCGTCAGGCGGGACGGGGCACGCTGTTGTTCGTGGACGAGATACACCGCTTCAACCGCGCCCAGCAGGACGGCTTCCTGCCGGTCGCCGAGGAAGGGATCATCACCCTTGTCGGCGCCACCACCGAGAATCCCAGTTTCGAGCTGAACGCCGCTTTGCTGTCGCGCTGTCAGGTGATGGTGCTCAAACGCCTCGACGCCGAGGCGCTGGAAAAACTGCTCAGGCGCGCCGAGGACGAGGAGGGGACCACGCTGCCTCTCACTGAAGACGCGCGCGAAGGCCTGATCGCCATGGCTGATGGCGACGGACGCTACATGCTCAATCTGGCGGAAGAACTGATCGCGCTGAAACCCGAGGCGCCGCTTGATCTCAAGGACCTGTCCTCGGTGCTGCAAAAGCGCGCTCCGGTCTACGACAAGGATCGCGAGGAGCATTACAACCTCATCTCTGCGCTTCATAAGTCGGTGCGCGGCTCAGACCCGGACGCCGCCCTCTACTGGCTGGCGCGGATGCTCAGCGCCGGCGAGGACCCGCTCTATCTGGCGCGGCGGATCGTCAGAATGGCGAATGAGGAGATCGGCCTTGCTGATCCCGGCGCCGTACATGCCGCGCTGGCGGCCAAGGATGTCTATGAATTCCTCGGCAGTCCCGAAGGCGATCTGGCGCTGGCCCAGGCGGTCGTTCACATCGCCTGCGCGCCCAAATCAAACGCGGTCTATTCCGCCTGGAAAGCCGCCCTGCGCACCGCCAAGGGCACCGGCTCCCTGATGCCGCCCGCCCATATCCTCAACGCCCCCACCAAGCTCATGAAAGAGGTGGGCTATGGCCAAGGGTATGAGTACGACCACGATGTGGAGGGCGGCGTGTCGGGCCAGAACTATTTCCCGACCGAAATGGGCAAGCCCCCCACCTTCTACGAGCCCAAACCCCAGGGCCGCGAAGCCGCGCTGCTGGAGCGGCTAGAGCGGTTTCGCGCTGTGCGCGCCGACCGCGCGAAACGCGGGGATTAGGCGCTGCCGTCTCATAATTCATTCCCCACCGCCTGATCCTCTTGCGCCCGCGCGTGCACACGCCTAACCCTCTCGCTCATGCAACATGTGCTTCTCATAGCGCTGGGCGGCGCGTTGGGCGCGGTGTCGCGGCATGTCGTCAATCAGGCGGGAATGCGCCTGATCGGGCCGGAATGGCCGTACGGCACCTTCACGGTGAATGTGCTGGGCTGTTTCCTCCTGGGCGGCCTGGTGGGCTGGCTGGCGCTGGCCGGGCGGCCGGACGCCACTGAGCTGCGCTATGCGCTGGGCGTGGGGTTCCTGGGCGCGTTCACGACGATGAGCGCCTTCTCCCTCGACGTCATGGTGATGGTGGAGCGCAAGACTTATGTAATGGCCGCGATGTATGCGGGCGGGACGCTGATGGCCTCGATGGTCGCCGTGTTCGCCGGGCTCATCCTGGCGCGAAAGGTATTTGCCGCATGAGCGGAGTTCAGACCAAAGACGTGACCGCCGACGAAGACGAGATGCGTCTCGATCGCTGGTTCAAGAAACATTTCCCCCATGTCAGCCATGGCATGATCGAGAAATTGCTGCGCAAGGGCCAGATCCGCGTCGAGGGCGGCCGGGCCAAGGGCAGTCAGCGCCTGAGCGCGGGCCAGTCCGTGCGCATTCCGCCCATGCCGGAACCCGGCGAGCAGAGCGAAGCGCCCGCGATCAATCGCGATGACGCCGCCTATGCCCGTTCTCTGGTGATCTATCAGGACAAGCATCTGATCGCGCTGAACAAGCCGCCGGGGCTGGCGGCGCAGGGCGGCTCCAAGATCAAGATGCATCTCGATCATCTGCTGCAGGCGTTCGGCAAGGGCGATCAGAAACCGCGTCTGGTCCACCGGCTCGATAAAGACACATCCGGCGTGATGGTTGTCGCCAAGACCGCGCAAAGCGCCAAATCGCTGGCGCGCCTGTTTCAGACCCGCGATGTGAAAAAGACCTATTGGGCGGTCTGTCTGGGCGTGCCCACCCCGCGCGCCGGCGAGATCAAGGGCTTCATCAAGAAGTCCACCGAAGGCGATCGTGAGCTGATGGTCGGCGCCCACCATGGCGAAGAGGGCGCCCAGCATGCGCTGACCCGCTATGCTGTGGCCGATAATGCCGGCCAGCGTGTGAGCTGGGTCGTGCTGAGGCCTGAGACGGGGCGCACCCACCAGCTGCGCGTTCACATGCAGGCCCTGGGGCATTCCATCTATGGCGACGGCAAATACCCGTGCGATTATCCCGATCCTGAAGGCCTGTCGCGCAAGCTGCACCTGCATGCGCGCAAGATCGAGATTCCGCGCGACGGTCAGCCGCCTCTGGTGCTGGAAGCGGATTTGCCGCGCCATATGGCCGACAGTTTTGACGCGCTGGGCTTTAACCCCGACGACAATCTGATGCTGGTTGAAGAGGCGCTCACATGAACGAGCTCAAGCTCGCCGTCTTTGACGTGGACGGCACGCTGGTCGACAGCCGCGAGGTGATCCACCGCGCCATGACCCGCGCCTTTGACCGTGCCGGGCTGGGCGAGATCCCCTATGACAAGGTGCGTATGATCGTGGGGCTGGAGCTGACCGAAGCCGTGCTGCGTCTGGCGCCGGCCGACTATCCCGCCGAACGCATTCCCGAACTCGCCAATTTCTACAAGCAGGCCTTTGTGGAGATGCGCGCCCAGGACGGCTTCTCAGAACCGCTCTATGAGGGCGCTCGCGAAACCGTGGAACGCCTGGCCGATGAAGGTTGGCTGCTGGGCGTCGCCACGGGCAAGGCGCGGCGCGGGCTGGATATCGTGTTTGAGCATCATGGCCTTCACAAGCATTTCCAGACGCTTCAGACCGTGGATGGCGGGGCGGGCAAGCCCGATCCGCGCATGGTGCTGGACGCGATGAAGGAAACCGGAGTCGACGCGTCGCGCACCGTGATGATCGGCGACACCAGCTGGGACATGCTGATGGCGCGCGCGGCGAAAACCCATGCGCTGGGCGTCTCCTGGGGCTTTCACACCCATGACGAGATCGCCGAGGGCGGCGCTCATTCCATCCATGATGAATTTGAACACCTCAATGCGGCGCTCGACGCCTTTGCAGAGCATGGAGACAGCGCGGCATGAGCATGTCGAAAGCCAAGGCGGAAAACCGCGAATTGCCCAAACGTTTCTACAAAGAGGTCAGCCTTCAGCCCGGCGAGGGCGGCTGGTCGGTGCTTTTGGACGGCCGCCCAGTGAAAACCCCCGCCAAGCGCGCCTTGCAAGTGCCGTCCGAAACGCTGGCTCAGGCGCTGGCGGCGGAATGGTCGGCGCAGGAGACGGTGATCGATCCCTTCACCATGCCGATCACGCGCATTCTGCATGTGGCGCTCGATCGTATCGAAGGCGTGCGCGAGGGCGCTGCGGAGGAAGTGGCGAAGTTCGGCCGCACCGATCTTTTGAGCCATCGCGCCGACGAGTCCGGTCTCGCCGCGCGACAGTCTGAACTTTGGGATCCGTATCTTGAGTGGGCGAGAACCGCTCTGGACGCACCGCTCAACGCGGCCGCGACCGTATTGGCGCTGGAGCAGCCTGAAAGCTCGATCGAGGCGCTGAAGGCGCGCGCGCTGGCCCAGGATGATCTGCGCCTGACCGCGCTGGTCAGCGCCACGCCAATTCTCGGCTCGGCGATTCTGGCGTTTGCACTGCTGGAAGGGGAGGCGGACGCCGAAGCCGTCTGGACCGCTGCGCGCGTGGATGACGACTACCAGACCGAACGCTGGGGCGAGGATTCAGAGGCTGCTCTGGCCGCCGCCAATCGCAAGCGCGATCTCATCGCCTGCGAGACCGTGATGCGGGCGCTGGACGAGGCGGAAGTGTAATTCCTTAAGTTGTTGCGAGCCAGGCGGCTTCCCCTCAGGGGATCACTAGCGGCACGCACCGTTAATCTTATGCGCGCGAAATGCGTCCGAAGGAGTGTTCGGGCGCCATGCGTAATCTTGAGATCTCTCCCCCTGTCGATCTTCCAGACGCCAATCTTTTAGGGCAGGCGATCGAAGCGTGCGAAGTCAGCATCACCATAGCCGACATGTCGCATCCAGATGGCCCTTTGACCTTCGTCAATCAGGCTTTTCTGGATACGACCGGGTATCGTCGGGACGAGGTGATCGGTCGAAACTGCCGTTTCCTGCAGGGGCCTGATACAGACCCTGATGCGATTAGCGCAATGCGAAACGCCATTCGCCGGGGCGAGTCCCTTCGTATTGATCTGCTCAATTATCGCAGGAATGGCGAGACGTTCTGGAATGCGCTCCATCTGTCGCCGCTCTGCGGGCCACGCGGAACGGTGCGCGCCTATATCGGGTTGCAGCACGACGTGACGCAGATTCGCGCCGCCCGTCTCGCCGAGCATCACCGTCAAAAGATCGAGGCGCTAGGGCGTCTTGCGGGCGGTGTGGCGCACGAGATCAACAATTTGCTCCAGCCGCTGATTTCCTTGCCGGAACTCGTTGCTGAGGACCTGCCCGAACATGCGATTCAATCCAGAGCGGATCTGGACCTGATGGTTCAGAGCGCCCGTGATGCGCGGGACCTTGTCGCTGAGATTCTCACATATACGCGCACATCGCCTCAGGCCGGCGAGCAGCTGGTTCTGGCGCCGGCGATTGCTGACGCGCTGGCGTTTGTGAAACGGTCTCTTGCGAGCTCGGTCCAGGTGACCTTCACGAATGAGGCGACTGAGGAGCTGGCTGTACGTGACCTGTCGCGCGCAGGACTGCAGCAGATCCTGACGAATCTGATTCTGAACGCCGCGCATGCGATGGGCAGCGCCGGGGACGTCACGCTTCGCCTGCAGTCAGACAAGAGCGATCTGGTCCTCACGGTTGAGGATGACGGACCCGGCGTGAGCCCTGAGGTCGCGGACAAGATTTTCGAGCCTTTCTTTACGACCAAAGCCGCCGGCAAAGGCGCTGGGCTCGGCCTGTATGTGGTTTTTGACCTGGTCTCGCGAGCTCATGGCCAAGTGCGACTTCTGCCCCGCGCAAAGGGCGCCTGTTTTGAACTACGGTTTCCATCTTCCAACGCCCCTCATCTTTAGGAGTCTGATATGGCCAAGGTCTTGATTGTTGACGATGTCCCTGGAGTGCGGCGATCCATCGCCGGTGTACTCAGTCGTGCCGGGCACGAGATTGAAGAAGCGGCCGACGGTGTCGCCGGTATCGAGGTTGCGCGGCGCTGCCGACCCGATATCGCGGTCGTGGACATGCTGATGCCGGAACAGGATGGCCTGGAAACGCTGGAGCAATTGCGCGCAGGCGGGTTGGCGGGAAAGCTGATCGCGATATCCGGCGGCGGCGCCCTGATTGACGCTGAAGACGCGCTGTCCGCCAGTCAGAACCTTGCGGACGCGACGATCCGCAAACCGTTCGAAAACAGCGAACTTGTCTCACTTGTGAATTCACTGAGCGAGGAGTGATCCCGTGCTTGCAAGCATCATGAGAAACTGGCCGATTTCCCGGCGGATTGTCGTCGGATTGTCGGTTTTGGGTCTGTGCCTTGTGCTGATCGCAACGAGCGCCTTGTTCAGCCTGAACCAGATCACATCCGCCTTTAAGCATTACGAGACCGCCTCTCTGGAAGTTGAGGCGGCGGATATGCTGAGAGTCCGTACCACGGACTTCATCGGGGGGGCGAAGGAGTACGCCGCACGTAACACCCAAGCGCGTTTTGACGCGACCCAGGCTTTGTTCGAGGCTGTTGAGCAGGCTCAGGCCGAGGCGCTCGATGTTGCTCCTGACGAAGCCTATCGAACGGCGTTGCAGTCTGCAGGCGAGGAGCTCGCAGCGCTGCGCCAGGCCTTTGAGCTCATGGCGCGAGAGCGTGTGGAGCGAAACCTGATTGTTGAGGAGCAATTGCGTCAGACCGGAGAGCGGATGACGCAGGACCTTCAAGCGGTGCAGCTCGGCTCAGGGACAGACCCAGGCGTCATGACTGTGCTGTTTCACATCGCTCAAGCTCGCAATCTGGCGAACCGCTTTTTGGATGATCTGAACGCAACCGACCTGGCGGGCGCCCGGTTGGAAATCGAGGAAGCCTCACGTCTGGCGAGTTTGCTTGAGGCTCCGTCCATGCGTTTGCCTGAGGGTTTGGAGCGGTTCGACACGGGGCTGGATTTGCTGGCGCAGGCCATGTCTGAAGAGCAAAGCGCCAATAGTGCGTTTTTTGATCAACGCGTGCCCGCTTCCATGACCGCCATTAACGCCATGGTGGAAGTAGCCAACCACTCCAAGACAATGGCTATGAATGAGCTGGTGGCCGCCAAAGCGGCTGCCTTTGTCCAGATCGGATTTGTTCTTGCGCTTGCGGTCGCCCTGGGCGCCGCCGCCGCCTTCGTGCTTGTTCGCTCGATCGTCACGCCGGTCACTGCGTTGACTGCGTCCATGACCAATCTGGCGGAGGGGCGGCTGGAGACTGAAGTTCCAGGTGTTGACCGGCACGACGAGATGGGCGCCATGGCGCGAGCGTTGTTCGTGCTGGCGGAAAACTCCAGGGATCGCGTCAAGCTTGAGCAAGAGCGCCTAGTGAAGGTTCAGGAGCAGCGGCACCGTCAGGATGCGATTGATCAGCTTGTGGCGATGTTCGGCAAATCCACGGCCGGGGTCATGCAGCGATTTGACCAATCCTCGTCCTCCATGGGCGGTACGGCGCAAAATATGGAAAAGGCCGCCGACCAGACTCACGCCAAGGCGAATTCTGTGGCCAGCGCCATGGTGCAGGCGCAACAGGCGATCGAAACCATCGCCTCGGCCGCTCAGGAGATGAACGCCTCAGTCGCCGAAATCGGGGAACAGGCGACGCGCACCTCCCAGATGAGCAAATCCGTGAAAGACAGGGCTGATGAAGCCGGTTCCGATGTGGGGCGGCTGGGCGAAGCGATCGACCAGGTGTCCAGTATTGTGTCCCTGATCAATGAGATCGCGGACCAGACCAATCTTCTGGCCCTTAACGCGACCATCGAAGCGGCGCGCGCCGGTGAAGCAGGCAAGGGCTTCGCCGTGGTGGCCAGCGAGGTCAAATCCCTGGCCGAACAGACGAGCCGGGCCACGGATGAAATTGGCGATGCGATCAAATCCATCACCAGTCTCTCATCAACCGCCACGCAAGCGATGGAAGATATCCAGTCCTCGATCCTGGCGCTGGACGAGGTGGCGGAGACGGTTGCTGCAGCCGCTGAAGAGCAGCGCGCCGCCACAGACGAAATTGCGCGCTCTGCGGGGGCGCTTGCGGATCAGTCAGGACAAATCACAAGTGAAATCGAAGAAGTGAATGTGGCCGGCGCGGTCGCGCGTGAAGCGTCTCAGGAAGTCCGTACGGCGTCCTCCAGCCTTAGCGAAGAGGCCTCCGTGCTTTCAGAAGAGGTGCGAAGCTTCCTCGACGGCATCGGCGATAGCAGCACGCGTGACGCCATTGCGCCCCAGCCTGTTCATATCGCAGCCCATCTGGAGGTGAGGGGGCAAAGGCAACCGGTCACGATCATGAGGATTTCTCCTGCAATTGTGGAGATTGAGGGGAATATCGCCATGGAGTCAGGGACGCGGTGTCAGTTGACCCTGCCGGACCATGAGCCTGTCTTTGTTCGCATTGCAGCCAGCACCGAGCGGATTACGCGCCTTCAGCTTTCTATGGAGCGGTCCGCCCTGGACGCCATGGAGCGTTATCTGAATTCGGTGCTCGACCAGTATCGGCGCGCTCCGGGAGGAGAGTTGTCACAGGCCGCCAACGCAGCCTGACACTCAACCCTGAGACAAATGGGTCAGACAAGACCCCGAGGCCCTGCTGGATGGTGGGAGCCCCGGGGTCTTGCTTGCTTTACAGCACATTTGCACAGGAGCGCGAACCGGTGCTAGCAAGCGCATAATGAATAATAATCTTGGGAGTGTGGCTGATGAAAGCCGTCCTGGAACAGCTCGACGCGAAACGTGAAGCGGCCCGCATGGGCGGGGGTGAAGCCCGCATCAAGGCCCAGCATGACAAGGGCAAGCTGAGCGCGCGCGAACGTCTGGACGTGCTTCTGGACGAGGGCAGTTTTGAAGAGTTCGACATGTTCGTCGAACATGACTGCACCGAGTTCGGCATGGCCGAGAAGAAAATCCCCGGCGACGGCGTGGTCACGGGCTCGGGCACCATCAATGGCCGCCTGGTCTATGTGTTCGCCAAGGATTTCACGGTGTTCGGCGGCTCGCTGTCCGCCGCTCACGCTCGCAAGATCTGCAAGGTTCAGGACGCGGCGCTGAAGAACGGCGCGCCAATCATCGGCCTGTTCGACGCTGGCGGCGCCCGTATCCAGGAAGGCGTGGACGCGCTGGGCGGCTATGCCGAGATATTCCAGCGCAACACGCTGGCTTCGGGCGTCATTCCGCAAATCTCCGTCATCATGGGGCCGTGCGCGGGCGGCGATGTCTATTCGCCCGCCATCACCGACTTCATCTTCATGGTGAAGGACACCTCCTACATGTATGTGACGGGCCCGGACGTGGTGAAAACCGTCACCAACGAGATCGTCACCCATGAAGAGCTGGGCGGCGCCTCCGTTCACGCCAAGAAATCCGGCGTCGCCGAAGGCGCGTTCGAGAACGATATCGAGGCGCTGGTCCAGGTGCGCCGCCTGATCGACTTCCTGCCCGCCTCCAACCGTGAAGACCCGCCCGTGCGCGAGGTCTTTGACGCGCCAGACCGCGTCGAGCCCAGCCTGGATACGCTGGTCCCGCCGAACCCCAACAAGCCTTATGACATCAAGGAATTGATCGCCAAAGTGGCCGATGAGGGCGATTTCTTCGAGATCGCGCCCGATTACGCCACCAATATCGTGGTGGGCTTTGGCCGACTGGAGGGCCAGACCGTGGGCTTTGTGGCGAACCAGCCGCTCAGCCTCGCCGGCGTTCTCGACATTGACGCCTCCAAGAAGGCCGCGCGCTTTGTGCGCTTCTGCGATGCGTTTGAAATTCCGCTGATCACCTTTGTGGACGTGCCGGGCTTCCTGCCGGGGACGAAGCAGGAATATGGCGGGCTGATCAAGCATGGCGCGAAACTGTTGTTCGCCTATGCAGAGGCCACCGTGCCCAAGCTCACCGTCATCACCCGCAAGGCCTATGGCGGCGCCTATGACGTGATGGCGTCCAAGCATTTGCGCGGCGATGTGAACTATGCCTGGCCGACCGCCGAGATCGCGGTGATGGGCGCCAAGGGCGCCGCCGAGATCATCCACCGCAAGGATCTGGATGACGCCGACAAGATGGCCGAGCACGTCAAGGAATACGAAGACCGGTTCGCGAACCCCTTCGTCGCCGCCTCACGCGGTTTCCTGGACGATGTGATCCAGCCCCACAACACCCGCCACCGCCTGATCAAGGCCCTGCGCACCCTGCGCGGCAAAGAGCTCACCAATCCCTGGAAAAAGCACGACAATATTCCACTTTAGGGTGTGTCGCGAATGTTTGAAAAGCCCCGGTCATTGACCGGGGCTTTTTGTTTGGGATTTGAACGATCTCTTTCCCCGCGCAGGCGGGGATCCAGAGCCGGATGTATGGCGCTTGATGCCCTCTGGGTCCCGGCCTGCGCCGGGAGAGAGAGGGAGTATGAAATGCTGAAACATCAACCACGAGCAGCGCTACTCCCTCTCAAGGGCCTCCGGATCAAGTCCGAAGGCCGAGAGGGCCGGGCTTTACATCTCGGTCCTCGGACTTGATCCGGGGACCCACAGCGAAACCGCTATTCCAGCTCGACGGCTTCGACCTTGCCGTTTTCCAGCACCAGGGCGATCTCGCCGCGTTTGAGGCGCAGGGCTTCGGCGCCGAACACGTCGCGGCGCCAGCCCTTAAGGGCGGGGATGTCGGCCTCGTCATCGGCGGCGAGCTTTTCAAGATCGGGTACGGTGGCGATCAGTCGGCTGGCGACGCCCTCCTGCTCGGAGACGACCTTGAGGAAGACTTTCAGGAT
>NZ_DEMB01000006.1:0-29871 GCF_002354675.1 Oceanicaulis sp. UBA2681 | reverse complement strand
TCGGCCAGCGCTTCTTGCATGATCGCGATCAGGCGCTCGGCGGGCTTGGAGCGTTCAAAGCCCTTGGGCACGGCGCGCAGATTCTTCAGGTCATCGAGCGAGGTCGGGCTGGCGTGGGCCAGCTCGTACAGGCCGTCATCCTTGATGATGCGCGAGCGGGGAATGTCGCGGGTCTGCGCTTCGGTCTCGCGCCATTCGGCGGCGGCCTTCAGACCCGCCAGCCATTTCGCGGTGGTCTTGCGCAGTTTCAGACGCTTCCAGGCGTCTTCAGGATGCATCTGATAGGTGGCGGGATCGGTAAGGGTTTTCATCTCCTCGGCCAGCCAGGCTTCGCGGCCCACCTTGGCGAGTTTCTCACGCAGGATCGGGAACAGGTCGCGCAGATGGGTCACATCGGCGAGCGCATATTCCTTTTGCTTGTCAGACAGCGGGCGGCGCGACCAGTCGGTGAAACGCGAGCCCTTGTCGAGATTCACCTTCACCAGCGCACGCACCAGATTGTCGTACGACACGGAATCGCCCAGGCCCACGGCCATGGCGGCGATCTGGCTGTCAAACAGCGGTTTGGGGATCAGCCCGCCGCCCTCGTGAAAGAAGATTTCCAGATCCTGCCGGCAGGCGTGAAACACCTTCATGACGCTCTGATCGGTCAGCAGGTCATAGAAGGGCTGAAGGTCGAGACCTTCGGCCAGCGGGTCGATCAGCACTTCGGTGTCGTCGCCCGCCGCCTGTATCAGGCACAGCTGCGGCCAGAACGTGCTCTCGCGCATAAACTCGGTGTCTACGGCGACAAACTCGGCTTCACGCAGCTTCGCACACGCTTGGGCCAGGGACTCAGTATCGGCGATCCATTCCATGGCCCGCTCGAATATACCGAAGAGAGCGGTTTGGCGAGCCCTCAGCTCACTGAGGGCTTTTTCGTCGCGACAGCATGCGCCAGATGATGAAGGCGACCGCTCCCAGTGATCCCAGGGCGACGAAGACGAAGGCGGTCTGCAGCGGCGCGCTGACCGCGCCGATGATCAGAAGCACCAAAGGCCCCAGCGTGCCGCCCAGCCCGTTGAGCACGCCCGACGCCGCCAGCAGTCGCCCGCGCATCTCCGCCTTGGCGCGGCGCTGAGCCATGGCCTGCAACGGCACCAGGAACAGACCGCCGCCCACCGCCGAGAGGGTCAGATCAAAGAGGATGCGCCAGTTCTCGCGGTCGGACAGAAAGTCTGCGGCGTTGATCAGCTCAAGCCCCGGCGCCCGGTTCATCGTGTACAGCGCGATGTCGAGGGGGAAGACGGTCAAGAGGATCGCGCCGATCAGGGAGAAGCGCAGCGCATCGCCCGATTTTGACAGCGCGCCGCAGATCACGGCCCCGAGCGCGGCGCCGATGGTGAAGATCAGCTGGAAGACCGCCACTACGCCTTCATCGGCGCCGAGAACATCGCGGGTGAACAGCGGCAGCACGGTGATCACCGCCGCCGCCAGCATCCAGAACCAGGCGACGCCCAGGAGAGGCCGCAGCACGTCAGGCGCGCGCAGGGCGTGACCGAGCATGCGCGGGGTCTCCCACAGGACGCCCAGCAGCCCCCAGCGGACTTTCAGATCGGGATTGCCGCCCGGCGCCGGGGTTTGCTGGCGCATGGCGATCCAGCCCAGCACCGCCATGACCACCAGAAGCGCGCTGATCAGCGGCACGCCCCAGTCCGGCGCGATCAGCAAGGTGCCGCCAATGGCGCCCGACAGGATCGCCACATTGATGGCGCCGGACAGCGCTGCATTGGCGGGGACCAGCTCGTGCGGCTCCATCAGGGAGGGCAGGGCGGAATTGCGCGCCGGCAGGAAGAAGGTCGACTGCACGCCCATCAGGAAGAGGGTCAGGAGCAGCGCCAGCGGCAGCTGGAACAGGAAGCCGATCGCCGCCAGGACCATCAGGATGATCTCGGCGAATTTGGCGATGCGCATGATCTTGGTGCGGTCGTAGCGGTCGGCCACCTGTCCGGCGATGGCGGAGAAGGCGAAGATCGGCACGGTGAAGGCCGTGGCGGCCAGCGGCACCATGACGGCGTTGTCGAGACCGAACACCGTCCAGCCCTGATAGGTGGCGAGCGCCACCAGCGCATAGCGGAACAGATTGTCGTTAAAGGCGCCCAGGGTTTGCGCCAGCCAGAGCGGCAGGAAGCGGCGCTGGGTCATCAGGCTCGAGACGATTTTCAGGCTCATGTCAGCCCCTCCTTCACCAGCGCGTCGGTGCGCGCTTCAATCACGGCCTCAAGGCGCGCCATGAACTCATCTTTCTCAAGGCCGGGCTCGATCGGGTCGAGAAACTCCACCACGGCGCGGCCCGGCATCTTGCGAAACGATTGCTGGTTCCACGCCAACCCCAGATTGGTGGCGACGGGCGTGCACGGACGGTTCAGCGCAGCGTAGAGGTGCCAGACCCCTTTGCGATAGGCGTGTTTTTCGCCCGGCGCGGCCAGATGGCCTTCGGGATAGATCAGCACGTCACGGCGCTCATGCCGAAGCATGTCCAGGCTGTCGTTCATCCGGGCGCGGGCGTCGTCTCCGCCGCCATTGGACAGGACGATGGCCCCGAGCTTGTTGAGGATGCGGCCGACCAAAGGGAATTTGTACAGATGATCGCCCGCCACGAAGGACAGCTGGGCCAGTTCGGAAATCATCACGAAGCCATCGCCCCAGCTTTGATGCTTGGCGGCGATGACGCTGGGCTCTCGCGGCAACCGATCCTTGCCGCGCACCTCAATGCTGATCCCGGCGATACAAAAGAGCGCGACGCGCTGGGCGGAGCCATAAAGCTGGATGCCATAGGCAAGCGGCTTGCGGCCCGGCAGCAGCGCGAGCAGTGAGCAGGCGAGGGCGAACACGGCGGTGATCAGCCAGTAGGCGACGAAATAGGCGGCGGAGCGAACCATGGCGCATCCTCCTTGAGACGTCGGTGAAGAGAAGGGCTCAATCCGTTTTCAGAGCGGCCAGGGCGGCGTGCGCCAGGGCTGGCGCATTGTCTGTCATCAGGCCTGTCAGGCGCCCGGCCATGCGGTGGGCGGCGGGTTGCAAGACAAGACCCAGCGCCATGGCGGCCTTCAGCTCGGGGTCGCCGGGCGGGCAATCCCCATTGTCCATGGCGCGGGCGATGGCCTGGGCGATCAGGGTCACCGGGTCGGGGCGGCCCGCGCGGTCTGTGCGGCCAAAGCGGAACATGTGGATGAGATGGTATTCAAACAGCGCCGGGTCTTCATCAGCGGCCTGGCAATAGACACCCACCACACGCGTGACGGCGTCTTCAAAGTTGACCGCTTCGCTCAGCGCGGTCTCGACCAGATCAAACAGGCGCGAGTGGATCGCTTCGAACAGGGCTTCGGCCAGCACTTCCTTGCTTTTGAAATGGCGGTAGATCGACCCTTCGGCCACCTGAGCCGCACTGGCGATCTCACGGGTGGACACCGCGTCCACGCCATGTTGCGCGAACAGCACCAGGGCCGCGCGTTCGATCCGCGCCTTGGCGGTGCCGTCCACAGCGGTCACCCCGCGGGGATCGGGGGCTCCGGGGAGCGCGTCGTCCGCCATGTGAACCTCCTTGATGCGCCCTGAACTTGTGGCGCTGATGGGTGAGACCAGTACTTGCTCTAGAGCGATTAAGCCAATGAGTGAGCGATCACTCACATTTGCATCATGGCGGAGCCTGGCGGGCGAGTCAACACTGAGTGAGCGTTCACTCATTTTTGGTCCAGCGCTTGTATGACTTCCGGGAAGGGGAGGGAGATGGGGCGGTGCAAAGGAGGTGCGCTTGCGGGCGCGGATGCTTGGGGGTCTCGCATCCATGCACGAAAGTTGAGGCGGCGTATGGCCGGTTCTCGCCTTACGGGCGCTTGGCCAGCGCTTCAGCTTCAAGCGTGCGCGTGTGGTCCTGAACCCTCTGTTGCAGAGCACTCATGAAGGCGCGGCTATCAGCCTCGAGCGCCATGGCGGGCAGAAATTCGATCACGGCTGTGCCTGGATGCAGCACTTTGTCCTGCTCAGGCCAGAAACACCCAAGATTGGTGGCGACGGGGATGACGGGGCGATTCAGCGCCTGCGCCAGACGGTGCACGCCTTTTCGAAAGCGTCGCCCGCCGCCCACCGGCGTCAGACCGCCTTCTGGAAAGATCAGGGCCGAGCGCTGATCGCGCGCCAGCTGCGCGGCGCCGTCATCAAGCGCGCCATTGGCGCGTCGGCCCGCATCATTGTCCACCACCACGGCGCCCGCGCGCTGCAGATACAGCCCGACCAGCGGAAAGCGCAGCATGTGATCGCCGATCACATAGGCGAGGCCGGGGTCGCGGGCGATATGGCATAGCCCGTCGCCATAAGATTGATGCTTGGCGGCGAAGATGACGGGCTGGTCGGCGGGGATATGCTCAAGCCCGCGATATTCGAGCTTCACGCCGCATACATGCAGCCAGCCCCGGAACAGTCTTGAGAAGGCGCCGATCGCCCAGACCGCCGCCTGTCGGCCGGGCCAGAACAGCAGCGGCGCGCAGGCAAGGGCCAGCGATCCCGCCAGCGTCCAGAACCCGGTATGAAAAAGCGTGGCGCGCATGAGCGTCAAAATTGATGTGTTCGCCCGGTCTCACAAGCGCTTCGTGTGCAGCGCGACGCTCTTTACTCTGTTGCATGTCTTGACAGAGCAGGTGCAAACGTTCC
Organism: Oceanicaulis sp. UBA2681; assembly: GCF_002354675.1. Classification (NCBI taxonomy): domain Bacteria; kingdom Pseudomonadati; phylum Pseudomonadota; class Alphaproteobacteria; order Maricaulales; family Maricaulaceae; genus Oceanicaulis; species Oceanicaulis sp. UBA2681. The sequence continues at coordinate 25,182 of NZ_DEMB01000006.1, read as the reverse complement.
TTTTCCAACCGCTTCTCGACCGCCCAATTGAAACGGACGATTTTCCATGCACGCTTATCGCACCCATACTTGCGGAGAGCTGCGCAAAGCCCAGATGGGCGAAACTGCGCGACTGTCCGGCTGGATCCACCGCAAGCGCGACCATGGCGGTCTGCTGTTTGTGGATTTGCGCGACCATTACGGTCTGACCCAATGCGTGCTGGAGCCTGATAATCCCAATTTCGCGACCCTGGAGCGGATGCGCGCGGAAAGCGTCGTCACCGTGACCGGCAAGGTCGTGGCGCGCTCTGAGGACACGATCAACCCCAACCTGCCCACCGGCGAGATCGAGCTGCTGGTGGAAGACCTTGTGGTTCAGTCCGCCGCTGAAGAGCTGCCGCTGCCCGTGTTCGGCGAGCCGGACTGGTCTGAGGAAGTGCGCCTGAAGCACCGCTATATCGATCTGCGCCGGGAAAGCCTGCACAAGCGCATCGTGCTGCGTTCGAAGATTATCGACTCTCTGCGTCGCCGCATGGTCGATGAGGGCTTCACCGAATACCAGACCCCGATCCTGACCGCGTCATCACCGGAAGGCGCGCGCGACTTCCTGGTGCCGTCGCGCCTGCATCCGGGCCAGTTCTATGCGCTGCCCCAGGCGCCGCAGCAGTTCAAACAGCTGATCATGGTGTCCGGCTTTGATCGCTACTTCCAGATCGCACCCTGCTTCCGGGACGAAGACGCCCGCGCCGACCGCGCGCCGGGCGAGTTCTATCAGCTCGACATGGAAATGAGCTTCGTCACCCAGGACGAGGTCTTTGGCGTAATGGAGCCGGTTCTGGCCGGTCTGTTCCGTGAATTCGCCGACGACCGCAAAGTCCCTGACGAGGCTTTCCCGCGCATTCCCTATGCTGAAGCCATGCGCAAATATGGCTCTGACAAGCCTGATCTGCGCAACCCGATCGAGATGGAAGCCGTCACCGAGCATTTCGCCGGGTCCGGCTTCAAGGTCTTTGCGGGCATGATCGAGAAGAACCCCAAGGTCGAGGTTTGGGCCATCCCGGCGCCGAAGGGCGGCAGCCGCGCGTTCTGTGACCGGATGAATTCCTGGGCGCAGAAGGAAGGCCAGCCGGGGTTGGGCTATATCTTCTGGCGTGAAGAAGAGGGCGCGCTGGCCGGCGCCGGCCCCATCGCCAAGAATATCGGTCCGGAGCGCACCGAGGCCTTGCGCACCCAGCTCGGTCTTGAAGCGGGCGACGCCGTGTTCTTCGCCGCGGGCGAGCCGTCCGCGTTCGCCAGCTTCGCCGGCAAGGCCCGCAATGTGGTCGGCCAGGAACTGAACCTGTTTGAAGAGAACGTCTTCCGCTTCTGCTGGGTTGTCGATTTCCCGATGTATGAATGGGATGAAGACAACAAGAAGGTCGACTTCTCCCACAACCCGTTTTCCATGCCGCAAATGGATCCCGATGAGTTCATGGCGCTCGACAAGAACGACCATGACACGCTTCTGGGGATGAAGGCCTGGCAGTACGACATCATCTGTAACGGCATCGAGCTGTCTTCAGGCGCCATCCGGAACCACCGTCCGGACGTGATGCTGAAAGCGTTTGAATTCGCTGGCTATGGCGAGGATGTCGTGGAAGAGGCCTTCGGCGGCATGCTGAACGCCTTCCGTTACGGCGCCCCGCCGCACGGCGGCATTGCGCCGGGCGTGGACCGGATCGTGATGATCCTGGCCGATCAGGACAATTTGCGCGAAGTCGTGATGTTCCCGAAAGACCAGCAGGCGCGCGATCTGATGATGAATGCGCCGGCCCCTGCGGAGATGCGCCAGCTGCGCGAACTGCACCTGCGCACCGTGACGCCCGAGGCCAAGAAAGACAGCTAAGGGGTCACCCCCTGCTGCAGAAATGAAAACGGCGGGTCACTGACCCGCCGTTTTTGTATTTGAGGCTTTTCAGCCTTCGTTTTCAGGCGGACGAGGCGGTTGCGGCGGCTGGGGGCGTTCATTGCGCGCTTCGCGTTCGCGGCGGCGCTCTTCAGCACGCTGGGCGGCCTCTTGCTGGCGCTGGGCTTGCTCGGCAGCTTGTTCGGCCCGCCGCCGTGCTTGGTCCGCCGCTTGCTCCATGCGGCGAGCTTCGTGCTCCGCCAGCTCGGCATGGGAACGCGGGTTGGGCTGTTTGGGCGGCGCAGGCGGCGCGCCGTCCAGCGTCATGGGCGGTGCGACGGGTTTGGGGGCTGGACCGCTTTGCTCCAGGATCAGTCGAATGCGGTCTCCCAGCTCGGTGGGATGGAAATCGAAACTCCAGTCCACCTGATCCAGATCGCCATTGGCCTGAGCTTCGGCCAGAGCGCGAGCGGCGACGCGCAGACTGTCTCTCACCACTTCCGCTGTGGCTTGTTCGATCGCCAGCTCGACGCTGTCGGAACTCTCGGATTCGTTGATGCGCACAGTCACGTCCTGTGCGGCATGACGCAGCTCTGACAGCGCTTCGCGCAAGGCGAGCGCCATTTCACGCTCGCGCACGCGCATGATCTGGCCGCTTTCGGAGATGGCCGCTTCCAGTTCGGCGCTGGCGCGTTCCAGCTCGGCGCGCTGGCTTTCCAGGCTAGCCACCGGAGCCGCCACTGCAGTCTCCGAACTGCGGCGCAGGGTGAACACCAGGCTGCCATCCTCTGAACAGCGAGTCAGCGTGTAGTCAAAGGGCAGGCGCGTATTCTCATCACCGCACACATGCTGGAAATTCTCCGCCGTCAGACCTTCCGCATCGCGCAGATCGGTGGACGACAGATTGACCGCTATGAATTGCGCATCTGAAAAACGGGTGTCGCGCAGATCGGCGAAACTCAGATCGGTGTTTTCAAAGATCACGTTGCGAAACAATCCGCCGCGCCCGTCCACGCCGCGCAGCCGGGCGCCGAAGAAGTGGGCGCGCATCAGATTGGCGTCACGCAGATTGGCCTGGCTGAGATCGGCTTGCCGGAAGACGGTGTCGGGCAGGTTGGCGCTGCGCAGATTGGCGCCGCTGAGATCGGAGAGGAGATAAACCCCGCCCTCCATATTCGCATCTCGCAGATTGGCGCCGCGCAGGCTGACCTGATGCGCGCGCAGGCGCATCATCTGCGCGTCTTCCAGATTGGCGCCATCCAGCTCGACATTCGACAAACGGGCTTCTGACAATGTGGCGTCGGTGAAATTCGCGCCGGACAGATTCAGGTCGATCAGCTGTGCGCCAAGAATCTGGGCGTCTGAAAAGTTCGCGCCGGAAAAGTCTCCGCCGATCATTTGAGCGCCGGCCAGATTGGCGTCAACAAAGTCACAGGATGGACAGTCGCCGCCGATCACGAGACGGCGATGGGGTTCGCCAGCCAGTCCCGGGGCGGACAAACACGTGCTCAGGGCCAAAGCCAATATGAATGTGCGGTATGGCATGGCAATAGATGTAATCCGCCTATGCATCAGGGGCGACTAAATTCGCAGTAAGATGCAGTGAACCTGTTCACCGACAAGGCGGAATTCTCAGGCCGGGCGGTAAAAGCGTGCTGGCGTCGCCGCATGCTGTATTGAGTTGAGCCTGGGTCAGGCCGCGTGCGGTTTCCATTTCGGCGCCGGACAGATTCGCGCCGTCGAGGCGTGCCCCTGTGAAATCAGCGCTGCCGAAATAGGCGCCCGCCGCTGTGGCGCGGCTCAGGTCGGCATAGGCGAAGCTGGCGCCGGTGAAGCGCGCGCCGAATAGGTTGGAGACGGACAGATTCGCTCGTGCGAAATTGGCGTGATTCATCGTCGCCAGGCTGAGATCGGCCTGGCGCAGACGGGCGCCTGAAACGTCAATATGGGGCAGATCGAGATAGCTCAGATCCGCCTGAAACAGATTGCAGCCCGGACAGGACTGACCGGCTTGAACCCGCGCGATTTCGCTGACGTTCTGGGCGAGAGCGCTGCCCGGCAAGGCCGCAAGCAGGCCAATAACGCAAAGAAACTGTTTCAACATGGCGCACACCTTGTCTGTTACCGGTCTGCCCTGCGCAAGTTTCAGGCCTGAACCCTAGACCTTTCCCGCCCAGCCGCAGGCGTCACAGCCCAGAAGCCCGGCGTTTTCAATCACGGTGAAATGACCGCATTCCGGGCAGGGATCGCCATGATAGTTCACGGCAGGCTCTTCCAGCCGCTCCACGGACGCGCCGCCCGCATGACCGCCGCCTGAGGCGGGCTTGGGATCAAACTCAAATCCCGTGCCTGCGGCCGGACTGTCAGAGCTTTCCGGTTTGGACCGGCTGCCCAGCATGACCACATTGTCGGGCAGCTGACCGCGGGAGAAGCCCTTGGAGATCAGGCTGGCGGGATCTGCTTCGCGCACCAGCTTTTCCTGTTCGACGCCTTTGCCAAGTCCGCCGGGATCATAGGGGTGGGCATCAGCCTGGGCGAGGTCTTCACGGCCCAGATAGCTCACCGCCAGTTCACGGAAGATGTAATCGAGGATCGAGCTGGCGTGCTTGATGGAATCATTGCCGCCCACCGCGCCCGCCGGTTCGAATCGGGTGAACAGATAGGCGTCCACATACTCTTCCAGCGGCACGCCGTATTGCAGGCCGATGGAGATGGAGATGGCGAAATTGTTCATCAGCGAGCGGAAGGCGGCTCCTTCCTTGTGCATGTCGATGAAGATCTCGCCCAGCTCGCCATCCTCGAACTCGCCGGTGTGCAGGTAGACCTTGTGGCCGCCCACAGTGGATTTCTGGATATAGCCCTTGCGGCGATCGGGCAGCTTGCGGCGCTCGGCGGCGCGCTCGACATATTTCTCCACCACGCGTTCGACGACACGCTCTTCAGCGATGACCGAACGGCGCACAGAATCGCCGGTTTCATATTCGATCGTGTTCAAAAGGTCATAGAGCGCATCGCCTTCACGGCGGATGGACAGGCCCGTCAGGCCGCGCCGCGCGCTGGAAGCGATCAAGGCGCCCAGCTCTTCAATGGAGCTTGAACCGGGCAGGGCCAGTTCCAGACTGGCTGAGCCTTCAAGCGCCTCTTCACAGGCCTCCGCCATCGCCAGTCGCGCCTCGGGGGCGGGGTCTGCGAATACGGCGCGCAATTCGGGGGGCAGCGTGTCGCAATCATCCAGGCGTCCTGCGCCATGCACATAGCGTTCGGCGGCGACCACTTCGAGGGGATCCACGCCGAGCTTTTCCAGAAGGCGAGGACCCGCCTCGTCAAAATGTTCAGGGCTCAGCCCGCATCTGCGAGCGACTTCTGCGCCCAGACTCCAGCGATTGATCGCAAAGCGTAGCGGCACGCCGTCGCTGAGCGCCGCGTCGATCCGGGCGAAGCCGGCCTGGTCGACGCCTGCGGCTTCCAGCTGGCTGATCCAGGGCGCGGAGTGCCCCGCCAGTGCGCCAGCGCCCAAGGCATGGCGGCGGGCGATGCCCTGTTCATGCTCGGACAAGCTGCTGAGCGCCGCGCTTACGCACTGGGCGAACTGACGGCCGCCGGGGGCGTCGAGGGCCGCAGGGGGGTGAACGCCTACTGATTCTGCGTCTACGAATCCCGCAGCCAGCGGGTCGGGCCGCGCCAGGCTGACGGGCGCGGGACATTCGCTGCGCAGTATGGTCAGAACATGTCGGGCGCGTTCTCGGGCCGTTTCACTGTCATAGGCGAGCGACAGGGCGGTGAGAGCCGCGCCCAGGCCAGCGATCACGAGCGCGCCGTTCTGATGCTCGGCGACTTGCCCCCACAGACGCGCCGCATAGGCCAGCCCGTCTTCATCAAGGCTCTGGCCGTCGATGAAGCGCGCCAGATTGAGCACGATAGCCGGGCTGACGCTCAACTCCGGCTCCTTGAAATGAAGCGCGGGCTTGCCGTGGGTCCAGACGGCTTCAGCCAGGCGGGTCATCACCTGGCGCGCACTTTGTCCATCTGCAAGCACGGCGTCGCTTTCGACCGCCTCAAAAAATTCTCGCCCAAGCTGAATGTCGGGCAGTTCGGCCGCGGGGGGCGTCGCGAACAGGCCTTGTTCAGGCGTGATCAGTCCCTGACGCGCGCGGGCTATGGCGCGCTCGATCATCGGGTCAGGCGCACCGTCGCGTCGGGCGGCGCGCACGGCGCGCGCCAGGGCGCGATTGCGACGCGGGTCAAAGCATTCATCGTCCGCGCCGTCGCAATTGACGCAGGCCAGCGCCACAGCTTCCAGACGTTCAGCCAGAACCCTTGCGCCCACATTGGCGGCGGCCTGGCCCATTTCCGCCGCGTTGAGATCATGCAGGGCTTCGGTCAGCCCTTCTGCGCCGATGGTCGATCGGCCTTCAGGCGGCAGCAGGCTCTCGCCCCGCCAGAGCGCCGCAACCGGCGCGGCTTCACGGTGCAACAGACTGGCGAGCAGTTCGTCGTGTGCGACGGCGTCACCCTCCGCCAGCGACTCAGCCAGCTCAGACAGGACATGGCCTGCATGGAGCTGTTCACCGGGTTGCGCCCCGCACAGCGTGACAAGCGCGGCGATCGTGCGCGTATCCCACCCTTGCGGCGTGAGCACCTGAACCTCGGCCTCTTCACCGATGGCGTCAGGGTCGGGATTATCCGCCTGTCGGCTCTGAAAGGCGAAATCATCCAGCGGCGAAACACCGTTTCGGGACAGGCGGCGGGGATTGCTCATGACGGCTCCTACCAGTCGGGCGCGCGAATCACCCTGATGGTACCGGAGGAGCGGGGGCGGAGTCGAAGCATGAACAGGGCGCTCTTAACCTGATCGTGGAAAACTGGCGATTACAGCGTCCCAGAGGCCACGCCCGCGAGCAGAAAGCATGGATTTGGCGCCCAATTGCGGGCGCATGACTGGACCCGCAGGGTGTGCAGGGGCATATAGCGGTCACAAGTATTTTTTGCGAAGGAGCACGCCATGCTTGGCCTGCTGTCAAAAGTCTTCACCTGGTGGAACGGCGCGTCTGCGGGCGCGGCCTGGACGATCTGGCGTTCTGGCGAGCTCGTCGGCGAGGATGAGTTCGGCAATAAATACTATCAAGAGCGCAAGGCCGGGACGGGCGCAGACGGCAAGACCCGCCGCTGGGTCGTCTATAACGGCTATGCCGACGGATCTCGGGTGCCGTCTGACTGGCACGGCTGGATGCACCACACCTTTGATGAAGTCCCCACCGATGCGCCGCTGCCGCGCAAAGATTGGGAGCAAGAGCATCAACCCAACATGACCGGAACGCTGCACGCCTATCACCCGACGGGATCCCTGATCGGCGGGTCGGCGCGTCAGCGTCAGGCGACGGCGGCCGATTACGAATCCTGGACACCGGGAGATTAAACTCATGCGTGGCGGCGCCGTTCTCGAAACCGTGCTGGGTCTGCTCGTGCTGGTCACCGCCGGCGCCTTCCTGATCTACGCCCAAGGCCAGATTGATGACGGGTCCGGGTCTGACGGCTACACGCTGACAGCCCGGTTCTCATCAGTGGGCGATCTAAACCGCGGCGCCGATGTGCGCGTGGCGGGCGTCCCGGTGGGAACGGTCACCACAGTGCGCCTCGATCAGGACACCTATTTCGCTGAAGCCGTGTTCGAGCTGAATGGCGAGATTCAGATCCCGGCGGATTCCACCGCCAAAATCGCCACTGCAGGCCTGATCGGCGGCGTCTTCATCGAGATCGAACCCGGCGGCGATGTGGACATGCTGCAAGCGGGGGAGGAGATTTCCTTCACCCAGGGCGCCGTGGACATGTTCGACCTCATCGGCCAGGCGGTGATGAACCGCGGCTCGTCCGGATCGGGCGGCTCGGAATCCTGAGCTGCGCCTTGGTCTCGCCTCAAACGCCTAACACAGTGATGACCATGATCCGCTCAATGATTGTTTCAGCTTCCTTGATCTCAGCGCTTGGCCTTGGTGCGCCTGTCCTGGCGCAACCGGTCGAGATGCAACAAGGTGTGGCGAACCAGCAATCAGCGCAGACCCGTGTGCAGGATGATCCTGATGCGCCGGAGCTGACCTCCGAGCCGGGCTCTGTCGTGGTGTTGCGCGGCCTTGATAAAGTCACGGCCCGCACCCGCGATTTCCAGGCCCCAATTGGCGAGGCTGTCGAGTTCGGCGCCCTGTCGATCACGGTTCAGTATTGCCGCAAGCGCCCGCCCGAAGAGCCGCCGGAAGTGTTCGCTTTTGTCGAGGTTGAAGACCGCCGCACGGATGGCTTCGGCGTTCAGGCGGAGGGAGAATTGATGTTCTCAGGCTGGATGTTCGCATCCAACCCGGCGCTCAACGCGCTGGAGCATCCGGTCTACGACGTCTGGGTGATTGACTGCAGAAGCTGATCGCCGGCCACGCCCTCGGGAAGCGTGAAAAAGTCAGCTGAGCGCTCGATCGCCTCATCCAGCTGCTCACGATACGCTTCTTGTGAGATCGTCTGCGCCCCAAAGCGCTTGAGATGGTCTGTGTTGAACTGGGTGTCCAGCAGCGTGTAGCCGCCAGCGTTCAGGCGCGCCACCAGAGACACCAGCGCGACCTTGGACGCGTCCGTCTCGCGCGAGAACATGCTTTCGCCGAAGAACGCGCCGCCCAGGCTGACCCCGTACAACCCGCCCGCCAGCTTTCCATCCTTCCACGCTTCGATGGAATGAGCGTGACCGGCGGCGTGCATATCCAGATAGAGCATCAGGATCTGATCATTGATCCAGCTGTCCTCGCGCCCGGGCGCGGGAGCGGCGCAGCTGCGCACCACCGTCTCGAAACAGCGATTGACGGTCAGGGCGAACTCATCGCGCCGGACAATCTTTTTCAAGGATTTGGGAATGTGAAACCCATCAAGCGGGATGACGCCGCGCTCATCAGGTTCCAACAGGTAGACACGGGTGTCGCTGCGCGACTCCGCCATCGGGAAGACCCCGCGTGCATAGCACGCCAGCAATTCCTGAACGCCGAAGCCGCGCATGACAAATACTCCGCGCTTATGAGCCCTGGCGCTTGGCCAGCCAGCTTTCCAGCCAGCGGATATGGTAATCCCCGGTCAGGAATGCAGGCTCTTCCAGAAGGGCCAGGTGCAACGGAATGGTCGTCTCGACACCGCTGACGACCATTTCGGACAGGGCGCGTTTCAGGCGCAACAAGGCTTCTTCACGATCACGCCCGTGCACGATCAGCTTGCCGATCATGGAGTCATAATAAGGCGGGATCTTGTAGCCGGTATAGAGCGCGCTATCGAGCCGGACGCCCAGGCCGCCCGGCGCATGGAACTCGGTCACCGTGCCCGGTGAGGGCGTGAAGGTTTCCGGGTTCTCCGCATTGATGCGGCACTCGATGGACCAGCCTTCCAGCTTGATGTCGTCCTGGGTGAAGCTCAGCTCATGCCCTGCGGCGACGCGGATCTGTTCGCGCACCAGGTCGATGCGCGTGATCGCCTCGGTCACCGGGTGCTCCACCTGGAGACGGGTGTTCATTTCGATGAAATAGAACTCGCCGTTCTCATAGAGGAACTCCACCGTGCCGGCGCCGCGATAGCCGATCGCTTTCACAGCATCCGTCACGGTTTTGCCGATCTTGGCGCGCGCCGCCTCGTCGAGGGCGACGGAGGGCGCTTCCTCGAGCACTTTCTGGTGACGGCGCTGCAGCGAGCAGTCGCGCTCGCCCAGATGCACCACATTGCCATGAGTGTCGGCGATGACCTGGATCTCGATATGCCGCGGCTGACCGAGATATTTCTCGATATACACAGCGCCGTCGCCAAAAGCCGCCTGGGCTTCAGAGGACGCCGTTTGCAGCGCGCTTTCAAGCTTATCTTCGGTCTCTGCGACTTTCATGCCGCGACCGCCGCCGCCGGAGGCGGCCTTGATCAGCACAGGGAAGCCGATGGATTTGGCGACCTTGCGCGCTTCATTCATATCGGTGATCGCGCCGTCTGAGCCGGGCACGACCGGAATACCGGCGTCCACAGCGGCTTGCTTGGCGGTGATCTTGTCGCCCATCAGGCGGATCGTGTCTGCGGTCGGACCGATAAAGGTCAGGCCGTGCGCTTCCACGATTTCGGCGAAGCGCGCGTTTTCCGACAGAAAGCCATAGCCGGGGTGGATTGCCTGGGCGCCGGTGATTTCGGCGGCGGCCATGATGGCGGGCACGTTGAGATAGGACCGGCCAGCGGGCGGCGGACCGATGCACACGCTTTCATCGGCCAGCTTGACGTGCATGGCGTTGGCGTCGGCTTCGGAGTGAACCGCCACCGTCTTGATGCCCATTTCCTTGCAGGCCCGGTGGACCCGCAAGGCGATCTCGCCGCGATTGGCGATAAGGACTTTATCGAACATGAGCGACCGCCTAGCTGATGATGAACAGGGCTTCGCCGTATTCCACCGGTTGGGCGTCATCGACCAGAAGCTCGGTGAGCGTGCCCGATTTGGACGCGGTGATGGGGTTGAAGGTCTTCATGGCTTCAACCAGCAAGATGGTGTCGCCTTCCTTCACGCTGTCGCCGGCTTTCTTGAACTGGTCCGCTTCAGGAGAGGGACGCAGATACACAGTGCCGACCATGGGAGACGTCACGGCGCCCGGATGGCTTTTCGCGTCGGCGGCGCTGACGGCAGCCGGCGCTTCAGGCGCGGACGCCGGCGCAGGCGCGGGGGCCGCAGCCATGGGCGCAGGAGCAGGCTGAGTCGCGTAAACAGCGGGCGCAGCGGTGATTTCGCGCGCGACGCGGATACGCATTTCGCCTTTTTCGACTTCGATCTCGGTAAGATCGGTGTCGTTGAGAATATCGGCCAGCTCGCGCACGAGCTTGGAATCGACCTGCGGGTTCGACGTGGTGGACGCCATAGGTTTACTACCCTTTCTAGTCATTATTTCGCACGCGCCTGCGCCAGTTGCACAGCGGCTCTAATCCCCAGCTCATAGCCGCGCGCGCCTAAACCGCTGATGGTGCCAGCGGCGGCAAGTGACACATAAGAGACAGCACGAAAGGCCTCTCGCGCAACAGGCTGGGACAGATGCACCTCAATTGCGGGCGCGTCCACCCCTTTGATCGCGTCCAGCAGCGCTATGGAAGTATGGGTGTAGGCGGCGGGATTGATCACAATGGCCGAGCCCTTGGCGCCGGCGGTGTGAATCAGCTCCACCAGCGCGCCTTCATGATTGGTCTGCTCAAACACCAGCCCGACGCCCAGCGACTCAGCCGTCTGGCGGCACAGCGCTTCGATATCGGCGAGGGTGGTGGTCCCGTAGATCTCAGGCTCACGCGTTCCCAGCAGATTGAGATTGGGGCCGTTGAGCACGAAGACGGGTTTGAGGTCAGACACTTTTGTTCACTCCGGCCAGGCTGAAGGGCGCCAGCGCGCCTTGACTGCCAGCCTTGGTTCTACGACCTCATAGGGGTGTGAACAAGCAAACCCGTGCGTGGGAAGCAGGTCATGAGCCAGATCGACGTCGAGCTGAACGGGGAAACCCGCCAAATCCCTTCAGGCTTAAGCCTGAAAGGCTTGCTGGAGCATCTTGAGCTCGATCCGCGCAAGGTCGCTGTCGAACGCAATCTCGAAATCGCGCCGCGTGACGGCTATGACGCGATTCGAATCGAGACCGGCGACCGGCTCGAAATCGTGCATTTTGTCGGAGGAGGGTGAGCCATGACGGCCCAGACCCAGTTACAGGACGACGCCCCGCTGGTCGTGGCGGGGCGGAGTTTCAAGTCACGCCTGATCATCGGCACCGGCAAGTACAAGACCTATGAGCAGAACGCGCAGGCGCTGGTCGCTTCAGGCGCGGACATGATCACGGTGGCGGTGCGCCGGGTGAATTTGTCTGACCCCAGCCAGCCGCGGCTCGTCGATTTCATTGATCCCAAAGAATACACCTTCCTGCCCAACACGGCCGGTTGCTTCACCGGCGAGGATGCGGTGCGCACCCTGCGTCTGGCGCGCGAAGCGGGCGGTTGGGACCTTGTGAAGCTCGAAGTGCTCTCTGACCCAAAGCACCTCTATCCGGACATGGCCGAAACCCTCCGAGCGACCGAAATGCTGGTCAAGGAAGGGTTCGAGGTGATGGTGTATTGCTCTGACGATCCGGTCTACGCCAAGCGCCTGGAAGAGGCGGGCGCCTGCGCGATCATGCCCCTGGGCGCGCCGATCGGGTCAGGGCTGGGCATTCAGAACCCGGTGAATATTCGCCTGATCATCGAAGAGGCCAAGGTGCCGGTGATCGTGGATGCGGGCGTCGGCACGGCGTCTGACGCCGCGGTGGGCATGGAGCTGGGGTGTGACGGCATTCTGATGAACACCGCCATCGCCGAAGCGAAAGACCCCGTTCGCATGGCCAAGGCCATGAAGCATGCCGTTATCGCGGGCCGTGACGCCTATCTGGCGGGGCGGATGCCGAAAAAGCGCTATGCCGATCCGTCGAGCCCGCTGGCGGGCCTGATCTGAGGCGCTTGCGCGCGTTCTTATAATGTTCCAAGATGTCCGGGTATCGGGAGGACGCCATGGAACAACGTGTTTCTATGATTACGCTCGGGGTTTCAAATCTCGCACGCGCTCGCGCCTTTTATGAGGGGATGGGCTGGTCCGCACTGCCGTCCGAGAGCGATCAGATCGTCTTCTTTGATCTGAACGGAGTGATCGTGGGTTTGTTCGGCGGCGAGGCGTTGGACGCAGATATGGGGCGTCAGAACCCGACGAACGGTCGCATCGCTCTTGCGTATAATGTGCGCAGCCGCGATGAGGTGCAGCCGATTCTTGATCAGGCAGCGCAGCTGGGCGGGTCTGTGCTCAAACCCGGTGAAGACGTCTTCTGGGGCGGGCATTCAGGCTATTTCGCTGATCCGGACGGACATGCTTGGGAGGTCGCGCACAATCCGTTCTGGCAGATCCTTGAAGACGGGCGGATCAAACCTGAGCCGCCCGCCTGCTGATCAGCGAGACCGTCGCAGCGCTTCTGCGCCCAGCGGCAGGTCGTCCTGCACCTCGGCGCAGACCGGACGCGAAACGCGTTCGCCGCGGCCCAGCAGGGCCTGTTCATGCTCACGCATGGCCGTGCCGCCCATGCAGGGCAGGACATGGCTGATTTGCAGCATTCCGCGATCCGCCATGCTGCGCATGACTGCGGCGGCGAGGGCGTCGCTGACCAGGGCGTTCACCTGCCAGGCGCGCTCCGCCCCTGACCCGGCGCCATAGGACCGGCCTGACGGGCCGACCATCAGCTGGGTGTCAGTCTCTCGCAGACGGATGGGAACAAGCGGCAGCCATTCCGGCCCCGCATAGGGCGGATAAGTGGTGTCCCAGCGGGCCCCGACGCTGAACCAGGGGCTGTCATAGAAAAAGGGAAAGATGTTGAAAACGCGCCAGTATTCGCCTGTGGCCCAACCGGCTTCGTCCACGCCAGGCCAATAGGCCTCTCGGCGGGCGGAAACCGGTTCGTTCAGGATGACCCGACCGGTCAGGCGATCTTCGATCCAGACGCGTCCCAGCAAGGCTGCATCCATGTGCGAGCCGAAATCAGGGCCATCGACCTGATCAAAATCCAGCGAGATGACATACCGGGCCTGATTGCGATCGGGCGCGGCGAGCCCCGCCTGCTCCAGCGCGGCTTCAAAACGGGGGCGCAAGATCGAGCGGTTGGGTTCTGGCAGAAACCAGGAAAACCGGGACGTTCCCGTGACCGGACCAAGCGCCATCTGATGATAGAAGGGGCTGGCGGCGTCGACACGGAGGGTCTGGGTGTCCAGAGGCTGCGGGGCCTGGCGCGCGGATATGGCGTCGCGGCTGGCGCAAGCGGTCAGGGTCAGCGCCGCACAGGCGGCCACAAGGATCGTCAGGTGTTTCATCATCCCCTCCAGGTTCGGGGCGATGATTAACCACAAGCGGAAAACAAGCTGTAAACGGCGCCGGGACTTGTCCCGGCGCCGTCAGTCATCACGATTAACGCGACAGTGCTTCATTCACCAATCGGTCCAGGCCTTCGATGTCAGCGCCAGGAACGACTGTGTCTCCGACAATAAAGAAGGGCGTGCCCGTAATCCCGATCGCCTGAGCCAGCTCGCGCACATCGCCGAGCTGACGGGTGATCTCGTCTGAGTCCATTTCGGCGCGCATGGCCGCCACATCCACGCCGGCGGTGACGGCGAAGGCGTCGATCCGTTCATCGGGCAGGGGGCCGCTGGCGTTCATCAGGGCGTTGTGAAACGCTTCGTAGGATTGAGGCGCGATCCGCCAAACCGCCAGCGAGGCGCGCGAGGCGTTGGTGGATTGCTCGCCGCGAATCGGGAATTCCTTGAAGACAAAGCGCACCTGATCGCCATGCTCTTCCAGGACCGACTGGATCCATTCATTGGAGACTGTGCAGTACGGACAGCGATAGTCAAAGAACTCGACCACCGTGACGACCGGATTTTCCGCGCCGACGACCGGGTCGCGGGCGTCTGCATACAACCGGTCTTCGCTGGAGGTGACAGCGCCGAGCATGGCGTCCTGTTCACGCTGGCGGGCGCGGCGCTGCAGCTCGATCAGCGCTTCCTCGATGATCTCGGGATTGGTCAGGATGTAGTCGCGCACAATCTGCTCGATTTCGGCGCGATTGGCGGGTTCTTGCGCCGGGGCGCAAGCGGTCATGCCGAGAGCGGCGGCGAGGGCGAGCAGCAAGATGCGCATGAAAACTCCAGTTATCAGTCAGAAATCATTTGGCCCCGCGTTTAGCGCGGTTCGACGCACAGGCACAATCACAAGCCCGTTTAAGGCTGTAACAGAGCGCCGCGATCCAGATGTTGGAAGTTTGGCTGACGTTCGCGCTCGCGGCGGTTCCAGTCGCGCATTTCCCGGCTGTCCGGGCGGGTGACCGCCAGGATTTCCGTCGCGCGAATCCAGGCCTCAGTACCGCGTTCAAGCTCTTCATGAGCCCGCGTGGCGAAAATGTGGGCCTGCATCTCGTCGCCGACCGCATAAGCGCGTTCCGCTGTGGACAGTTCGGCCATGGCGGTTTCACCCAATTGCTGGTGCGCCAGAGAGCGCTGGAACCAGGCGTAGGGGTTTTGCGGTTCGCTCACCAAGGCCATGCGCAACTGGCCGAGCGCCTCACGGGCGTTCGCCTCGTTATTGGTGGCGATCAGCGCAGAGGCGTAACCGATGCGCAAGAGCGGCGCATCGGGCAGCAATTCAATGGAGCGGCGATAAGGCTCAAGCGAGCGGTCGATAAAGCCGCTCTCATAAAGCATCTGGCCTTTGAGCTCATGAAAATAGGGATTGTCGGGTTCAAGCTCGAGCAAGTGATTGACCGCACGCTCGGCGTTGTCGGTCAGGCCTTGCTTGTAATAGGCCACTGCGCGGGCATAGCGCGCCGGGATTGAAGTGTCGCTTTCAGGATAGCGCGAAAAGGTTTGCGCAGGCGGCGCCATGAATCCGATGATCTTGGCCTGAAGCCGTTGCAGCTCGGCGATCTCCTCGTCGCTGTCGGGAACATCGGCGAAGTCGGAGGCTTCCACATTGCGGCGCAGCGCCGCCACCCGGTCTGAAGACAGCGGGTGAGAGCGGAAATACTCCCAGCGGCGTTGAAACGAGATGCGTTCCTGGTAAGCGAGGCGTTCAAACGTCGCCACCAGACCGCGACCTGATTGTCCGGTTTCGGTGAGAAACCGCACGGCGGCCTGATCGGCGGAGGCTTCCTGGGCGCGGGTATAGGTCAGCAGGTTCAGCTGACCAAATTGCGGAGCGGACGCCATGATCGCCGCGCCTGCATCGGGCGCGCCGGCAAGGGCTGCGATCAGCCCCACGCCCAGCGAGGCGGCCATGGTGGCCAGGCCCGCCCGGCTGGCTTCGCCGCGCCGGATGATGTGGGCGCCTTCGATATGGCCGATCTCATGGGCGATCACGCCCTTGATTTCGTTTGGGCTCTCTGCGCGAACAATGGTGCCGGTGTTGAGGAAGATGTTCTGTCCGCCGGTGACGAAGGCGTTGAACTCCATATCGCCGACCAGATAGAAATCCACTGCGCTCACATCGAGCCCCGCCGCAACCAGCAGCGGGTCGGTGTATTCGCGCATGGCGCGCTCGGTCTCGGTGTCCCGGATCAGGCCCTGTGCGTGAGCGCCTGAGAGACTGGTGAGCGCCAGACCGACCGCGGCGGCGATGCAGGTCGCGCCGGTCTTAAGAGAGGTGAGCATACGCAATGCAAGCGTCCTTCGTGTCAGCCAGCCTCGGAAGACAACAGTCTATCCTTCTGTCCGTCTGCACGCCAGAAAACGTGAGAACGGCGCCGGAAGTGTGACCACCGGCGCCGTTCACGTGATCAGCTCAGGCCCAGGAACTTGGACGAGCGCTGCCACCAGCCGCGTTTCGCGGGGCGGTTCTCGTCTGATCCTTCGTCCTGGCTCGCCTGATCAGCCTCTTGCGGGGCCGTGCCAGACGGCTCGCTATGAGCGGGTTCGGCGTCGCTCTCGCTGGCGGTTTGAGGCTCCGGCGCAGGCGCGCTGGCCTGCTCCATGGCTTCGCGCGCCGCCGTATCGGTCGTGTCAGCCTCTGCAGCGGGCTCCGCTTTCTTGCGGCGGGTCCGGCGCTTGGGCTTGTCGGCGTCCGTCTGAGCGGCCTCTTCGCTGGACGCATCGCCTTCGGCAGACGCTTCAGCGGCGGGCGCGGCCTTCTTGCGACGCGTGCGTCGCTTGGGCTTGTCCTCAGCCGCATCACCCTCAGCAGCTGCCGGGGCGTCTGCGTCAGATGCTTGAGCCTCCGGAGCGTCTGATGCGTCGTCGGCGGGCTTTTTACGCGTGCGGCGGCTCCGCTTGGGCTTGGCTGGCGCGTCCTCGGCATGGGCGGCGCTGTCTGCTTCCGCCGGTGTGCCCTCGGCCTGCGCTTCAGAAGCGGACGCGTCCTGAGCGCTCGTCTCCGCCTGACTTGCGTCATCCTGAGCCGCTTCGCTCTGGCCGGCGGGCTTGCGACGACGGCGGCTGGGGCGTTTGCGCCGGGGCGGCGTGTCTTCACCGTCAGTCTGAGCGCCAAAGGGTTCAGATTCAGACGGTTCGATCACTTGCAGGCCTGCGACCTCATCGGACGCTTCGGCATCCCGGGACGTCGAAGCGGTTCCGGATTCGCCATCGCTATCCTCGGTCGCGTCCAGAGCGGCCTGGGCGTCCTCTGATGATCCGGCCTCGTCATTGCGCTTGCGGCGATTGCGACCGCCGCGGCGGCCGCGACGACGGCGTTTCTTCGAGCCGTCTTCATTGGTCTCGTCAGAGGCGGAGCGAGCCGGGCGCTCGTCGCGTTCCTGACGCTCTTCACTCGCCTCCGCTTCGTCCGCATCCTCGATGTCATCGTCTTCATCGATGTCTGCGACAACTGCGGCTGCGCTGGTCAGCGGGGTGTCGGCGCGGGCGGCTTTCGCTTCGGCGCGCGCCGCTTCGCTGCGGCTTTCAAGACGTTCGAGCGTGCAGTCCGGGCGGATTAGGCTGTCATCCGCGTCCACAGTCACGCTCATGTCATAGCGCGCTTCAATCGCGGTGAGATGATCGCGCTTCTCGTTGAGAATATACAGCGCCACTTCCGGCGCGCAGAGCAGGCGCGCTTTGGACGTGCGGCCGCGAACGCCTTCCTCTTCCAGAGCGCGCAGGGCCACCAGAGCGCTGGATTCGATCGAGCGCATATGGCCCGAGCCCTGACAATGCGGGCAGACATTGCTCGACCCTTCGACCAGCGAGGTGCGACGGCGCTGACGGCTCATCTCCATCAGGCCGAATTGCGAGATGCGGCCCACTTGCAGGCGGGCGCGGTCACGCTTGAGCGAGTCCTTCATCTTCTTTTCGACGGCGCGAACGTTTTTGTTCTCGTCCATGTCGATGAAGTCGATCACGAGCAGGCCGGCGAGGTCGCGCAGACGCATCTGGCGGGCGGCTTCCTCGGCCGCCTCCATATTGGTCTTGAGCGCGGTTTGCTCGATATTGCGTTCCTTGGTCGCCTTGCCCGAGTTGACGTCGATGGAGACCAGCGCCTCGGTCGGGTTGATGACGATATAGCCGCCCGATTTCAGCTGCGCGACAGGCGAATGGATCGCCTCGAGCTGGCTTTCCACCTGATGGCGCAGGAAGAGCGGCGTGGCGTCGCGATAATGCTGAACCTTCTTGGCGTGGCTTGGCATCAGCATGCGCATGAAGGCCTTGGCCTCCTTGTACGCGTCCTCGCCTTCCACCAGCACCTCGTCGATCTCCTTGTCGTAGAGATCACGGATCACCCGTTTGACGAGATTGCCTTCTTCGTAAATCAGCTTGGGCGCGCTTGATTCCAGCGTCGTGGTGCGGATCGTCTCCCACAGCCGGATCAGATAATCATAGTCGCGCTTGACCTCGACCTTGGTGCGCGCTGCGCCTGCAGTGCGGATGATCAGGCCCATGCCCTGAGGCACGGCCAGTTCGGACACCGCCGATTTCAGACGTTTGCGATCGGGTGCGTTGGTGATCTTGCGCGAAATGCCGCCGCCGCGCGCGGTGTTGGGCATCAGCACGCAATACCGGCCGGCCAGCGACAGATAGGTCGTCAGCGCCGCGCCCTTGTTGCCACGCTCTTCCTTGGCGACCTGCACCAGTAGCACCTGACGGCGCTTGATCACTTCCTGGATCTTGTAGCGGCGCATGAACGAGCGGCGACGGCGCGCCGCTTCATCGATCAGATCGTCTTCATCGGGCGTCGGCGCGTCGTCATTGTCGTCGTCAGGACCGGCGTCGTCAGTCAGATCGCCGGTCGCTTCAGCTTCCGCTTCGCGCAGCGCTTCGCGATCCGCATGCGGGATCTGGTAGTAATCAGGATGGATCTCGTTGAAGGCGAGAAAGCCGTGCTTGTTGCCGCCATATTCAACGAATGCGGCCTGTAGCGAAGGCTCTACACGCGTGACCTTGGCGAGATAGATGTTTCCGCGAATCGGCTTTCTGGAAGCCGACTCAAAATCGAATTCCTCAACCCGATTGTTGTCGACAATCACCACCCGGGTCTCTTCCGGGTGGGCGGCGTCGATCAGCATTTTGCGTGACATTAAAATACGCTCCATACCGCATGGCGAAAGCCGCGCTCAACGAGGAGGCGGCTTCGGACGTACGGCGATTGTTGCAGGAACGCGCTCGGCGGCGATCTGTTCTTACTAAAGATGATCTCGCGGCGGGAGCGCGCATCATGGGTCTGTCCTTAACCGGGCAGGGGCGCGTCCTGATTCGGAGCGTCGCCCGAGCGCCAGTCATTCTGGCTTTTGGCGCCGGCGGCGGGCGTGAGCCCTCCCGCGTCGTCCAGAAATCTGTGTGCTTTGAAGATTTGCGCCCTGGGGCGGATCTTCAAGGGTGTTCATATGGGCGGCGCGCGAACGCGCCTGATCCCGATCTCGAACATAATCACATTGCACGAGAATGTCGCCAATGAAAAGCGAGCTACACCGTGTTAGACTCTCGGTAAGGACTCGCTAACCGAATCTCAAGGCGTGGCGTTTTACAGTGGTTTTATCGGAGCATTTGCGCGACTTAAAATGACGCAAAGCCCGTTTGGGACTTCGGCATGGTGGTGGTCGGAATGCGATTTTTAGCGGGTCTTGTTGCTTGCGCCCTGGCGTTGTCCGCAGGGACTGCGCTGGCGTCTGACATTACGAATGTGCGCTTTGGCGCTTATGAGACCCACACCCGCATCGTCATTGAAAGCGAAACACCGCTTGATTCGCGCGCCTTTACGCTGGCTGAGCCGGTTTCGCGTCTCGTGGTCTCCTTTGACCAAGCGGGGTGGAGCGTTCCCGGCCTGCCTAATCGACAGGGGCAAGGCGAGGGGCTGGTGGGGCGGTTCCAGTTTGACGGGCAGGCCGGTGCGCCGCGTCTGGTTTTTGCGCTGAACTCGCCGTCCACTGTTGATCATCATTTTTCGCTCGCCCCTGATGGCGGCGGCTACCGCACCGTGGTGGATCTAGCGCCTGTGGGCGCCGCGGCGTTTCAGCAAACCTCGGGCTTTCCGTCCGAAAGCACCAATATGGCGCAGTTCCTTGTGGAAAACGCGGTCGTGTCGGCGGCGCCGCCGGCTTGTGAAGCGGTGCGCGTGGTGATCGATCCCGGTCATGGCGGCCGTGATCCCGGCGCGCTGGCGCGGTTCGGCGGCGGGGATGAGGCGGACGTCAATCTGGCGGCCGGTCTGGTCCTGCGCGACATCCTGAACACCACCGGGCGCTATGAGGTCATCATGACCCGGGACCGTGATGTTTATGTGGACCTGTATGACCGCGTCGAGATCGCGCGCCAGGCCGAGGCGGACCTGTTCATTTCCCTCCATGCAGACTCGGCAGGCAATTCTACGGGGCCTGAGGGCGCGACCGTCTATTCGATGAATCACCGGGCCGTGGACCGCGCGCGCAGCCGCGCCATCAGCCAGGGCGACTGGGTGGACCCCAACCGTCCCGAAGAGGTCTCTCGCATCCTCGTCGAGATGTCCCTGACCAACAAGGAAAGCCAGTCTGAACGCTTCGCGGATGCCCTACGCACCGAAGTCGGCCGGGTGCAGCCCTTGTTCCGCGAGACGGCCATGCGCGCCAATTTTGCGGTGTTGATCGACGCTGAAGTGCCAGCGGTCCTGTTTGAAATGGGCTTTTTGACCAATCGCAATGACGCCCGGCGTCTGAACAGCGCCACGGACCGGCGGCGGCTGATGCAATCGGCGGCGTCCGCCATCGATGAGCACTTCTCTCATTGCCAGGGCGGCGGCCCTGATCGCTATATCGCCCAGAATGCGGTGAGCGCCTCCAGCACCCGTTAATCCGGAGCTGTGCGGAATCCGTCATTGGGTTGACGCCTGAGACACGCCATAATAGCGCCATGTGCGGGCGTCAAAAGGCGGGGGCGGGCAAGCCTTGCGCGCCGTCTAAGAGGGCAAGATGAAGCTGTTGAGTTGGAAAAACGCG
Organism: Oceanicaulis sp. UBA2681; assembly: GCF_002354675.1. NCBI lineage: Bacteria > Pseudomonadati > Pseudomonadota > Alphaproteobacteria > Maricaulales > Maricaulaceae > Oceanicaulis > Oceanicaulis sp. UBA2681. The sequence continues at coordinate 4,353 of NZ_DEMB01000006.1, read as the reverse complement.
TTGCGCGCCTTGATTTGGGGTGCGGGCGCGGCGGTGGTTCTGGGCGTGGTGGCGGCAATCGCCATCGCTGTCTATGTGGTCCGCGTCACCGAAGACCTGCCTGATTATCAGCAGCTTGCCGAATATGAACCCCCGATCATGAGCCGGGTGCATGCTGGCGACGGGCGCTTGATCCAGGAATATGCCATCGAGCACCGCGTCTTCGTGCCGATCGAAAACATCCCGCCCTTGGTCATCGACGCCTATCTGTCCGCCGAGGACAAGAATTTCTACAATCATGGCGGCGTGGATTATCTGGGCATGATCCGGGGCGGCATCCGCTCGGTGATCGCGCGTCTGCGCAACCCCAACGCGGCGTTGCAGTCTGGCTCCACCATCACCCAGCAGGTGGCCAAGAACTTCCTCTTCAGCTCGGACCAGCGCATCGACCGCAAAATCCGCGAGATCGTCATTTCGCGCCGGATGGAACGCGCCTTCACCAAGGACCAGATCCTCGAGCTTTATCTGAACGAGATTTATCTGGGCAACCGCGCCTACGGCATCGCCGCCGCAGCTCTGAACTATTTCGACAAATCCCTGGACGAGCTGGAATTGCACGAAGCGGCCTATCTCGCAGCCCTGCCCAAAGGGCCGAGCAATTACCACCCGACCCGCAATACCGAAGCCGCGATCGGTCGGCGCAACTGGGTGCTCTCGCGCATGATCGCCAATGGCGTCATCAGTCGTGAAGAGGGCGAAGCGGCGATGGAAATGCCGCTGGAAACCGCCGAGCGGCTGGATGGAGACGAATATCTGGCGGCGGAGTATTTCGTCGAGCAGGTGCGCCGCGAAGTCTTCAACCGCTATGGCCAGGACCAGCTCTATGAAGGCGGGTTGTCGATCCGCACCACGCTGGACACCCGCATGCAGCTGGCCGCCCGTGCGGCCTTGCGGGATGGGCTTGAGACCTATGATCGCCGCCACGGCTATCGCGGTCCCGTGACACGGATGGAAAACTTTGACGCCTGGCCGGACCAGTTGGCCGAGATTGAGCCGCCCGCAGACCTCGATGAAGGCTGGCGTCTGGCTGTTGTGCTTGAGATGACGGACAGCGATGCGCTGATCGGGTTCGCTGATCGCACCCGCGGTCGCATCCCGCTGTACGCCCTGGCCTGGGCGCGTGAACCGCGCCGGGATGAGAACGGCTTTCCGCGGACCGGCGGCGCCATTAATCGTCCGTCTGACGTCTTCGAGCTGGGTGATGTGGTCATCGTGGAAGATCTGGTCGCCGAGGATGCGCCGGAGCAAACCGTTGAGGACGACCATTACGGCCTGCGGCAATTGCCGGACGTCAATGGCGGCATTGTCGCCATTGACCCGTTTACGGGCCGGGTTCTGGCGATGGTGGGGGGGTATTCCTTCCAGCACAGCCAGTTTAACCGCGCCGTGCAGGCGCGTCGCCAGCCGGGGTCTTCGTTCAAACCGTTTGTCTATGCTGCCGCTCTTGAAAACGACTATACGCCCGTCTCCATCATTCTGGACGCGCCTTTCGTGGCGTCGGGCGACGCCGAGATGCGCTTTTATCGCCCGCAGAACTATTCGGAGGTGTTTTACGGACCCTCCACGCTGCGGCGGGGGCTGGAGCTGTCCCGGAACGTCATGACGGTGCGCTTGGCGCAGGATATGGGCATGGCGCCGATCGTGGATATCGGCGAGCGGACGGGCATTTATGACGACCTTCAACCCACGCTCGCCATGTCGCTGGGCGCGGGTGAGACCACGCTGATGCGTCTGATCGGCGCCTATGGCGCTCTGGTCAATGGCGGCCGCCTGATCGAGCCGGCGCTGATCGACCGGGTTCAGGCCCGCTCGGGCGAGACGATCTATATTCACGACCAGCGCGAATGTATCGGCTGTGACGTGCCCGGCGGCTATGACCCCTCCCTGCATGAGCCGCAATTGCCCGAATTGGGCGAGCAGGTGATCGACCCGGTCACTTCCTATCAGATCGTACATATGCTCGAAGGCGCGGTTCAGCGCGGCACCGCCACGGCGCTACGTTCGCTGGGCCGTCCGCTGGGCGGCAAGACCGGCACCACCAATGACTTCCACGACGCCTGGTTTGTGGGGTTCAGTCCTGATCTGGTGGTCGGCGTCTATGTGGGCTTTGACACGCCCAGGCCGTTGGGTTCGGGCGAGGCGGGCGGCCGTGTCGCTGCGCCGGTGGCGGCCGATTTCCTGGGCGCGGCGCTTGAGACCTATTCCGTGGCGCCGTTCCGCGTGCCCGACGGGGTGAGCCTGGCGCCGATTGATCGCGAGACTGGCGAGCCATCCGTCATCGGACGTCCTGGTGTGATCCTGGAAGCGTTCAAGCCCGGCACCGAGCCTCAGCGCGGTCAGACCGATGCGGAGGAAACGCTGAGCTTTGGCGCCAATGCGTTGGGCGTGGATTTCTCTTCGGGCGCGCAAGACGATGCAGACGACGATGATGATGATGACGAGGACGCACTGGGCGGGCTTTACTAGCGCTCAGCCTCGCCGTTTCACACGATGACAACAGGCGCAGTCCCTTGTCCGGGGGCTGCGCCTCGTTTATCGACCCGATCCGACCCTTTTCCCAGACTATCAGGAGATCCGCCATGCGCGCCGAGATCGCTGAACTTAAAGACGCCATCGAACAGTCCACCGCCTTGCTACGGAGGCGTCTTTGACTGGCCTACGGCTGAGAAACGACTCGATGAACTGAACGCCAAGGCTGAAGACCCCGGCTTGTGGGATCGGCCCTCAGAGGCGCAGGCGCTCATGCGTGAGCGCAACCGGCTGGATCAGTCCATGACCGAAGTGCGCGAGATCGACACCGACCTCGCCGATACACTTGAGCTGGCCGAGATGGCTGAGCTGGACGGCGATGACGCGCTCTATGAGGAGGCGGCGACCGCGCTGCGTGGGCTTAAAGCGCGCGCCGGCAAGGCTGAACTGCAAGCCTTGTTGTCTGGCGAAGCGGACAGCAATGACAGCTATCTGGAAATCCATCCCGGAGCCGGCGGCACCGAGGCGCAGGACTGGGCCTCCATGCTGGCGCGCATGTACACGCGTTGGGCGGAGAAGTCCGGCTACAAGGTTGAGGTGATTGAGGCCCAGGCCGGTGAAGAAGCCGGGCTGAAATCCATTACCCTTCTGATCAAGGGCGAGAACGCCTATGGGTGGCTGAAAACCGAAGCGGGCGTGCACCGCCTGGTGCGCATCTCGCCCTATGACAGCTCCGGTCGCCGTCATACCAGTTTCGCGTCGGTCTGGACCTATCCGCTGGTGGACGACACCATCGAGATCGAGATCGAGGACAAGGATGTGCGCGTGGACACCTATCGCGCCTCCGGCGCGGGCGGTCAGCACATCAACAAGACTGATTCCGCCGTGCGTCTGACCCACGAGCCCACTGGCATCGTCGTCGCGTGTCAGACCGATCGCTCGCAGCACAAGAACCGCTCGAATGCGTGGACGATGCTGCGCGCCCGGCTTTACGAGCTGGAGCTTCAAAAGCGCGAGGAGGCGGCCCAGGCAGATGCGGAATCCAAGACCGATATCGGCTGGGGGCACCAGATCCGCTCTTACGTGCTGCAGCCCTATCAGATGGTCAAGGATCTGCGCACCAATGTGGAGACCTCGGACACCAAGGGCGTGCTCGACGGCGATCTCGATCAGTTCATGGCGGCGACGCTGGCGATGAATGTGAGCGGCAAGAGCCGGGCCGAGGCGCAGGGCGAGGATTGAGCCTGTCTGAGGCCTTGGCGGGCGTCGGATTTGGGTATTTGGAACCAGAAAGAGAAGTGAGGCGCGCATGACCGACCCCGTGGATCTGGAGGCCAGCGCGCAGCTGGTGGAGCTGGCCGCCGGGCGGCTCAGCGTTGAGGCGCTGATGGAGGCGACGCTGGCGCGGGTGGCGGCGCGCAATGGCGCCTGCAATGCGGTGGTCTCGCCGCGTGATCCCGAGGAGGTCATGGCAGCGGCGCGGGCCGCCGACCGGGCCGAGACGCGCGGGCCGCTGCATGGGCTGCCGGTGGCGATCAAGGATCTGGCCGATGCCAAGGGCCTGCCCACCAGCCATGGCTCGCCGGTCTTTGCCGGGCAGATTGCGCAAGGCGACAGCCTGCATGTGGCGCGGATGCGCGCGGCGGGGGCGATCATCATCGGCAAGACGAACACACCTGAATTCGGGTTGGGCAGCCACACGTTCAACCCCGTCTACGGCCCGACGCGGAACCCCTATGACCACACACGCTCGGCTGGCGGGTCTTCGGGCGGGGCGGCGGCTGCTTTGGCAACGGGGATGCTGAGCATTGCGGACGGGTCCGACATGATGGGCAGCCTGCGCAA
>NZ_DEMB01000004.1:117132-171733 GCF_002354675.1 Oceanicaulis sp. UBA2681 | reverse complement strand
TGTCCTCGGGACATCCCGCCCCTCCCAGCCTGAACGCGCCGGCCGCCCGTCATGGGAGGAACGGATGAGAGTATGGCTCAGCTTTGGGAGGGGGCGGATAAGTTTGCGGCTATCCCTGCCCCCGACTCCCTTCTCTCCTTGCGTCACAGGGTTTGGCGCCCCATAAGCGCGCGCCATGACGTTTAACGCTTCGGTTCTCACCCTCTATCCGGACGCTTTTCCGGGTCCGCTTGGGGTCTCATTGCTCGAGACTGCAAGAAAGAACGGACTCTGGGCGCTTGAGACGGTGGACATCCGGTCGTTTTCCCGTCATAAGCACGCCTCCGTTGACGACACGCCGGCTGGCGGCGGCCCAGGAATGGTGCTGCGCCCTGACGTATCGGCGGCGGCGATCGACAGTCTGCCCAGAGAGGGACGGCCGTTGATCTATCTGACGCCTCGGGGCAAGCCGCTCACTCAAGCCATGGTGCGAGAGTGGTCGGCGGGTCCGGGCGTTATTGTCTTTTGCGGCCGCTTCGAAGGTCTCGACCAACGGGTCATTGAAGCGCGCGGCATGGACGAGGTGAGTGTCGGCGACGCCGTGCTCGCCGGGGGGGAAGCCCCCGCCATGGTCCTCATCGAGGCCTGTGTGCGGCTGATCCCCGGCGTGCTTGGCAAGATCGAGAGCACCGAAGACGAGAGTTTTGAGGGTGATCTGCTCGAATACCCCCATTATACGCGACCGCGTGAATGGGAAGGGCATGAAATACCCGACGTTTTGCTGTCAGGCGATCATGGCCGGATCGCCCGGTGGCGTAAGGAACAGGCCGAAGATATAACGCGACTGCGCCGACCCGATCTCTGGAAGAGATATCAGCGGCGTCAAGGAGAAGAGCCATGAACCTGATCCAACAGCTCGAGCAGGAAGAAGCCGTCCGCGTGCTCGGCGACAAGAAAATCCCCGAGTTCTCTCCGGGTGACACGCTGACCGTGAACGTGTGGATCCGCGAAGGCGACCGCCAGCGGGTTCAGCGTTTCGAAGGCGTCTGCATCGCGCGCTCCGGCGGCGGTCTGAACGAGAACTTCACCGTGCGTAAAATCAGCTTCGGCGAAGGCGTGGAACGCGTCTGGCCGGTGCACTCTCCGCTGATCGAGTCCATCGAGATCAAGCGCAAGGGTAAAGTGCGTCGCGCCAAGCTGTATTATCTGCGTGATCGCCGCGGCAAGTCCGCGCGTATCGCCGAGCGCACCACCGGTCGCGGCATCGAGCCGCGCGGCAAGAAGAAACAAGGCTAAGGCCTTACCCCTCTTCTTGAGCGACAAGATAACGCCCGCCGGAGCAATCCGGCGGGCGCTTTGTGTTGTGAAGTTTTACGAGGCCCTGCGGGCTGTTGATCCTCGCTGACGCTGCGGGCGGCCTTTGGCCTTGCGGCCCTGACGGGCCGGGGCGCAGAGCCTGAACCTGCTTCAGATCAGCTATTCGCTCGCCATCTCTTCGCGCACCGCGACCGCCGTTGCGGGGAAATCGGTGAAAACGCCGTCCACACCGACTGAATACAGCGCACGCAGCTCGTCCTGCACGGTGTCGCCGGTCAGCGGCTCTCGATCATCTCGCACCGTCCAGACATGCACGGCGAGCCCCAGATCATGCGCCTGCTCGACAAAGCCCGTGCTGTCGCCCGTCGGCGTGAGCAACAGGGTTTTGTAGGCGCCAATGCCGTCCGCGAACTGGGCGATCTCCTCCAGGCTCAGCCCGCCGGCGTTTGCGCCCTCCGCATCCGGACCCGCATACAGCATGGCGAGCGGAAGCTCTGACACAGCGTTGAGGCGCTGCAAGAACGGGGCGTCAAAGGACTGGATGACCACCGGCGCATCCGCCCGGTTCAGATCATGCGCCTCGAGCGCCGCCAGCAATGCCGGGAGCGGATCAAGACCCATCGCCGTGAGTTCCGCCGGCAGTTTCACTTCAGGCTCAATGGCGATCTCGCAGGCGCAACGCTCTTGCTCGGCGGCCACAAAGTCCAGGAAATCCTCAAACGTCATAACCGGGTATTGCCCATTATAGGACTGGTCGCGATCGTCCATGGTCTGGCTTGCCGTCAGGGTGCGGAGCTCCGCTGCGGTGAAGGTCGGAACCCACCAATCCTCGCGCCCCAGGATCACGCTGCGGCGATCCGCGAATTCAGGCCGGTTGGCGATATCGGTGGAGTGCGACAGATACGGATCATGGCGCACGATCAGAACGCCGTCCGACGACATGACCAGATCCGGCTCGATCACATCCGCGCCCTGTTCCAGCGCCAGCTGATAGGCCGCCTGGCTATGTTCAGGGCGCAAACCCGACGCGCCGCGATGGGCGATCACCTGCGGGGGCTGACCGTCCAGCGTGGTCCACACCGGCGCAGTCGCGTCCGGCCCGGCGCCCGTCTGCGGCGCATCCGATTGGGAACAGGCGCTCGCCAGCAGCGGCGCGATCACAAGAGCGGCAATACGGTTCATGGTCATCCCCTCGCCATGTCCAACACAGGAGGCGGACTGTAATCCGCGCCGCACAAATTCAGAGTGATGTTTTCGTGACGGCGCTTAGCCGCGCACGCCGCGCCCTGTGGGGTCAATCGGGTCATCGGCCGGGCCCGGTCCGCCGGGCTCTGACGGCGCGCAATAGGGCCAGCTGCCTGAATTGGGGCCCTGGCCCGTACACACGGAATCGCCTTCCGGGATCATGGCGCAGCCCGAAACGGCCAGCAGAACGGCCAGCGACGCGCTCAGACTCACAAGACGGCGAATAGACATGATGAAACCCCTCCACGCCCGGCCTGATCCGGGCATGACAAGCTTCCCCCGCCTTCCAAGCAGACGCAACCCGGCCCTCGCGCTTTTATAGTTCACGCAGCCTTAACGCCGCATCGGGCATCAAGGCGGGGTCTCAAGTCTGGACGCTGTCATGGCTCGCACACACCGCCCCGCCCGATCCCGCAAAGGCCGCATGCCGGTCTGGTTGCGCGTGCTCGCCATACTGGTGATCGCCGGCGGATTGCTGACCACAGGCGTCGTCGTGCATCTGGCGCGCACCCTGCCCGATCTCAGCGCCATAGAACCCGCGCCGCACACCGGTGAAACCGTTCTGCTGGATCGCGATGGCCGCACCATTGCGCGCCGGGGCCAGTCCACCAGCGCCGTGATCACCGCCGACGCCTTGCCGCAAAACCTCGCCGACGCGGTGCTGGCGGTCGAGGACCGGCGCTTTTACAGCCATTTCGGCATCGACCTGATCGGCACGGCGCGCGCGCTGATGGCCAATATCCGCGCAGGCCGCGTGGTTCAGGGCGGCTCCACCATCACCCAGCAATTGGCCAAGAACCTGTTTCTCAGCTCCGAGCGCACCTATGAGCGCAAGGCGCAGGAAGTGCTGCTGGCGCTCTGGCTGGAGCATCGCTTCACCAAGGACGAAATCCTCGCCCTCTATCTCAACCGCGTCTATTTCGGCGCCGGCGCCTGGGGGGCGGAGGCTGCGTCCCGGCGTTACTTCAGCAAGCCCGCCGACGATCTGAGCATTGGCGAAGCCGCCTTGCTGGCCGGGCTTCTGAAAGCGCCGTCCCGGTACGCGCCGACCAACGACTCCCGACGCGCTTCGGTGCGCGCCACGGTGGTTCTGGACCTGATGTACGCCACAGGCCGGATCAGCCAGAGCGAACGCATCGACGCCGCTTCCACCCCGATCCGGGTCTCGCGCGGCAGCTCCAGCCCCGGCGCGGGCTGGTTTGCGGACTGGGTGATGACCCAGGTGCGCGAGCTGGCGCCGGGGCATCAAGGCGATCTGATCGTCCGCACCACGCTGGATGTAGACGCCCAGCGCGCCGCTGAAACCGCGTTGACGCAAGGGCTTGAGAACCCTGATTGGGCCCGCGGCGCAAGTGAAGGCGCGCTGATCGCGCTTGATAGCCAGGGCGGGGTGCGCGCCATGGTGGGCGGGCATGATTATGCGCAAGCGCCGTTCAATCGCGCCGTGAACGCCCGGCGTCAGCCCGGCTCCGCCTTCAAACCCTTTGTCTACGCCGCCGCCTTTGAAGGCGGTCTGAGCCCCGAAGACGTCTTTGTCGATGCGCCCATCTCCTATGGCGACTGGGCGCCGCAAAACTATGGCGATCGCTATGAAGGCGAGATGAGCCTCGAGCGCGCCTTCGCCCGCTCGTCCAACGCCGTCGCCGTGCAGGTGGCCGAAGCCACGGGGCGGGGCTGGGTGATGCGCACCGCGCGCCGCATGGGCATTCACAGCCCGCTTGAAAACACCCACGCCCTGTCGCTGGGCGCGTATGAAGTCACGCCGCTGGAGCTGGGCCAGGCCTATCTGCCCTTCATGAATGGCGGCCGCAGCGCCGACGCCTATGCGATTTTATCGGTGCGCACGGCTGAGGGCGACATCCTGTTCGAGCATCAACCCCAGCAGGGCGAGCGGGTGCTGGCGGATCGTATTTTACGACAGATGGATCAGCTGTTTGACGCCGCCGTCAGCTATGGCACCGCCCGCAGCGCCCCTGTGGACGGACGGCTTGTGCGCGGCAAGACCGGCACCACCAACGACAATCGCGACGCCTGGTTCGCCGGCTGGATGGATGGACTGACCGCGGTCGTCTGGATGGGCAATGACGATTATTCCGCCACGACGGACGCTGTGGGCGGCGCCGGACCCGCCCGGGTTTTCGCCGCCTTCATGAGCGCCGCGCCCGTGCCGCCGCGGGGGCTGGACGCCGTGCTGGCGGATGCGCCGCGCAGCGATGACCCCATCGCCAACCTGCTCAGCCCGCCTTCACAAACCCAGCCGACAGGAGACGCCGCACCTCAGCCAGACGAGGCGGAAGAAACGCCCTCGGATGATGGTGACCCGATTGCGGACCTGTTGGGCCGTCTGGGCGGCGCACAATAATCCTCTGACGCTCCCACCTGACACGGCCGGCAACGTCTCTGTGTTTGCGCCGGGTCTTGCGATAGGCTCGCCAAACCAAAGCTTCGCCAAAGGATGAATCATGGCTCTACAGACCCGCCGCGCCCCGCTCGCTGTCGTGCTCGCTCTGGGATTGGGCCTCGCGGCCTGCGCTCCCGAGGCGGGTCAGGGCGACCGCGCTGAAACACGCACCCGCCCGGTCAGCGAAGCCCAGGCCCAGTCTGCGCTGGCCGATTTCGGCCTGGAGGAGCAAGGTCGCGCCAGCTGGTCCGAACGCCGGTTTGAACGCGGCGCCTACATCTTCACAGATTTCGCCATGACGCTGGAAGATGGCCGCCTGACGGCGAGCGAACTGATTTTGACCGGTCCGCAAAGGCTGGAAGACCAGCCCTTTTTCACCGCCCTGGAACTGCAAAACGCCGTGATCGAAGCGCCTGACGGCGAACTGAGCACTCACGTTCTGAGCTTGGTCGAACCGTCTGAAACTCTGGCGCGCAAGATCGCAGACCTGCTCCGCGGTGAGGACAGCCTTGGGGATCTGGACGAAGACCGCTCGGGGTTCGGCTTCGCCCGGTTCGAAATGGCCGAACTGGCGATGCAATTTGAAGATACGCCGTCCAGCGCGTTGTCCCTGACGCTTGGAGCGGTGGTGCTTGAAGGCTTTGAAGAGGGTGAAACCCTGCAAACGGGTCAGCTGAGCGCGCTGACGCTGGATGGTCGTGACGAACAAGGCGGCCCCCTGTCCCTGCGCCTGGGCGAGATGCAGGTTTCGGGCGTGAAACTGGACGGTCTTGATGAGGGCTCGCCCTTCGGCGCCAGCCTGATGTCGCCCGATCAGGCTCCTTATGAGACGCTGACCCTGAATGATCTGCTGGTTTCAGTGGGCGGGATCGCCATCACCCTGCCCGAATTGACCGCCAGCGTGGAGTCGCTGGGAAGCGGCGTGTTGTCCTCGCAGTTGAACCTGCCTTCACTGACCCTGAGCCCGGCCCCCGGTCATCCGCAAAGCGCTGATATCGTCCGTAGCTTTGACATGCTGGGCTATGATCAGCTTGAGCTTAGCGCGTCAGGGGAAAGCCGTTACGACCCTGAGACGGACCGCGCCTGGACGGAAGACGAAAATATCATTCGCCTCGTGGACGGCCTCACCCTCAGCTTTGAGCAGGACGTGTCGGGCCTGAGCGCCTATGCGGAACAAGCCGAGGGTCTGACGGCTGACAAACCCGGCGCGACGCCGGATCCCGCTCAACTGATGGCGCCCTTGATGATCCATCGATTCAGGCTGCAGCTGACTGACGAATCCCTGATGGAGCGCATCACCAGCCAGATCGCCCAGAGCTCCGGCGTCAGCGAGCAACAGGCCCGCGTTCAGCTTGGCGCGATGTCACGGATGGGACTGGCGTTCGCAGGCGCGCAACTGCCCGCGGGTCTTGTGGATCAGGCTGGACCGGCGCTGGACCGCTTCATCAGCTCGGGCGGCGTGCTGACCCTTGAAATGAACCCCGAAGCCCCCGTGTCCGCGGCGGCGTTCGCGGCGTATCCGGCTCCGGATGCGCAGACCCTGGGTTTGCGCATCACCCATGAGGGCGGCGACGCGCCGGCTCCGAAATAACCTCAGGCGGACAAAGGGGCGTTACGCCCCTTTGTCATGCTCGGCCATGAAGGCTTTCATTTTCGGCGCGATCTCTTCGCGGAACCGGCGGCCATTGAAGACGCCGTAATGACCGACGCCGGGCTGGACATGGTCCAGACGCAGCGATTCAGGCAGGTTCGAGCACAGGGTGTGCGCCGCCTGGGTCTGGCCGATGCCGGAAATATCGTCGTTCTCGCCCTCGACCGTCAGAAGCGCGACATCGGTGATCGTTTCCGGTCGCACCAGACGCTCGCCCACATGCATCTCACCCCGCGCCAGCGTATGCGCCTGGAAGACCTCGTGGATGGTCTGAAGGTAGAATTCCTCGGTCAGGTCCATCACGGACAGGTATTCATCATAGAACTGACGATGACGGTCGGCGCTGTCGCCGTCGCCCTCCACCATGTGTTGGAAGAAGTCCCAATGGGCGTCCACATGGCGTTCGAAATTCATGTTGATGAAGCCGGTCAGCTGCAGGAAGCCCGGATACACCCGGCGCATCGCGCCCGGATACACGGCCGGCACCGTCTGGATCAGATTGTCCCGGAACCATTCATACGGACGCTCTTCAGCCAGTTTATTGGGCACGGTGGGGGATTTTCGCGCATCAATGGGCGAGCCCATGAAGGTCATCGAGGACGGACGTTTCGGATCCTCATCCTCAGCCATCAGCGCAATCGCCGCCAGGGTCGGCGGGCCAGGCTGACAGACCGCCACCACATGGGGGTTGTCGCCCAGCGCCGTGATCATCTCGCGCACATAGAGCACGTAATCACCGAGATCGAAGCGTCCGTCATTGACCGCAACCTTGCGCGCATCCGTCCAGTCGGTGATGTAGACCTCGTGATCAGGCAAAAAGGCCTCGACCGTGCCGCGCAGCAAGGTCGCGTGATGGCCCGACATGGGCGCCACGATCAGGACGGAGCGGTCCTTGAGTTCTGTCACCTTCACGCCGCGCGCCTTTGCGAGCGCCGCCCGGTCGCGCTTAAAATGAAGCAGCGAACAAAACGGTTTGCTCCAGACGGTGTCGGTCACGACGTCCACAGGCTGGTCATTGACCAGAACCGGGCTCAGCTCCCATTCGGGCTTGCCGTAATAGCGCGTCAGGCTTTCAAACAGGTCCGCAGCGGCGGCCGTGGTGCGGCCCGCCAGGGTGTCGAAGGCCGGATGGAGCGGAGAGCGCAGCGACTGCCGGGTCATATTGGCGGCGGCGCGCCAGGGCATCATCGCCGCCCGGCTCATTTCCAGAAAAGAGTAAAGCATAGCCATTATCCTCCACGCCGGGAGCTCGGCAGAGCCCGCAGCGTTGTCAGCTCATCGCAATTATGCCGGGTTATTCTCTAAAAACTGTTGAAGTCGTGACGCGATCTGATCCGGCGTCGCTTGATGTGGAAAGACTTCAACAAATTCTCCCTCACGCCCCATCAAGTAGATGAGCGAGGAATGGTCCATGGTGTACTCCGCCAGCGTACCGTCATCTTCCACACGGCGATAATAAACGCGGTAGGCGCGCGCCGCTTCACGGACCTGGTCTTCACTGCCGGTCAACCCTCTCAGCCCTTCGGGGAAGGCGGGCGAATCCACGTAGGAGGCCAGCGCTTCAGGCGTGTCGCGTTCGGGATCGACGGTGATCAGAAGCGGCTGGAACTGCGCCCGCTGCGCGTCCGGCAAACGGTCCAGCGCCGCCGCCATGACCTGCAGCGAGGTCGGACAGATGTCCGGGCAATAGGTGAAGCCAAAATAGATCAACATCGGGCGACCGGCGAAGTCGGCGTCGGTCACGGTCTGTCCGGTCTGGTCGACCAGGGTGAACGCGCCGCCGATATCCGCTTCCCCGGACATGCGCACGGGCGCTGCGCCCGGCGACCCGGATCGCGCCGGGTTTTGGCCTGAGAGCGTCAAAAGAAGAATCGCAGCCAGCCCGGCCAGAACAGCGGCGATCACCGGGAAAAGCCAGATCGGTCGATTTTTCAAGTCCATGAAGAATCCTGTGTGTGGCTGTGCGCTGGCGCAGCGCGAACCATCCCATTGATCTACGACATTCTTGTGTCAGATGCGAGCCCTGGCTATGGCGGTGCAGCATAAGTGATGACCGAATACAGCCTAAGCGGGCGAACACCCCGCCTTCCGCGAGATGGCGGAGCCGCAGCGCGTCAGAACGTCCCGTTGACGGTTTGGGCGGTCATGGATCAGCTGCAGGGCTGACGATCTGGGGAAGAACAACACCGTGCGCGACACCATGACTGAGCCTGACTGGTCAGAGCTTGACGCTGACCCGAACCTGACGCCGGTGTTCGGGCGTGTGCGCTTGCGGACCTTGATCCTGCTGCGCTGGCTGGCGGTGACAGGCCAGACCATGGCCGTCATCGTGGTGTATTACGGGCTGGGGTTTGACTTGCCGCTGGGCGCCTGTCTGGGCGTGATCGCGGCCAGCGCCTGGGTGAACGCCTGGTTGTCGCTGGCCATGCCGACCCAGCGCTTCGCCAAGGATTGGGAAGCTTTCCTGCAGCTGGCCTATGACGTGATCCAGCTGATGGTCCTGCTGGCCCTGACCGGCGGTCTGACCAATCCGTTCTCGGTCATGCTGGTCGGGCCGGTGGTCATCGCCGTCGCCGCCCTGCCCGGTCGCTGGTGGCTGACGCTGGCCGCCATCGCCATCGTCGGCTCGATCTCGCTGAGCATCTGGCATTTGCCTCTGCCCTGGTCGGACGCCGAGGCCGTGGTGCTGCCCTCCACATACCGGGCCGGGATCTGGGTGGCGCTGGCGATCGCCATCGCCTTCACCGCCGTCTACGCCTGGCGCGTCGGGTTTGAAGCCCAGCGCATGGGCGCCGCCCTCGCCGCCACCCAGAGCGTTCTGGCGCGTGAACAGCGTTTGTCGGCCCTGGGCGCGCTCGCCGCCGCCGCAGCGCACGAGCTGGGCACCCCGCTCGCCACCATCCAGCTGACCGCAAAAGAAATGCTGCGCGCCGCCCAGGATGATCTCTCGCGCGAGGATGCGGACCTGATCATCTCCCAGGCGCAACGGTGCCGGGACATCCTGCAACGCCTGTCGCAATCGTCTCACAACACCGCCGACAAAATGCACGAGCGCATCGGCTTGCGTGAATTGATGGAGGAAGCCGCCGCACCGCTCAAAGGGCTGGACGCCCATGTGGTGGTGAAGCTCGCGCCCACCCCCGAGCATCCCGACGCCCCCGTCCTGAAACGTCAGACCGAGCTGTTATACGGACTTGGCAACTTCATTGAAAACGCTGTGGATTTTGCCCAAACCGAAGTCCAGATCATCGGCGCCTGGAGCGACACCCAGCTCAATATCATCGTTCAGGATGACGGGCCGGGCTTTCCGCCCGACATCCTCGCCAAGCTGGGCGAGCCCTATGTGACCACGCGGCGCAGCCAGCCCGGCTATGGCGGGCTGGGGCTGGGGGTCTTCATCGCCGTCACCTTGATCGAACGCATTGGCGGCACGGTCGACCTGACCAATGCCATGGACGGCGGCGCACGCGTGTCTCTCACCCTGCCGCGCGCAGCGCTGGAGGCCGAACCGATGAGCGATGTGGGCGCATCCGATTTATCGCCCTAAATCTGATCCGTAAAAGCTGCTCTGATCTCATTGCGCCCTTTGCAGACAGGGGGCGAATGGGGCTAAATCATGGGCCTGATTTCTCGACCCGGTTAAAGGAGCCCCTCGGCCGTGACCGAACACACTGAACTGGACCTGCCCGAAGACAAGACCTTGCTGCTGGTCGACGATGACGAGCCGCTTCGCAATCGCCTGGCGCGCGCGATGTCGAGCCGCGGTTTTGACGTGATCGACGCCGTCGGCACCGTGGCGGAGGCGATGAGCATCGCCCGCAATAATCCGCCCGCCTTCGCGGTCGTGGATTTGCGTCTGGATGACGGGGACGGGCTGGACGTGGTGCGGGCGCTGCACGAAACCCGCGAGGATTGCCGCGTCATCATGCTGACCGGATATGGCAATATCGCCACCGCCGTCGCGGCGGTGAAATCAGGCGCCGTGGATTATCTCGCCAAACCCGCCGACGCCGATGACGTCATGAAAGCCCTGCTCGCCCGGCCCGACGCCAAGCCGGCCCCGCCGGAAAATCCCATGAGCGCGGATCGCGTCCGCTGGGAGCACATCCAGCGCGTCTTCGAGCTGTGCAATCACAATGTGTCGGAGACCGCGCGTCGGCTGAACATGCATCGCCGCACCCTGCAGCGCATTCTCGCCAAACGCGCGCCCCGCTAGAGCGACGGCGAGCGGCGATGGAGGTCGATCATGGGACTGACCGTCGGGTTCTTGCTCTTTGACGATCTGACCCAGCTCGACTTCACCGGGCCGTTGCAGGTCCTGAACCGATTGCCGGATGCCGAGATCGCCTTGATCGCCAAGTCCGAGGGGCCGGTGCGCACCGATTGCGGCCCCTTCATCCTGCCCAATCACACGCTCGAAACCGCCCCCGATCTCGATCTGCTGTGCGTTCCCGGCGGGTATGGCGTCGACGCGGTGATGCAGGACGCCGCCATGCTGGACTTTGTCCGTCGCCAGGCCGCGCAGGCGCAATACGTCACCTCGGTCTGCACCGGCGCCTTCATTCTGGGCGCTGCGGGTCTGTTGCGCGGTGTGCGCGCCACGACGCACTGGCGCTATCACGACCATCTCAAAGCCTTTGGCGCGATCCCTGTGAAAGACCGCGTCGTCCATGACGGCCGCATCATCACGGGCGGCGGCGTGACGGCGGGCATTGATTTCGCGCTGAGCCTGGTGCGCGAAATCGCAGGCGAAGACCACGCCAGCGCGGTACAGTTGAGCCTGGAATACGATCCCGCCCCGCCTCTGCAATCGGGCCGCCCCGAACTGGCCTCCGCACAGGTTCGTGACGCGGTCGAATCGCGAATGGGGCCAAGGCTTGAGGCGTTCAGGACTGTTCTGGAGAAGATGGGTCTGACGGCCGACTAGATCCACCCGTCCAGTAGACTCGTTTGCGGTCAAGCTCTGACAAACCCGCCGCCAAGCCCTGCATCATCAGATCGGATTTCACGGTGCGCACCGGCCCGGCCGCAGCGCCGGATCCGTCCAGCGGCGTGATCTGGGTCAGACCCGATCCCAGCTGATGACGCCACAGCGCTAGCGATACCCAGGGCGCATTATCGCGCAAGCCGTCATGGATCGCTTCATACAGCGCCGCAAGAGCCGGGTCGGAATTGGTGACATACAGGCTGTCGAGACTGCCCATCAGCTTGCTGCGCTCCATCTGGCGCGTCGCATACTGGCTCTGATTGGTCTTGGTCTCGATCAGGCAGGCGCGCCAGAGCGATCCCTCTGGACGCACGAAAATCCCATCTATCCCCTGGGGTCCGGCGCCGGGCTTGCCGTTCAATACCGTCCAGCCTTGCGAGGCCATCATCAGGGCGGTCAGCGCTTCGCCGAACGCGCCCTGATCATTGGAAGTGACAAAATCATGGGCCCGAACGCCAGAAAAGGCCGGCAAACCCAGAGCGGGCGGCGGAGACACCGGGCGCGGAATGATCTTTGGCTTCATGCCCAGCAAGACGCGCCAAGCCCAGTGCGCCAGCATCCCGCCAGCGACCGCCAGTCCCGCGCTCAGCCCCGCCAGCCAGATCACACCCATAGCTTCGCCCCCCGCATCCAATGGGCACGCTAGCGCGCCTTGGCGGTGCGATCAGCTCAAATCGCCCTGAGCGCGCGTTCAGCCGCGTTGCGGGCGAATTTCAGCGTCAACGCCTTGCGCCGGGCGGGGGCGAGCTTGGCGACCGGGCTTTCACGCACCACCGCGCCGCCAAACCCATCCGCGATGATCAGGCCCGTCTGTTCGGGCAGCATCTCGGCGGGAAACCGGTCCGACACCGCGAAATAGAACCGGTCGCACCAGGCAAAGTAATCGGGCCATTTCTCATCGGTGCGAAAGTCCTGAACGCCGGATTTCACCTCGACGATCACCATCTCGCCCTTGGGGCCAAGACCCGCCAGATCCGCGCGGCGCCCGCACGGCAGGGTGAACTCGGCGATGGCCGTGATCCCGAGATCCAGCAGCAAACGCGCCGTGCCGCGCATCAGAAGGCGCGCGTCATCGATTGCGGGATTGCTGGCGCGGGCGGTCGGGAGGGGATCTGAAACAGCCATCAGCGCATTTTGTTCAACTTATGTTCCAATGACAAGCCCTGCGGCCACTGGCGACCCGGTCTCGATCATCCTATTTGTCATCCATGTTCAAACCCGCCGACCTCTCACGCCTCACCGCGCCCGATGAAAGCCTCTTCCTCGAGATCGCCCAGAGCGCCTGGGACGGCTTGCCCGCACAGTTTCGGGCCCTGTGCGGCAATGTGGTGATCCAGACGCCAGACTTTGCGGACGCGGCGACGCTGTCGCATTTCAAGATGGAGAGCCCGTATGAGCTGACCGGGCTCTATCACGGGGTGGATCTGACCCAGAAATCCGTGCTCGATCCTGCAGGCGGACCCGATTACGTCTTTCTCTATCGGCTGCCGATCCTGCTGGAATGGTGCGAGCGCGGAAATGTGACCCTGTCCGAGATCATCTCTCATGTGCTGGTGCATGAGATCGGCCATCATTTCGGCCTCTCAGATGAAGACATGCACGCCATAGAGGACGCTGCAGACTGATCGGCGTATGAGCTGAGGGGTAATGGAGACGATCCCGCCCCTCGCCGCGCTCGCTGCGCTTGTCTCGGCCATGGCCCATGCCGGCATGGCGCTGTTCACCAAGCAAGCCAAAGACACCCTCACATTCCGGGCGGTGTCGATGGTCTTTTCAGCCCTGTGGCTCAGCCCGGTCCTGTTTTTCTTTCCGCTCCCGAGCTGGGACGTCTGGCGCTTCCTGCTGCTGGGCGCAGGCCTCATCTGGGCGTTCAACATGCTGATGATCGCCGCCTTTCAGCGCGGGTCGATGAATCTGGTCTATCCGGTCATGCGCGGCGCCGCGCCCGCCATCGCCGGCCTGTTCGCGTTTTTCATCCTGGGCGAACCGCTGAGTCCGCTGGCGATATTGGGCCTGTCCGTCGCCTCCGCCGCCATCATCGCTTTCGCCTGGCCTGAAAAGGGCGGCGCGCCCAAGGCGGCTGCGCTGGGCTTTGCGCTCTCGGCTGCCGTGATGACGGCGAGCTATACGGTCAATGACGCCTCGGGCGTGCGCGCGGCAGGGTCCGCGCTCATCTACGCGGCCTGGTTCTTTGTCCTCAGCGCCCTGTCGCTGGGCCTGACCGCCTGGGTGCGGCGCGGCGATCAAGTGTTGAGCGTCGCGCGCGCCGAGCTGCGGCGCGGTTTTTTCGCGTCCTTTTTCAACATCACCACATACGGCCTCGCGCTGTACGCCTACGCCAACGCCCCGGTCGCTCCGATGGCGGCGCTGCGGGAGACGTCTGTGGTGTTCGGCGCCATCGTGGCGGCGGTGATCCTGAAAGAGCCGCTGGGACGGCGACGCATCGTGCTGGCGGGCGTTCTGGCGCTCGGGCTCGCCGCCATTCAGCTGGGTTAAGTCGATCCGACTTTCGCTGACCGTCGTATTAGGGCAGTAAGAGAGTTCCACCCTCGCCATTGCGGACACAGAGTTTCATGTCAGACGCCACGCCCGACACCGCCTCCAGCAAGACCATCGGCCAAAGCTCCAAGCTTCTGGTGGATGTGGGGCCCGCCGCGATCTTCATGATCACCTATAATGTGGCCAAGCGCCTCGCCGAGGATCAGGCGATTTACTGGGCGACCGGCATTTTCATGCTCGCGACGGCGGCCGCCGTGGTCTACGCCGTGATCACGCAAAAGCGCTTCCCGCCCATGCTGGCGGTGACCTTCGTCATCGTCACCCTGTTCGGCGGCATGACGATCTATCTGCAAGACCCGATCTTCATCTTCATCAAGCCCACCATCATCAATCTGATCTTCTGCTTTGCGATCCTGTTCAGCTTCGCGCTCGGCTTTAACGTCTGGAAGCGCCTGTTCGGCTCGATCTATTCCATGCCCGAGCACGCCTGGGTCATGCTAGGCATTCGCTGGGCGCTGTTCTTCGCTTTCCTGGCGCTGCTGAACGAAGTGATGTGGCGGCATATCGTGGACGCAGACTTGCCTGAAACCATGCGCTGGTTTGCGGGGCTTGAGCTGACCGAAGGCTTCTGGGTCAATTTCCGCTTCTTCGGCACCTTCCCGCTCTTCTTCCTGTTCGTGCTCGCCAATGTGCCCATGACGCTGAAATACGCCAAGGCGGCCGACGAGGACGGCGACAGCGAAGCTGAACAGCAGGACGCCTGAGACGGGTTTCGCTTGTCGCGATTCCCCATCCGCAATAGCCTTGATGGGTGAGACGCTTACGCCAGAGAATCCAGCGGAGAAACACCGCCGCCTTTCAAAGCCCGGTCAGCTGGATGCTGCTCGCGACCTTGCTCGGCTTAGGCATTGTCTGGCGCTTGATTGAGCTGTTTGTGATTACGCAGCTCAGTTGCGGCGAAACCTTGCGATTCTGGCAAGGAGAAGCGCCACTGGGGCCAACCCTACTGGGCGTATTCGCCGTCGCCTTCACCGCCATGTTTTGCCTGTGGGTGATTGATCTCACCCGGGTCCGTCATCGACGCCCGGCCATTTGGGCGACCACGGTTCAGGCTTTTCTGTTTGTCGCTATTCTGACCGTTCTGACCACCTGGTCGAGCTTCATCAACACGTACTCGGTCTTCAAGCCGATCAGCGATACTTTGCGATACAGCTTCCATGTGATCCGGATCGCGAATGTTTCAGAGGTCCTCTTATTTGAAGCCAATCCGGGATATGAGTATTGGTCTACCAAACGGATATGGGAGAAAGAGCTTGGTCCGCTTGTTATGGGCCGCCATTCATTTAAAGACTGCTCTTGCATGAGCCTGTCACAGCAGCGCACGCGCGAAGAACTGATGTGGCTCGCCTATGATGTTCAGCAGGGCGCTCTCACCCACGAAGAGGCCAATCAGATCCGGCGCGACACGCCCAAGCCCATAGAGCCTGAATGGTGCGAGGCGACGCTGGATCTGGCCCGAACCGTTTATTGAAACAGGCCATAACGGCCCTGTGATTATCACCTGAGCGGGATATGGGGTAGTAAGCATTTATGCTGACCTGGTTCTCCGTTCTGGCCCTTCTGTTTCAGGCCCATTCCACCCCGCCCGCACCGGCGGCGGACGCATCCGTGCGTGCGGCGCCGGACGCGGTGATCGTGGTGGAGCTCTTCACCTCGCAAGGCTGTCCGCTCTGCCCCGCCGCCAATCAGCTGCTGGCGGATTTCGGCGCGCGCGAGGACGTGATCGCCCTGGCCTGGGGGGTGAATTACTGGGACGCCTATGGCTGGGCGGACCAGTTCGCCATGCCGGAATTTGCGGATCGTCAGAAAGCCTATGTGGAGGCGGGCGAGGCCATGCGGGTCTACACCCCGCACTTCGTCATCAATGGCGCGCCTGAACAACTGCGCTTTGATCCCGCGCGCATCACCGCGGCGCTGGACGACAGCGCGCCCCGGCCCACAGCGCACATCCGCGAAAGCGAAGACGGCGCATACAGCCTGTCTCTTGAGGGCGCGCGCGCGGCGCCGGCTGAAATCTGGCTGGTGCAATACACGCCGGGCATTGAAGAACGTCAGATCGAGAGCGGCCGCAACGCCGGCCTGCGCATGACGCATTTCAACATGGTGCGCTCGGTTGAAAAGCTGGCGGACTGGACCGGCGGAGACGCGGCCTATGTGTTGCCCGAACCCGCGGACGATCTGGACGCCGTGGTGCT
This sequence comes from Oceanicaulis sp. UBA2681, assembly GCF_002354675.1. Lineage (NCBI taxonomy): Bacteria > Pseudomonadati > Pseudomonadota > Alphaproteobacteria > Maricaulales > Maricaulaceae > Oceanicaulis > Oceanicaulis sp. UBA2681. The sequence goes on along the minus strand of NZ_DEMB01000004.1, from coordinate 155,399 downwards.
CGTGCAGGACGGCCCGGGCGGCCGCATCCTCACCGCCGCCCGGCTGCCCTGACGCCTAGTTGGCGGGAGCGTAGTCCTGATCGAAATAGAGCGTCCAGCTCTCGCCGCGATCCGCGCTCATATAAATGTCGAATTCATGCCCGTCCGCATGGGTGAAATCATAGACCAGCTTGAAATGAAGCTGTCCGCCCTCAATGGGATAGGACGTGTCGGGTCGCAGATTGGTGGCGACCAATCGGCCCGCATCGTCAAAATCGCCCTCATAGATATCCAATAGCCCATACGCGTCATCCATGACGCTCAAGCGGTAGAGCTCGCGATAGGGATCATAGCTGAACAGGGTGCGCAGATGGGTGGATCCGTCAGCGCCCAGATCGATATGGGCGTTCTCCTCCAGGCCGCGATCATTGAACACGAAGCGGGTTTGGGCCTCGCCTGGATCAAGCGCCTGCGCGCCGCCAGGCCCCATGACTTGTCCGGTCACCACCCAATCGCCGGCCAAAGGCGCAAGCCGCGCCATCGCCTCGATCTGACGCTCAGAGACGCCATCCTGCGCCTGCGCGCCCGTGCTGAGCACGCACAAGACGACCCCCAACAGACTGTGTTTGAACCCCATCAACGCCTCCCGACCGATTGTCCTGCGATCACTGTGGCGCAGGCCGTAAGCGGTCAAAAGTTAATAGGGGTTAATTCGTCGGCTCGGCCACCTGATCAAGACCGCGGGTCAGGCGCTCATAGGCGTCTTCGCTGACCAGAAACGCCCAGCCCTCGACCTGGGCGTTGAAATGATCGGCGCGCGGCGCGGCGTCATCGGCCAAAGCCGCCAGCTCGATGGTCACCCAGCGCTCATCCCCCTCGGCAAAGAACAGCATTTCATAGGCGAGACCCGAAAACGTCACCGCGGCGTGGCGGGAGACATAGGCGCCCACCAGTTCCTGAACGGGTTTGACGTCGCGAAACCGCAATTGCGCGCCCGCGGTGGCCACGCCATTGGCCGCGCCGGCGGTCACCAGACGCCAGCCTGACGGCTCGCGCAGCTCGTAATACCGCTGCGCCTCGCCCGCCCGCATCACCCGCCAGCTGGGGCCGAACTCAGGCTGGATCTCGGCGCGCGCAATCGCAGACGCCTCATGGTTCCAGAACTCAAGCCCCATCCAGCGCCCCGGATCGCCCAGCAGCGCCGGGTCAATCACCGGTCCAGAGGCCGCATACGCGCGCACGCCGCCGGGCCGCCGCACATAAACGCCGCCCTCGTCGCGCAAGCGCCCGGTGATCAGATCAACGATCAGACCCCCCTCAGCGTCAGAGACGGAAATCCGCACGCCAGCGCCGCCCGCCTGTGGATCGCCCAGCCCCAGCCGGTCAAACTTGTCCGCATCGCGGGTCATGGCTTCGGTAAAGCTCAAGCCTTGCAGCATGGCGTCCAGCTCGGCGATGCGTTCGGCGCGGACGGGATAATCCCCGCGGCTCGCCATCACCCAGCTCGCGCCGCGTTTTTCCATGACAAAGTTTGCGCCCGCGGTCTCAATCTGGATACGCGCCGCCGCACTCGCTTGCGCAGCCCAGCCTTCAACGACCGGGCCGGACACGTCCGGCGCCTGTCCGATGCGGGCATCGCGCCAGACCACCACACCGCCCAGACTGAGCAAGGATAGAGCCAACGCCAGTGCGATCAGGCCCTGAACGCCGCGGCGTTTATGGGGGGTGTGACCGCTCATGCGCGATGCCTCCTGCGCACGAGCGCCGCGAAGACGCCAAACGCCAGAACGACCAGCGGCGGCAGCCACAGGGTCCACAGCAAGAGCCGGTTTTCCAGCGCGTCGATCTCCACCCGGAACCCGCGCTCGATCTCCCGCAGGCGTTCCCGCGCATCCAGAATCTGCAGGCGCAGGGCGTCCGCCTCGGCCGCGTCATCGCTGCCCGCGCCGCCCAATGCCGAGGCCCGACCCAGACGGGTGAGCTCATCCAGCCGGCCTTCCGCCTCGTTCAACTCGGCTTGAAGCGTGTCCTGAAGCGTCAGATAGCGCGCTTCGGCGCGGGTGCGCAGATCATCCACCCGTGTCATGGGACGGTTCGAACTGGACCGGGACCGCAGCGAGACCAGCGCGCGATCGCCCGCCAGCCGGTCCACCAGATTGAGCACCAGCGCCAGATTGTCCGCCACCACCTGTTCGCCCTGTACCGGATCGGCGCGCAGGAAGAAGGCGGGATCAAACAGGTCCACATCCGCCAGCACAATCACTTCGCCGGGGCCCGTGCTTTCATCAAGATGGGCGCGATTAAGCGGTGCGCCGTCTTCGGCGGGCGGCCCGTCCGAAAATGCGGTTTGCAGGACCCCGTCCAGAAGCAGACCCAGCGTCAGGGGCGCATCCGGATCCGCCTCGAAACCGCGCATCAGCTCTTCCGGCGACGGGCTGGACGCGGCGATGTCCGCATCCAGACGCGCAGCCTGGGCGCTGGTGGTCAGAAGCGGCGTCGCGCTCAGACCGGACTGGCCGTCAAACCCCAAGACCCCCGGCGCGCCCAGATTGACCGCGCGCGACAAGCCCGCAAGGCTTGGCAGTGTCTGGTTCAGCCCCGAGGGCGGAACCGAGAACCACAACGGATAGGCGCGCATGCGCGTGCGACCGCCTTCTATGATCTGCACCGGCAAGCCCGTTTCAGCGTCCATCGCCACGGCGTTCCGGTCGTAAAGCACACCCCAGCTGGCGAACAGGCGCCCCAGATCGGTCGCCCGCTGGGCGTTCAGCGGAGGCAAGCCGTCAGGCCCCGGTTTGAGCGCCAGATGCGCCATCGGGTCCACCGCGACCAGAGCCCGCCCCCGCGCCAGAATGAACTGGTCGACCAGATAAAGCTGGGTCTCGCTCATCATCGGCGGATGGATCACCAACAGGGCGTCGGCGTCGTCCGGAATGGCGTCAAAATCAGGCTCGAGCCAGCTCAGCTGATAGGTCGCGCCCAGCTCGTCGATGATGCGGTTACCGCTGCGGCCCTCGCGATCCGGCGCAAAGGGCAGATCGGAAATGATCGCCAGATGGGGCGTGCGCGCACGCTCCAGCTCGGCGACCAGGCGCACGATCTCGTATTCCAGCCGGGCTTCGTCCTGAGGATCGAAAAAGGCGATGATGCGGGCGTCATCCACCGCGTTGCGGCCCACCAGACCGAAAAAGATCTGACCGCCGCCTTCGACCGGAACCGGCTGCAAGCCGGACGCGATGGCGGCGTCTTCTTCGGGCGAGAACGGGGCGGGATCAATCTCTTCCAGGCGCAGGGCGCCGCCCGAGCGTGCGGCCAGGGTTCGCAAAAGCTCGCGCACCCGCGCGCCATAGGCCCGCACTTCGGGATAGCCCGCGGCGTCCGCGCGCGAATAGTAAAAATCAAGGCTCATCGGCTCGTCCAGCCGATCCAGAACGTCCTGCGTCCCCTCTGAAAGCTGATAGAGGCCGCGTTCAGTCAGATCGATGCGGGCGCCGTCCAGCAGAATGCGAGAGGCCATGTTCAACCCGGCGAAGCCCAGGATCAGGCTGAAAATCATGACCCAGAGAAAGCGTGTGCGGTTCATCGTCCGCCTCCACGGCGCGCATCAATCAGCGCCATGGCGAGTCCGAGCCCAAGGCCCATCAGGGAGAGAAAGTAGAGAATGTCCGCCAGGCTGATTACGCCCCGGCGCAGGCTGTCAAACCGCGCAAGCGCCGACAGGTCCGCCAGCGCTTCAGCGACAGCCCCCGGCAGATGCGCGGACAGGGCGTCCAGGACGAAGGGCGCGCCTGAAACCGTCACCAGAAAGCACGCCCCGGCGCCCAGCACGAAGGCGATCACCTGATTGGGCGTGGACGCGGACAGGGCCTGCCCCAGCGCCAGATACCCGCCCGCCAGCAGGAGCGCGCCCAGATAAGCGGTGGCGATGGCGGCGTTGTCAGGGCTGCCCAGATAATTCATCGCCCCCCACATGGGGAAGGTCAGGATCAGGGCCAGACAGGCGACGCTGAGCGCGGCGAGAAACTTGCCCAGCACCATTTCATAAAGCGCGATCGGGCTGGCGAGCAGCACCTCGAGCGTGCCCCGGTCACGTTCTTCCGCCCAGGCGCGCATGGCGAGCGCCGGCATCAACACAAGCAATAGCCAGGGCATGTAATCAAAAAGCGGGCTGAGATCGGCGCGGCCGGTGTCAAACAACCGGCCCACCCGCCACGCAAAAGCAGGCGCGGCGAAGGCGAAGACCGACAGGAACACGTAAGCCAGAGGCGTCTCGAAATACGCCGCCACTTCACGCCGATAGACCGCGATCAGACCCGTCATGAGCGGGGCTCCGCGACGTCGCTGATTACTGGGTCGGCGAGGGGGCGTGTGAGCACGCGGAAGGCGCTTTCGAGACTGCCGCCCGCCATCCGCGCGACCTCGGCGGGCGTTCCATCCATCTTGATGCGGCCGTCGGCGATCACCACGGCGCGTGAACACATCGCCTCCACCTCATCCAGCAGGTGCGTAGAGATCAGAATGGCCTTCTTAGGCGCCATCTCGGAGATCAGGGCGCGCACGCCGTCCTTCTGGTTGGGGTCGAGCCCGTCGGTAGGTTCATCCAGGATCAGAACGGGCGGATCATGGGCGATGGCCGCCGCCAACGCAGCGCGGCGCTTATAGCCCTTGGACAAGGCGCCGATCGGTTTGTCCGCCATGGCGCCCAGGCGCGCCCGATCCAGCGCAACCCGTGTCGCTTCATCCAGATTGGCGCCCGAATAGCCGCGCGCCCGCAACCCGAAGCGGACAAAGCCGCGCGCCGTCATGGACGGATAGGCCGGCGCGCCTTCAGGCAGATAACCCAGATGGCTTTGCGCCGTACGCCGGTTCAGATGACAATCGTAATCGGCGATCAGCGCCTGACCGGAATCAGGCTCCAGGCAGCCCGCCAGCATGCGCATGGTTGTGGATTTGCCGGCGCCGTTAGGGCCGAGAAACGCGACCACCTCGCCGCGCTCGACCTGAAACGACACCTCGTCCACGGCCAGATGGCCGGCAAAGCGTTTGATCAGGCGATCGGCGCGGATCATGGGCGGACTATCATCCCGGCGGCGGCGGAAAAGAGCGTATCAGGCGTAGCTTACCTCAGCGCCTGACACCAGTGTTCTACAAGGCTCCCGTGACCAAAGCCTGAAGATTTCCAAGTCGCAAACAAGACGGGAAAGGTGTCGACCGACGCAAGCCTCCAGACCCGGGGGGCTGGGGGGGCTGTGAATCCAGATCAGGCGGCTTTGTGTGCGCCAGCCGACAGCTTTAAAGTGCTGACGGGGTTAGGCTGCGCAAGGACGAAAATGAGGCGAGATTGCGGCGCACTGTGAAAACTTCGTAAGGTCCGGACTTAAGGGTAATTCAGAGCAGACATGGCATTAACTCCCCTTCCCACGCCCCGCCCCCGCGATGACCGGGTGATGTTTCATCGCATTGAACTGGACCAGATCCTAAGAGTTTACGGGATGATGGTGGCGGGCGGCGAATGGCGCGACTACGCGATTGACGGGCTGAAGGATCGCGCGGAGTTCTCGATTTTCAGGAACGCCGCCGAAGTCCCGATCTACCGCATCGTGAAAACCCCCGCGGACGCCCGCAAACAGGGCGCGTGGAAAGTGGTGGCGCCCGGCGGCGCCATTCTCAAGCGCGGCCATGAGCTGACCAGCGTGCTGAAGGTGTTCGACAACCAGCTCAAAAAGCTCAGCTGGAGCGGATCCTGAGGACCAGACACAAAAAACCCCGGAGCAGCGCTCCGGGGTTTTTCTCTGTCTGATCAGCCGGTCCGCTTATTCGCGGTTGCCCAGCATCATCAGCACGATCTGGAACATGTTGATGAAGGCGATGTAGAGGTTCAGAGCGCCGTAATAGGTCAGCACGCTCAAGGACCGCTGGTCGCCGCGCGCTTCCACATAGGTCAGCTTCAGCGACTGGGTCTGCCAGGCCACCACGCCGGCCATCAGGCCCAGAATGGCGAACTGGATGATCCATTGCAGGGCCGAGCTTTCCATGAAGAACACGTTCAGCAGCGAGATCAGCACCACGCCGATCATCGCCATCACCAGGAAGGTGCCGATGGGCTGCAGGTTCGTCTTGGTGGTGTAGCCATAAAGCGACAGGCCGAAGAAGGCCGCCGCCGTGATGACGAAGGCCTGCGCGATCGTGCCGAAGGTGATGTTGATGGAGCCGGTCAGCGTCTCCGCCGTCATGCCCGAGGTCGCCATCAGAACCCAGACGCCAAGGCCTGTACCGATCAGCGAGACCACAGCCCAGTACAGGACCGCCGCGCCCAGGGGCGAGGGATTGCGCATGAAGAACATGGAGCCGAACAGCAAAGCGATCGGGCCGAACTGCACGACGAAGCGCAGCGGCGAGTTGAACACAAGCGCCGTCACCGGATCCACCGTACCCGCCACAAAGGCGAGGACCGCAGAGAGCAGCAGGCCGAGGCCCATCTTGTTGTAAACGCCCAGCATGAAGCTGCGCAGGCCGGCATCCACAGAGGTGTCGAGCGTCTGTGCGCCGTAAGCAGGGTGCGAGAACTGGTTCATGATGTCCTTCTCAACCAGAGATACTATCGCGCGCCGTTGCGCGCTGTCCGGTGTGAATATCGGAGTTTTGCGCTCAGGTTTCAAGTGAAACCGGACGCGAACATGCGCCAATACCCCTTATTCTAAAAGGGATTTCATCCCTGATGCAGGGCGGATGCTTGACGAATCTGGCTCGGCCATGCCCCCTGCGACCATGTCGCTTCGCATCTTCGCCGCCCTGCCCCTGTCTGACGCCGTCCTGGATCAAGCCTGCGCCGAGATGACCGGCGTGCCCGGCGCCAATTGGCGGCCGCGTGAGAATTTGCACATCACCCTCGCCTATTATGGCGAACTGGAAGAGCCCGTCATTGAAGAGCTCGATCTCGCCCTCGGGACGATCAAGCTGGCGCCGTTCGAGCTCCGCCTGCAGGGCGCCGGCCGCTTTGGCGGAGGAGATCCCAGCGCAATCTGGCTCGGCGTCGCGCCAAATCCCGCCCTCAGCGATCTCGCTCGGCGTTGCCGAAAAGCCGCCCTGTCGCTCGGGATCAAGATGGAGACGCGCGCCTATCTGCCCCATGTGACCCTCGCTTATCTCAACAAGGATGTTGAGGTGAGCCGCATCCAACGCTTTGAACAAAGACTGGGCCTGTTCAAGTCCGAGCCCTTCACCGCGGACCGCTTCCATTTGTATTCAAGCTGGGCGCGCAAACCCCATACGCCCAATCTCTATCGGATCGAGACCGAGTATCCGCTCATCGCTTAGCAGTGCTAGCCGTGCGCCTTCGCTGATTTCGTAAAAGTCTCGCTATCCCTGCCCAACTCGGACGCTCTGAGTTGACAATCATGTCAGCATGTCAGATATGAATATGAATTCATATTCAGTTTGGAGAATGCTCATGCCATCCCCGTCTTCCCCTTTCCCCTCCACGACTGGAATCTGGGAGGCCATATCGGCGGAGCCCGCCTTGAGTGCGGGCTTTGCAGCCATCCTGATCGCGTTCATTTACGCCGAAATCAGCACACGCGCCGCTCGACGTCGCACCGAAGCCGGCGCAACGCGGAACACGCTGAAGACCATGACTGAAACCATCCTGATGCTGTGGATGCTCGGCAGTGTCTGCCTTGTGTGCTGGATGGCGTCAGGTCGGGATCTGGCAGGTCTGGGCCTGATCTTGCCTAACCTCAGCGGCCCTGAAGCCTGGCGCGGCTGGCTGAGCTGGGCGGCGGCGATCGCCCTGACGCTGTTTCTCCTGAGCCAGCTCCTCCCCCTGCGCACTCAGGAAGGTCGCGAAGCCATGGCCAAAGCCCTGTCCGGCATGGAAGGCGTCGACATGATCCAGCCCCGCACGCCGGTTGAACACCGGCGGTTCCAGCTGATGGCCTTCAGCGCGGGCTGGAATGAAGAGATCATCTTTCGCGGGTTTCTGATGGGGGCGCTGGCGCTCTACCTGCCGCTGTGGATCGCCGCCCTCACCTCCATGATCATCTTTATCGGCTTTCATACCTATCAGGGCGTCTCGGGGATGATCCGCATCATTCCCATCACCATCGGCATGACAGGCCTGGTCGTGCTGTCCGGCTCGCTCTGGCCGGCTATTGTCGTGCATGTGGCGGCGGATGTGGTCGGCGGGCTGTATCTCTATCTCAGCCAACCCTCCGCCGAGCGGCTCAGTCGCGCGGCGCCGTAAGATACCCCCAGGCGAAATCCGCCAACTCTTCCGCCAGCGCCTCAAGGCTCAGGCCCCGCGGCGCGGGCGGACCGAGATCAGGATAGAGCCCCGCCTCGATCAACGCCGTATTGAGAAAATAGGTCAGGGTTTCAACCGCTATCGTCCGGTCTGACTGGGTGATCTCGGATGCAAAATGATCGTACAAGGCGCCGACAGACTGGCGCCCCGCCTCGGAAATCGCCTCCCAGCCATCTCCGATCAGATCCGGGCGTGTATGCGCATAGAGATGCGCGGCTCTCATCAGATGCGCTTCGCGCGCCATGAACTGCGCGCCCACCCGCAATGTCCGGCGCAACACGCCGCGCAGGCTCTCATCATCATCGCTTTGCGCTTCGGCGTGCTGTTCCGACTTGTGATCGTCGAGGCGCGCCTTGTAGAGCTCGAACAGGACGGGGATGAAGGCGTCCTTGTTCTCAAACCTGGTGTAGACCGCGCCCACCGACACGCCCGCCTCGCGGGCGATCTCGGCGACGGAAATGTTCTCAAACGCCTTGTCGCGCAATAATCGCTCAAGCGCAGCGACCAGCCTGTCACGCGTCTGCTGGGACCGAGTTTGGAGTGCGGGTTTTGCGCCTTTCATGAGAGAGGTTGAACTCCGATCCAGCCGTGATGACAAGTCAATCCACGCAAACTGCGTGGCCGTCTGACACTTCAATCGCCTGAACGCCTTTCCCAAAGGCGGAGAACAACGAGCGCTCCACCCCGGTCATGAAAGCCTGCACGCCCAGATCGAGCACAGTCTCCGCCAGCCCTTCACGGCGCGCGGCGTCCAGATGCGCGCAGGCTTCGTCAAAGATCAGCACCGGACCACGTCCTGACAACCGGCGGATCGCCGCCGCTTGCGCCAGGGCCAGACCCAGAACCATGGATTTTTGTTCGCCCGTCGAGCAATCGGACGCGGGCTGATCCTTGGCGCGGTGACGGGCTTCCAGCTCAGTCCGGTGCGGACCGGTCAGCGCCCGGCCCGCCGCGCTGTCGCGCGGACGCACCCGAGACAATTCGGCCATGAACCAGTCTTCCGCCTCGCCGGCTTTCATCCCCTCAGCAAGCTGGGCCTCCACCGCGCCGTCGAGCGCCAGATCCGCTTTTGGAAACTGGCTCTCGGGTCTTGTGTCGATCTCGTCCTGAAGCCGCGCCAGCGCATCCAGACGCGCCGCCGCCAGCGCCACGCCGGAGGCGGCCATTTCCGCTTCCAGCGCGTTCAGCCAGTCAGGATCGGCGCGACCGCCCTCCGCCATGCGGTCCAGAAGCCGCTGACGCTCTTTCATGGACTTCTCATAGGCGCTGGCCGAACTGGCGTGATCCGGCGCCGCAGCCAGCACCAGCCGATCAAAAAACCGCAGCCTGTCAGATCGCGCCCCGGCCCAGAGCCGGTCTTCGCGCGGGGTCAGCCACAGCATCGGGATCAAACGCGCCAACTCGGTCTGGGTCGCAGCCGCGCCGTCGAGCCTGGTCCGGCGACGGCTCGGCTGGTTGGGATCCGCGCCCGTGGCCAGGCTGACAGGACCTTCCGGCGTCACCGCCTCGGCATAGACGGCCCAGAGCGGATCGACGCCTTCAGTGGTGCGTCGGCGCACGGCGTCCGCCCCGGCGGCGCGCAAACCGCGCCCCGGCCCCAGAAAGGACACCGCTTCAACCAGATTGGTCTTGCCAGACCCGTTCTCTCCGAACAGGGCGACCGGGCGCGCATCCAAGCTCAGATCGAGCCGGGCGTAATTGCGAAATCCGGTTAGCTTGAGCCGGGTGACGGCCGGCCCACCGGTGTCAGAACCGCCCAGGGTCACACCCGCAGCGGCATCAGCACATATTCCGCATCTGTATCGCCAGAGTCCGTCACGCGCGTCGGCGAGCCGGAGTCGGCCAGCTCGAAGATCGCTTCATCGCCTTCGATCTGGCTGGCCACGTCCAGCAGATAGCGGGCGTTAAAGCCGATCGTCATCTCATCCGCACTATAGTCGGCGACCAGTTCTTCACTGGCGGCGCCGCTTTCAGGGTTGTTCACCGTGAGCGTGACCTGGCCGGGCGCGAGCGAAAGCTTCACCGACCGCGACTTTTCTTGACTGATGGTCGCCACACGGTCCACCGCCTGGGCGAAGGGCGCCCGGTCCACGCGCATGATCTTGTCATTGCCGCGCGGGATCACCCGCTCGTAATCGGGGAAGGTGCCGTCGATCAGTTTCGAGGTCAGCACCGCTGCGCCGAGCTGGAAGCGGATTTTGCCGTCAGAGACAGACACGTCCACATCACCGTCGAGATCCTCGAGCAAACGGCGCAATTCCTGGATCGGCTTGCGCGGCACGATCACGGCGGGCATGCCCGCGGCGCCGTCCGGCAGATCGGTTTCCGCCAGCGCCAGACGGTGGCCATCGGTGGCCACGGCGCGCAGGGTCTTGCGACCATCACGCTCGGCGGCGTGCAGATGGATGCCGTTCAGGTAATACCGCGTCTCTTCTGTGGAGATCGCGAAGCGCGTCTTGTCGATCAGACGGGCGATCTCGCTGGCGGGCGCGGTGAAGCTGACCGCCAGATCCTCGCTGGGCATCACCGGGAAGTCGCCCGGCGGCAGGATCGGCAGGTTAAAGCGCGACCGTCCCGCTGACAGCAGGATGCGCGGATCATCGCCGCCCAGCTCCAGGGTCACCTGACTGCCTTCAGGTAATTTGCGGGCGATCTCATAAAGCGTGTGCGCCGGCGCAGTGATCAAGCCTTCACGCTCCACCTGCGCTTCCGCTTCCTCCACGATCTCCATATCAAGATCGGTGGCGGTGAACCGGGCAAATCCGTCAGAAGCGTTGATCAGAACGTTGGACAGGATCGGAATGGTGTTGCGGCGCTCAACGACGGCCTGAACATGGCCAAGGGCCTTGAGCAGGATCGCGCGCTCGATGGTGAGCTTCATATGTCGCCTCGAACAGAAAATTCAAAACACATGGCGAGAATCGCCTGATTTGGGTGCAGCACAATAGCCTAAAAAAAACGACCGCAAGAAGGGGTCTTGCGGTCGTTTTTTCAATTGAACTGCTTAACCGCGCAGGCGTCGCCGCAACGCCTCGACATCTTCGGCCAGAACAGCGTCCGATGTGAGGGTCTCGGTGATCTTGTTCACCGCATGAATAACGGTGGAATGGTCACGCCCGCCAAAGCGCCGACCAATGTCCGGCAGCGACCGCGTCGTCATGGTTTTCGCCAGATACATGGCGATATGGCGCGGACGCACCACGGCTTTTGTGCGGCGCTTGGAGATCAGGTCATCCACCGTGATGGAGAAATAGCTCGCCGTCATTTTCTGGATGTCGTCCACCGTGATGCGGCGCTCGGCCTTCACCGGCAGCTCGCCCAGCGCCTCCTCCACCGTCTCCATGGTGACGGGACGGTTCATATAGGCGGTGCGCACGATGATGTTGTTCAGAACGCCCTCAAGCTCGCGGGCGGAGCTGGTGACCCGGGCCGCCAGGAAATCCCGCACGGTCTCCGGCACTTCCAGATCCGGGCAATGATTGCGCGCCTGGGCGATCTTGCAATCGAGGATCTTGCGACGCAGATCGAGATCCGGGCCCTGGAGCGGGCAATTGAACCCGCCCGCCATCACATTGCGCAGACGATCATCGGACACGCTGAGCTGGGACGGTGCGCAATGAGAGGCGAGCACCACCTGCTTTTCCGCGCTGATGAGGGAGGTGACCGTCTGCAGGAACTCGTCTTCGGTGCGAGGCTTGCCGCAAATGAAGTGCACGTCGTCGATCAGCAGCATGTCGCAATCACGCACCAGATCCTTGAACGGCTGAACATCACGCGCCCGAAGCGCGGACTGGAAGCCGTTCAGGAACTCTTCCGCTGTCAGGTAGAGCACCTTCTTGCGTTTGCCGCTCAGCGAGGCGGCGTGCGCGATCGCAGCCAGAAGGTGGGATTTGCCCACCCCGTAATCGCCATGGAAAAAGACCGGATTGAACGGCGGAGCATCGGCGCTGGCCACGGCGCGCGCCGCGGTCGCCGCCATCATGTTCGCCGAACCGACCATGAAAGTGTCGAAGGTGAAGCGCGCTTCGCGTTTGGCGTCGCTGTCTTCCACCGTGTCTTCCACAAGCGGCAGGGCTGCGGTTTCCGACATGCCGCCCGCCGACAGGGCGGCCACGCTGACGGTATGCGACTTCTGCGTGGCGAGCGTTTTTTCCGTGCAGATCAGAATATCGCAGGCCTCCTCGGCTACGGTCGCCCACAGGGCGCGCAGACGCATGCCGACATTGTCTTCCACCCAGGAACGGCCGAACTCGTTCGGACAGATCACGCAGACGCGTCCCGCAGCATCCAGCTCCACGCGAAGACGCGCGATCTCGGCGGCGTAGACCAGATCTCCGCACTCTTCACGCAAGCGGGCGCGGACTGCGCGCCAGACGGCGACGATCGAGCTGGAATCCATCATGGCCGCACCGTCACGTCGCGCCGTCGCATCTTGAGAATACCCCATATGCCCCAACCTTCATTTCACTCTGCGCGCCCTGGTAATCCCAGGGTCACGGCTTTAATTTTGAACGCAGCTTTCCCGCACCGAGCGCGCATCTTTCTGCGCTCAGCGACCATCCTTTGGTCCGTGTGGGGACTGCTCCGTCGAGACCCTCAGGTTACCGTCACGAGCGAGCGAATCAACATGATTAACCCACGCATTTTCCGGATTCCGCGCTTGACAGGTTGATTCCTAAAGCAGGTCGGGCGTTTGGCGATCTGAAAAAAATTTCGCTGTTTTCAGGGCTTGCGTCACAGCGTTTTCGTGATCTAGCGCCACCCAGGCCAGCCTCAGGAATATCGTAATTACTTCTTTGAAAGATATAGAAGTTTTCAGATGCACCAAAATGACGCAGAACAAAAAAGAACGCCCGCACGGGTTCGTGCGAGCGTTCTTTTTTAGTCCGGGTATGGAGCGTGTTTTACGACGCCGCCATAGACTTCACGCGAGCCGAAAGGCGCGAAACCTTGCGAGCGCCGGTGTTCTTGTGGATGACGCCTTTGCTGACCGCTTTCATCAGTTCGGACTCAGCCGTGCGAAGCGCGGCGCGCGCCTGATCCTGGTCGCCGGTGGCGATGGCCAGGTCCAGCTTCTTCACATACGTGCGCATGCGAGTGCGGCGGGCTTTGTTCAGAGCGGTGCGGCGCTCAATCTTGCGCGCCATTTTCTTGGCGGAGGACGTGTTCGCCATAAGATCTCCAGATCCGTATGATCAAGGGCGCCTGGCCAGAGCCGGCCGCCGGGTAAAACTATGAGGCGCGGCGTATACCGGTCCCCGCAGGTGCGGTCAACAGGTATACGCCAAAATTCATCACCGGTGTTTGAAATGCGCAGCGCGTTTGTCAGCAAACGCAGCCATGCCCTCGGTCTGATCCTCGGTGGCGAATTGGGACTGGAACACGCGGCGTTCAAAGCGAACGCCTTCGGCCAGACCCATTTCAAACGCCGTATTGACGGCCTCTTTGGTCATCATGGCGATAGGCAGGGATTTGGATGCGATCGTGGTGGCCGCCTCCATCGCCACGTCCAGCAGCTCTTCGGCCGGCACGACGCGGCTGACCAGCCCCGCGCGCTCGGCTTCCTTGGCCGGCATCATGCGCCCGGTCAGGCACATGTCCATGGCCTTGGCCTTGCCCACGGCGCGCGGCAGACGCTGGGTGCCGCCCGCGCCCGGCATGACGCCGAGATTGATCTCGGGCTGGCCGAACTTGGCGGTTTCAGAGGCGATGATGAAATCACACATCATCGCGATCTCGCAGCCGCCGCCCAGCGCATAGCCGGACACCGCCGCGATGATCGGTTTTCTGAAGCGCGCCACGCTCTCCCACGACTCTGCGAAGGGGTCGTGCTTGTACAGGGAGATGAAATCCTTCTCCTGCAGCTCCTTGATGTCGGCGCCGGCGGCGAACGCCTTGGCCGAGCCGGTCAGGATCACGCAACCGATGTCCTCATCGCGCTCGAACGCAGCCAGCGCATCCTTGAGCTCATTGGTCAGCTCGTCACACAGCGCGTTCAGGGCGGACGGACGGTCCAGGGTGATAACGCCCACACGGCCTTCGGTTTTTACTTGGATCGTATTGTAGGCCATGCGGCCCTCCGATGCAGTTACACGCTCTTCAGCGCAGGGTATGCGGCAAAACGGGCGCCCTCTTAGCGGAAGCCAAGGCGCGGGTCACCCCCGCGCCGTCATCCGCTTACTGGATTTGCCAGACACCATATCCCAGATTGCGCAGCACTTCCGCCAACCCCTCCGGGCCAGGCAAATGCCCGACGCCGACCGCGATCATGACATCTTCATCGCCCATCATGATCTGGTCGATCTGCTCTGCCCAATCGTAATTCCGGTTCACGATCAGGGCTTGATACATTTCAGGAGAGTCCGACTTCATGCGATCATTGATCATGTGATCAATGGTCTCGATGTCCCCAACTTCCCAGGCCATGGCCAGCTCATCCAGCAAATACGGCTCTTGAACCGATTGCTCGAGCGAGCTTTCCAGATCGCGTACCTGAACAGCCAGCGGCAGACCCGCCAGGAAGCCGAGTTGCTGCTCCGCCGTTTCGAAATACCGCACATCATCGGTGATCGGCTCGATCATGGCCTGAAGCGCGACTTCAACGCCGTATTGCGGATCATACCCCTGAGCCATGGCCATGGAGGACGCCAGAGACACGCTCGCGAGCCAAGGCTGCAACGGATCCAGTGAGGCCATCATGGCTTCCGCCGGCACGCCCATCCGCTGGGCGAGGGTCGCCAGATTGGCCTTGCCCTCATCACTCAGCATGGACGACAGCGTCTGGCCCTGGGGGTTCAGGCCCAATTGCGGGACAAGCGCCTGGATCTGGGCCTGCGCTTCAGCGCTGTGCACATCCGCTTCGAACCAGACCTGGTCCACGCTCGCCAGAAGCTCTTCGAAATAGGTGGTCCGCCATTCGGTATCAGGCTTGAGCAGGTGAATGGTGCCGATGATGTAAGCGACATTATCCTCATCTTCGAGCATCCACATGCTCGGCCCGAGCTCGGCCTCCTCCACGTCCATGGTTTGAGCAACCGCCGGCGTGGCGAACACAGTCAGGGCCAGAAGCGCCCAGAGAATACGGTCCAGCATAAAATGCCTCTCTTTAATTCAGATCGTGACGCAAAGGGATAAACGCCCGGGGACGGGGTTCAACCCAAACCGGTATGGTTAACAAAAGTTCATGTTGAGAACAGGTCTGGCTAGCGCTGGCAGGACGGACAGAAAAAGCTCGACCGGCCCGACTGAACGATGCGCTCGACACAGCTGTCCTCACAGCGATGGCAGGGTTCGCCTTCGCGCCCATAGACGTCAAACCGGTGCTGGAAATACCCCATGGCGCCGTCGGCCCCGGCATAGTCGCGCAAGGTGGAGCCGCCAGCCTCGATCGCTTCGGCGATGACGTCGCGCACCGCCGGCGCCAGACGTGCGGCCCGGGCGCCGGGTATGGAGTTGCATAGCCGCCTGGGGCTGATCTTCGCCCGCCACAACGCCTCGCAGACATAGATATTGCCCAGGCCCGCCACGACGCTCTGATCCAGAAGCCCCGCCTTGACCGGGCTGCGCCGGGTCTTGAAGGCTTTGTTGAGCCGGTCTTCTGAAAACCCGTTCGACAAGGGCTCCGGCCCCAGATCCTTCAGATAGGGCTGGATGTCTTCCTGGTCGGTTTCATAGAGCGTCATGAAACCAAACCGGCGCGGATCGTTGTACGTGACCGTCACGCCGCCCTCGATGTGAAACACCATGTGATCATGGGTCGGATTGGCGGGCGCAGCGTAGACGAAATCACCCGGCTGCCGGCTCAGATCGTCTGCAGTCACCGAGAACCGGCCCGACATGCCCAGATGCATAAGCAAGGTTTCGCCCGAGCCCAGCCGCGCCAGCAGATATTTCGACCGTCGATCCAGCCTTTCCACCACAGTTCCGGTCAGGCGCTCTGCAAAGCGTTCGGGAAACGGGAACCGCAAGTCCGGGCGCCGCGCTTCGGCCCGCAGAATCCGGCGACCCTCCATCGCGGGGGTCAGGCCGCGTCGCACTGTCTCGACTTCAGGCAATTCCGGCATCACACTCTTCCGCACAGACAATCCTCGAGGGGGAGGACATAGGCCATGAGCCCAGCGCGCGCGAGCCTTGTGCCTGTCGAAGACGCGATCACCATCGTCACGGCGGCGCTTGATGCGCTTGTCCGGCGCCGGGCGTCCATTGACGCCCCGGTCGAGTATGTCCGGCGTGTCGCGCATCCCTGGACGGATGACCTGGCGTTTGAGCTGGCGCTGCAGATCGACGCCGCCCAGACCGGGGGCGAGCTGCAACCGATGCAGGAAGTCTCCACCGCCTTTCGCCGGGTGGCGCGGGACGCCCCGGAGATGAAGGTGCGGCTCGTTCAGGGTCTGCCCCACACCATTCGCTGGCGCATTTACGCCCCCGATGACAGCGCGTTGCTGGAGCAACCTGTGGCCATCCAGAGCCAATGGCGCGGCGCCTGGCCGCATCTGAGCCGCGCCTGTGATGATCTGGCCCAGACTCGCGCCAGCCTGCGCGTGCTGGCGACCCAGGCGGACCCCGACAGGGATGTGGACGACCTGACCCTCGCCACCGCTTGCGCCTACAGGATCTCAGCCTTCGCCCCGCCGCGCGAACCCGTGCTGCTGGCGTTTTATGCGCCCGAGGGCGGCTGGCGCAGTCAGGCCGGCTTTTCGCTTTACAGCTATCAGACCGGCGAGCGGACCCTGACGCCGCTTGCTTCAGGTTGAGGCGAAACGGCGCGGCATCTCAGACTGGCGTTCCAGGCGCGCGCGCACTAGCTTGCCCACCATGACCCAGACTTCAGATCACGACACCGTCTCCTTTGGTTTCAAGGATGTGGCCCGCACCGAAAAGCAGGGCCTTGTCCGCAACGTGTTTGACCGTTCGGCGCGCAAATACGACCTGATGAATGATCTGATGAGTCTCGGGGTTCACCGGGTCTGGAAAGACATCACCGTCACCAAGGCCGGACCGCGGCCCGGCGCGCGCCTGATCGATGTGGCGGGCGGAACCGGCGACATCGCCCGCGCCTGGCTCGATCGCGCCGACGCGCTGACCGAACGCCGCGGCAGTGACCAATACGCCGAAGCCGTGGTCGCCGACATTAACGAACAGATGCTGCTGGCGGGCCTCAAGCGCGGCGACCGCGCCCGGCTCGACTGGTGCACCGCGAACGCGGAATGCCTGCCTTTTGAGAGCGGTGTCGCGGACGCCGTCACCATCGGCTTCGGCATTCGCAACGTCACCGACCGGATCAAGGCGCTGAAAGACATGCGCCGCGTGCTCAAGCCCGGCGGACGCTTTGTCTGTCTGGAATTTTCGCGCCCCACCACGCGCCCGCTCGAGAAGCTTTATGACGCCTGGTCCTTCGGCGCGATTCCGCAGATCGGCGAATGGATCGCCAAGGACCGCGACAGCTATCAGTATCTGGTGGAGTCCATCCGCAAATTTCCCCATCAGGACGCCTTCGCGGCCGAGCTGGAAGAGGCCGGGTTCGCCCGCGTCAGCGTGACGAACCTGTCCGGCGGCATCGCCGCGATCCATATGGGCTGGAAAGTCTAGGCGGACCTTTCCAACTTTTTTCACGCGTCCTGTCGAAACGGGCACGGCTCAACCGTCCTTGGATCATCCCTGTCATGTCGGCAGGGAGAACAGGGAGGGAGCGATGCAGTTTGCACTCCTCATTTATGAAACCGCGCGCGATTTCGCTCGCAGGCAGGGATCGGGGGCTGCGGCCTACTGGTCGAGCTGGACAGCGTATTCAGGCGCGCTCAACCCCCATACGCATCTGGGCGCCTGCCTGCAGGCTCCGGAGACCGGCGTCGTGTTGCGGCGCGCCGGCGAACACCGACGACTGAGCGACGGCCCCTATTCAGACTCGCCCGAACAGCTGGGCGGCGTCATTATGATCGACATGAACAGTGTCGAGGATGCGCTCAGCTGGGCCGAACGCTGCCCGGCGGCCCGCAATGGCGCCGTCGAGGTGCGTCCCCTTCAACTGATCAGCGACAACACGGAGACCCCGTCATGAAATACGCCCTTTTGATTTATGGCGCGGAAAGCCAGTGGAACACGCTGAGCGAAGCCGAGCAAATGGCCATGTTTGAAAAGCACGGCGCGTATTCTGAAGCGCTGGTCCAAGCTGGCCTGATGGTGTCGGGCGAACCGCTGGATGTGGCTGAAACCGCCAAACGCATCACCGATGACGGCGTGCAGGACGGTCCCTATGCCGACACCAAGGAGCAGCTGGGCGGGTTCTATGTGATCGAAGCGGGCACCCTGCAGACGGCGCTGGACTGGGCGGCCAAATGCCCGCGCCTGCCCGGCGACCAGATCGAGGTTCGTCCCGTCCCGGCCTATGGCGACGCCTGATCAGCGGATCGAGCATGACAAAGCACGCGCGACGGCGGACGCTGTCGCGCGTGCTTCCTATGGACGTCTTGTGGCCCGTCTCGCCCGGCGATGGGCCGATCTGACCCGTGCCGAGGACGCGCTGTCTGACGCCTTCGAGCGCGCCTTGCGCACCTGGCCGGACACGGGCCTGCCGGACCATCCCGAAGCCTGGCTCCTGACAACCGCCCATCGCCGACTGATCGACGGCGCCCGCCAAAGCGGCGTTCAGGCTCGGGCCGAGCCCGAACTCCGGCGCCTGCTTGAAGAGGTCTCCGAACGCGCGGATCCCGACGCCCTGCCCGATGATCGCCTGGGGCTGATGCTGGCCTGCGCGCACCGAGATCTCGACCCCGCCCTTCACACGCCGCTGATGCTGCAAGCGGTGCTTGGGCTCGATGCGGCCCGGATCGGCGCAGCGTTTCTCGTCAGCCCCGCCGCCATGGGTCAGCGCCTGTCGCGCGGCAAGGCGAGGCTGCGTGAACGCGGCGCCCGGTTTGAACAGCCCGGCGCGGACCAGCTGACCGAACACATCACGCCCGTGCTGAACGCGGTCTACGCAGCCTATGGAACCGGTTGGGACGAAATCGGGGCCAGCGAAAGCCGGGTCCGGGGTCTCGCGGGTGAGGCGCTCTATCTCAGCCAGCTGCTGACTGAGCTGGCGCCGGAGATCGCCGAAGTCTGGGGGCTCTATGCGCTGATCGCCCATTGCGAGGCGCGCTCCCCGGCGAGGCGGGATGCTGAAGGCCGCTTCATTCCCCTCTCTGAACAAACCACACACCTTTGGTGTGAAAGCTCAATCACCCAAGCGGAAACCGCCCTGCGTCGCGCACTCAAACTGGCCCCGCCCGGCCGCTATGCGCTGGAGGCCTCGATCCAGTCCGTGCATGCCGAACGCCGCCGGAGTGGGGAGACGAACTGGCTGGCCGCCGCTGCGCTCTATGACGGGTTAGTCAGACATACATCCAGCCTGGGCGCTCTGACGGCGCGCGCTTGCGCCCATGGCGAGGCGTTCGGAGCCGAGCGAGCACTCGACTTGCTGAGTGAACTCAAGGATCAGACGGCGGACTATCAGCCCTTCTGGGCGGCGCAGGCGCACTGGCTGGCGCAGGCCGGGCGCGGCGATGAAGCGGCAGGCGCCTATGAACGCGCCATGGCGCTGAGCGCTGATCCAGCAGTGCGCCAATACCTGTTTGAACGCGCCCAAGCACTTTGACGCAGCCGCCAAGGCGCCGCTTCCCCTCGCCAAACCCCCTTCATCGCCCTAAACCTCACTCCCGTGTTTGGTACGCTCTCAAATATCTTCCGCCTGACGCGCGCCGCCTGGACTTTGGCCCGTCATGACGCGATTTTTCCGGCTGAGTACCAGTCGGCGTTTCCTGCGCCGGCGCGGGTGCTGGGCCGGTTCGCGCGTCTGATCGCCATTCGCGACCGCGCGAAAAATCCCGGCGAACGCCTGGCCCATGCCCTGGAAAAGCTGGGCCCGTCCTATGTGAAATTCGGCCAGGTGCTCGCCACCCGCGCGGATGTAATTGGGGCGGAGTTCGCGCGCGGGCTGTCACGGCTGCAAGACCGGATGGAGCCGTTCGGCCTGGAGCAGGCGCGCGCCACGGTGGAAGCCGAGTTCGGCAAGCCCGTCGAAGCGCTGTTCTCGGAATTCGGCGAACCCGTCGCCGCCGCGTCCATCGCGCAGGTGCACAGGGCGAAAACCATCGATGGCCGCGATGTGGCGGTGAAAATCCTCCGCCCGGACGTCGCAGAGCGCATCAAGCGCGACATCGCCGCCATGCGCCTGGGCTCCAAACTCGCCGAAGGCCTGTTCCCGGCGTCCAAACGCATGGAGCCGCGCGCCTTTGTGGAGACGGTGGCGCGCTCTTTGGTGCTGGAGCTGGATCTGCGGCTTGAAGCGGCCGCCGCCAATGAGCTGAGCGAAGCGGCGGTGGCGGCGCAGAACTTCTTCATCCCCGACGTCGTCTGGCCGCTGACTGCCAAGAAGGTCCTGACCACCCAATGGATTGACGCCATACCGCTGACCGATATGGACGCGGTGCGCGCAGCGGGGGTGGATACAGTGAAACTTGCGGGCGATCTGACCGACGCCTTCCTGTCCACTGCGCTGGAGCAAGGCGTGTTTCACGCCGATCTGCATGCGGGCAATCTGTTCGTGACGAAGGACGGCCTTCTGTGGGCGGTGGATTTCGGCATTATCGGACGGCTGGGACGCGGCGAGCGGCGCTATTTGGCGCGCATCCTTCACGGCTTTTTGACGCGCGATTATGACGGCGCGGCGCAAGCGCATTTTGACGCCGGCTATGTGCCTCATCATCATTCCCGCGATGATTTCGCCAGCGCCCTGCGCGCGGTCGCCGAGCCCATTTTCGGCAAGAGCGCCGGCGAAACGCCCATGAGCCGGGTGTTGATGCAGCTGTTTGAAGTCACAGACCTTTATGACATGCACCTTCAGCCTCAGCTGGTGCTCTTGCAAAAGACCATGGTGCAGGCCGAGGGCGTCTGCCGTCTTCTGACAGACGATCATAATATGTGGCAGGCCTCTGGTCCCGCCGTGGAGCGCTTCATGCGCCGCGAGCTGGGGCCGCAAGGCCGCATCGAGGATCTAATGGAATCCTTTGACCGCGCCAAGACCATCCTCAAGCGCCTGCCCGACACGCTGGACGAGCTGACCGAGACCGCCAAGGTCCTGCGTGAACGCGACACCCGGCAGTCCGCAAACCCGACCTGGCTGATTGCCGCGCTCAGCGTCGTCGCCGGGGCTTCAACCGCGATTGCGGTGCTGCTGGCGGTGATGTGATCTGAGCCAAGGTGACGTGGCGGCCCGTTCGGGGTAAGCCTAAGCTGAAACACCCGCGAGGCATGTCATGGCGGATAAACGCATTCTTCTGATCATCGGCGGCGGCATCGCGGCCTATAAATCGCTCGAGCTGATCCGCGAGCTGGCGCGGCGCTCGATCAGGACGCGCGCCATCCTGACCGAAGCCGGCAAGCAGTTCGTCACCCCGATGAGCGTGGGCGCGCTGACGGCGGACAAGGTCTATAGCGATCTGTTCTCGCTGACCGATGAGGCCGAGATGGGCCATATCGAGCTGTCGCGCTCGGCTGATCTTGTGGTCGTCTGCCCGGCCACCGCCAATCTGATGGCCAAAGCCGCCCAGGGCATCGCTGATGACCTGGCCACCACCACGCTTCTGGCCACCGACAAGGCGGTGCTGATGGCGCCGGCGATGAATGTGCGCATGTGGACCCATCCCGCCACGCAAGCCAACCTCAAAACCCTCGAGAGCTATGGCGTCACCGTTCTGGAGCCTGATGACGGCGAGATGGCGTGTGGCGAATTTGGTCCCGGCCGCCTGCCCGAACCGGTGCGGATCGCGGACGCCATCGAGGCCGCGCTGAAATCATGAAGGCCATCGTCACCGCCGGCCCGACGCTGGAGCCGATCGACCCGGTCCGCTTCCTCTCCAATCGCTCCTCGGGCCAGCAGGGCTACGCCATCGCCGAGGCGCTGCGTGATCAGGGCTTCGAGGTGGTGCTGATTTCGGGCCCGACAGCGCTCAATGATCCCGCAGGCCTTCAGACCGTCCGCATCGAAACCGCGCGCGACATGCTCGCGGCGGTGAACGAGCATCTGCCCGCAGACGTGTTCGTCTCCGTGGCCGCCGTTGCGGACTGGCGTCCGGCGGAAGCCGCCGACAAGAAGCTCAAACTCGACAAGGGCGCACTGGCGAGCCTGCCGCTTGCCGAAAATCCGGACATCCTGAAGACCATCTCCCGATACGGCCCGGACCAACGCCCGCGCCTGGTGGTGGGATTCGCCGCCGAAACCCATGACGTCATCGAACATGCCCGCGCCAAACGACTGCGCAAAGGGTGCGACTGGATCGTCGCCAACGACGTGTCAGGCGATGTGATGGGCGGAGCGGAGAACGCCGCGCTCCTGATTACCCCGGAGGGGGAGGAGCCCTTCGAACGGGCGGCCAAGTCGGCGCTGGCCCAGAAACTGGCTGAGAGAATTCACCAAGCACTTTCATAGACTTCAGACTGGGTTTGAAATCGCCCCCCTCAGATTGTTAGGGTCGGGGCGTTTAGCAAACTCAGGACCTGATATGAAAACCGCACTGACCGCCCTCGCCCTTGCCGGGTTCAGCGCCGCCGCCGCCCAGGCGGATTGTTACTCGATCTATCCGCAAGGCTCGGGCCAGCCGCCGGCTCCGATGGCCGGCTACACCGTGACCGAAGCCGCCGACCTGGACGGCTTGATGGATCCGCCGCCGCTGGCGGAGGGCGCAAACGCCATCGCCTGCGAGCGTGACAGCATCGTGCCTCGCCCCAATGATTTCGAGCTGGTGCGCTATCATTCCACGCCGCTTCTCATCTCCAACGGGGAAGGCGAAGAGACCCAAATGCTGATTCTCGGTTTCCAGCCGGCCATGGAAGACGAGAACGGCGAGATGACCGAGCCGCAATACCGGGTCCAGATGGCCCAGGGCGGGCTCAACGATGACGAGCGCACCGGCATTATCGGCGCCCTTGAAGGCTTCGCCGAAAGCGAGCAAGCGCTGGATGCGTTCTTAAGCGCCCAGGCCGAACAAGACAGCTGACTTCAGGCCTCCCGCGCTCACGCCGGAGCTCTGCGCCAGCGTGAGCGCGGCTGTGCCTGAAGACTATATTTGATACCGCTGATAATCCTCTCTAGGGTCGCGAAAACCAAGTCAGAGGGGATATGAGATGAAAGCTGTCCTAGCCGTCGCACTGGCGCTCGCCGCATCGCCTCAGGCCCTTGCGGACTGTTCTGCCGTCAACACAGCCCAACCGTCCGATACGCCCGTCCTTCTGGAGGGGTTTGACCTCGTTGAAGCCGCGAGTCAGCCAGGACTCATGGCGCGGCCTGACATGCCTGAAGGCGCTGACGCCATCGTTTGCTTTCGTGAGAGCATCGTACCCGAGCCCAATGATTTTGAATTGGTGCGGTATCACCAGATTCCATTGATGATCCGCCTGGATCAGGATGGACGTCCGCCTGCCCTGCTCATCATGGCGTACATCGGCGAGCAAGAATCCGCCGATGGCGAAATCGTCCCGGCTCAATACATCGCCCAATTGCCCCAGGGGGAAGTGACACAGGCAGAAGCAGACGCCATCAACGCGTCCATGTCCTCAATCGAGCAGCGCGAAGCCGCCCTCCTGGAGGAAATGGCCCAGCAGGGTCAGGTTCTGGACTAATCGTGTAGCAAGGCGCGTCGTCATGAAGCTGAATGTCAAAACGCTGGAACATTTTGAAGGTCTGGACCTGCCAGCCTACCAGACTTCCGGCTCCGCGGGTCTCGACCTGCCCGCCGCCGTGCCCGCAGACGCGCCCGTGGTGATCGAACCTGGCGAGTGGAAACTCATCCCCACCGGCATCTGCATCGCCTTGCCCGAGGGCTATGAAGCCCAGATCCGGCCCCGGTCGGGCCTGGCGGCCAAGAAGGGCATTTCCTGCGTCAACACGCCCGGCACGGTGGACGCCGATTATCGCGGCGAATTGCATGTGAACCTGATCAATCACGGCAAGGAGCCGTTCATCGTCCAGCGCGGCGAGCGCATCGCGCAAATGGTGATCGGCCAGTTCACCCAGATCCGCTGGAACCCGGTCGAAACGCTGGATGAAACCGCTCGTGGCGCCGGCGGGTTCGGCTCGACCGGCGTCTAAAAGCCCAGCTTTTTCGCCAACGACCCTAGCCTTGCGCGTTGCAAGGCCAGCCCGAAACGCGGCGCGCTGAGCCCAAGCCGGTGCGCCGCGCCCAATACGGCAGCTGTCGCCGCCTCGGGCGCGAGTCCCAACCGGCTGGCGATGAATTCACCAGACGGACGGGCATACAGCCCCAGCGGTTTCAAGGTCGCGCGGGGGAAGTCCTTCATATTTTCCGTCAGGATCACCCGCGCCTGCCCGGCCGCGGCGGCCTGCATCACATGGGCGTCGTCCGGGTCGGGCAGTTTGCCGGTCACCTTGATCAAATCCGCTTCTTCGGTCGGGACCATCGCTTCAGGCCAGGCATGCTCTAGCGCCATGACCAGTTGCGACGCTTCGCCCGGCCCATCGCGATCCGGCTTTCCGTCGACGATGCGCGCATGGGCGTGACCGGTTTCAAACAGGACTTTTTCAGACCAGCGCGGATAGAAAAACCCAGCCTCCGCCAGCGCCAGGACCAGATGCCGCCGCACCGCGCTGGCGAGCACGCAGGCGTCCAGAAACACCGCCGGCCGATCAAAGTCCTCGGGAAGGGCGACCGCGTCCGGCGCCGCGATCACCGGAGCGTCCGAACCGGACGGCGCCAGATGCGGGCCGTCCATGCGCGCCAGATTCTTGAACGCCTGCGCCCGGACCCGATCCCGCTGCTCGGCGAGGCGTTTGACGCTGCGATCATCCAGCGCTTCGGCGAACTCGCCCTGCGCGACAAGTTGGTTCAGGCCCCAGGCGTCCACGCCCAGTGCGCGCTGCGCAGCCTCAGGCGTCATCCGCCAATCCCCAGCGGGGCGGGATCACAGAAGGCTTTGACGTCAAACAGGCGCTGATCCGTAATGATGTCAGAAGGCTGCAAGGGCCGAGACAATTCCAACCCTTCAAGGGTTCGCGCGCGCGACAGCGCCACATAGGCCTGCCCATGGGCGAAGAGGCGGCGCGAGACGTCGAGATAGACCTTGTCGAGCGTCAGGCCCTGCGCCTTGTGAATGGTCATCGCCCAGGCGAGCCTGAGCGGATACTGCACATAAGAGCCAATGGTTTCGCGCTTGAGCTTGCTGGACTGGCCGTCCGCAGCGTAGCGGATCCGCTCCCAGCTTACAGGCTCGATGGTGACGAACTGGTCGTTCACATGCACTTTGACGCCATCTGACGAAAAGCCCACCACTTCACCGATGGAGCCGTTCACATACCGCCCGCCGGGATCATTGCGGATCATCATGACGCGCGCGCCGACTTTCAGAACCAGCGGATCGTCGGTCGGGAAGAGGCGCGGATCAAACTCACCCTCCACCTTGCCCGAAAAGCCCCGCGGTTCGCCGCGCAAGCCCTCAAGCCGGGCCTGATTGATCGAGGAAGCGGCCTGATTGGTCGGGGTCAGCACCACATGGGTGCCAGACGCTTCAAGGCCGATCCGGCCCGTCACGCGCGCGTTCAGAATCTCGGCCAGGTCAGGGGTCAGCTCGCCGTCCCGCACAGCATTGAGCACTTCGACAAACTCTGGGTCCGCCTGACGATGGACCTCGGTCAGCTCCACCATGGTGAAGCCGGCGTCGCGGAAAGCGGGCGCGTGAAAGAAAAACGGCCCGCCATAGGTGTCTTCCAGAAACGCCCCTTCCTCGCCCTGTGCAATCGGCGGCAATTGCGCCAGATCGCCCACCAGGATGATGCGCACCCCGCCAAAGGGTTCGGCGCTGTCGCGATTGAGACGCAGCGAGAAATCCACCGCCTGCATCATGTCCGAGCGCACCATGGAGATCTCGTCGATCACCAGAGTGGTCAGCGCTTTCACCGTGCGTGCATTGCGCAGGCGGCGAATATCGCCCGGCGTGATCAGGCGCGGCGGCAGGCGGAAGAAGCTGTGAAGGGTCTGCCCGCCCGCATTCATCGCCGCGACGCCCGTCGGCGCCACCACGGCGGCCTGCGGCCCGAGGCGTTGCAGGATCGCGCGCGTAACGGTGGTTTTACCCGTGCCGGCCCGGCCCGTCAGAAACAGATGAGCGCCGCCATTGATGGCGTAATCCACGACCGCTTGCTGGTCCGGCGAGAGAGTGAATGAGGGGCGAGGGGTCAGCACGGTCAGGCTCCTTCAAGGGAGCCTGACCTTGGCCTGCTTTGACAATGAACGCCAGTGACGCGCCTCAGCGCCGCCAGATGGATTCACACGGCTGGTAAGGCGTACTGACACTTTCCACACGGCCCTGCGCATCGACGACCGCGTTCACTTCGCAAGGCACTTCAATAAAGCGCGCCCGCGTTGATCCCGAAGTCCGCATGAGCGCGGCGCCGGTCACGCCGCCCGCAGCCCGGCTGCCGTCTGACGCAGGGCGCGACCCGGCGCTGTGTCTCGGCGCTTGGATGACAGAGGCGGTGCGAACGACAGACGTGTCCGGCCCAACCCGGGTCCATTCCAGGGTCTCGTCCAGGTGAAGCGCGACGCGCATCTGATCTGCAGGCTCTTCGCGAAGCATGCGCGAGACGGCCCCAGGTGTTTCAAGAGAGAGCACTTCAAAGGTCAATGCGACCCGTCCATCGCCGACAGGACCGCCGGCGACCGGATCGCCATAGGCTGCGATCATCTGGCTGAGCGAAGCGCCCTCAAAGCTGGACGGTCGCTCGACCTGCTGGGCCTGGGCGCTTCCCAGCGCGCACAGGGCGACCGCCACCGGCGTCAGTGTCTTGATCATGATCTTGTCTCCTCTCAGAAGAGACAAGCGTACGCCCCGACATGAAGTCTTACAACATTTTCCCCGAAAAGGAGAAAACGACTCCGCCTAGTACAGCTCTTCGGCCACGCAAGCATCGCCGACAAAGCGGAAATCACGCACCACGCCTTCAGGGTCGATCACGAAGCGGGTTTCGCACTCCACCCACCAGCTGCGGGCGGGCTCGTACACAGTCTCGTCATAGCGTTCGATACGGGTCCGGCGTTCGCCATACTCGTCAACATACGTCACGCGGCGTTCATTGGGGATGGTGCGATAGCCGCCCGGATCGGTGCGCTGTTGTTCACGCATATAGCTCCACACCTCGCCCCCATCGCTCAAGCTGTCCACGCTGTCGGGGGAGCCGAACTCCACCAGCAGGACATCCTGGGTCCGCCCCACCAGCTGGGTCATCTGCTGGCGATAGCCTTCAGAGGTGGCGCAGGCGGCCACGATCAGGGCCAGGGCGGCGGCGATCTGGTATTTCATCTGTGCATCCCCATGGTTGGCGGTTCACACTGGGCTACACTCATCTTCATGAACGCAAGCTGAGCAGACAGGGTCTGCCCGCCGCCTGCAAGCAAGGTCGACCGTCATGGCCGTGGACGTCAAACGACATGCCCGACACATTGTCCTGAAAGAACTGGGCGGTCCGGGCCAGCAGAAGCTGTCCCGCGCCCGCATCACCGTGATCGGCGCAGGCGGGCTGGGCGCGCCAGCCTTGCTCTATCTGGCCGCGGCGGGCGTCGGTCATTTGCGCATCGTCGATCCCGACACCGTGTCGCTGAGCAATCTGCAACGACAAATCCTGTTTCGCACAGACGATGTGGACGCTGCGAAGGCCGAGCGCGCCCGCGACGTGCTGACGGCGCTGGATCCCGGTGTAAGCGTGGAAGCGGTCTGCGAACGTGCAACCGTCGACACGCTGCCGGACCTGCTGGAGGGCGCTGATCTGGTGCTGGACGGCTGCGACGACTTCGCCACCCGCTTCGCCGTCAACACAGCTGCGATCGCGGCCGGAATTCCGCTGGTTTCAGGCGCTGTGGGTCGCTGGGAGGGACAGGTCGCTGTTTTCGCGCCGCATCAGAAACCCGACGCGCCCTGTTATCAATGCTGGGTGCCGGAAACACCGCCCGATGCAGAAGACTGCGCCGTCATGGGCGTCGTCGGCGCCCTGACCGGGGTGATCGGGTCGATGATGGCGATGGAGGCGATCAAGCTGATCACCGGCGCTGGCGAGCCGCTGATCGGGAGGATTTGCGTCTATGATGGTCTGTCGGGTCGGGCCCGGACGGTTACTCTGCCGGCATCCCGCAGCTGCCCGGCTTGCGCATCGGGCAGAACTGACACCCCCCGCACCGGCCCCGTCTGATCCGGAACCAGGCGAGCGCGCCCAGAAGCACGCTCGGCGCGACGCCCACCAGCATCGCCAGCCAGACGCTGCGGCCCAGAACCCCGACCAAAAGCGTAACCACAACCCCGACCGCCAGAAAGCTGAGCAGGGTCAGATCGGCTCTGCGCCGGGGGGTGGAAGCATGATTGATCAGCATCGTGACTGCGTACCTGAGACACTCTGCCTCTGTCCTACCCTATGCCGGGCAGGCGCGGCAAGTCGTCACAGTCGGCCGCGATGCTTGCCGGAATGATGCTGGGCCAGGGTCTTGGCGGCGCGGCGCGCGTTGACCACGACAAACAGATAGATGCCGCCCGCAAAAACGAGCCCGACCGCCATGCCGGAGAGCCAGCTCCCCAGCAAGGCGGCGAAGGTCAGCCCCATCACCCCGGCGATCATCACGATGAGCGTCAGGATGCGCGGTTCAGGCATCCAGACCGTGCTAGTTTTACTCTGTTTCACCCGTGATATCCCGGTACAGCGTCCAGACCATGCGTTCGGTGGTGATGAAAGCCCAATTCCACTCGTCATGGAAGGCCGCCAGCGGCTCTGCGTCCTGAACCTGCTGCAAATTCATGCCTTGCTCGACCAGCGCCGCCACTTCGGCCTTGGCCTGGGTCAGCATGGTGATGCTGGCTTCAAGATCGGCTTTAGTCGACAGCGGGCCATGGCCGGGAATGATCTGGGTGTCGGAATCCGCCACGTCCACAATGGCCTGCATGCCGGCGATGAACCCGTCCACCGTGCCGCCATTGTCGAGATCGATATAGGGGAACCAGCCAGAGAACAGCAGATCGCCGGCATGGATGACGTTCGCATCCTCAAACACCACGAAGATGTCGCCATTGGTATGGGCGTCGGGGGTGTGGTGCAGGCGCGCGCTCAGGCCGTTGATCGTGACCACATCACCGTCATTGACGCCCACCGTCGGCAGGAAAGCGCCGGACAGCGGCTCCGGCGTCGCGCCCGTCAGCTGGGCGGTCACCGGATTCATCAACGCGTCACGCACGCTGGGGTGGGCCATGATGGTCGCGCCCTGTTCCGCGAAATAGGCGTTGCCCAGCACATGGTCGCCGTGAAGGTGCGTGTTGAGCACCAGATCCACCGCCCGGTCGCCGGATACGGCGCGCTGCGCGGCGTCGATGGCGGGGGCGAATTGCGGCATCTGGGTGTCGATCATGAAGACGCCGTCTTCACCGACGCTGACGCCCACATTGCCCGCGCGATTGGTGGCGAGCATGTAGATCCCCGATCCCAGATCGCTGGTCTCCACATAGACTTGAGTGTCAGTCTGGGCGTGAGCCTGGACACTGGCGCCGAGCGCAAGGCTGGCGATGAGAGCGGTGCGGATCATGGCGGTTCCCCGATGGCTGCGGTCTGTTGGCCAAATGGGTGTGATGAACGCCCATATCCAGCCCGACTGAAAAACAATCTTAATCCTGAGGCTTCACATTTAACCCCGGATTCACTCTGGCTGGGATGTGGCGCGCCCATGCGGACGCTCTTTGCTTTGATCATCATTGTTTGCGCAGGCTTGGGATCTGGCCCGGCCCGAGCGCAGACCTGCGACACGTTTTCGGGGCTTCCCGTCCCGCGCTTCGTATCGCTGAAATACAATGAAACGCGCGGCCGCGCCGGCCCGTCCTTCGCCCATCCGGTCGCCTGGCTCTATCAGCGCCAGGGACTGCCCATGGAAGTGGTCGCCGAAACGCCGGACTGGCGGCGGGTGCGCGATCCAGAAGGGGAAGACGTCTGGATGCACCGCCGCACCCTGACCGGGCGACGCTCGGTCTGGGCGCAAGACGCGACGCAATTGCTGGCCCGCCCGGATTCAAGCTCCGCCCTGATCGCGGATGTGGAAGCAGGGGCGGTGTTATGGCTGGAGCGGTGCCGGGCTGGCTGGTGCCGCCTGGAAGCCGAGGATCACCGCGGATGGGCGCCTGCAGCGGCGTTCTGGGGCGTCTATCCTGAAGAGACCGAGCCGACCCCCGCGCTTGAGGGGGGGCAAGCGTCATGCTACCGCTCTTCGCCTGAACCAGACGGACGGACGGCGGATCTCGAAAACCCCGCCTCGGCCGACTGACGGATCTGAACCCAGGATGACAGCCTGGCGCGTCGCATTTCACGCGTAGCGCTGGCGCGTTCGCCGCAACTTCCGACCCCCGGCATGCGTCGCCGGGCCGGCACGACGGACCCCATGACAGACCAGAAAAACAGCTACACATATGATGACCTGATCGCCTGCGGCAAAGGCGATCTCTTCGGTCCGGGCAATGCGCAATTGCCGCTGCCGCCCATGTTGATGTTTGATCGCATCACCGAGATCACCTCCGATGGCGGCGCCCATGGCAAAGGCCTTTTGGTGGCCGAACTCGATGTGACCCCCGATCTGTGGTTCTTCGATTGCCACTTCCAGGGCGACCCGGTGATGCCGGGCTGCCTGGGTCTGGACGCCATGTGGCAGCTCGTGGGCTTTTTCCTGGGCTGGACCGGCGCGCCGGGCAAAGGCCGCGCCCTGGGCGTGGGCGAGGTGAAATTCACCGGCCAGGTCCCCCCCAGCGTCAAGAATGTGCGTTACGTCATTGATCTCAAGCGTGTGATCAATCGTCGCCTTGTGCTGGGCATCGCCGATGGCCACGTAGAAGCGGACGGTCAGACCATCTACACGGCGAAAGACTTGCGCGTGGGTCTGTTCCGGCCTGAAGAGCTTAACCAAGGCGGAGAAAAAGCATGAGGCGTGTCGTCGTCACCGGTATCGGCATCGTTTCATCCATCGGCGATAACGCCGCAGAAGTCGCCGCCAGCCTGAAAGCGGGCAAGAGCGGCGTCATTGCGGCCCCTGAATACGCCGATCTGAACTTCAAATGCCAGGTCCATGCCCGCCCGAACGCCAATCCGGCCGAGCATGTGGACAAGCGCGCCTATCGCTTCATGGGCGAAGGCGCCGGCTGGGCTTACATGTCCATGCAACAGGCGATCGAGGACGCGGGGCTCGAGGACAGCGATGTCTCCAACCCGCGCACCGGCCTGATCGTCGGCACCGGCGGTCCCTCTGTGGAGGCGATCGTAAAGGCCGCCGACATCACCCGCGAGAAAGGCCCCAAGCGCATCGGCCCGTTCGCGGTTCCGAAAGCCATGTGCTCGACCGGCTCGGCGACGCTCGCCACTCCGTTCAAGATCAAGGGGCTGAACTATTCGATCAGCTCGGCCTGCACCACGTCCCTGCACTGCATGGGCGCGGCCGCCGAGCAGATCCAATGGGGCAAGCAGGATGTGATGTTCGCCGGCGGCGGTGAAGAGCTGCACTGGGCGCTTTCAAACCTGTTTGACGCCATGGGCGCCATGAGCTCGAACTATAACGACACGCCGTCAGTAGCTTCGCGCGCGTTCGACAAGAACCGCGACGGCTTCGTCATTGCGGGCGGCGCCGGCATTGTGGTGCTGGAAGAGTACGAGCGGGCGAAAGCGCGCGGCGCGACCATCTACGCCGAAGTGCTCGGCTATGGCGCCACCTCTGACGGCCATGACATGGTCCAGCCGTCTGGCGAAGGTGCAGCGCGCTGCATGCAGATCGCGCTGGAAGAGGCCAAGGGTCGCAAGATCGACTACATCAACCCGCACGCCACCTCGACGCCCGTCGGCGACGTGAAAGAGGCCGAAGGTCTGCGCGGCGTGTTCGGCAAGGATGTCCCGGCCCTGTCGGCGACCAAGTCCATGACCGGTCACTCGCTGGGCGCCGCGGGCGTTCAGGAAGCCATCTATTCGCTTCTGATGATGAAAGAGGGCTTCATCGCCCCCTCCATCAATATCGACGAGATGGATCCCGAGCTGGCCGACCTGCCGATCGTCACCGAGACGAAGCAGACCGAGCTCAACACGGTCCTGTCGAACTCCTTCGGGTTTGGCGGCACCAACGGCACCATCATTCTGGGCCGCCCGGACTAGACTCCGCGCCCAGCGCCAAACGAAAACCCCGGCGGAAACGCCGGGGTTTTTTGTTGTCTTCCCACTCCCTCTTCCCCGGCGAAGGCCGGGGAAGAGGGAGAAACAATATTCAAACCCTCTCATCCCCCGATAAACCGGTGAATGCCATGCCTGAGAGGCTGAAACCCCGGCCAAGCGCAGCGCCGAGCCGGGGCCTCCATCAGGATATGGCGCTTTACGCGGAGGGAGGTCCCGGGTCTTCGCTTCGCTCGCCCGGGAATTCAGCGCTTTCTCCCTAACCCTTCAGCGCCTCGCGCACCGCATCGGCCAGCATGCGCGCTTCGTGCTCGCGGGCGCTGCCCTTGCGCCAAGCGACGCCGATTTCCCGGCCGGCCACAGGCGGGTCGAAAGGACGGATGGCGAGGTCGAGCCGGTCCGCGAGCCCCGCATCAATCGCGAGCTTGGGCAGAAGCGTGGCCCCTAGGCCCGATTTCACCATCTGCACGAGCGTATGAAGCGAGGTGGCTGCGAAGTCAGACCGGGCGTCGTTCGTGTCGGGACGGCTGGCCGAGCAGACCGCCAGCGCATGATCGCGCAGGCAATGACCGTCTTCGAGCAGCAAGAGCTGTTCATCCGCCAGCATTTCGGGGCTGAGCGTGTCGCGCTGGGCCAGCGGATGGTCCGGCGTTGCAGCGAACAGAAACTCGTCTTCCAGAACGCCTGTGGTCTCGATGCCGGGCGCGTCATAGGGCAGCGCGATCAGCGCCGCATCCAGACGCCGGTCTTTCAGCGCATCCACCAGCCGGTGTGTCAGGTCTTCGCGCAGGAAGAGTTCAAGCTTGGGATAGTGGGTGCGCAGGCTGGGCAGGACTTTGGGCAGCAAGAAGGGCGCGATTGTAGGGATGACTCCCAGACGGAATGGCCCGCTCAAGGGCTCGCCCGCCGCGCGCGCCACATGGACCAGGTCTTCCGCTTCGGTGAGCACGATGCGCGCCCGCGCCACCGCCGCCTCGCCGGCCGGGGTCAGCACTGCGCCGCGCGCGCCGCGCTCCACAAGGGTGGCGCCCAGGATCGTCTCCAGCTCCTTGATCCCTGCGGACAGGGTGGGCTGGGTCACATGGGCGGCTTCGGCGGCGCGGGAAAATGAGCCGTGCTCGGCGAGCGCCGACAGGAAGGTGAGTTGTCGCAACGTAGGCAGATGGCCAACCATAAGGCGTCCTGATCGTCTAAAAGCGATGTGGGAGGATGCGGGGATAGAACGGGAGCGCCCCCTGGGTTCAGGGAGCGCTCCATCAAGGCTCAAGTCAGGTCAAAACGATCTGCGTTCATGACCTTGGTCCAGGCGGCGACGAAGTCCTTGACGAACTTCTCCTTATTGTCGTCCTGGGCGTAGACCTCGGCATAGGCGCGCAGGATCGAGTTCGATCCGAACACCAGATCCGCGCTGGTGGCGCCCCATTTGACTTCGCCGGTCTTGCGGTTGCGGATCTCATAGAGCCCGTCTTCCGCCGGATGCCAGCTGAGGTCCATATCGGTCAGATTGACGAAGAAGTCGGTCGTCAACGCGCCGATCCGGTCGGTGAAGACCCCGAGGCGCGAGCCGCCATGATTGACGCCCAGCACGCGCAAGCCGCCGACCAGAACCGTCATTTCATTGGCTGTCAGACCCAGAAGCTGGGCGCGATCCAGCAACAGCTCTTCGGCGCTGACCGAGTAGCGGTCCTTCATCCAGTTGCGGAACCCGTCCGCCAGCGGCTCGAGCGGTTCAAAGGATTCCGCATCCGTCATCTCATCGGCCGCATCGCCGCGTCCCGGCGAGAACGGCACTGAAACATCAGAGCCCGCCTGCTTGATCGCCGCTTCCAGACCCACAACGCCGCCCAGCACGATGACATCGGCCACGGAGGCGCCGCTCTGGGCCGCGATCGGCTCCAGCACCGCGAGGACCCGCGCCAGACGCAGGGGCTCATTGCCGTCCCAGTCCTTCTGGGGCGCCAGCCGGATGCGGGCGCCATTGGCGCCGCCGCGCTTGTCAGAGCCGCGGAAGGTGCGGGCGCTATCCCAGGCCGTGGCGATCAGCTCGGCCGGGGTCAGGTCACTGGCGGCGATCTTCGCTTTCACCACGTCCACATCGTAATCGGTTGACCCTTCGGGGATCGGGTCCTGCCAGATCAGGTCTTCGCCGGGCACGTCCGGGCCCACATAATTCGCCTTGGGTCCCATATCGCGGTGGGTCAGCTTGAACCAGGCGCGCGCGAACGTGTCGGCGAAATACTCCGGATCCTTGCGGAAACGCTGGCAGATCTCGTTATAGACCGGGTCCATTTTCATGCCCATATCCGCATCGGTCATAATGGGGTTATGGCGAATGGAGGGGTCGGACGCGTCGACCGGCTTGATATCCTCCGGCATGTTCACCGGCTCCCATTGCCAGGCGCCGGCCGGGGATTTCTTCAGTTCCCAGTCATAGTCAAACAGATACTCGAAATAGCCCATGTCCCACTGGGTGGGATGCTGGGTCCAGGCGCCTTCAATGCCTGACGTGAAGGCGTTCGTCGCCTTGCCTTCAAGGCCGGGATTGGCCCAGCCGAAGCCCTGGGAGTCCACGCCGCAGGCTTCAGGCTCCGCGCCGATCTGATCGACCGCGCCGCGACCATGCGCTTTGCCCACGGTGTGGCCACCGCAGGTGAGAGCCGCGGTCTCTTCGTCATTCATCGCCATGCGCTTGAAGGTCTCGCGCACCTGGGCGGCGGTTTTCAGCGGATCGGGTTGACCGTTCACGCCTTCCGGATTGACGTAGATCAGGCCCATATGCGTCGCCGCAAGGGGGTTTTCGAGCGTGGAGGTGTCGTCGAGATCGCCATAGCGCTCTTCGCTGTTGGCGAGAAACTGCGACTCAGAACCCCAATAGACGTCCGTCTCGGGGCCCCAGATGTCTTCACGGCCATAGCCGAAGCCAAAGGTCTTCAGCCCCATATCCTCATAAGCCACGGTGCCCGACAGAATAATCAGGTCGGCCCAGGACAGCTTGTTGCCGTATTTCTTTTTCACCGGCCATAACAGGCGGCGCGCCTTGTCCAGGCTGGCGTTGTCCGGCCAGGAATTGAGCGGGGCGAAACGGATATTGCCGGACCCGGCGCCGCCGCGGCCGTCCGCCAGGCGGTAAGAGCCCGCCGAGTGCCAGGCGAGGCGAATCATCAGGCCGCCATAATGGCCCCAATCGGCCGGCCACCAGTCCTGGCTGTCATGCAGCAGGGCTTTGACGTCGGCTTTCACCGCATCGAAATCGAGTTTCGCCACTTCCGACTTGTAGTCGAAATCGGGGTCCATCGGATTGGTGCGTGCGCCGCGCTGATGAAGAATGTCGAGATTGAGCGCGTTCGGCCACCATTTGGTGACCGGCTTGTCCATGGCGGTGTTGCCGCCGTGGTGGAACGGGCAACCGCCCGGATTTTTCATATCGTGTCCGTCCATGGTCATGTCCTCCCGGATCAGAACGCTTAGATTGAGCACAATATCACGCCAGGATGAGGCATATATCAAATCAATTTAATTACGGTGAGACATAGGAAATACCAATAATACTAATATCTCTGCGGGTTTGCGCAGGGTCTGGCCCGCCTGAAGCGCTCGGATTTGAAAGAGCGATCAATCACTGAAAAACAGCGTGAAAGAGGCACCAGCTCAGCCGTATTGATAAATCCTATGGGAGCAACAGGAACAATCCATTGGATTTATCAATAGCTCAGGTCCATATCCAGTCTCGTCGAAGGGCGGGCCCCTCAATCATTCGTCCTCGACCCAAGAGATTCAAACCTGCCAGGAGAGAAATTATGCTGGGCATTGGCGACAAGCTCCCCGAATTCGAAGTCACCGGCGTCAAGCCGAAATTCAACGAGCACGAGCAAAACGGCGAGTCCGCTTTCGAGGCGATCACCAACGAGTCCTTCCCGGGCAAGTGGAAAGTCATCGTCTTCTATCCGAAGGATTTCACCTTCGTCTGCCCGACCGAGATCGTGGCTTTCGCCAACCTCGAAGACGAATTTGCTGATCGTGACGCCGTCGTGATGACCGGCTCCACCGACAACGAA
The DNA here is from genome assembly GCF_002354675.1 of Oceanicaulis sp. UBA2681. Classification (NCBI taxonomy): domain Bacteria; kingdom Pseudomonadati; phylum Pseudomonadota; class Alphaproteobacteria; order Maricaulales; family Maricaulaceae; genus Oceanicaulis; species Oceanicaulis sp. UBA2681. The sequence goes on along the minus strand of NZ_DEMB01000004.1, from coordinate 118,852 downwards.
TTCTCCAAGCTGGGCTGGCGCCGCGAGCACCCGGACCTGAACGGTCTGAACCAGTGGCAGTTCGCTGACACCACCGGTTCGCTGGTTGACGGCCTGGGCGTGCGTTCGCCGGAAGGCGTGGCGTTCCGCTACACCTACATCGTCGACCCGGACGGCGTGATCCAGCACGTGTATGCGACCAACCTGAATGTGGGCCGCAACCCCGAAGACACCCTGCGTGTTCTGGACGCCCTGCAGACCGACGAACTGTGCCCGTGCAACCGCCAGGCTGGCGGCGACACGCTCGCAGCGTAATCGCTTCGCTCAAGGACGGCTCTCTGCGGGGAGCCGTCCGACGGCGGCCCGCCCTGCTTTATCCATGGCCCGCCATGGCTAAAGCCGGACCGGTCGTCCCAATGTCCCCCGCCCTGCGTTCGTCCCCCCCCCTTCAGACGCCGGGCGATCTTTCGTCCTGCTGGACGACCGGTCCAAACCCGCCATTCATCATGAAAGGACGCGCCATGAGCCTTGACGCCCTGAAAAATCGCATGCCCGAACACGCCAAGGACATCAAGCTGAACCTCAGCTCCCTGGCCCGCGAAACCGTGCTCGACGACCAGAAGAAATATGGCTGCTTCCTGGCGTCCGCCTACGCCGTGGGCGAGCGCGAAACCCTGACCGACATTGTTGGCGAGATCGAGGACAAGCTGTCGCCCGAGGCGGTCTCCGCCGCCAAGGCCGCCGCGTCGATCATGGGCATGAACAATGTGTTCTATCGCTTCAACCATCTGGTTTCCGCCAGCGATTACAAAACCATGCCGGCCAAGCTGCGCATGAATGTGATCGGCAATCCGGGCGTCGACAAAGCCGACTTTGAACTGTGGTCGCTCGCTGTGTCCGCCATCAATGGCTGCGGCATGTGCATCGACGCGCACGAACATGAACTGCGCAAGGCCGGCCTCACCGCCGAACAGATCCAGGCCGCCGTCCGCATCGGGTCCGTGGTCAACGCCGCCGCCGCGATCATCCGCGCGGAAAGCGCGCTGGGCTAAGTCCCAGACTCACGATCTCTCCTGAGCCCGTCGGGCGGTCTGTCACAGGCCGTGCCGGCGGGTTTTTTTATGGAGCGCAGGCGATCGCGGTCTTTTGACACACCCCGAACAAGTCCGTATCCTGAAAATATGAGCTATCAACCCGACCAGTCAGAAAGCACCCGCCGCGCCCGCGATTCCGGCGGCGTGAACCGGGCCTGGCGCTGGTTTTCAGAAGCCACCATCCGGACGGCTGAAAGCTATCGCGACCTGCGTTGGCGGGTGGTGATCGGCCATATCGTGCTGGCGGCTGTTCTGGTCATTGTCTCACGCATCAATCCGACCTTCGCCGTCTCGCCCTGGCTCTTGATCATCGGCGTGATCTGGCTGGTGTACGGCGTGCGCATGGGCGGGCTCAAGGCCATCGGCCAGGCCGCTTCACATCCCAAATCCTGACACCAATCGAAGGCCCTACGGCCTCAGATCGTTGACCTGTTCGCATCCGGGCTTAGGCTGGCGCGGTTCTGATATGAGAGCCGCCGGGGAGGGGCCTGTATGAGAGGTTGGTTTAAGATCGCGCTATGGCAGCGCGTGCTTGGCGCGTTGGTGATCGGCGTGATCTTCGGCGGCGTTCTGAGCCAGGTCATGGGCGGCCCTGCAGCCGCCTCTTGGCTGGAGACTTTCGTCAAGCCGGTGGGTGATCTGTTCAT
>NZ_DEMB01000004.1:59552-116948 GCF_002354675.1 Oceanicaulis sp. UBA2681 | reverse complement strand
GTGGCGCTGGGCGATCCCAAAAAGCTGGGTTCCATCGGTCTGAAGACCATGGCGCTTTATTTCGCCACTACCTTCTTCGCCAACATTATCGGCATCATCTTCGGCCTGCTCTTCAAGCCCGGCGAGGGTGTGGACCTGGGCGGCGCCGACGCGGTTCCGGTGTCCGGAGAAGCGCCGACTCTGGTCGAGCGCCTTCTGGGCATCGTGCCGGAAAACCCGGTGGCGGCGCTGGCGGACGGCGATGTTCTGGCGATCATCTTCTTCGCCGTGCTGCTCGGCATCGGCATCCTGATGGCCGGCCGTGACGGCAAGCTGGTGGGCGATCTGTTCACCCAGGCCGCCAATGTGGTCCTGAAGGTCACCCATCTGGTGATGGAAGTGGCGCCGTTCGGCGTGTTTGCGCTCGTCAGCCACACCGTCGCCTCGCAAGGCCTTGAGGCCCTCGCCTCCATCGCGATCCTGATCGCGGCGGTTTATCTGGGCCTTCTCACCCATGCGGTGCTGATCTATGGCGGCATTATCCGATTCGTGCTGAACCTGCCGGTGATGAACTTCCTGCGCGGCATGCTGGACGCCATAGCGGTGGCCTATTCCACCGCCTCCTCCAGCGCGACCCTGCCGGTGACCATCACGAACGCCACCGAAAACCTCGGCGTCAAACGCTCCATCGCGGGCTCGGTCCTCCCCTTGGGCGCGACCATCAATATGGACGGCACGGCGCTGTACCTGGGCATCTTGGCGCTCTTCACCGCCCAGGCCTTCGGCTATGACCTGACGCTGGCCAATTACATCCTGATCGCCTTCACCGCCGCCATCGTCTCCATCGGCGCGGCCGGCATCCCGTCGGCGTCTCTCTTCCTGCTGGCGATCGTGCTCGACACCTTCGGCGTCAGCCCCGAGCAGGTGGCGATCATTGTCGGCTTCATCCTGCCGGTGGACCGGATCATGGACATGGCCCGCACGGCGCTCAACGTCACCGGCGACGCCACCGTGGCGACGGCGGTGGCCAAATGGGAAGGCGAACTGGACGAGGACATCTATCGTCACCCGGCCGATGTCCCCTATGAGCCGAAGGTCAAACCCGACATCGCCGACGCCGACCGGGAATAGGCTTCGATGCGCTCAAGCCGCATCCGTGTGATCGAGATCATCGTGGCGATCGCCGTCACGACGATCTCGGTCGCCTCGCTGTTTGTGGCCGTGTTCCAGGGCGTGATCATGCAGCGCCAGCTGGAAGCCAGCGTACTGCCCATCCCCACCGTCGCCCACGGCAATTACGACAGCGATGAGCAGGCCTACCGGCTGAGCTTCATCATCGGAAATCGCGGTCTCGGTCCCGTCGATATCCGTTGGATGCACTTCATCCATGAGGGCGTGACCTATCCCGGCCCCGAATCCTATTTCGCCAGCCTTGTCGAAGGCCATGACGATGATCCCGAGGAGCGGATCGTGGCCATGCAGCGCATTTTCGATACCAATCAGGTGCTCACCAGTCCCGTCGCGCCGCAATTGCTGGCGCCCAATGATGAGAACACATTCATCGCCTTCACCCGGCCGCCCGAAGACACGCCCGATCGCGCGTATTGGGAGCGGCTGAACGCCGCCCGATGGCAAACTGATATTCAAGTCTGTTATTGCTCGGTCTTCGACCAGTGCTGGATCGGAACCTTCCCGCAAAACCATCGTGAGCGCGTAAACAGCTGCGAGGTGGACGGGTAATCCAGAACGCCCGCCGTCCCGTATTACCTTGTGACGCATTCACAGGAGCGGGACATGACAGCCTTTCGGATTATCGCAGCCTTGGGCGCGATCGCGCTCGCCGTCTCCATCGTCTGGGCGTCGATGACGGCGGGGCAATCGCTGTCAGAAGCGGTGGGATGGCTGGTCTCTGAGCCCTGGGGCGTGGTCAGCCTGATCGATCTCTATCTGGGCTTTGTGCTTCTGGCGATCCTGATCTGGGTGTTTGAACCCAACAAGCTGATCGCGCTGGCGTTCATCCTGCCGTTGCCGGTCCTGGGCAATGTGTGGAGCGCCGTCTGGGTCGCCTGGCGGCTGGGCCATGCCCTGGCCCGGACACGGCAGCCTGCTGACTGAAACAACAACTGAGCAGGAAGTGGAATGACAGGGCGCAGGCGCGGCTCTAGACAGAGACGATGTCCATTCCGCCCCTCACCCCTGATCGCCTGGATCCCAAACGCGCGGGCGCGGCGGCCCTGTCGGGCTATTTCATCTGGGGTCTCTCGCCGATCTTTTACAAGTTTCTGGCCTTCGCCAATCCCAGCGAGATCGTGCTGTGGCGGGCCATCTGGTCGGCGCCGGTCCTGCTCTTGCTCTTGTATATGGGACGGCGGATCGGGCCGGCCTTCGCGGTGCTCAATGATCGCAAGACCTTGCTGGTCATGCTGGCGACCTCGCTGCTGATCGCGGCGAACTGGTGGCTCTTTATCTTTGCGGTCAATTCCGGCCGGGTGCTGGAAGTCTCGCTGGGCTATTTCATCAACCCCCTGATGGTGGTCGCGGTGGGCGTCTTCGTGGCGCGCGAACGCTTTGGACCCTTGCGCGCCGTGGCGGTGGGTCTGGCGGTGATGGGCGTGCTGAACCAGGTGATCACCGTGGGCGAGCTGCCCTGGCTGGCCCTGGTGCTGGCGGGCTCGTTCACCGCCTATGGCTATGTGCGCAAGACGATCCAGGTGGACGCCCGCATCGGCCTGTTCTGGGAGACGGTGATCATCGCCATCCCGTCCATGTTCGTCTTGAGCTTTCTTGAAATCCAGGGCGGGGCCAATGCCGGGCATTTCCTCGACGGTCCGTATGAGACGATTCTGCTGATGATGACCGGCCCGATGACCGTGGCGCCCTTGCTCCTGTTCCTGCTGGGGGCGCGCGGGCTGACCTTCGCCACCATCGGCGTGTTGCAATTCATCGCCCCCACCCTGCAATTCATCGTCGGGCTGGTGTATGGCGAGCCGTTCAGCGTCGCCTATCTGTTCACCTTCATTTTCATCTGGTCGGGGCTGGCCGTTTTCGTGTTCGACCTTTTACACTTCGAGCGAAAACAAAAACGTGCGGGGATACGGCCCGCCTAGTTCGCCCCGGAGGACATCATGACTCACCCGCCCATGCCGCCTGCGCAAAAGATCAATGTGGGCGAGGTGAACCTCTCGGTGCATCTGGCCGGTCCCGAGGACGGCGTGCCGGTGCTGTTGATGCATGGCTGGCCGGAGCTGGCGCTGAGCTGGGCGCAGCAGATCGAGGATCTGGCGAACGCCGGCTATCGCGTCATCGCCGCGGATAATCGCGGGTTCGGCGCCTCTGACGCCCCCCATCCGGTCGAGGCCTATGGCGTGGATCATCTGGTGGGCGATTTCACCGGGCTTCTGGATGCGCTTGGGATCGATAAGGCCGTCTGGGTCGGCCATGACTGGGGCGGCATTCTGATGTGGCACGCGGCCTGTCTGGTTCCGGAGCGTTTTCTGGGCGCCATCGGTGTGAACACGCCGCATCTGCCGCGCGGATCGGTCCCGCCCTCCGAAGTCTTCAAGGAGCGCGGCGGGGAGGACCATTACATCATCGCCTTTCAGGACGAGGCGATGGACGACTATTTCAAGGGCCGCGAGGCGGACTTCTTCGCCTTCAGTTTCGGCGCGCCGGCCCCGGTCGCCGATCTCGACAAACTGCCCGCCTCGATCACCCATCTGCCCAAACGCTTTGATAAATTCGTCGAGCGCGGCGGCCTCAAGACCGAAGACGATTGCGTCGTCCCGCCCGAGACCCGCAAGATCTATGCGGACGCCTACGCCAGATCCGGCTTCCGCGGCGGGATGAACTGGTATCGCAATTTCGATGCGAACTGGGAGCGTCTGGGCGGCGTGGATCACCGCCTGTCGATGCCCTGCCAGATGATCGCGGCGGAGTGCGATTACATGCTGCCGCCCAAGCTCGCCGCCTGGATGCCCATGCTGTGCTCGAATCTCGACATGAATGTGATTGAAGGGATCGGGCACTGGACCCAGTATGAAGCCCCGCAGGAACTCTCTGAGCTGATGCTGGGCTGGCTCACACACCGTTTCCCCAGCGTTTGAGGCCCGAATGGCGCGTTCTGATCGTATCGTCATCCTCACCGGCGCGGGCGTCTCCGCCGAGTCAGGGCTCGGCACCTTTCGCGATGAAGGCGGGCTGTGGGCCAAGTTCGACCCGATGAAGCTCGCCACCCCCGAAGCCTTCGCCGCCGACCCGGAAACCGTGCTGGGCTTTTATAACGCGCGCCGCGCGAACCTGTCTGACGCCAAGGCCAACGCCGCCCATCATGCGCTGGCCGAGCTTGAGCAGAACTGGATGATGGACGGGCGGTCCGATTTCCTGCTGGTCACCCAGAATATCGACGATCTGCACGAGCAGGCGGGGTCAGCGAGCCTGCTGCACATGCATGGCGAACTCCTCAGAACCCGCTGCAGCCTGTGTGATCACCTGTTTTACGACCGTGAGGACATGGCGATCGACCGCCTGTGCCCCGCCTGCACCAAGGCGGGCGGCCTGCGCCCCCATGTGGTCTGGTTCGGCGAGATGCCGCTCGGGCTCGATCAGATTTACGCGGCGCTTTCCCGCTGCGACCTGTTCGTCGCCATCGGCACGTCGGGCACGGTCTACCCCGCCGCCGGTTTTGTCAGTGAAGCCCGCCGCAACGGCGCCCACACCGTCGAGCTGACGCTCGAGCCCGGCGAGATCAGCGACCTCTTCGCCGAACGCCATTACGGCCCCGCGACGGAAATCGTGCCGGAGTGGGTGCAGGGATTGGGGTGAGCGGAGACGTCCTCTCGGTCCTCGGGCTTGACCCGGGGACCCATGAACCCCTGCCACAAAAACAAAAACCCCGGCCAAGCGAGCGCCGGGCCGGGGTTCCAGATCGTAGAACGCAGACGCCTAGGCATCCACCTCCGCTTCCAGGGCGAATTCCTGGATGAAGTCGCGGCGGGGTTCGACCACGTCGCCCATGAGCTTGGAGAACAGCTCGTCGGCCACATCGGCTTCGGTCACCGACACGCGCAGCAGGGAGCGCGCTTCGGGATCGAGGGTGGTTTCCCACAGCTGGTCGGGGTTCATCTCGCCCAGCCCTTTATAGCGCTGGATTTTCAGGCCCTTGGCGCCGGCGGCTTGTACCGCGCTGACGAGCGCGTTCGGGGAGAAGATCTCGGTCTCCTCGCCCTTGCGGCGGAAGATGGCGAGGCCCTGATAATCGGCCGCGATCGCGTCGGCGCGATCAGACAGGCGCTTGGCGTCGGGGCTGGCGAGGATCTTGTCGTCCAGCGTGATGGATTCCACCACGTCGCGCACGGTGCGTTTGAACACCATGCCGCCTTCGGGCAGAAGCTGACCGACCCAGCCGTCTTCGCCTTCATCAGACTGCGCGGCGAGGCGCTCAGCGGCGGCGTCCACTTGCTCTTGCGTGGCGTCGGGATGCAGCGCGCCGGTGAGGGCGGCGGCTTCCAGCGCGAATTTCGGCGCACGCGCCGCGAGACGGTCGAGCGACAGGGCGATGCCGCGCGCGGCCTTCACCCGTTCGGCCAGATCCTGACCATAGACTTTTTCGCCGGTCGCCAGCTCCAGCACCGCTTCGGAGCTGCCTTCCTCGATCAGGAAGGCGTCCATTTCAGCCTGGTCGGTGAGGTAGCGCTCGGACTTGCCGCGCATCACCTTGTAGAGGGGCGGCTGGGCGATGAAGAGATGACCGCGTTCGATCAGCTCTGGCATCTGCCGGTAGAAGAAGGTCAGCAGTAGCGTCCGGATGTGCGCGCCGTCCACGTCAGCATCGGTCATGATGATGACCTTGTGGTAGCGCAGCTTGTCATAGTCGATCTGGTCGCGGCCGATGCCGGTGCCCAACGCCGTGATCAGCGTGCCGACCTGATCAGAGGACAGCATCTTGTCAAAGCGGGCGCGCTCCACATTAAGGATCTTGCCGCGCAGCGGCAGCACGGCCTGGTTCTCGCGGTGACGGCCCTGTTTGGCGGAGCCGCCGGCGGAATCCCCCTCCACGATGAACAGCTCGGATTTCGCCGGGTCCTTTTGCGAGCAATCCGCCAGCTTGCCGGGCAAGGACGTGATGTCGAGCGCGGATTTGCGCCGGGTCAGCTCGCGCGCCTTGCGGGCGGCTTCACGGGCGGAGGCGGCCTCGACGATTTTCGTCACGATCTGGCGCGCTTCGGCGGGGTGTTCCTCAAACCATTCGGTCAGCGTGTCATAGACCGCGCTTTCCACCGCCGGACGCACTTCAGACGAGACCAGCTTGTCCTTGGTTTGCGAGGAAAATTTCGGATCCGGCACTTTCACCGACAGAACGCAGGTCAGGCCCTCGCGCGCATCATCGCCGGTGATGGACACCTTGGCTTTGGTCGCAATGCCCGAATTGCCCGCATACTGGTTCACCACACGCGTCAGCGCGCCGCGGAAGCCCGCCAGGTGCGTGCCGCCATCGCGCTGGGGGATGTTGTTGGTGAAGCACAGAACGTTCTCGTGATAGCTGTCATTCCACTCAAGCGCGGCTTCGACGGTGACGCCTTCGCGCTCGCCGGTGATCAGCACCGGATCGGGGAAGATCGCGGTCTTGGTGCGGTCGAGGTGTTTGACGAAGGCGGCGACGCCGCCCTCATATTCCAGCACTTCTTCAAACGGTTCGGCGTCGCGTTCGTCGCGCAGCACGATTTTCACGCCGGAATTGAGGAAGGCCAGCTCGCGCAAGCGATGCAGCAGCCGGTTTCGCTCAAAATCAATGTTGGAGAAGGTTTCCTCAGACGGCATGAAGCGCACCTGGGTGCCTTTTTTACCGCCCGCATCGCCCACTTCGCGCAGATCCTGACCGTTCTCGGGATCACCGCGCCGGAACCGCATGGTGTGTTCGCGGCCATTGCGCCAGATCGTCAGGTCGAGCCAGTCCGACAGCGCATTCACCACAGATACGCCCACGCCGTGCAGGCCGCCGGACACCTTGTAGGAGTTCTGGTCGAATTTCCCGCCCGCGTGCAGCTGGGTCATGATGACCTGGGCTGCGGACACGCCTTCTTCGGCGTGGATCTGGGTGGGAATGCCGCGGCCGTCATCGGTCACGCTGGCGGAGCCGTCGGCGTGCAGGCAAACGGTCACTTGCGAGCAATGCCCGGCCAGCGCCTCGTCGATGGCGTTATCCACCACCTCATAGACCATGTGATGCAGACCCGAGCCGTCATCGGTGTCGCCGATATACATGCCGGGGCGTTTGCGCACGGCGTCGAGGCCCTTGAGGACCTTGATCGACTCCGCGCCGTATTCCTGATTCGGTGTCTCTGACATGACATACTTTTACCGCGTTCGCGGCGTTGTCACCATGTCTGAACGCACTGCAGGTGTGGACTTTTTTGAGGACCGCTCTACCGGACCAGCAGCAAGACCGCCACAGCCGCCATGATCACCGCCGTGACGAGGTCCGCCCAGCGTTTGACGCCCTTCGCCTTGAGCCAGCCGCGGGCTTTGTGCGCCAGCCCCACATAGACGAGCGCGAACAGCACGAACATTGCGCCCATCACGCCAATCATCGCCAGATAGCTGAGCGGGCCGACGACTGTCAGGTCAAAAAACGCAGGTAGGAAAGTGAGATAGAAGATGATCGGCTTGGGGTTGGTCAAAGGCATAGCGACGCCCGCCGCATAGGTCATCGCCAGACCCCGCTTGCTGACCGGCGCCAGGGGCGCGTCCGCCGGCGCCGGATTCCGCCAGCCCTGAAAGGCGCCCCAGGCGAACCACAGCAAGATGCCGGCGCCGATGATCTTGGCGATCCAGAAAAACTGCGCGTACTCGCCCGCGACCTCTGCGGCGGCGGCGAGGCCGAACACCGCCAGCGTCAGCCAGAAGATGTCACCCGTCAGAATGCCCAGACCATAGGTCACCCCATGGACCGGCCCGGCATCCAGCGTCCGGCCCACCATGGCGATATTGCCCGGTCCGGGGGTGAGAAACAGGATGAAGATGGCGCCGGCGAACGCGGCCAGGGTGATCAGGCTCATGGGCGCGGGAGGTAACGCGGAACTCACCTCAGGGAAAGCGCCAAGATGCACGCTTCAATCATGATTGACGTATACGTCATCTATATTACCATTGGGGAAAATAGACGTTCGGGAGATCCTCATGTCCAGCGCCCCCACATCCGCCCTCGCCCGGCCCTTTGACACGCCCGAACGCAAGGCGTTCCGCGAGAGCGTTGAGGGCTTCATCAATCGCGAGATCGAACCCTATGGCGACGCCTGGGACGAGGCGGGCGATTTTCCCTGGGACTTGCATGAAAAGGCTGGCGCGCTGGGTCTGTTCGGCTTCGGCATTGACGCCACCTATGGCGGAAACGGCTTTGAAGACGCGCTGATGCGCGTCGATGCGGGGATCGCGATGGGCTATGCGGGCGTGGGCGGGGTGAACGCTTCGCTGGGCTCGCGCGGCATTATGACCGGCCCGATCCACACCCTCGCCTCTGACGAGATCAAGGCGGAAGTCTTGCCCGGCATCATCTCGGGCAAAACCGGCGGCGCGCTGGGCATGACCGAGCCTTCAGGCGGCTCGGACCTCTCTCGTATTCAGACCAAGGCCCGCAAGGACGGCGACGACTGGCTGATCAATGGCGAGAAGACCTTCATCACCGGCGGCATGAAAGCGAGCTGGTTCGTGGTCGGCGCGCGCACGGGCGGCGAGGGCTTTGGCGGCATTTCGCTGTTTCTCGTCCCCGCAGAGGCGCCGGGCTTCACCCGCACCGCCATCACCAACAAGATGGGCTGGTGGTGTTCGGACACCGCGACCTTGCATTTTGACGATTGCCGCATCCCCGCCCGCTATCAGCTGGGTCAGGAAGGCCTGTGTCTGCTGGCGATCATGGACAATTTCAATTATGAGCGCCTGACCCTGTCGGCCGGGTGCCTGGGGATGGCGAAGCGGTGCCTCGATGACGCCATCACCTATGCTCAGGCCCGCGAAACCTTCGGCAAGCCGCTGATCAAGCACCAGGCGATCCGCCACAAGATCGCGGACATGTCAGGCAAGATCGACGCGCTGGACGCCTATCTGCAAATGCTCGCCTGGCGAGTGAACGAGGCGACCGACAACGGCGCCGCCATGCCCGCTGCGGAGCTGGCGAAAATCAAGGTGTTCGCGTCCAAAACCGCGGAGTTCTGCGCCAATGAGGCCATGCAGATCCTGGGCGGCGCGGGCTATCTGCGCGGCTGCGCGATCGAGCGTATCTATCGCGAAGTGAAGGTGATGGCCATTGGCGGCGGCTCCGAAGAGATCATGCGCGATCTCGCCGTCAAGCAAATGGGGCTTTAGGGGGCTAAACCCGCGACACCAGCCCCTGACAGCCCTTTTCGATGAGGTCGAGCACGCGCTCGAAATCCGCTTCATCCCCGTAATAGGGATCAGGGATGGAGGTGCGCGCCAGGCCCACCGACCAGTCCATCAGCAAGGAAATCTTGGTTTCGGGGAGTTGCCGGCTGCTGCGCGCCTCGGCCAGCCAGCGCCGATGCCCCTCATCCATGGCCACCAGATGGTCAAAGCGGATGAAATCATCATCGGTGACGGCCCGTGCGGACATGCCTGACAGGTCATAACCGCGCGCCTGCGCCGCCTGAACGGCGCGCGGGTCAGGACGTTCGCCCACATGCCAGTCGCCCGTGCCGGCGGAATCGAGCACCAGACTCTTCTCGGCCCTTTGCGCCAGCGCCTTCGCGACCGCTTCAGCTGTGGGTGAGCGACAGATATTGCCGGTGCACACAAACAGTATGGATGTTTCGCGCGACATCTTCCCCTCCTGACGCTGCGGGCAGGGTCGCCCCGGACCCGCAGGCATCAGCAGACCGTGTTCCCCGTGAAGCTGACGTTAACGACCGCCTCAGGCGGCGGTAATCCGCGCCGGAACGCTGAATTGCGGCGCGATCTTGAGATCGCTAGCCCAGCGCAACTTCTCAAACACCAGCAAGATGGTGCCGTTATAGTCCAGCAGGCGGTTCATCAGGCCACGACGGGGCAGGTGCAGCGCACTGACCGGCTCGTCATGGTGGTGATCGTGAAACGCTTCGCCGCCCGTGAGGATCGCCAGCAGATAATCCGCCCAGCGCGGGGTCTTGAGGTGACCAAACACGTTCACGCCGAGGATTGTCGCGTGGAACTGGATCGCCCGCGCCGTCACCGCCGCCGCATGCAGGATGAAGGTCAGCAGAAGCGAGCCGCCCAGCGCCCAGACGGTCAGATAAATGGCCGCCGGCAGCACCAGGTGCACCAGAAGCGTGATCAGCGAATAATGCCGGTCGAGGATCTGCACGGTCTTGAGATCCTTGAGCCACATGGCGGTCGGGCGCTGAAGATCGTTGGGATCGCGGAAGATCAACCAGCCCATCCACGCCCACATCTTGCTTTCATGGGGGTTGTGCGGATCACCGGCCTTGTCGGACAGGCGGTGATGCTGGCTGTGATAATTCACCCAGTCCTTCAGCCGCCCCTGCATGGCGATGACGCAATTGAGCGCGGTCAGGATCTGGGCGGGGGCTTTCAGCTCGCCCGCCTTGTGCTGCCAGACCCGGTGCAGAACGCCGATGCCGAAATTACAGATCACCAGCGTCACGGCGCCGACGAACAACGCCAGAACCGGATACCACCAGTGCAGGGTCAGCCCGTTCAGAGCCAGTCCGAGCGTGAAGGCGGTGATGAGACCCAATACGCCCAGGGCGGGGTAGATGATGGCGGCGAAAACGCTCGCCCAGTCCAGAGTGCTCCAGCGCTTCTGGATCGCCACGGAGCGTGGCGTCGGAGTGGCTTTCATACGTGTCCTCAATAGTCCTGATCCGCAATCGGCGCCCGTTCGGCGCTTGATCGCCGACCCTTTGATAGTCTGACATGAAGGCAAAAGTTTAACCAACGCCAAAACGCTGTGACGGCGATCACGCTTCAGTCAATCTCGACACCCCCGCCCGGTGTGCGCTATCAGCGAGCCCTGACACCGGGCGCACCGCACCGATATGCGCTGCGCCGTCCATCCAGTTTGCGCCTGATTCACTGGCGCCACCGCACAAAGAAGGGGACGGCCATGGCCGAGACCGAGTTTCCGACCGGCACGTTGATGAAGGGCAAGCGCGGCCTGATCATGGGCGTGGCCAACAAGAACTCCATCGCCTGGGGCATCGCCCAGCAATTGCACGCCCAGGGCGCCGAGCTCGCCTTCTCCTATCAGGATGAAGCGCTCGAAAAGCGCGTGCGTCCGCTGGTGGAGAGCCTCGGCGACGAGCCCTTCATGGTCACCGCCGACGTCAGTGATGACGCGTCCATGGACGCCTGCTTCAAGACACTTGAAGACAAATGGGGCAAGCTCGACTTCCTCGTTCACGCCATCGCTTTCGCCGGCAAGGACGAGCTTCAGGGCAGCTTCACCCACAACACCACGCGTCTGGGCTTCCAGCGCGCCATGGACATTTCCGCCTTTTCCTTCGTGGACGCCGCCAAGCGCGCCAGCGCCTTGATGCCGTCCAAGGAAGAAGGCGGCGGCGCCATGGTGTCGCTGACCTATCTGGGCTCGGAACGCGTCGTTCCGAACTACAATGTGATGGGCGTCGCCAAGGCCGCTCTGGAAGCCTCCACCCGCTATATCGCCCGCGATCTCGGCCCGCAGGGCATTCGGGTGAACGCCATTTCCGCCGGTCCGATGCGGACCCTCGCCATGGCCGGCATTTCCGGCGGCCGCACCTTGATGAAGACCGGCAAGGACTGGTCCATGCTCAAGGAAGACACCACCATGGAAGGCGTCGCCGGTTCCGCGCTGTACCTGCTCAGTGATCTGGGCAAGTCGTGCACCGGTGAAATCCTGCACGTGGACGCGGGCTTCCACGCCGTGGCCGTGCCGGACATCGAAGACTAACTCAACCGCGCTGAAAGGCGCGAGCCAGAATCGGTCGAGGGCCAGACGGGCCTTGGGCATTCGCGAAGACCTACAAAGCCGACGCAACCCGAGGAGCTCTCCCATGACCGATCAACTGGCTCGCGCCTGGCGCGGGACGCGCCTTGGCGTCTTCTTCACCACCGCCGGATTTTGCCTCGGGTTCTGCGCGCTGGCGGTGTTTGACCTCGGCGCGCTGTCACACTGGGTGGATGCGGGATCAAGCCTCATCGCCCGCGGTTTCGGCCTGTACTGGCAGATCCTGCTGCCCGCCATTTTCCTGATTGCCCTGGCGATCGCGCTGTCACCCGCGGGCAAGATCCGGCTGGGCGGTCGGGACACGCCTGAATTTCCCTATTTTCAATGGTCGGCGATGATCGCCTGCACGCTTTTAGGCGCGGGCGGCGTGTTCTGGGCGGCGGCGGAACCGCTGGCGCATTTCCTGACCCCGCCGCCGAACGCCGATGTATCCGCCAGCGCTGAAGCCGCGGTGGATGTGGCGCTGGCGCAAAGCTTCCTGCACTGGGGCTTTCCCGCCTGGGCGAGCCTCGGCGCGCTGAGCGCGATCCTTCTGATGTATTACGAACAAGCCAAGGGCTTGCCGTTGGCGCCGCGGACGCTGCTTTACCCGGTATTGGGCCGCAAACTCACCGACGGCCCGCTGGGCGGGGTGGCCGACACCTTCGCGCTGATCGGCGTCATCGCGGGCACCGTCGGGCCGATCGGCTTTCTGGGGCTTCAGGTCAGCGCCGGCCTGTCCAACATGTTCGGCTTTCCCGAAGGTCTGCCGACCCAGATCGGCGTGATCATCGCCCTGGCGTCAATCTACATCACCTCCGCCCTGACCGGCCTGTCGCGCGGCATCCAGATCCTCAGCCGCTTCAACATCATCCTGACCGGCCTCTTGCTGGTCTTCATTCTGGCGGCGGGCCCGACCGGCTTCATCATCCGGCACTTCCTGTCGGGGATGGCGCATTACCTGCTGAACTTCTTCCCCATCGCCCTGCAACGCGACGGGGCGGGCCTGTTTGGCGAGAGCGGCTGGCTGAACGGCTGGACCCTGTTCTTCTGGGCCTGGTTCATCGGCTATGGGCCGATGATGGCGATCTTCATCGCGCGCATCTCGCGCGGCCGCTCGATCCGCTCGATCATCTTGACCCTGTCGGTGGTCGCCCCTCTGGCCACCCATTTCTGGTTTACCATCCTGGGCGGCAGCGGGCTGGCGTTTGAATTGGCTGAGCCCGGCTCGGTGTCGGGCGCGTTTGAGGGCTTTGACCTGCCCGCCGCCCTGCTCGCCATCACCCAGAGCCTGCCATTGGCCCTGCCGGTCTCGATCCTGTTTCTGATCCTGACCACGGTGTTCGTCGCCACGACGGGCGATTCCATGACCTTCGCCATCTCCAGCGCGCTCAGCAAAGAGGGCGAGCCGTCCGGCGGCATGCGCGCCTTCTGGGGTCTGGTGATGGCGGCCATGGCCATCGTGCTGGTGAGCGCGGGCAATGGCGGGGGCGCCGTGGGCAAGCTGCAGCAATTCATCGTCATCACCGGCGCGCCGGTATCGTTGATGCTGCTGCCCTCACTGTGGGACGCCCCGCGCATCGCGCTCAAGCTGATGCGGGAGACACAGAGCTAGCCCGCGGAGACCGCGCGCAAGATTTCGACCGCCTGCTGAGGGTCAGCGCATGGAAAGCTGGCGTCCATGACCCCGCCCGCGCTTTCGCTGTGAGACCGCGAGCCGTTGGCGAAGACTGAAAAGCCGACCTGCTCCATCGCCTCATAGCGGTAGATCAAGGAAACCACGTCGTCGCCCGCCAGCAGGTCTGTCCAGCTCAGCGGCGCGCGGTAATAGGCGATCTCTCCATGTTCCGTGGCGCTGTGAACCGTCGCCAGCGTCAGATAGAGCATCGGTTCGGACGAGCCCGCCAGGCTCTCTCCGGACATGTCATGATAGATCGCCTCGCCAAACCGAGCGTCCACGTCGAATTCCGCTGCAATCAGGGTCGTCCGTCCATCCTCAAGCGCAGCGACGCCGCCCGCGGGCGCGCAGGCCTCGACCAGGCCGTCCACGCGCGGATAGACCCAGTCTTCATAGCCGTCTCCGACCACAAAGGCGTTCAGACCTGACCGGATCGGATCCACCGCCGGGCCGGAGGCGCGAAACAACGTGTTCAGCTCCGTCGCCGCCGCTTGCGCATCCTCACACGTCAACGCGATCCGGGCGCGCTCCAGCAAAGGCTCGGTGAAGATCACTTCGCCCGCCTCATCCAGCACGAAGGTCCGGCTGTTGAAGGCCCCGTCTCCGGTTTGAACGAACAATTCGCCATATTCGCTATAGGCCACCAGATTGTCAGCTGACGCAGTGAAACTGCGCAGCACATGAGCCTCGCCCGCTTCAGCCCGGTAGACGCCCAGAACGCCGGGCGCATCGCCGACCAGCCAGAACCCGCTCTCGCCTGCAGACAGGGACTCGCCAAAGCCGCACGCCGCGTTCGCAGCCGTGGCCTGGTTCTGCAAACCCGAAGCCTGGATGAAGCGATCAAATGGCGTCGCGGCTGGCGCAACGGCGGCAGGCGCGCCCGCCTCGCCCGGTTCGGCCAGATAGCCCGCGTCGCGCAAGGCGTCCGCCCCGAACACCGCAGCTACGCTGCCCGCAAGCGTCACGCCCAGTACAATGGCGGCCCGTGAAAAAGCGCCCATAGTCATCTCCCCCCAGAAAAGCCCGACCAGTTAAGCGCTTACGCGTACAGAGTCGAGCCTTTCAGGGGAGCCGAGACCTAGAGCTTCAGCCCGAACACCGGCCTGAGCGGCTTGATCCTGCGAATGATCTCAAACCCGGCGAACGCCCCGCCATAGGTGATGAGGGTGACCAGCGCGAACTCGGTCCAGACGTCAAAGCCCATGCGGGTCAGGATATAACCGGCTGAGACCGTGATCGTCTGGTGCAGGATATAGACCGGGAAGATCGCCTCGGTCAGATAGCGCCGCACCGGGCCGTCTCCGGTCAGGAACCGCCGCGCCAGACCCAAGAGCGTCACGATCATCGCCCACGCGTAAAGCACCCGCGCAGCGCGCGCGATCCACAGTGGAACCGCATGTTCGGCGATCTGGTCCCACCAAAGCGACCAGATCGGCGTCATCACGACGCCCAGAACGACCGTCAGCCCCAGCGCCAGCGGCAGCGCACGGTCCACACACGACCAGAACCTCTCCGATTTGGCCGCGAAGACGCCGTAGAGCAGATAGGTGAAGCTGATGGCGTGGTTCGCCCAATCCCAGGTCAGATTGTGAGTGGTTTCAAAATGGGGAACCAGAACAATGCGGTAGATCATCATCGGCGCAAAACCGAGCACGATCAGCCACAGCGGCCCAAACCGGCTGTCCAGAACATGACCCAGCACAGCGCCCGGGCCGCGGCCGAAGGCTTTCAGAAGCCCCATGATCGGCGCCAGGAGCAGCGCATAGACAAACAGGTAGACCACGTACCACAGATGATTCCAGGTCGGCACGGCGACGCCGGCGATCTCCCAATCCAGAATGTAACGCGGCCAGAACGCCAGAATGCCCGGCTCGATCTCACCCGCCTCGCGCAACTGGAAATAGGTCTGGGGCATCACCACGACGATCATGCCGAAAATGATGACCGGCAGCAGTCTGAGCGTGCGTTCGCCCGCAAAAGCCCAGCCGCCCTTCTTGTCGTGCAGATAAGCAAAGGCCACGCCCGAGATGAAAAATAACAATGACAAGCGCCACGGGTTCAACAGCATCATCAAGGGCTCTGCGCCCGAGCCGGCATGCACGCTTTTCACATGCCAGCCCCAGGGCACGTAGAACATGCCCACATGGTATAAGACCAAAAGACCGAACGCGATGATGCGCAGCCAATCAAGGTCGTAACGGCGGGTCGGAGGCGCGCTGGCGCGCGGGCCGGTTTCAGTCATCTCAGTCTCCCAGTCGAACCAGCGGCGAGACTGACGCCAGCGCCTCGTTCAGGCAGTCCCGAAAGGACAAACAGCGGACCCGTGGGACCAATACCGGCGCCCCAGGGACGAACCGCGGCTTAAACGGGATGAAACACGGCGCCCCGCGCTGGCGAGGCCAGACGCATCAGGGCAAGATCAGGCCATGCACACGCCCGATCTTGAACGCCGCGTCCTTCGAGGCGCCTTTCTGTTTTATCTGATCGCCTCACTGGGCTTCTGGCTGGTGAACGGTCTGTCCCTGGCCGAGGAATGGCGCCGGGCGGGCGAAGCCGGCGTCTGGCTGCGCGCCCTGACGCTGGAAGGCACCAGCAATCTGGTCATTCTGGCTCTGTTCGTCCCCGTCGCCTTGCTGGAACGTCGCTTTCCTCTGAGCCTGGAACGCTGGCGCACCGCGCTACCGGTTCATGCGCTGGGGGTCACAGCCTTCTCACTCGTCCATATTGTGACCATGGACGGTCTGCGCGCCTTGCTCTGGCCCCTCATGTTCGGGTTTTCCTATGAAACCTATGGCGGTCTGTTCGGTGAGTTTTTCTACGAGTTTCGCAAGGATGTGCTGACTTATGCCCTGATGCTGGCTGTGCTGGCGATCGTGCGCGAACTCGAAGACGCCCGCCAACGCCTGAGAGCCGCGCGAGAAGACGCCCGTGCGGATCATGTGATCACCCTGCGCAGCGGCGGCCGGGAAATCCGATTACCGGCCAGCGAGATCATCAGCGCCAGCGCGGCGGGCAATTATGTGGAAGTCATCACGCCCACCGGCGCTCATCTGGCCCGCATGACCCTCACCCGGCTGATCGGCCTGCTGGACGCCGCCGGCGCCGACCCGGTCCGCCTTCACCGCTCTCACTTGACCGTCCGCCCGGCCATACGGGAGCTGGTCCCCACCGGCGACGGCGACGCCGAAGCGCGCCTGTCAGACGGCCGGAGCCTGCCGGTGAGCCGCGGCTACCGCACACAGGTTTAATCGCTGATCAAGTTCAGTAAATTCTTTGTTAACCCTATTGGTACTAGGCCCATTCGCCAGGGCGCATGGGACTGCGCTTCATTCATACCTTTTTGGGGACAAGCAAATGAAATCCGTACTGATCGCAGGCGTCAGCCTGCTCTCTCTGGCTGTGGCCGCGCCAGCCCTGGCTGATGACGACGCCCGCATTGAAGAACTTGAAGCCCGCCTTGCGCAACTGGAAGCCACGAACCAGCAGTTGATGAATGTTCTGGTCGCCCAGGGCCTGCTGCCGCAGTCGGATGCGCAAAGCGCGCCCGCCGCCATGCCGCATCACCCCGCGGCCGCTCCGGCGGATGCTCCGATGCACACGGCCTCCCACGGTCATCACGCTCCGCAGGGCGCGCACGGCGCCCATCATGGTGACGACTTTCACCAGAACCTCGTCGGCGTCAGCCCCGAATACGGTTATGAGATCCTGGATCACGCTGAAGGCGTGAACACGCGCGCGCTGACCATTCTGAACGCGATAGACAATGGCGAACTTGATCGCCGGGTGACCCTGAGCGGCAATGTGACGGCGCTGGCCGATTACCAGGAAAGCAATTCCAACACCAAGTTTGGCTGGCTGATGCGCCACCCGACTTCAGCCAACCAGATCGGCGAAACGGTGTCTGAATTTATCGTCCATTCCGCCCAGTTGGCGGTGACCGGACGGATGACGGACAACATCACGCTGTATTCGGAGATGCTGTACGATCCCGAGCAAAGCTTCGGATCGGGCACGCTGACCGATCTCAATCGCAACCAGATCCAGCTGCGTCGCGCCTTCGTGCTGTTCGGCAATCTGTCCGAACGCCCCTGGTACGCCGCCATCGGCAAGATGGACACGCCGTTCGGCCTGAACGACACCGTCAGCCCGTTCACCAACTCCACCAGCTGGCACGCCTTCGCCGGTCTCGCGACGGGCGGCATGGTCGGATATTACAATAACGGCCTGCATGTACGCGCCATGGCCATTCAGGGCGGCTCGCAATTCCGCGCCCATAACGCCCCGGTCGAAGACACCAATGTCCCCAGCCGGGTCAACAACTTCGCCGTGGACGTGAACTACACGGCCGCATTGTCTGAAGGCCGCACACTGATGGCGGGCGCGAGCTATACCGAAGCCACCGCCTATTGCCAGGCGTATCCGGTCTTCCACTTCAATCCGTGCGACGAGAGTAATCCGGGTTGGGCGATCTACGCGCAAGCGGATCTGGGCCGTCTGGAGCTTCTGGGCGAATACGCCTCCACCACCGAGGACTGGGCGGGCACCGCCTCTCCCGTGCCGATCTATTCCGCTTTTGAAGCGGTGGCGCCGAACGCCTTCACCCTGGGCGGACGCTACTGGTTTGATGTGCAATCGAGTGAAGACTTCGCGCTGTCGTTTGAATTCAGCCGCTTTGTGTCTGGTGATAGCGGCGCGCCCTGGGAGAAACAGGACCAATGGGTTCTGGGCGGATCCTACTTCATCAGCCCGTCAGTCAATCTCTTCGGCGAGCTGATCCGCACCGAAGGCTGGGTGCCGCTGAACTTCCTGTCCGGCGGCAATCTGCCCACCGGCGAAAGCTGGTCGGAACGCAACGCCAGCACAAACGTCCTCGCGCTGGGCGTTCAGGCGAGCTTCTAAGCTCCCTTCCATCTGGCACAGAAAACCCCGCCGGAGCGATCCGGCGGGGTTTTTTATTGAGGCTCGGAAAGGCCTTATTCGACTTCGCGCTCACCCTGATCCGGCGTGTGCGGCACCACCGGCTCGTCCGGCTTCACATAGGTGTCGAGCCAGTCGATGGATTCCGCCAGCACGTGCAGCACGCTCTCACGGGCGCGGTAGCCATGGCTTTCATAGGGCAGCATGACCAGGCGCGCCGTGCCGCCATTGCCTTTGACGGCGGCGAACATGCGTTCGGACTGAATCGGATAGGTGCCCGAATTATTGTCCATCTGCCCGTGGATCATCAGCATGGGCTCATCAATGTCATTGGCGTGCATGAAGGGCGACAGCATGAAGTAGGACTCAGGCGCTTCCCAATAGGTGCGGCGTTCGGACTGGAAACCGAACGGGGTCAGCGTCCGGTTATAGGCGCCCGAGCGCGCGATTCCGGCGCGGAACAGATCCGAGCCCGCCAGAAGGTGCGCCGTCATGAACGCGCCATAGGAATGGCCGGCGACCGCCACGCGCTCGCCATCGCCATAGCCGCGCGCCACGCTGTCGGCGATGGCGGCTTCGGCGGACATCACCAGCTGGTCCACGAACGTGTCGTTCACCGTCAACGGATCATCGCCCACGATCGGCATGGTCGCCCGCTCCATCAGCGCATAGCCCTGGGTCACCAGGAAGCGCGGGCTGGTGCCCGCCACGCGAGAGAAGCGGTATTGCGAGCCCCGCACCTGACCGGCGTCGGACGCGGAGTTGTATTCCAGCGGATACGCCCAGATCAGCAAGGGCAGGGTGTCGCCCTCTTCATAATCGGCGGGCAGATAAAGCGTCGCCGACAGCGGCACGCCGTCCTCACGCTCATAGGTGATCAGCTCCTTGCGAATATCATTGAGCTGGGGGTGCGGGTTTTCAAAATCGGTGATGCGGGTGACGGTCTCGCCGTCATGACGCTGCACGTTCGGCGGGGTGGTCGGATCCTCATAAGAGGTCAGGAACACCGAGCCGTCCTCAGTCAGGACATCAATGACACGCTCATAGTTTTCACCCGAATTGCGCCACAGGATCTCGGTGTCCAGCGTGTCGAAATCCACGCGGCTGAGGAAGGGACGGTCCCCGTCGGCGCTGGCGCCATCGCCAGTGAAATACATCGCGCCGTCCACCACGGCCGCGACCGAACGGCCATACGCATTGCGCACGCTGAGCGGCG
This sequence comes from Oceanicaulis sp. UBA2681, assembly GCF_002354675.1. Taxonomy (NCBI): domain Bacteria; kingdom Pseudomonadati; phylum Pseudomonadota; class Alphaproteobacteria; order Maricaulales; family Maricaulaceae; genus Oceanicaulis; species Oceanicaulis sp. UBA2681. The sequence continues at coordinate 97,187 of NZ_DEMB01000004.1, read as the reverse complement.
AGCCCGGATCGGCGTAATTGTCCTGGATCGAGCGTTCATTGAGCAAGCGCGGGTCTGCGCCGGGGGCCGCGAAATCCACCAGCCAGGACCGCACCACGCGGGTGTCACGGTCATATTCGGTGGCGATGCCGATCTGACCTTCAGACGTGAACTGGGTCCCGTAATAGCGGTCCTCAAAGCGGGCGATCTCCACCGGCTCGCCGTCAAACGGCGCCTCCAGCGCCCAGGCGCTGTCGCGCTCATCAGTTTCCACCCGCGGATCACCGCCATCGAGCGCTTCCGCCCAGACCAGGCGCGCCGCTGCAGAATCCTGCCAGGTGATGGACCGGCGCCCTTCGATGACGCCGCCGATGGGCACGCCGTCAGCGATGCCATGGCTGGCGATCTCCGCAACCACATCGCCGTCCAACGTCCAGACCTCGCTGGTTTCCGCAAAGCGCGACCAGGGCACGTCATAGGAGAAGGGCTGCTCAAGCGATTCCACCAGCAGATACTCGCCGCCCGGCGCCGGATCGACCGCGTAATAGAGCCCTGGCTCGCCAATCTCACGCACGCGCAAGCGCCGCGCGGTGACCTCCACGGACACGATCTGGCTTTCGGCCAGCCAGGCGAACAACGCTGCATCATCCGCGTCAGCGAGCAAATCCTGATAGGTGCGCACCGGCGCTTCATAACCCGCCGCTTCCTGGATCACCGGGCCGGTAGGCACGCGCGCGCGTTCCGGGCGCGGGCCGCGTTCATCACTGGTGAGGGTGACGAGCAAGGTTTCGCTATCGCTCATCCAGTCGAGCGCGGAGAAGACCGCGTTGACGCCCTCGTCGATAATCTCGCGGGCCTGAGCGCGTTCCACATCGGCGACCCAGACGCCGATCGAGTCGTCATCAGTCACAAGAAATGCGGCCCTGGAGCCGTCCGGCGACCAAGTGAAACCCGACAGGCCCACATCACCGGGCGTCGTAATCGCGGTTTCCTCGCCCGTCTCCAGATCAATCACCGACAGGCCGATCACAGTCCGCGGGCCATGACGACCATTGGTCTCGGCGTCGAGACGCAAACCCGCCAGACGCTCCATCGGACGCGCCATCTCGGAAATCGGCGGCAAGCCTTCGCGATGCAACAGCAGCAAATGGCGCTTGTTCGGCGACAGCGTGGTGTACGGCGCGTTCGGCGCATCCACGATATCGACGATCTCTTGCGGCGGCAGGCGATACGCCTCCTGAGCCGTCGCCGCGCCAATGGTGACGCCTATGCTCAGCGCGCCGCCCAGCGCCGCACGGATAAGTGTGGACATAAAGCCCTCCCCGGATTTGCGTTTTCGCATTCGGGACAGAGCATAGCGGAGGAATGCTGGCCGGGGGATGACGGATTGGTAAGGTTATAAAATTACGTCTGGCGTTCAGGCGCCGACACAACCCTTGGCCCGCCTCGCTGTATTGATGCAGGCCCGTGACGCAATGGCTTCATTCAATCGCTCGGTTCGGTCCCACAACGCTTGTCGCAAGGCGGGCAGGTTCGGCGCGGGCACGTTTCTCCGCAAGCGCTTCGCAATCGAACCGCTCCAATAGTCTCAAGTTGCATCTCGCCATCTTTACCCTCCAATATGGGAATTGGAGTTTAGGGGCGGTCCTCTGGGGGGCGGATATGTTGCGCGCGATCAGTACTGTCAGCCTGATGCTGCTCGCCGGTGCGTGTTCACAACCTCAGCCCGCCGCGCCCGAACCGATTGTCCTCCCCCATTGGCGCGCTTGTCTGGAATTGTATGGCGGCGATGTTCATCAAATGGCGGATGCCGTCGATGAAGGCGACCCTGACGCTATCGTATGCACGCTCGCCCTTCACGAAGGCCGGTATGTGGAGAGCCACAGGCGAGAACTGCTCTATCGCTATTACCGCGCCACAGGGCGCGAACCAGAGGGCCTGGACGCCTCAATCCGTCAGCTGGACCGGCAGGAGCTGGCCGCGAGCTTGCGCACCATTCATCGCTTCAGCCCCGAACTCGAAATGTTCGACACCGATTCCCGGGGCTGCCCGGTCTATGATCCCATTGCACGGGGACTGCTGATGCGCGTGGAAGCGCCGGACGACACGCACTGCCTGCCCCGTCGCTGGGGGTGGCGCTAACCCGTAGAGATTACAAAAAACCCCGCCGGCTTGCGCCAGCGGGGTTTCTTTTGATCTCGCGATCAAAGGGGAGAGGATTAGTCCTCGCCGCCTTCTTCGCTGATCTCTTCGCCGGTCTCCTGGTCGATGATCTTCATCGACAGGCGCACCTTGCCGCGGTCGTCAAAGCCCAGCAGCTTCACCCAGACTTCCTGGCCTTCGCTGACCACGTCCTTGGGATGACCCACGCGCTCGTTCTTCAGCTGGGAGACGTGCACGAGGCCGTCACGCGGGCCGAAGAAGTTCACGAAGGCGCCGAAATCGACGACCTTGACCACTTTGCCTTTGTAGATCTTGCCCACTTCCGGCTCGGCGGTCAGACCGTTGATCCAGTCCAGAGCCGCCTTGATGGAGTCGGCGGACACGGCGGAGACCTTGATCAGGCCGTCATCATTGACGTCCACTTTCGCGCCGGTTTCCTCGACGATCTGGCGGATGACCTTGCCGCCCGAACCGATCACGTCGCGGATCTTGTCGACCGGGATCTGGATGGTTTCGATCTTCGGCGCGTGCTCGTTCAGAGCCTCACGGGTGCCCGAAAGCGCCTTGTTCATCTCATCCAGAATGTGGATGCGGCCGCCTTTGGCCTGGTCCAGAGCGGTCTGCATGATGTCTTTGTTGATGCCGGCGATCTTGATGTCCATCTGAAGGCTGGTGACGCCCTCGGAGGTGCCGGCCACCTTGAAGTCCATATCCCCGAGGTGATCTTCATCACCGAGGATGTCGGACAGCACGGCCACGCCTTCAGGATCCTTGATCAGACCCATGGCGATGCCGGACACCGGACGGGTGATCGGAACGCCTGCATCCATCAGCGCCAGAGAGCCGCCGCACACGGTCGCCATGGAGGACGAGCCGTTGGATTCGGTGATCTCGGACACCAGACGCACGGTGTAGGGGAAGGCTTCCGCGTTCGGCATCACAGCCGACAGCGCCCGCCAGGCGAGCTTGCCGTGACCGATTTCACGACGGCCCGGGGCCAGACGGAAGCTGGTTTCACCGACCGAATAGGGCGGGAAGTTGTAGTGCAGCAAGAAGCGTTCTTTGTAGGTGCCGGTCAGGGCGTCGATGAATTGCTCATCTTCGCCGGTGCCCAGCGTCACAACGCACAGCGCCTGGGTTTCACCGCGGGTGAACAGGGCTGAACCGTGGGTGCGCGGCAGAACGGTGGCTTCCGACACGATCGGGCGAACCTGATCGAGCGAACGGCCGTCAATGCGCTTGCCGGTCTTGATGATGCCGCCGCGCACGACGCTGGCTTCCACGCTTTTCAGGACGTCCTTGAGGACAGCCATTTCGGCGCCGTCAGGATTGTCTTCGGTGGCTGCCAGTTCAGCGACAGCTTTCTCCTTGGCGGCGGAGACAGCGGCCTGACGCTCGGTCTTGTTGGTGATGGTGTAGGCCTTGGCGATCTCGTCGCCGACCAGACCGCGCACCTTGGTTTCGAGCTCTGAATTGTCGACCGGCACGAAATCCCACGGATCTTTCGCGGCTTTCTCTGCCAGGCGGATGATCATGTCGATCACCGGCTGGAACGCCTCATGGCCGGCCATCACAGCGCCGAGCATGACTTCTTCCGACAGCTCTTTCGCTTCGGATTCCACCATCATCACGGCGTCCGAAGTGCCGGCGACCACGAGATCCAGCTCGGACTCGGTCAGCTCGTCGACGGTCGGGTTGATGACGTAGTCGCCATCCTTGTAACCCACGCGCGCCGCGCCGATGGGCCCCAGGAAGGGCAGACCGGACAGGCACAGGGCGGCGGACGCGCCGACCATGCCGACCACATCGGGATCATTTTCCAGATCGTGGCTGAGCACGGTGAGCATCACCTGGGTGTCGTTCTTGAAACCCTTGGGGAAGAGCGGACGGATCGGACGGTCGATCAGACGCGAGGTCAGCGTCTCTTTATCGGTCGGACGACCTTCACGCTTGAAATAGCCGCCCGGGATCTTGCCGGCTGCGAAGTATTTCTCTTGGTAATTCACGGTCAGCGGGAAGAAGTCCATTCCCGGCTTGACGTCTTTCTGTGCGACCGCCGTCGCAAGAACAGTGGTCTCGCCATAGGTGACGAGCACTGCGCCGTTTGCCTGGCGCGCCATGCGGCCGGTTTCGAGGGTCAGCGTACGGCCGGCCCATTCAATCGTTTCGGTTTGGATATCGAACATTTATCTCTCGTTCGTACGGTCATGTGCGGCGCCGCCGGATTGCGGTCGCCGGATATGAAAACGCCGGCGCGCCCCTTGGCGGCCGGCGTTTCATCGGGAGCGCCTAGCGGCGCAGACCCAGAGCAGCCACAATCGCCTTGTAGCGGGCTTCGTCGATTTTCTTCAGATAATCGAGAAGGCGCCGACGCTGGGAGACCAGCTTCAGCAGGCCACGACGGGAGTGGTTGTCTTTTTTGTGCGTTTTGAAGTGCTCGGTGAGGTTGGCGATACGCTCGGTCAACACCGCCACTTGCACTTCAGCAGACCCGGTGTCGTTTTCGCCACGGGCATGCTCTTTGATCAGTTCGGCTTTACGTTCTGCCGTAATCGACATCGTCTAATCGGGCTCCTAATCCCATTGAAAGACACGAACAGGCGAAAATTGACCCGCGCGTGCTTCGCCGATCGCAACGGCCCGGTCCGACCCCATGGCCACGACAGCCTTCGAATAATCCTTCCCCGCGATGTCGCGAGGTTGGCGAAGATTGCGCAGCTCTGAAGCTCGCCGGGGAGGCAAGACGATCGACCGTCCTTGCCTCAACTGAAACGCCTCGTCCTCGGTCACGGCCGTCGCCGGGATGTCGTCCAGCGCGGTCTCGACCGGAAGCAGGGCCTCCAGCGCGTGGCCCTTATGGACCAAATCCTCAAACGCGTCCAGCGAAACGGCCTGTGCGGCGCTAAACGGGCCGACCCTGGTGCGACGCAGCGCCGCCACATGTCCTTCCGCGCCCAGAGCCATCGCCAGATCGCGTGCAATCGCGCGCACATAGGCGCCCTTGCCGCATTTCATCTCCAGCACCGCCAGATCAGGGCTTGGCGCATCCAGAAGCGTCAGATCGTCAATGCGCACAGGGCGGGAGGCCAGCTCGACCTCTTCGCCGGCCCGCGCCAGATCATAGGCGCGCTCGCCATCCACCTTGATGGCGGAGAATTTGGGCGGCACCTGGTCGATCTCGCCGATGAACTGGCCCAGAGCGGCTTCAATGGCGTCACGATCGGGGCGCACATCGCTTTCGCCCGTGACCTCGCCTTCCGCGTCCAGCGTGGTGGTGGAACTGCCCCAGCGCAGGGTGAATTTATAGGTTTTCGAGCTTTCCTGGGCGAAGGGCACGGTCTTGGTGGCTTCGCCGAACGCAATCGGCAAGACGCCCGACGCCAGCGGGTCCAGCGTGCCGGCATGACCGGCCTTTTGCGCCTTCAACAGCCAGCGACAGCGCGACACCGCCTGGGTGGAGGTCATCTCCAGCGGCTTGTCGAGGATCAGCCAGCCATGGATCTTCTCGCCCTTCTTGCGACGCGCCATCAGTCCTCGCCCTCGTCATCGAGATCGCGTTTGACGGTGGGACGGTCCAGAACCGCGTCCACCTGGGCCACATCCTCGATGCGGTCATCCACGGCGAAGCGAAGCTTGGGCGTGAATTTCAGCTCGATCTGCTTGCCCAGCTCGCGCTGGATGAAGCCCGAAGCATGATTGAGCGCTTCAGCCACGGCATTGCGGTCACCGCCGCCCAGCAGGTCCACATAGACCGTCGCGTGACGCAGGTCAGGGCTGGTGCGCGCTTCGGTGATGGTCACTGCCGCCGTGTTCACATGGGGATCGTGCACGCGGCCTTCGCGAATAATGTCCGACACCGCGCGACGCACGAGCTCGCCGGCGCGCAGCTGGCGTTGGGATTGGGCTTTCATGAATTCCTCTTGGGTCGCCTGGACGCGTCCGGAGTCCAACCGGGGCGCATCGAGTTTGCGAAGGGCGGGTGTGTACGGCGCCCAGCCCTGTTATGCAAGGGCGGCGCGCCTAGTGATTGACCACCAGCCAGGCCCCGACGCTGAGAAAGCCGGCGCCCAGAACGCGCAGCAGGGTCACCGACCGTTCCTCGATCCCGAACAGGCCGAAATGGTCAATCGCCATGGCCGCGATCAGCTGGGCGGCGAATAGAAGCGCAAAGAACGATCCCGTGCCGATCTTCGGCGCCGCCCAGGAGGCCGTGGTCACAAACACCGCCCCCAACGCCCCGCCGATGACAAACAGGTGCGGCGGGGTGTTGCTGATCCGCTCAAGGCTGGGCCAGCCGGCGCGATAGGCCAGCACCGACACCGCCGCCAGCATGATCAGCGCCCCGGCGGTGAAACTGACCAGCGCCGCACGCAAGGGCGACCCCAGATGCCCGGAAAGCTGACCGTTGAACGCCGGTTGCGCAGCGACCATGGCGCCGGCGATCACGGTGAGAAGAAACGGGGCGAGCGTGTTGATCGGCATGGATCAGCCTCCTTCACAGCGGGTCAGCGCATCCAGAAGCGCGGAGTGAGGACATAGAGCGCCACCAGGATCTCCAAACGCCCCAACAGCATTTGCAGACATAAAATCCATTTTGCCGGATCGGGAAGCGTCGAGAAATTCCCTGCCGGACCAATTACCTCGCCCAGACCCGGCCCCACATTCGCAATGGCGGTGGCCGAGGCGGTCACCGCGGTCAGAAAATCAAGACCGAAGGCGGACAGGGCGACCGCCCCCGCCGCGAAGCACGCCACATACAATCCTGCAAACAAGGCCACCGAGGCGCTGTCCGTCGGCGTCAGACGCCGTCCGGCATGATGGGCCACCGTGATCGCATGGGGCGATGAGGCGGCCTGCAGACTGGCCCAGGTCGATTTGAGCATGATCTGGATGCGAAAGACCTTGAACCCGCCCGCCGTCGAGCCGGCGCACCCGCCCAGAAAGGTCAGGAAGAAGATCGTGGCCATCGCCAGCGGTCCCCAGAGCTGGTAATCGCCCGCTGCATATCCGGTGGTCGTCAGAACCGAGACCGCATTGAACAGCGCCAGACGCAGAGCGTCAGGATGCTCGGGCGGACCGCCCAGCTCGGCGGCGAACAATAATCCGCTCGCCAGGACCACGATCGCCAGCAGGCCCATGATCTCTTCGAACGCGCCCGGTCGCCGGCCTTCATGACGGCTGACCGCTCTCACATAGGCCAGAAACGGGATGGCGCCCGCCAGCATGAAGACGATCGCCACCCATTGCGCGCCGGGGGAAAAGCCGCCCATGGACTGGTCCGTCGTGGAATAGCCGCCTGTGGACACAGTGGTCAGGGCGTGCAGCACGGCGTCAAACCTGCTCATCCCGCTGAAGACATACCCCAATGCACACAGACAGGTCAGCGCCAGATAAAGCCCGGCGATGACGCCCGCCAGATGACCGGGCCGGGCGATCAGCTTGTCCGGTGAGCGATCGGAGGATTCCAGATGAAACAATTGCATTCCGCCTGAGCGCAACAAAGGCAGGATGGCGATGGACAGGCCGATGATCCCGATCCCGCCAATCCATTGCAACAGGGCGCGCCAAACCAGCAAGCTGGGCGGCTGCGCCTCCAGATGGCTGATCACCGTCGAGCCTGTGGTGGTGAGCCCGGAGACCGTTTCAAAGATGGCGTCGGTGATGCTCAGCCCCACCGCTTCTTCATGCAACGGGATCGCCATCAGCAAAGGCAGGCCGAACCAGGCGCCCAGGGTCAGAATGACAGCGCCGCGAAACCCCAGCCGCGCCCGCTCTCCCAGCCCGACCAGCGTCAGCACGCCGCCGAGAAAGCCGGAGATCAGCATGCAGGCGGCAAACCCTTCGCCGGCCCCGTCATGAACCAGAAGGTGCGAAGCCGCCATATGCAGGCCCGCCAAAACAGCCAGGCCCAGACACAAGACGCCCCAGATCAGGGACACATTTCGCAAATGGGGCATCATGCGCGCACCTCCAATGCCCATCCGGAACCGCCGGAGGAAAGGCCATGTCGCGATAAGGCGGGGTCTTTAGACCTGTGTTTGAAGGGGTTCAAGTCTGTCGCCTCCTGAAGAAGGGATATCCCCGGGCTTGAACTTGAATTGAATTCAATTCAAACTTTTGTCTGGAGGTGATGATGAACGTCCTGACACCCATGACATCCGGTCAGACTGGCCTCGTGTCAGCCCCCACCCTGCGGGGTCGGCGCACGCGAGAAAAACTGATTGATGCAGCCCGCGGCGCGTTGATTGAGGGCGCCGGAGCAGCCGAAATCACCGATATCGCCAACCGCGCCGGCGTCTCAGCCGGACTCGCCTATCATCATTTCGGCTCCAAGGACGGTCTGGTCGCGGCCGTCGTGGAAGATTTTTATGACCGGTACGCCAGCATTGCGAACCAGAACTTTCGGGGCGAGACCTGGACCCAGCGTGAAGTGCAGCGCGTGCGGGCGGTCGTCCGCTTTTTCCTGGAAGAGCCCTTTACCCGCACCCTGTTTGGCCCGCTGGGCCGTTCCAGCAGCGTCATGCAAGCCGAAAGCGTCTGCATGGCCATGCTGATCGAGCGTGGCGCGCGCAATATTTCACAAGGCCAGATGGACGGAGACCTGCCACGGCAAGCCGATCCCGAGATCGCCGCAGCCTTCGTGCTGGGAGGCTTGCGGCAATGCATGTCGATGGCGCTCAAAAACGCCGCCAATCCGGATGTGGACCAACTCGCGCACGCCATCTGGATCCTGATCGCCCAGAGCCTGGGACTGAGAGAGGGCAGCAAGTCATGAGCGAGACCCGAACCCTTGAAAGTCAGAACGATCTGTTCACGGCGGACCTGGCCGGGAAGCACAAACAGACCGCTGTGATTGGCCATCCGCCATCCAGTGATCTGCTCAAAGCCTATGATCGCGACGGCTATGTCATTTTGAAGGGGCTGCTGAGCGATGAGGTGCGCGAGACCGCTGAGGCCGCTTTGCGCAACCTGCTGGGTCCGACGGGCCGCAATGATTTTGAAGGCTTCAAGACCCAGCGTGCGTATGCGGTGTTAGCCAAGACACGCGCCCTGGACCTGCTGATCGCCCATCCGCAAATCCTGGGGATTCTCAAAGCACGGCTCCACGCCCAACCGCTATTGTCCGCCAGCCTCGCCATTAATATCGGACCCGGCGAAACGCCGCAGCTGCCCCACGCCGATGACGGGTTCTACCCGGACATGCGGCCGGACGCCCGCCATGGCCTGTCTGCGATCTGGGCGTTTGATCCCTTTACGAAAGACAATGGAGCCACGCGTATCTGGCCCGGCAGCCATCGCTGGGCTTCCGACCGCCGTCCCGGCCCTGAAGACCCCTGGACGCCCGCTGTCATGGAGCCGGGCGACGCTCTGGTTTTTCATGGCGGGCTCTGGCATGCGGGCGGCGAGAACGCCACAGGAGACGGACGGTTGGCGCTAACGGCGCAGTATTGCGCGCCCTGGCTGCGAACCCAGGAGAATATGAGCCTGTCTGTGCCGCCAGACATTGTGAGGACGCTCAGCGCTCCATTGCCTTCGCTGTTGGGCTATCAGATCCATCCCCCCTTCATGGGCCATGTGAACGGCATGCACCCCAACCGGCTTCTGGATCCGTCACCCTGATCCTGCCTGGACTCAAACCCGCAGATGCGGGGCGCGTTCGTCGCGAATCGCCATCTTCTCGGCGATGATCTCAACGGCCAGGCGCTCATAAAACGCCTGGTCTCGCACCGTCCGCCGCCAGTACAGCAACACCGGATGAATGGCGTCCGGGTGCGCCAGACGGCGAACCCGGAACGCAGGGTCCCGGATCGCCTCGCCGAGCGCATAAAGACTGGGCAGGACCGCAACAGCAGAACTGCGCGCCGCGATCTGCCGGATGGCGTCCAGACTGGATCCGCGATACTCGGTGCTGAGTTCGGCGCCAGCCTTCTGAGCCAATTCAGCGACAATCTCCGACAGGTGAAAATCCGGGCTCAGCGTCACAAGCCTGCGTCCTTTGAGAGCCTCGAGCGGCGCCGGCTCCACAGGCTGCATCAGCTCATCTTCCGGCGTGCTGCAAATCCACAGCGTCTCTTCAAACAGGGACTTGGTGCAGAAATCAGCCTGCGGTCCGCGTGAGGCGATGACAAAATCCACCTCCCCCTGAGCAAGCTTTCCCAAAAGCTCCTGGGAGGGCCCTTCAATGAAGCTGATTTGCAGATCGGGAAAAACCGACCGCAAACGCTGCGTAAATCGCGGCATGAAATAGGCGCCGATGGAGGGCAAAACCCCCGCGTTCAGATGATAGGCCTGCCGTGTCCGCAGCTCTTTGGTCTTCGCCTTGAATCCATAGGCCTGATTGAGCAGGGCGCGGGCGTCTTCCAGCAAGGCCTGGCCGGGCTGGCTGAGCGTGACCTGTCGCGATGACCGCTCAAACAGGCTTACTCCCAACTCCGCTTCAAGCGTTTGTATTTGCTTGGAGAGGCTGGGTTGAGTGACCGCCAGCTTGTCCGCCGCCTTACGGAAAGAGCACAGCTCCGCCACGGTCACAAAATACTCGATCTGGCGCAGCGTCGGCCGCATATCCACCCCTATCCATGCCCTGAAGCTATCAATCTAAGGCATAGTTTCCATTAGCAAACATCGCAACGCCTCACTAGCTCAGTGCGTATGGGCGACACGCCCTCCACAGCAAAGGGATTGTCATGAAAACATTCACTGTTTCCGCCATGCTCGCGTCGACATTGGCGCTGGGCGCCGCGCAGGCCTCCGATCATGCGATCACGGACGCTGATGTTCAGGCCGCTCAAGAGGCCTGGGGCGCAGGTATCGTCGCGATCGGCGCCGCCTATACTGCCGGTGAAGACTACGAGGCTGCTGCGCGCGCGCATATCGAACAGTTCTACGCCTATGACGGACACACGGTGTTGTTCAAACCGACTTTGGCGTCTGAAGACCAGTTCCGTGGCGACTTTGACGAAGCCCTCTCCTACTTCGTGGGCGGTGAGATCGAGGAAGATGGCGGCTTCGCCATCGCGCCCTACACCCAGGTGCGCTGGGAGAATGAAGCCACAATCATCGATTCCGACAGCGCGATGGCCATGGGCAATTACTTCTTCACGACAACCGAAAGCGAAGAAGTGAAGGTGGAATACAGCTTCGGCTATGTTCAGGATGAAGACGGCGAGCTGAAAATCGTCCTTCACCATTCCTCGCTGCCTTACACCCCGAACTAGATCGGGCAACGCAGCGCGGGGGTGACTGCTCCTCGCGCTGCGCATTCATCAAGGCATGCGACCACGGATCGTGCGGACTGCCCTGTTTGGAGCAATGTCCCCTCGCCACTCCGGTCAGACGCACGAAAAAGGGCGGCTCTATGAGCCGCCCTTAATCATTTCCAGTCCATCAAAGCGAGGTCTACAGCGAGCGCTGGATTTCCTCGACTTCGAAACATTCGATCACGTCGTTGACCTGAATGTCCTGGTAGTTCTCGAACGCCATGCCGCACTCGGTGCCGGCGCGCACTTCAGAGACTTCATCCTTGAAGCGGCGCAGCGTGGACAGGTGGCCCTGGTGGATCACCGTATCGTCACGCAGCAAACGCACGCCACAGCCGCGCTTCACCACACCCTCGGTCACGCGGCAACCCGCCACGCGTCCGGTCTTGGTGATGTTGAAGACTTCCAGCACCTGGGCGTAACCGATGAAGGTTTCGCGTTTTTCCGGCGCCAGCATGCCTTCCAGCGTGCCTTTCACGTCGTCGATCAGATCGTAGATCACCGAGTAGTAACGGATCTCCACGCCTTCTTTCTCGGCCAGGTCGCGCGCCTGCTTGTTGGCGCGGACGTTGAACGCGAAGATCGGCGAACCTGAGGCCTGGGCCAGCAGAACATCGCTTTCGGACACGCCGCCGGCGGCCGCATGGACGATCTTGGCCCGGACTTCCTCGTTGCCGACTTTTTCCAGGGCGCCGATGATCGCTTCGGCCGAACCTTGCACGTCCGCCTTGATCAGCAGCGGCAGCTCCTGAACTTCGTTGGACTTCAGCTTGGCCATCATCTGCTCAAGCGATGCGCCGCCGCCCGTCCGGGCCGCCGCAGCCTTGTCTCGCTTGACGCGTTCGCGGTATTCCACCAGCTCGCGCGCACGCGCTTCGCTGTCCACCACGGCGAAGACTTCACCGGGCTCCGGAGCGCCGTCGAGGCCGAGAATTTCGGCCGGCAGGGACGGACCCGCCTCTTTCATTTGCTGGCCGCGCTCGTTGACCAGCGCGCGCACCTTGCCCCACTGGGCGCCGGCCACGACGATGTCGCCGCGCTTCAGAGAGCCGCGCTTGACCAGACAGGTCGCAACCGGGCCGCGGCCCTTGTCGATCTGGGATTCAATCACAACGCCTTCCGCAGAGCGATCCGGGTTGGCTTTGAGCTCCAGGATCTCGGCCTGAAGGTTGATGGCGTCCATCAGCTCATCAAGGCCGGTTTTCTTCAGCGCCGAGACCGGCACCGCCTGAACGTCGCCGCCCATGTCTTCCACGAACACTTCGTACTGAAGCAGCTCCTGAAGCACTTTCTGAGGATCGGCGTCCGGCTTGTCGACCTTGTTGACCGCCACGATCATCGGCACGTTCGCCGCTTTGGCGTGGCTGATCGCCTCGATGGTCTGGGGCATGACGCCATCATCGGCCGCCACCACCAGGATCACGATATCGGTCGCCTGAGCGCCGCGAGAGCGCATGGAGGAGAACGCTGCGTGACCTGGCGTATCCAGGAAGGTGATCTTGTCACCGGATTTCAGCTCAACCTGATAGGCGCCGATATGCTGGGTGATCCCGCCCGCTTCGCCAGCGGCCACATCGGTGGACCGCAGGGCGTCGAGCAGCGAGGTCTTGCCGTGGTCGACGTGACCCATGACCGTCACCACAGGCGGGCGCGGCTTCTGGCTGTCTTCGGGATCCTCATCAGAGATGAAGCCGGTCTCCACGTCCGCCTCGGCGACGCGTTTCACGGTGTGACCGAACTCCTCGACAATCAGCTCGGCGATGTCGGCGTCCAGCATGTCGTTGGCGCGGACCATCTGACCCTGGGTCATCAGGAACTTCACCACGTCCGCCGCACGCTCGGCCATACGCTGGGCGAGGTCCTGCACGGTGATCGCTTCGGGCACGACCACTTCGCGAGCGACCTTGTCGCGCGACTGGCCGCCCTGGCTGCGACGCTGCTTTTCACGCTCGCGCGCCCGGCGCATGGACGCCAGCGAACGCTGACGGCCTTCATCATCCTCAACGAGGTTCTGAATGGTCAGCTTGCCCTGACGGCGCTTGGGCTCTTTGGTGCGCGAAGGTTGCGCCTTGTCGCCGCCCGGCGCGTCTTTCTTGGACTTCACCCGGCCGCCCATGGACTCAAGGATGTTGCGCGTATCCTCGGCATCGCCGCGATCGGCCTTGTCCTTGCCTTTGTCCGCCTTGCGAGACGGTGTCTTGCCAGACGGTTCCTCGGGCTGCTCGATGTCAGCCGGCGCAGACTTCTTGGCGGGCTTGGCGATCTTCGCCTGTTCGGCGGCGAGACGCGCAGCTTCCGCTTCAGCGATCGCGCGGCGCTCGTCGTCTTCACGACGCTGACGCTCTTCTTTCTCGCGCTGACGCATGTCCTCGAGCGCGCGACGTTCTTCGTCTTCGCGCGCCTGACGGGCCTGCTCTTCGACCTTCTGCTTGGCGGCGCGCTCTTCTTGCTCGGAGCGGGCGCGCAGAATGGCCTGCTGGCGCTTGATCAGTTCTTCTTCAGACAGACCCAGCTGCTTGGCTTTGGCGGCCAGCGCCGCGCGCGCCTTGTCTTTCTGGGTCAGCGGCGCGCCGGATTTGCCCGTCGCGGCGTCCTTGCCGGCAGGCCCGGGGCGCTTGCGCTTCTTCTCCACTACGACAGACTTCTGGCGTCCGCGCGCAAAACTTTGCTGCACGGTTCCAGAGGAACGTCCACCGATGGAGAGAGGCTTGCGGCCCGAATTATTGCGTTCGTCAGCGTCGCTCATAAGCGTCCTTGCCGCGGCTTTAGACATCTTCGGGCGGAACCCGGCCGCCGCGTGCGCCAGGGTCCGTCATCTGTTCAGGTCGCCTCCGGGAAGACCCGGCCTGAAGGCCCGCTAAACTAGCCAGCTTCCAAGGCGTTTCAACTCTTCTGTGCGCCTAGGCCCGCAGGATCGAGGTTAACGAACCCTGCAAGCTTCGACGCGAGGGCGGAAATCCCCGCCGCTTCCGGTCCTTGGGCCAAAGCCCCGTGAACCGCATTCCCAACGCCCAAGGCCCGACTGAGGGCGTCAGCGTCATAACATCCCAGCACCGGCGCGTCGCTTTCGATCGCCTTCGCCAGGTGGTCCAGCTTCTTGCGCCCGTCAGGGGCGGCGTCACTGGCTTCCAATCTCCACGCCGGTCCTGGCTCGGTCTGCAGCGCCAAACGCACCGCATCACTTCCCAGTTCCAGCCGGCCGGCGCGTCTCGCCAGCCCCAAAAGGTTCAGAACGCGCGCTTTCAGCAGCGCTTCGAACTGATCGGCCAAATCGTCAGGGGCCTCGACCGGTTGCTCGAACGCCCGGTTGAACAGGCGTTTTTTCACAGCCTTGTCGACCAGGGCCCTATCCGCCGTCACCCAACCGCCTCGGCCAGGCAAGCGCGCAGCCACATCGGGGGTTACGCGCCCTTCAGGGCTCAGCGCCACGCGAAGGAGGTCTTCCTCCCCCTTCACCTCTCCGGTGGCGACGCATCGGCGTTCGCGCACCGGTTTGGATCGGCCATGTCGCGCCCCGCGGCTCACGACTTCTCGTCTTCCTCCGTCGTGTCAGCGTCCAGGAGGTCAGCCAGATCAACACCCAGCTTTTCCGCTTCTGCTTCCAGATCGGAAAGGTCGATGTCTTCCAGATCGACATCGGAAGCCTCTTCGTCAAGGGCGTCGGCCTCAACCTCTTCAGCCTCGGGCTCAACTTGCGGCAGATCCTCTTCGGAAATCCAGCCGGCGATCACGCGCGCGCGCATGATCAGCATCTCGGCGTCTTCCGCCGACATGTCAGAGCCTTCCAGGATGCCCGGCTCGCGCACGCGCTCGCCATCGCGCGTCTCATACCAGCCGCGCAGATCGTCCGGGGTCAGACCCGCAAGATCCTCAATGGTGCAGATCTCGTTTTCGCCGAACTTGACCGCCATCGGCAGGTCGACGCCTTCGACCTCAAGAACCGCATCTTCAACGCCCAGCTCTTTGCGGCGGGCGTCTCGCTCAATGTCGCGCTTGTCGAGATACTCACGCGCCCGGGTCTGGATTTCCTGAGCCGTGTCGTCGTCAAAGCCTTCGATCACCGCAATTTCTTCGAGATCGACGAACGCGATGTCTTCCACTTCAGCAAAGCCTTCGGTGGCCAGCAGCTGGGCGATGACTTCATCCACATCCAGCGCATCCATGAAGGTGCTGGTGCGAACCGAGAACTCTTTCTGACGGCGCTCGGATTCTTCTTCCTCGGTCAGGATGTCGATGGCCCAGCCGGTCAGTTGGCTGGCCAGACGCACATTCTGGCCGCGACGGCCGATGGCGAGCGAGAGCTGGTCGTCAGGCACGACCACTTCGATCCGCTCGGCTTCATCATCGAGCACCACTTTGGCGACTTCCGCCGGCTGCAGGGCGTTGACGATGAAGGTCGCGGGATCGGGATTCCACGGAATGATGTCGATCTTTTCACCAGCCAGCTCGTTGACGACAGCCTGGACCCGGCTGCCGCGCATGCCCACGCAGGCGCCGACGGGATCAATGGAGCTGTCATTGGAGATAACGGCGATTTTCGCGCGGCTGCCCGGATCGCGGGCGACGCGCGGAATCTCGATCACGCCTTCATAGACTTCCGGCACTTCCTGCGCGAACAGGGCGGCCATGAAGTCCGGATGCGCGCGTGACAGGAAGATCTGCGGACCGCGGGTCTCTTCGCGCACGTCATAGATATAGGCGCGCACGCGGTCATTGACCTGCAGGCTTTCGCGCGGAATGCCGTCCGAGCGACGGATAATGGCTTCCGCCTTGCCCAGATCGATGATCACATTGCCGTATTCGACGCGCTTGACGATGCCGTTGACGATCTCGCCGATGCGATCCTTGTACTCGTTGAACTGGCGCTGGCGTTCAGCTTCGCGCACTTTCTGCGTGATCACCTGCTTGGCGGTCTGCGATGCGACGCGGCCAAACTCGATCGGGGGCAGTTCTTCTTCGTAGAAGGCGCCGATTTCGGCTTCGGGATCGCGTTTCTTGGCCTCATCCAGCGTGATCTGGTGCGCCTCGTTCTCAACCTCTTCAACCACGGTCGTGCGGCTGGTCAGACGCATCTCGCCGGTCTTGGGGTTGATGTTGCAATGGATGTCGAGCTCCGCGCCATAGCGCGAGCGGGCCGCCTTCTGGATCGCCTCTTCAATGGCTTCCAGCACGATCGACTCGTCGATCATCTTCTCCTGCGCCACCGCGCGGGCGATTTGCAGGATTTCCAGCTTGTTGGCGCTGACCCCGATGGCCATATCCGCGTTCCTTCTCGTTCTACTCGTCGGCCTGACCGTCTTCGCCCTCGATGGGACCGCGGGCCTTCAGGCTCGCCTCCACCAGAGCGTCGGTCATCACCAGCTTGGCGTCTGCAATCCAGTCAAACGGGATGACAGCCGTGTCTTCCTCGCCCGCCAGATCCATCAGCACGTTCTCATCCTCGATCCCGGCCAGCATGCCGCGGAAGCGCTTGCGGTTCTCCACTAGGCGATCGAGCTCGATCTTGGCTTCAAAGCCTTCCCAGCGCTGAAAATGCGACAGCGCGGTCAGGGGACGGTCAATGCCTGGCGAGGACACTTCAAGATCATACTCGCCAGAGACCGGATCCGTCTCCTCGAAAACGTCCGACAGCGCGCGGGACAGGCGCGCGCAGTCTTCCACGACCATGGTCCCGTCATGACGCTCCGCCATGATCTGAACCAGGGTCTTCTTGCCGCCCATCACGCGCACGCGCACAATCTCAAGATCCAGCGTTTCGGCGATCGGTTCTGCGATCTCGAGGATCCGTTGGTCTTGAGGGCTGCGTGCTTTCATGGGCGTCAAATATCTGTGTCTGGTCCGGACTGCGAGTACGAAAAAAGCGGCCCGGATGCCGAGCCGCTCGAACATGCCGTCCGGCATATCGAACTGTTGCGGGGCTTATACTTGCAGATCCACAAAAAAGCAATGGGGCGGGCTCAGCCACCTTTCCATACTTTAACTCCTCACGCCCGCACATTCGCGGACAATGAAGATCCAACAGGAGGCTCACCATGGTTATCGCACTGACCGCGCTCACGCTGGGACTGACCCTGCTCGCCCAGGATGCACCGAGTTTTGACGCCCTTGCCCCGGACGCGCGCACGCGCCTGGCTGGCTGCGGCGTTGATGAGACCCGGTTTCTATCGCTTATGGCGCTGGAGCAAAACGCCTTTGATCAGGATTTTTCAGGCGGCTGGCGACCTGTCGGCGATGAGCCTGGCTGCGAACAAGCCGCTGCGGATCTGCTGATCGCTTACATGGATCAGTCGCCGCATTTCAATCCTGAGCGGCCCGGCGTAATCGGCTGGCATGCAGGACAAATGCTCGCCATGAGCGGCGAAACAGAACAGGCCATCGCCTATTTCGACGCCGCCCGCTTCTCCAACGCCGACTGGAATCTCTATGTCGACGCCACCATCGCCTTCATGCGCAGGGACCGAGCGGCGGCGGAGGCGGCGCGGGCCGCCCTTGCGACCATGCCCCCCAGCGAGGAGGAGATGGCCGCACGCCGTCAGTTCCTCGCCGACAATCCACACATTCGCATGCCGGATGGCTATGTGGAGCAACCCCAGAATCTGAATGTGGTCGACCGGCTTTTGACCTGCTGGGACGCGCCCTATGCCGACGCCTATTCGGGCGCCTGTTAGAGCTAGATCTTCAGGAAATCAAAGAACACCGGCTCGATGTCGCCCAGATGCTTGGACTGATAGCGGGTGACAATGTGGTCGGGCGGATTTTCACGCCAGTCTGACGCCTGTTCGCCCGTCCATGTCAGCCCCTCCGTATCCATCAGGATCGGCAGGGCGTGATCGGCGTAGGCGCGCACATCCGTCGCCAAGCGCAAACGCCCGCCCGGCTTCAGAAGCCGGGCAAATTCCGCTGCGGTGTCGGGCTGAACGAAGCGGCGCTTGGCGTGGCGCTTTTTCGGCCAGGGATCGGGGAACAGCAAGAAGATCTTCTCGAACGCCCCATCGGGCATGCGGATCATTTCATCGCGGGCGTCCGAGCGTTTGACGCGCACGTTCTTGAGATCGTGATCGTCGATGCCCACCAGCGCTTTCGCAACACCGTTCAGAAACGGCTCAATTCCGAAAAAGCCGGTCTTTGGCGCGCGTTGCGCCTGACCGATCAAATGCTCGGCGCCGCCAAAGCCCACTTCCAGCACGTATGTCTCAAAGCCAGGAAGCAGCGCCTTGGGGTCCAGATCACCTTCATCGGGCCATTGCAAAGCCGGCAGGCGCGTCTCCACCAGCGTTTGTTGACGCTCGGTCAGTTTGTGCCCGCTTGCGCGGCCATACAGGCGCCGGTTCTGGGGACGGTCTTGAGATTGGGCGTCGGGTCGAGTCTGGGTCATGACGGCCCTTTACCGGCCCTGCGCAAAAAAACAAAGAGCCGGGCTGAAACAACCCGGCTCCCTGCACAGTCCGTTCGAGGCGCTTACGCCAGCGATTTCAGCGCGTCGACGAGATCGGTCTTCTCCCAGGAGAAGCCGCCATCCGCGTCCGGCGTGCGGCCAAAATGACCATAGGCCGAGGTGCGCTCATAAATCGGACGGTTCAGTCCCAGATGGGTGCGGATGCCGCGCGGGCTGAGATCGACCAGCTCTCGCAGGCGATTTTCCAGCCTGGCTTCATCCACATCGCCGGTTCCGTGCGTATCGACATAAACCGAGAGCGGCTTGGACACGCCGATGGCGTAGCTGAGCTGGATGGTGCATTTGCGCGCCAGACCAGCCGCCACGACGTTCTTGGCGAGATATCGCGCCACATAGGCTGCGGAGCGGTCCACCTTGGTCGGGTCCTTGCCCGAAAACGCACCGCCGCCATGAGGCGCCGCGCCACCATAGGTGTCCACGATGATCTTGCGACCGGTCAGACCGGCGTCGCCATCAGGTCCGCCAATGACGAACTTGCCGGTTGGATTGACATAGAACTCGTCTTCAGGCGGGAACCAGCCCTCGGGCAGCACCGATTTGACGACCGGACGCACCAGCTCTCGCACGTCGTCCAGGCTCACGCCGTCCTTGTGCTGGGTGGAGACGACCACGGAGGTCACGCCGACCGGACGGCCGTTCTCATAGCGCAAGGTCACCTGGGATTTGGCGTCCGGCTCGAACTCGGGACGTTCGCCAGACTTACGCTGCCGCGCCATCTCCTTGAGGATCTGGTGGGAATAGGTGATCGGCGCCGGCATCAGCTCAGGCGTTTCATCACAGGCGAACCCGAACATGATGCCCTGATCGCCTGCGCCTTCATCGGCGAACGACCCGGAGCCTTCATCCACGCCCTGGGCGATGTCCACGGACTGTTCGTGCAGATAGTTCTGAACGTCAGCGGTCTCCCAATGGAAGCCGTCTTGTTCGTACCCGATATCACGCACGGCGCGGCGCGCAGCCGCTTCAATCTCGTCATCCTTGATCGCGCCGGCGCAACGCACCTCGCCCGCCAGAACGATACGGTTCGTGGTCGTCAGCGTTTCACACGCCACACGGGCCACCGGATCCTTGGACAGAAACAAGTCCAGAATCGCGTCGGAAATGCGGTCGCATACTTTGTCCGGGTGACCCTCGGACACGCTTTCGCTGGTAAAAAGGTAAGACGAACGGGCCAACAGCGTGCTCCATATAAAGCGATCTTTATATGGCTGGCTTAAAGCCTATTGGCGCACGGAAAGCAAGACCCGACCGGTCACGCTTGAGTTAGGACGCAGGCTCGGTCGCAGTTGCTTCCGCTTCTTCAGCGGCCAGCGTCCGCACCAACTCAAGAATTCGGCGGCGCACCTTGGAATCCTTGATGCGCGCGAACGCCTGCGCCAGCGCCACGCCATCAGCAGACTGGATGAAGTCATCGACGATCGGAGTCTGATCACCCTCAGAAAAGCCAGGCTGCCCTGCGCCCTCATTCACACCGTCGTAGAAAAAGGACACCGGCACGTCGAGCACGCGCGCCAAATTCCAAAGGCGTCCTGCGCCAACCCGGTTCGTGCCGCGCTCATACTTCTGAACCTGCTGAAAGGTCACGCCCAGCTCTTCACCCAGCTTTTCCTGGCTCAGATTCAGAAGCTGACGCCGCAGCCGGATGCGCGATCCCACATGGCGATCAACCGCGTTCGGACCTCTCGGATTGGCAGTCATCTCATATTCCTTATCTGCGAAAGCATACAACCATAGTTTGGTCTGATGCGATACGCTCAACGCCCCTCAGCCGGTCGCGCGCCTCTACCTGAATGCGTAAATGACACAACCGTTAGACAATGCATGACTGCAGCCAAAACAAGCGAAGCAATCACCCAGAGTACATTTCCATACACCCCATACGGCGTATCGCCTAATCCTTCAAGCAATGTAATCAACAATACTTCAGTTGATCTTGACGGAATGGATTCAATGAGCCGACCATAAGGATCGATCTGGCCGGATATACCTGCAGCTGCGACTCTAACCAGCGGCAATCCTTCTTCTATCGCGCGATATTGAGTTTGGTTAAGCAACTGTTGAGGGCCAGCGGAATTCCCGTACCAAGAGTCATTTGAAATATTCAACAACCAATCGGGTCTATTTGACTGTCTTGGTGAATACCTGGAGTACACAGCCTCATAACAGATCAAAGGCGCCAGACTCGGCAACCCGTCCAGTTGGAGAGTCTGCGCTCCGCTGCCTGGACTGTAATAGGGCGCGATCTCGGACAAGCTTTCAAAGCCCATCCAGTCGGTCAGCGATAGAAATGGATTGCTTTCGCCAAACGGCACCAGTCGCGATTTATCGTACTGCGCCTCAAGGATCGGGCGATTGTCGTCGATTTTTATGGAAACGAGTGAATTAAAATATGCGCGCGGGCGACCGTTCAGGCCCCGATCCGTCCGCGCCGTGCCGGTGATCAACCGCGTTCCGGAGGGTAAGGCGTCCGCGATTTCCGCCAACAGATCAGGCGACTCCAGCAACATCGCCGGGATCGCGCCTTCGGGCCAGATAATCGCATCCACATCGGTCAGGTCCGAGGACAGCGCCAGATACTGATCCAGAATGTCATGACGCGCCGCGTAACGTTTCTCCTCCTGAGGCAGGTTGAGAGACACCAATTGCAACTGATAATCGCTTTCGACTAAAGTCTGAGCCTGACTCAACCTGATTTGTCCGAAACTCCAGCTGGCGGCGATCAGAACAAGCCCGACAATCAGAGGGACAGACCTCGACAGGCGCGAGCCTGGACCACTGAACGCGGCCGGTGCTGTAAACAGGCAAAGCGCGAGCACAGACAAGCCGTAAGCGCCCACCAGAGCCGCGCTCTGGCTGATCGCGCCTCCAGCTTCAAACACATGGCCCGGCAAGTTCCACGGAAAGCCTGACAACACCGTGCTGCGCAGATACTCCACAGCCATCACAATCAGGATGAACACGGCGATCCGGCCGGCATGAGCCGGAGCGCGCCTGACATAGACGGCGCCCGCCAGCCCCCAGAACAGCGCCAGCCCCGCCGGCAGCAAGATCAGAGGCGCCCATATCAGCCAGGCATGGTCGCCAGCGCTGACCAGGAAGGCGTTCGCCACCCAGCCCGTCCCCGCCAGAAACTGGCCGCTGGCGAACCACCAGGCGCGGACGAAGCCACTGCGCAAAGGTTTCGGGCGGCGCTTGGCGTCATCCAGCGTCAGGACCAGAGCAGTGAGCGCCACGGCGTAAGCAGGCCAGATGAAAAATGGTGCATGCCCGAGCACACCGAATGCGCCCAAGCCGAACAGCACGGCGAAGAGCCGCCAGCCTGACAGCGCGCGATATCCCGCCCGAAGCCGGCGCAGGCGGGGCAGGACGCCGGTCATGGTCTAGTCCGGACTGATGGCGCCAGCGGCCATCCGGCTGGCTTCATCGCCCGCCAGCGTCGATCCGGCGCCCGGCTTCACGCGCAGGCGCTTGATCCGACGCGGATCAGAATCGAGCACTTCAAATTCAAAGCCGGAGGGGTGCGCCAACACCTCGCCGCGCTCGGGCACGCGACCGGCCAGGTGGAAAACCAACCCGCCGAGCGTGTCCACATCATTCTCTTCCTCTTCGGTGGCGATCTCGCAGCCCACGACCTCTTCAAGGTCCTCGATCATGGCGCGCGCATCCGCTTCCCAGCAATTCGGGCCCTTGGCGAGGATGTTGGGCGTCTCCGCCTCGTCATGCTCATCCTCGATGTCGCCGACAATGGGTTCAATCAGGTCTTCAAGGGTGACGAGCCCATCCGTGCCGCCAAATTCATCAACCACCAGGGCCATGTGCATGCGCCGAGACTGCATCTTCAACAGCAAGTCGAACGCGCGCATGGAGGCGGGCACATACAGCAGCGGGCGACGAATAGCGGGCAAGATGCGCATATCGCCCCAACCATCCGGCCCGCCCTCAGAGCCTTCCTCTGCGAAGCGGGACATATAGCCCAGCACGTCCTTGATGTGCGCCAGCCCCACAGGGTCATCCAGCGTCTCGCGGTAGACCGGAAGGCGCGAATGCGTGGCGTCGCCAAAGGTGCGCGTCAATTCCTTGAGCGGCGTTTCAATGTCGATGGCGACGATGTCGGCGCGAGGCACCATCACATCATCCACGCGCATGTCCTGAAACTCGCGCATATTCACCAGGAATGCGCCAGCATCCATGGGATCAGGCGCGCCGTTCACAATCGGCTCAACGTCCTGGATTTCGGGGCGCGCCCCGCCAAAGGCCCGTTTGAAACGGGCCAAAAGACTTCGCGAAGACGGATCGTCGTTCATGCCTATTCCTGTACGAGGTAGGGATCTGACATCCCCAGACCAGTGAGAACCGCCGTCTCCAGCGCTTCCATCTTGGTCGCCTCGTCTTCCTCCTGATGGTCAAACCCGTTTAAATGCAAAACGCCATGAAGCGCCAGATGCGCAGCGTGATCAATGAGTGAAAGCCCCGCCGCCTGTGCTTCGCGCGCGCATGTCTCATACGCCAGGATCACGTCGCCCGGATAGCCTTCACGGTCTGGCGCCGGGAAGGACAGCACATTGGTGGGCTTGTCCTTGTCACGAAACCGGCGATTGAGCTCATGCACGGTGGCGTCATCTGAGAACAAGATCACGGCCGCTCCGGCGCGCGGATCCTCCAGCTGATCCAGCCCGGCTTCGATGGCGGCGCGGCAGCGGTCCAGCAAGCCCTCATGCTCGCTCCAGTTCTCAGCTTCGAGAACAAACTCCACGCAATCCGCCTCAATCACCGCCTCAGACATGGCTCGCCTCGTCGCTGCGCACGGCGTCATCGCGTTCATAGGCGTCCACGATGCGCGCCACCAAACCGTGACGCACCACATCATGGCGGGTGAAGCGATGCACGGCGATCCTTTGTTCATCCTGAAGCAGGCGTAACGCATGCGGCAAGCCCGAAGGCTCCCCCCGACGCAAATCCGTCTGGGTCGGATCACCCGTCACCGCCATGCGCGAGCCTTCACCCAACCGGGTCAGGACCATGCGCATTTGAGGAATGGTGGCGTTCTGGGCCTCGTCGACGACGACAAAGGCGTTGTTGAGCGTCCGACCGCGCATGAAGGCCAGCGGAGCCACTTCGACCCGGCCCTCCTCGCGCATTTTCTCACTCAGGCGCTGACCCAGAGCGTCCCGGAGCGCATCCCAGATCGGCAGCAGATACGGATCGATCTTCTCGGTCAGGTCACCAGGCAGGAAACCCAGCCGTTCGCCGGCCTCGACCGCAGGACGGGTGATGATCAACCGGTCCACGCTGCCCAGCGCCAGTTGCGAGGCGCCATAAGCGACCGCCAGCAGCGTCTTGCCGGTGCCGGCCGGGCCGACGCCGAAGATCATGTCATAGGCGCGATCGTTTTTGAGCGATCTCACATAGCCCTGCTGACCATCGGTGCGGGCGGCGAAGCTGGCGCCCCGCGGCACCCGGATCACAGCGTCGATCTCTTCGCCGGCGTCGTCATCGGCCATCAGGCAGGCGGCTCGAGCGGCGGGCGGATCAATGGGCAGGCCTTCGCTTGCCCGGCCATAGAGCGCATTGAGCACACGACGCGCCTCGATCCGCGCTCGCGCCTCTTCGGCAGTGATCACGATCTGACCCCCGCCCGGCGCTTCAAGCTGAACCTCCAGTTCATGCTCGAGCGTGGCGAAGTTTTCGTGACCCGGCCCGGCGAGGATGCGAACGAGATCGGAATCTTCAAAATGAAGCGTTTCGGACGCCGCCCGCTTGGGGCGACGCGGTTTTGATGAGCGGCTCACGCGGCTGCGATTTCCTTTGTAATCAGACGTCCGGACAGGGCGTTCTGGCTTGCCCCTGTGATCTCCACATTGGCGATCTGACCGATGAGTTCAAGCGGGCCTTCGCAATGAACCGCCTGCAGATAGGGGCTGCGGCCTGACAATTGGCCCTCAAACCGGCCTTCGCGCTCAAACAGGACAGGCAAGGTCTTGCCGATCATGGAGCGATTAAAGCTGATCTGCTGCTCTGACAAAAGCGCCTGCAAGCGCGCCAGGCGCTCGCTTTTCACCGCTTCATCGATCTGGTTGAACATGGCGGCGCCCGGCGTGCCGGGGCGCTTGGAGTATTTGAACGAGAAGCAGGACGCGTAATTGACCTGGCGCACCAGCTCCATCGTCGCTTCGAAATCCGCATCGGTCTCGCCGGGAAAGCCCACGATCATATCGCCGGAAATGGCGATGTCGGGGCGAGCTGCGCGCAGTTTCTCGATGCTCTCGAGATAGTCCGCGGCCGTGTGCGAACGGTTCATGGATTTGAGGATCTTGTCCGATCCCGCCTGCACCGGCAGGTGGAAATACGGCATCAGCTTGGGCTCGTCCGCAAAGGCCTGGATGAGATCATCGTCCATGTCCTTGGGGTGAGAGGTGGTGAAGCGGATCCGCTCAATGCCGCCGATCTTCGCCAAATGGCGCACCAGCTGGCCAAGCCCCCAGACCCCGCCTGCTGCGTCGGCCTTCGGCGCATCGCCATGATAGGCGTTGACGTTCTGGCCCAGCAGCGTCACTTCGCGCACGCCCTTGGCGGCCAGCGCCCGCACTTCGGCGACGATCTGATCCACCGGACGCGACCATTCCGCGCCGCGCGTATAGGGCACGACGCAGAAGGTGCAGAACTTGTCGCAGCCTTCCTGCACGGTGACAAAGGCGGTGAAGCCCTCCACATGCCGCTCGGGCGCGGCGAGGGCGTCAAATTTCTCTTCGACCTCGAACTCGGTGTCGAGCGCTTCGCCGCGCGCGCGGTGCACATTGGCGATCAGTTCAGGCAGCTTGTGATAGGTTTGCGGGCCGACCACCAGATCAACGACCGGCGCGCGGCGCTGGATCTCAGCGCCTTCCGCCTGGGCCACGCAGCCGGCGACCGTGATGGTCATCGGCTTGCCGGTGGAGGCTTTCTCTTCCTTCAGAGGCTTCAGACGCCCCAGCTCGGAATAGACTTTTTCAGCCGCTTTCTCGCGGATATGGCAGGTGTTCAGGATCACCAGATCCGCGCCGTCGGGCGCGTCGGCGGGCTCATAGCCCAAAGGCGCCAGGACATCGCGCATGCGCTCTGAATCATAAACGTTCATCTGACAGCCATAGGTCTTGATGAACAGGCGCTTGCGGTCTTTGTGCGTGGTGTCGGCGTCGCGGATGATATCGGTCATGGGCGGAGCCGGCCTCCCTGGCGGCGAAAGTCTGTGGATAAGGGAGGACGGGTTATGGGGATAGAGTGGGGCGGATGCAAGGCGCCGCTTGACGATCCGCTGCCTGAAGCGCGGTTAACGCCCCTCTATTTGCCGTCCTCGATCTTTACGCCGTAAAGCTCAAGCCGGTGATCGACCAGCTTGTAGCCCAGGCGCTTGGCGATGGCCTCTTGCAGGCGCTCGATCTCTTCATCCATGAATTCGACCACTTCGCCGGTCTTCAGGTCAATGAGATGGTCGTGGTGGTCGTCTGAGGCTTCTTCATAGCGCGAGCGGCCGTCGCGGAAGTCATGACGCTCGATGATGCCGGCTTCTTCAAACAGGCGCACGGTGCGGTAGACGGTGGCCAGCGAAATACGCGAATCCACGTCCGAGGCGCGGCGATGCAGCTCTTCCGCATCGGGGTGGTCTTCAGCTTGCGACAGGATGCGCGCGATGACGCGGCGTTGTTCTGTCATGCGCAGACCTTTTTCCACGCAGAGCTTCTCAATCCGATCCGGCATCGCCAACTCCCTAACCTGTGGGGCGTGCGCCCCGTCCTGTCCTTGATAGCCAGCCTCGGCGGGGCGTGTCCATATGTCGCGCGACTTCGATGTCAGACCAGATCGCGCGCCAGAACCCGTGCGGCGGCCCCGTCGCGATAATATCGCTTGCGCAAGCCGATCTGACGATAGCCTGCCCCCTCATATAGGGCGCTCGCAGCCGTATTGCGCTCCGACACTTCCAGAAACAATCGCCGGGCGCCCGAACGGTGCGCCGCCGCCTCGCTTTGCGCCAGCAAGAACGCCCCGACGCCCGACCGGCGCGCATCGGGCAGAACACCGATGGTCAGAAGCTCGCATTCCCCCGCAACCGTACGGATCAGCGACAGGCCTTGCGGGGTCTCATCAGACCGCGCGATCAGGCCTTTGACGCCGGATGACGCCAGCAAGCGGGCAAAGTCCGCCTCGCTCCAGGGGGCGTCAAAGCAGGCGGCGTGAAGGGCGGCGAACAGCGCCGCCGCTTCAGCGCCCGCTTCAAACCCCTCAGTTGCGCTCATGCCGGCGTATGGCCGCCAGGCAGTTTTGCATCCGGCGGACGCGCATAAAGCGGGGAGGGAGACGGCGCGTCATCGGGCGCGGCTTCGGTCAGCTGCAGCAGTTCGCGCAAGGGCGGCGCGGGATCGAAATGGCTCGGATCGGCGCCCACCAGCGCCGCGCCAGACCCGGTCAGATACAGCCCGCCAAAGGCTTCCATTTCATCTTGCGCGTCATGGGCGTTGCCATGGCAGATGTCCGTCACCGGACGGCCATGCGTGTAAAGCCGCCAGACCAGATCGCCGCGCCTTGCGTCATGAATGGCCATGACCGTGCGTTCGCCCTTGGGGTCGGTGCGCAGGGCCAATGCATCCAGATTGGACACGCCCAGCGCCTTCGCCCCGGTCGAGAGCGCCAGTCCGCGCGCGAACGCAACGCCCACGCGCGTGCCGGCAAACCCGCCCGGCCCCACATTCACGCCGATCCGGGTGAGAGATTGCGGGCTGACGCCGGCCTCTGAAAGACAGTCCTCGACCATCGGGGCCAAGGCTTCAGCATGGCCGCGGCCGATTTCTTCAGCCCGCATCACGATTCGATCCCCGGCTTTCACCGCGCAGGCGCACCAGGGACCGATCGTGTCCACCACCAGAAAGGCGGGTTTGCTCATGGCTTACTTCATCAGCTTGGCGCCCTCGTCGAAGCTGAGCTTCGGCAAGCGCGGGAAGAGTTTCTCAGTGGTGCCGTATCCAAGATTGATCAGGAAATTGGAGCGCCAGGCGCCCATTTCGGGATCATTCTTGAAAAATTCCTCGTCGACGCCGTCCTTGTCAAAGCCTGACATGGCCCCGCAATCAAGGCCCAGCGCACGCGCCGCCATGATCAGATAGGCGCCTTGCAACGTGCTGTTGCGGAAACCGTTTTCAAACCGGGCCTCGTCGGACTCAAACCAGTCTTTCGCTTCCGGATTGTGCGGGAAGAGCTGGGGCACTTTCTCGTGGAAGTTCCAGTCCCAAGCCAGAACCACCGTCACGGGCGCCGTAACGGTCTTTTCGATGTTGGGTTCGATCAGGTGCGGTTTCAGCCGGGCCTGATGTTCACCCTGCAGGAACAGGAAACGCGCCGGAGACTGATTGGCGCTGGTCGGGCCATACTGCAAAAGCTCGTAGAGCGCGCGGATGGTCGTCTCCGACACCGGCTTGTCTTCCCACGAATAAAAGGTGCGCGCGCCGCGGAACAGCTGGTCCAGCGCGTGATCGGGCAACACCCCATGACGGTCTTCCAGGGCGAGCGGGGCTTGGGCGTCGGTCATAAATGCGGCTCCGATACGATGACAACGGGTGAATCAGCCTGAAGGCGATCAACTTGAAGATCGACCATACTTGTCTGATTTGGTTCTGAAGCGATTAAAGCACAGCCTCGACGCTGCTCACTTCAGGCACATAGTGCTTGAGCAGGTTTTCGATGCCTTGCTTGAGCGTTAGGGTCGAGGAGGGACAGCCTGCGCAGGCGCCGCGCATGTGAAGCTGCACCACGCCCGAGCCTTCATCATAGCTGTGAAAGACGATGTCGCCGCCATCGCGCGCCACGGCGGGGCGGACGCGGGTGTCGATGACATCCTTGATCTCTTTCACGATCCCGGCGGCTTCACCTTCATAAGCGGCATGGCCGTCATGCTCGGCGTCGCCGAAGAGCGCCTTGTCGCTTTCCAGGCAATCCATGATCGCGCCCAATACGGCGGGTTTGATATGGGGCCAGTCCACGCCTTCAGCCTTGGTCACAGAGATGAAGTCCTGACCGGCGAATACGCGGATGACGCCATCAACCCTGAACAACTCACGCGCCAGATATGAGTTTTCCGCCTCTTCCGGCGTCGCGAAATCACGCGGACCTTCCATGGAAACGGACTGGCCGGGCAGGAATTTCAGCGTATCAGGGTTCGGGGTGTCTTCGGTCTGGATAAACATATCGGGCATCCTGCGCGGCTCTGTGAACCCTTGAAATGGCCCGTGGCGCGGCGGCGTTCAACCCCAGACGAAGTAAGGGATCATGGCCTGTCAGGTCAGCGCCTTGATATCGGCGCGTGACAGATTGCCGGGCACCACCGTCACCGGAATGGTCCGGTCTTCAAACAGACCCTTGCCGCGGCCCAGCGCGCTGACCAGCGGGCCAGGGCCGTCCTTGCCGGTCGATGCGCCCAGAACGAGGATTGAAATCGCCGGGTCGGTTTCCAGCAGATCACGCAGGGCCTCGATCAGATCGCCGTCGCGCAAGATCACTTCCGGACGGGTCTCGGTGACCTCCTCGACATCCTCTGACAGGCTTTCAAGCGCCGCTTCGGCGGCTTCACGCGCTTCCGCGCGCATGGTCTCGCCCACACCCAGCCAGTGTTCGAACCCGCCTTCAGTGTCCACCACGGCCAGCACGGTGACGACCCCACCCGTATTGCGGGCGCGGCGGGCGGCGAAATAGGCGGCGGAGCGGCTTTCTTCGGTGCCGTCAGCGATCAGGAGGAATTTACGCGGCGTGCT
The DNA here is from genome assembly GCF_002354675.1 of Oceanicaulis sp. UBA2681. Classification (NCBI taxonomy): domain Bacteria; kingdom Pseudomonadati; phylum Pseudomonadota; class Alphaproteobacteria; order Maricaulales; family Maricaulaceae; genus Oceanicaulis; species Oceanicaulis sp. UBA2681. The sequence continues at coordinate 67,557 of NZ_DEMB01000004.1, read as the reverse complement.
CATGTCTGCGACGTTGCCGCGTTCCGTCATTTCCGGCAAGAGGGCTCATGACGCAGCCCCTTGAGACACACCATCATGACTGACGCCCCGCTCGCCCAGATCACCGACCAACGCAACGCCCTGCGCCCGGCGCGTCAGATCATGCTGTACGCCGATCGTATCGAATGGGTGGAAGAGGGGCGGCTCGAGCGCCGGATTGCGTTGGACGCCGTCAACGGCGTGCGCCTGTCCGTGGAGATGGCGGGCGCGCAAAGCCAGGTGGTGTGCCGGGTCAGCGGCCCGTCTGGCGAGATCCTGTTTGGCAGTCGACGCGCCGTATCCTTGAGTGACTGGCAGGATAATGCGTTGGAGTTCCAGACGCTGCTGGTCGCCCTTCACGAGGCCTTGCGTCCCCGGTTCGGCACAGTGCGCTTTTCAGAAGGGCAAACATTGGGCTCACGCCTGATCCTGGGCGGGGGCGGGGTGGCGATGACCAGTATGGCGATCAGCTATATGGGCTGGATGATGCTCAATGAGCAAAGCGCCATGTTGGCGCTGGCGGGTCTGCCCTTTGCGGCGCTCGGCGGCTATCTGGCCTTCGCCTTCCGCCCCGGACGCCCTGTGCCCTACGACCCCGAAGCGCTGATCACGCGCTTCACCGCCAAACCGGACGCGGGTTAGGCAAGCTTGTCTTTCAGCGCTTCGACGAACACCGCGCCCATGTCCGGGCCTTGTTCAGGATAGAGATAGGGCTCGATGATCTCGAGCTCCATAACCACCAGCCCGCCCGTCAGGCCGCGCACCATGTCGACACGAGCATAGAGAAACTCATCCTCGCCGGTGATGGTGCGGGCGGCGCTGAGCACCTCGCGCGCCAAAGCGAGATCCGCCTCGGACGGCTCCCAGCGCACTTCGGTGGCGCCATACAGCGACTGCACCCGGTAATCGCCGGACTTGGGGCGCTTGTTGAGCGCATGGGAGAACCGCCCGCCAAAGAAGATCATCGAGTATTCGCCCTCTTCCGGCACGCCGGGCAGGAAGGGCTGGATCAGGCAGGCGCCGAGCGGCAGATCATCTGCGTCGGGCAAGGCTTCGCCCTTCTTGATCAGCGCCTGACGCCAGGCGCCGCCGCCCACCAGCGGTTTCACCACGATCTTGTCGCCGCCAAACCGGTCAAACCCCGCTGCAATGGCGTCCGCATCCGCCTTGTCCGCCCAGAGCGTCGGGATAGAGGGAGCGCCCGCGTCATCCAGCGCCTTGAGATAGGTTTTCTCGATGTTCCAGCGCACCAGGGCCGGGCTGTTATAAACGGGGGCGATCTCATTGAGACGATCGAGCGTCTCAAGGAAGAGCTGCAGCTTGGGCGGATAATCCCAGACCGTGCCCACCATGAAGCCATCAAAGACCGAGGCGTCAAACGGCTGGTCCCAGATGCAGGCTTCCAGGGAGATCCCTTCCGCCGCGCACGCCTTGGACAAGGCGCCGAATTCCAAATCGAACTCGAACCAGTCGTCACGGGCGCCCGGACGATCCTTCATCATGTCGGCGGAGGTCAGAAAACAGATGCGGGTCATGGGCTTCCTCGGTCAGATGGCGCTGGCGCAACCGCATAACCCGTCCCATAGAGGTTTTCCAGAACCCTTCTGCGGGTTGAGTTTGCCGTGCCCCCGCGGTACACGCCCCCCGATTTCAGCTGCAGGATGACCCTCACATGACCGAAACCCGCTACGACGTTCTTGGCGTCGGCAACGCCATTGTGGACGTGCTCGCGTCTGTGAATGACGCCTTCATCGAGCAACACGGTCTGGCCAAGGACGCCATGCTGCTGATTGACGAAGACCGGGCGCAGGCCCTGTATGAGGCGTTTCCGCCGGCGCAGGAAATCTCCGGCGGCTCTGCGGCCAACTCTCTGGCGGGCGTCGCCAGCCTTGGCGTCCGCGGCGCCTATATCGGCAAGGTCGCTGACGATCAGCTGGGTGAAGTATTCGCCCATGATTTGCGGTCGATCGGCGTGCATTACGACACCAAGCCGCTCAAGGACGGCCCCTCCACAGCGCGCTGCCTGATTGCTGTACCAGCCGATGCGCGCCGGGCGATGAACACCTTCCTGGGTGCGTCCACCCTGATGGATGAAGCCGATATCGACCCCGCACTGGTCAAGTCTGCGACCGTGACCTTCCTGGAAGGCTATCTGTTTGACCGCCCCGAAGCGAAAGCCGCTTTCGTGCGCGCCTCAGAAATCGCCCAGGCTGCTGATCGCCGCGTGGCCCTGACCCTGTCGGACATGTTCTGTGTGGAGCGTCACCGTGACAGCTTCCGCCATCTGGTGAAAAACCATATCGACGTGTTGTTCGCCAACGAGGCCGAGATCAAGGCGCTGTACGAAGTCGATGATTTTGAAACGGCCCTTGCGAAAGTGCGCGCAGAAACCCGCGTCGCCGCCATCACCCGCTCTGAAAAGGGCGCCGTGATCGTGTCCGGTGATGAAGAAGTGCGCGTGGACGCCGACCCCGTTGAAACCATCGTAGACACGACCGGCGCCGGCGATCAGTTCGCCGCGGGTTTCCTGGCCGGGTATTCGCGCGGCGCGGACCTTCACACCTGCGGCCGTCTGGGCGTCATCGCCGCCGCTGAGGTGATCTCGCACATGGGTGCGCGTCCGCTTGTCTCGCTGAAAGATTTGGCGGCGCAAAAAGGCGTCACGCTGGACTAGAATTCAGCCTGTACTGATCTGAAAAGTGCATAAGACTTCATCAAGGACTCCGCCCCAGGCGGGGTCCTTTTTGACTTTTCGCTTCGTCCTTAACCTGATTTTTAGCACATCAGTTCAGCCTCACGGTGTTTCGTGTGCATTCCGCACGCCTTTCGCCTGCAGCTGGGGTCCTGATGGCGCCTATCAGACACGCAATTTCCAGAGTGATGCGATCTCTGGTGATGAAGTTCACTTTGCTTTGCGGGGTGATCCTTGTCGCCGCGACGACTGCGCTCATGGCTGTCGAATACCAGCTGAAGTCCCAAGACAATAATTCGGCGGGCCTGGTCCATGCCGAGCTGATCACTGAATTGTTCACCTCCACAGCCGCCAACGCCATCGCCGTGAGTGACATTGAAGGCCTGACCAATCGTCTGCTGGCTGATTTCGGCGCGCGGCCGGACGTCAGCTCTGTCTATGTGGCCGATGTGAACGGGCGCGTCATCGCACTCAATGGCGAGGTGCCCTACGGCGTCGGTGATCGCGCTGCAGATCATCTGGTGCAGTCCGCTATCGGCGCTGTGGACACCCGCGTTGAACGCGTGGGCGATGATATTCGCGTCGCCGAGCCTGTGTTCTTCAACGGCCGCCTGATCGGCGCGGTGGTCGCCACCGTGCCCATGTCCGCCGTGGTGACCCCGGCCATCGACATCATCATCCGCCAGCTGGTGATCGCCATAGCGGCCCTGATCGTGTTCCTGCCGCTGGTCGCGCTGATCGTGCGCAAGGCGCTGGGCCCTGTCCGCCGCCTGACTGAGGCCGCGCGTCTGGCGTCTTCGCGAAAGCTTGATCTGCGTATCGAAGTGCATACCGGCGATGAGCTGGAAGTGCTGGCGAACGCCTTCAACCGCATGTTTGCGCGTCTCGACGCGTCCGTGAAGCGCGTGCATCGCCTGGCCTATGTGGACATGATCACCGAGCTGCCCAACCGCGAACGCTTCCGCAAGGAAGTCGAGCGCGTGGCGCGCGAAGCGTCTGAATCGGGTGAAGAAGGCGCGATCCTGTTTCTCGACCTCGACCGCTTTAAACGCGTCAATGACTCACTCGGGATTGGCGAAGGCGACCGTCTGCTTGAAGCCGTCGGACGCCGTTTGCGCGAAGCCGTCCGGGGCTGGGATCTGTCTCAGGGCGATCTGACCAAGGAACCGTCCATGGTCGCACGCCTGGGCGGGGATGAGTTCACCGTCCTGCTGCCGCGCCTGCGCGACAGCGCAGACGCCGCGCGCCTGGCCCGCCGCATCGTGGATTCGGTGCGCCGCCCCTTCGAGATTTCAGGCCATCAGGTCTTTCTGGGCATTTCCGCGGGCATCGCCTGTTTCCCGCGCGACGGATCGGATCCGGAAACGCTGCTGCGTCACGCCGACCTCGCCATGGCGTCGGTGAAACGCGCCGGCGGCAATGCCTGTGAATTCTTCGAGACCTCCATGAACCAGAGCGCGTTTGAGCGACTGGTGCTGGAGAACGAGCTGCGTGAAGCCGTGCGCGACGACCAGCTCGTGGTCTTCTACCAGCCCAAGATCTCCATGGTGGACGGCTCGATCGCCGGTTCAGAAGCGCTGGTGCGCTGGCGCCATCCGACGGCAGGCCTGTTGTCGCCCGGCGCCTTCATCCAGGCGGCGGAAGAGTGCGGCCTGATCGGTGAAATCGGCGACTGGGTGCTGCGCCGCGCGTGCCATGAAGCCCAACAATTGCGTGAACGCGGCCTGGATGTGCCGGTGGCTGTGAACGTCTCCGCCATGCAGTTTGAAAGCGAAGGTTTCTCCCAGACGGTGCTGGAGGCCTTGCAGGACAGCGGCTTGCCGCCTGAGTTCCTGGAACTGGAGCTGACGGAATCCACCGCCATGCGTGAACCCGAGCGCGTGATCGAACAAATCGAACCGCTGCGCCGACTGGGCGTCACTTTCGCCATTGACGATTTCGGCACAGGTCACTCCTCCCTATCCTATTTGACCCGCATGCCCTTTGACGTCTTCAAGATCGATCAGAGCTTCGTGCGCGATATGAGCCAGGACGAGCACGCCCGCATTGTGGTTGAAACCATCCTGGCCATGGCCAAATCCCTCAAGCTGAAGACCGTCGCCGAAGGCGTCGAAACTCATGACCAGTACCGCGCCCTGCGCGCGCTGGGCGCGACGTTGGCGCAAGGCTATCTGTTTGGCCGTCCCATGCCCTTCGCCGAGCTTGTGACCTTCGCATCTGCTGGTGGTCGGGAAAGTGTGGCCGGCTAGTTCCGGTCTCTCCCCGGATGATGCATAAATATCACTTACAAGATATTTCCACTTTTTAATTCGCTTTTCTATAAATCTGTGGCATTCTTACACCTGCAGCTGAGGGCTGCTCCTGAATGCGCGCCGTCCCCCCGACGCTTCAGGACGTCGTGACGCTCCCCCCAGCGTCATGACACCGCGTCTTCCCTGATGGACGCGAGGCGAAACGCCCGGCGACTTCACCCCAGGTCGCCGGGCGATTTTCGTTCAGCCCCACTATCATGACCGCTGTCGTCTTCCTGCAAGGCGCGTTAAACAGAGGGCATGACCGATTTTGATCCCTCCCCTTCGGACTATAGCGGCGCGGAAGACGAGATTGCGCGCCTGCTTGATGAAATCCCGCTCCTTTACAAGGCGCGCGCCTTCGCAGAATCCGTCGGCGATCCCGCCTTTTTCTCGCGCCTCGGCGAACCGCTCGATTCACGGGAACTGGCCCTGGCCCGCGCCTATCTGGATGGGCTGGGCATGCCCGAGGCCGAGCCCGCGGAGATGGGCGACTGGTCTGACGCCATTGCGGCGGCCGAAACCCTGGACCGGGACCCCTGGGCCTGGGAAGCTGAGGAAATGCAGCGCTCCGCACTGGTCGAGCGCGCACTGGAACGGCTGGATGAACAAGCGCTTCAAGCGGCGTTGACGCTTGTCGCGTCAAAGATTGGCGAGCTCGCCAAGGAGGCCGCCGAAGCCAGCGCCTCCATGGACGACATGTTTGATGAAACCGTGATCAACGCCGCCGCTGGCGGTCTGGTTCAGGCCGCTCATGGCGCCGTGCTCGTGCTGATGGCGGAAGCGGAAGACGAAGACCCGCCGCATCCCTTCCTGGCGCGCTGGCGGCTGTATGTGCGCGGGCGCTGGCCAGTCGGCGTCGCCGGCGCCACCTACAATATCCTCTGATCTCATCGACGCATTTTTCTCGCAGGATTTCCTATGACCCCGTTCACCCTCGCCACCTGGAACATCAATTCAGTCCGCCTGCGCGCCCCGCATGTGGCCAGCTTTGTGCAACAGGCGAACCCGGACGTGATCGCCCTGCAGGAGATCAAATGCCTGCCTGATCAGTTTCCGCGCGCAGCCTTTGAGGAGATGGGCTTTCCCCATCTGCATATCGTCGGCCAGAAAGGCCTGCACGGCGTCGCCATCGCATCGCGCACCCCGATCGAGGCGCTGGATCAGGACCCGCTGTGCCCGCGCGGCGAAGCGCGCTTTCAGCGGGTGCAAGTGAACGGGGTCGAGCTGCAGAACTATTACATTCCTGCCGGTGGCGACGAACCTGACCCCGAGATCAATCCCCGCTTCAAGCACAAGCTGGACTTTCTGGACCGGCTCAAGGGCTATGCCGCTGATCGCGCCAAGGAAAACGCGCCCATCGTCATGGTCGGCGATTTCAACATCGCCCCGCGCGAACATGATGTGTGGTCGCACAAACAGCTTCTGAAAGTCGTCTCGCACACCCCGGTCGAAGTGGAGGCGCTGAACGCCTGGATGCAGGCGGGCGACTATCTCGACGTGGCGCGCGAACTGATTGACGAGCCTGAAAAGCTCTTCACCTGGTGGAGCTATCGCAGCAAGGACTGGCGCGCTTCCAACCGCGGCCGGCGCCTCGACCATATCTGGGTCAGTCCGGCGCTGAAGGACGCCGCCCTCAAAGACGGCCGCGACAGTTTCAAGATCTGGGACGAGGCCCGCGACTGGGAGAAGCCCTCAGATCACGCTCCGGTAACGCTGCGCCTAGGATAGAATAGTTAATATATCTTAATTCAACTGAGTATAAAGAATACTGAATAAGTATATGAATTACCATTGCAGCTTTGATGAATCTCTCAACAGTCAAATCGACTGTGGAGGGAAGCATGCAAGAACACGATCGGGCGGAACGTCTGGACTTTCTGGGGTTTGACGCGCCAACGCGGGAGGCCCTGTCTCAGTGTCGTCCAACCATTGAAGAGACGTTGCCCGGAGCGCTCTCTGCGTTCTACGACGTTATCAAATCGACACCGGCGGCTGCACACTTCTTCACAGATGAAGACCACATGGCCAGCGCCAAGGGGCGCCAGCAAGCCCACTGGATGTCCATCGTTTCCGGTCGATTTGACAGCTCCTATTTCGAAGGCGTTCGCAAGATCGGTCTTGCCCACAGCCGGCTCGGACTTGAACCGCGCTATTATATCGGCGGCTACGCGCATCTGGCCTCCGCCCTGATCAGAGCAGTCGCCAAGTCCCAAAGCGCCGGGATCATGGGGCTTCGTCCGCGCCAGACTGAAGTGCTGGACAACCAACTGGACGCCTTGGTCAAAGCCATCTTCCTGGACATGGAACTGGCTGTTTCCTTGTACCTTGAAGAAACCGAAGCCAACGCAGCGCGCGAGAGACATGAGCTCGCATCGCAGTTCGAGCAAAATGTCGGCAATCTGGTCGGCACGCTGACATCCGTCTCGGAAACAATTGGCGACGCCTCACAGAAAGTTGCGTCCACGGTCGAAGCCACTCTTGAACGGGCCGTGAGCGCGGCTTCCGGCGCAGAAGAATCCGCCGCCAGCGTTCGAGCCGTCGCCGCGGCCTCCCATCAGATGGAATCTGCGACGCGCGAAATCGCAGAACGCGCAAACAGCCAAAGCGACATCGCCCGGAAAGCAGAGCAGCTCGCCACAACTGCGGTCACAGACATAGAACGTCTCAATCAGGCGGCGTCACAGATCGGCGGCGTTGTCACCCTGATCCAGCAAATCGCTGAACAAACCAATCTGCTGGCGCTGAACGCCACCATTGAAAGCGCACGCGCCGGGGAGGCCGGCAAAGGGTTCGCCGTCGTCGCCCAGGAAGTCAAAACGCTGGCCAATCAAACCGCAAAAGCCACGGACGAGATTGGTGGTGAAATTGCTGAGATTCAGGCTGCGACCGGCACTGTCGTGGAAGCGATGTCGCTTATCAAGGACACCATTTCCAAAATCTCGGAAACGTCGATGGGAATTGGCGCAGCCGTCGAAGAGCAAGCCAGCGCCACCACCGAGAT
>NZ_DEMB01000004.1:1564-59308 GCF_002354675.1 Oceanicaulis sp. UBA2681 | reverse complement strand
TTCATGGCCTTATCCCAACTCATCTACACCTCTTATCCCAGCTTTCCGATCCGCCCCGGCTCGCTCACAGGTCCGTTGGGAGAGATCATGAATGCGGGACGCGATCACAATTCTCGCAATCAGATCAGTGGCATTCTGGGCGTCGAGGTGAACCGCTTCTTTCAGATTCTTGAAGGTCCGACCGCCAAAGTCAAAGAAACCTTTGAACGAATCCAGCATGATAAAAGGCATTTTGGCGTTCAACTCAAACACTTCGACGAGCTTGAAGAGAGAACCTTCAAAGACTGGTCTATCGGCTTCGCCGCTCCTGCATATCTGCCCGCTTGGGAACCCGCCCAGATCGACTTTGATACGGTGAGCGTTCAAACCATCATCAATCGCGGGCGCCTTCTACGACGCCATGGCGTTATCGCGGAAGCGGGTCTGGAGACCCCTAGCGCATCAGGATTCTGAAATCACCGACATCGCGGATGGTCTCTTCATAGACATGCTGTTTAATCGGTCGATGATGGCTATGTAGCGCTGCCCCGCCCTGGTCATCCGGGATCGCAGTTGAAACAGCCTGATAATACGCCTCGCCATGTGGCGTGCTTGACCGCCAGGTATTTTCGACCAGAAGCACTTCTCCATTGAAAGCGCCCACCTGCCTGAGACGCTGGAAATGATCATCTGCGTCTTCACCCAATACGCCGTCCAGCCGATCTCCGGGCTCAACCAGGGCGTAACTCCCCCCCAGCGCTCTGAACCCTTTTGAAAATTCAATGAGCTCGACTTCATTTCCCCTGCCCCGGATCAAGCTCACAAGCGTCGGAGACGTACGCACAGTCAGGCGCCACCGATCAAAGGAATACTGAAACCGGACATCTTCGAGCAACCGCATGATCCGGGCATGCAGGTGAAAGGATGGCTGCTGGGCGCCGGTTTCAATTCTCGAATAATGAGCTTGGCTAATGCCGAGTTGTTCCGCCACCGATGCTTGTTTGGCGCCCGTCTCTCGCCGGAACGCCTGCAACAGTTTTCCAACCTCGGTATCTTCCGATTTAATCAAGCACCACCCCCCTGTTTTTCTAGGAGTGATGTGGTCTAAAGACCTACAATCTCAAGGTATTTAATATACACAAAATTAATGTGGATTACAGAATCTTAATGTAAGGCGCTCGTGGGCGCTATCCCGCACATCCCCGCCTCAAGCCACTGAAGGCGCTCTGGAATTCAATGATTATCATTCACGTCATGCTGGCGTTGCCTGTCACCGGCTCAGCACCGCTGCATGTCGCTCTCTGATTACATCTGCAACCTGTAGCCCCCACTCTCGGTTATCAGGAGCCGGGCGTGCTGGGGGTCGGGCTCGATCTTTTGACGTAGCCGATAGACATGGGTTTCCAGCGTGTGGGTGTTGGCTTCGCGGTGATACCCCCAGACCTGATCAAGCAATTCCTCACGCGCCACAGGCTGACCCCCGGCTCGATACAGGTATTTGAGAATATTGGTTTCTTTCTCGGTCAGACGCGTCTTTCTGTCCTCACCGTCCACCAGCAGCTTCATGCTTGGCTTGAACCGGTAAGGACCAACCTGCAGCACGGCGTCTTCGCTTTGCTGATGCCGGCGTAATTGCGATTGCACGCGCTCGAGCAGCACCACGAAGCTGATCGGCTTGGCCAGGAAATCATCCGCGCCAGAGCGTAAACCCAGCACGTGATCGGCGTCACCAGACTGGGCGGTGAGCAGAATGATCGGGGTGTTCACGCCGTCCTTGCGCAAATGGCGGCAGGCTTCGCGGCCATCCATATCGGGCAGGCCCACATCAAAAATGATGATGTCCACCGGCTCGGATCGAGCCAGCTCCATGCCCGGTTTGGCGGAGTCGGCGGTGAGCACCTTGAAATCATCTTCAAAGCTGAACTGCTCGGCCAGGGCTTCGCGCAGATCGTCATCATCATCAACCAGAAGGATCGTTTTCTTGTTCGTCATGGCTTTGTCTCCAGTCGGGCGAGGCCCGGCAAACTGCGCCCACCGGCCGCATTTCGCCCGGTAAGCCTTGCCCGTCCGCACCCGTTTGCGCAACGTCTAACGCGCAATCTCAATACAAGGCGGGTGTACTCCAAACGGCGTGAAACTTGCCTGACGCCTTTGTGAGCCTTGCGAATTTTTTCGTGAGGCCGCCCGCCGTGGTGGGGGAGGCGAACGGGGTACGCTATCGCGTTGTCAAAAGGCGAAACGCACCCCGTCGCCGACCCTCTTACGGCGCCCATACTCCGTTTCACATACGTGTTAGTCCGTGCACAGGCTGGAGATCTTTAATGACGGTGTATAGCGCAAGCGCGCGGCAGGCCGCCCTGGTCGGCCCTGAATTTGACGCCCCGTGCGCTTTGGGACGCTCAGGCGTGATCGCCGCCGAACTCAAATCTGAAGGCGACGGCTCCAGTCCGATCGGGCGATGGCGGGTGCGCCGCGCCTATTGGCGGGCTGACCGCATCGACAAGCCTGAGACCGCGCTGGTGATCGATCCGATCCGGCCTGATGACGGCTGGTGCGATGCGGCGTCAGATCCGGCCTATAACCTGCCTGTGCGCCTGCCTTATCCGGCGTCGTGTGAGACGATGACGCGTGAAGACGGGCTGTATGATCTGGTGGTGGTGCTCGGACATAATGACGATCCGCCCCAACCTGGCGCCGGCTCCGCCATCTTCCTGCATTGCGCCTCGCCGGAGTTCAAACCCACAGAGGGCTGCGTGGCGATTGCCCGCGACCAACTCATTGAGCTTGTCAGCCGACTGACAACCGATGACTGGATCGAGATCGCGCCCTAGCGCTTCACCCGCTCGCCAAACAGCGCCGAGCCCACGCGAACCGATGTCGCGCCCAGACGCACGCCCAGCTCGAAATCCGAACTCATCCCCATGGACAGCTTTGTGACCGCGGCACGCTCGGCCAATTTGGACAATAGGGCGAAATGGGGCGCTGCGGGCTCTTCAACGGGCGGAATGCACATCAGCCCTTCGACGGGCAGATCGAGATCTCGGCGGCAATGGCGCACGAAATCAACGCACTCCCCTACCGCAAGGCCCGCTTTCTGGGGTTCGTCACCGGTATTGACCTGCACATAAAGCGAAGGCCGGCGGCCGGTTTTCTCCATCGCCTTGACCAAGGCGCCCGCCAGCTTCTCGCGATCCAGCGTTTCGATGACGTCAAACAGGGCGCAGGCGTCTTCCGCCTTGTTGGTCTGAAGCGGTCCGATGAGGCGCAACTCCAGATCCGGGTAGGCTGTACGGCGATCGCTCCAGCGAGCTTGCGCCTCCTGCACCCGGTTTTCACCAAAAATGCGCTGGCCGGTGGCCAGCATGGCGTCAATCCGCTCATCAGGCTGAACTTTGGAGACGGCGACCAGATCAATCGCATCGTCGGAGCGCCCCGCCTGCTTGGCCGCTTTGGCGATACGGGTCAAAATCTCGGCGCGCGCTGCGGCGATGCCGTCTATGGAAGTGGGATAAAGGTCTGTCATGGCGATGACTGGGTATGACGGCGCAGCCCGTCTGGCAAGGCTGGCGGACGCATTGGACGGACCGCGAGCGGGTTTGCCGGGCCTGTTTTGCTTCACCGATCCCAACCGCACGCCCGATTTGAAAGCTCTCGCCCACGCGCTTCCAGAACAAGCAGGCCTGATTCTTAGGCTGTTCGGCCGGGACAACCTCCACGCGCAAGCCGCAGAACTGGTGACAATCCGACACGATAAAGGCGGACTGTGCCTGATCGCGGCGGAACCTGATCTGGCTGCAGAGGCCGGGGCTGACGGCGTCCACTGGCCGGAACGCTGGCTGACCGGCGCCAATGTCAGACGCTCACACGGGTTGATCTCCACCAGCGCGCATACGCCCTCAGCCCTGCGCCGCGCTCAGACGCTGGCGGATCTCGCCTTCGTCTCCACGGCATTCGCTTCTGAGAGCCCCAGCGCCACACGCCCGATGGGCGCGTTCAGGCTGGCCGCCTTCGCACGCCATGCTGAGATGCCTGTTTATGCGCTTGGCGGCGTCAACATACGCACCATCAAACGGCTAAAAGGCTTGGGAATTTCAGGAATTGGCGCGGTCGACGCCGTGTCAGGCCATACGCAAACCTAGAAGCGGAAGGCGGACTCAAACCGGATTTCCGGCGCTTTGTCCTCGCCGTTTTCACCAAACACCTGCTCTTCAGGAGAAGTGAACCGCACCTCGCCGCCAAAGCGGAAATGGTCCGAAAACTCGATAAAGGCGCCGGCGCTGAAGTCTTCCAGGTCCACGCCCTGATCGCCGCGCGCCGGCGCGGTGTAGCCCAGCGTCACACCCCAGCGGTCGCCTGCCTGAAGCTGAAACTCGTCAGACGGCTGAGCCCAGACCGACCGCGTGGCCGACGGGGCAAGCGTAAACCGCTCATACCAAGGCAGCGCAGAAGCCGAACCGCGATCATCAATGACGGTTGGACGAGACGGCAAGTCCACCGGATCAGACATCACGGCGTCGGGCGCCGCATCCAGCGCGTCAAAGGTCCGTAGAGACAGCGTGAACGGCTCAAGCACAGGGGCCAGGCTGGCGCCCCCGGTCAAGGCGAACGCATTGTCGGAATTGGACTCTTGCGCATACGCCGTGGTTCCGGCGCAAAGAGCGCCGGTGCACAGCAGAGTCGCAAGGAGCGTCTTGAAACGCATCAGTCCATCCAATCCTATCCAAACTCAAACATAGCGTAGCCCTGTGACGCTTGTAAGGCGCCGAAAGAGGCCGACCGGCACAATCCGCTTTGGGCGTGTCAAAAACGCAACCCTGTCTCTACAAGCACTTGAACGCTGTCGCGATCCGCGCCGTTCGCACGTTCACGCACCGTCATGAGCCCAACTCCCAATAACCCGTTCGCGCCAACCAGCCGGGACGCGCCGATGAGCGCGCTGACACTCTCGGCGCCCACCAATTCAGACCGGCCATACCCAAGCTCGGCGCCATAGACCCAGTCGCCTTGCTCATACGCCAAACCAAAGCCAAAACTGTCGTATTCCGCGTCCAGATAGCCGTCTGACCCGGTCAGACCAGACAGGCTGAGCGTCAGATCGCCCGCCTCGCGCACCAGGTCCGCCCGCAACAGCCAGGGATCATCAAACAGGCTTGCGGCCGGACCTTCCGCCTGCGCGGATTCATACCCGAGTGATGCGCTCCACCGCACGCCGGTTGACGGCAAGCGTCGGTCAAAACTGGCCGCCATCGACCAGATCGCGCTCAAATCGGCACGTAGAACCTCAGCTCCGGCCGGATGACAACCCTGCGCACAGGGATCACTGTCTGGCGCAAAGGATGCTGACACCCGGAAACCGACAAGACGTCGCGATTGAATGGACACAATGGGCGCAGCATCCGCCAATGTCAGACTCGTATCCGCCAGATTCAGACCGCTCAGGTCAAACACCCCGCCCTGAGCGCGGGTCAGGCGAAACGCATGCAGCGGCTCTGACGCTTCCAACTCTGCAGCAGACTCGCCCAATCCGGCGCGAAGCTTCACCCACCGTGTCTGGAGATAGAGCTGCGCCTGTTCAGCGATGAACCGCGCACTGGCGTCATCAAGCCCCGCATCGCCTGACAAGCCCGTCAACAGGCCTGCAATCGGACGGCCATTCACGCGAGGCCCGGTCAGGCCGGAACGCGCCAAACCGCGCCGCCCGTCCGAGCTGGTCAGACGCGCTTCAAGCTCGATTCCATAGCGCCAGGCTTGCTCTGTGAGGGTTTCACTGGAGCCGCGCAGCGTCAGATCGGCATAAGGCGAGTCTTTTCGAACTGCGGATTCTCCGACCCCGACGACGAGATCAACATCCGCTTCAAACTCAAAACGTGTTTCAGAGAGAAAAGATGAGCGCGCCGGAGCGTCCTGGCTCCAGGCTGATGTCGGCGCGGCCACGAGCCCGCCTGAGAAGACGCCTAAAATCAGCGCCTTACGGATACAGGTCATAACTCGTGGCCTCGCCGAACGGCCCCGTCCCCCCGGACGTGCCCTTGTTTTCTCCGCCTAACCGATGCTGACCGTCAAGCTGACAGGCCCAATCAGACGGCGGAACTGAATATTTGTGACATGAAAACAACAGCTGTACCGCCAAGAGCGCCAGCCTCAAGACTGGCGTCAGCGCACCGGCATGCTATAGAGCAATAAGATAAAGACGCGTCGGAAACCGGCGCTAAACCGCTTGGCCGGGAGCCGTTTACATGTTGTTTCGCCGTTTGATCACTCCGTTCGCCGTCGCCGCTTGTGTGATGAGCCTGGCTGCTTGCGCATCGCGTGGCGACAACAGTCAGGATCGTGGTCTTCTGGGCGGCGTCTTCGGCGGCGGCGGACAGGTCAGCGATGCGCCTGAAGCCGGCATCGGCGTGAACAGCTTCCTGTGGCGGTCTTCACTCGAAGTTCTGTCCTTCATGCCGCTTTCTGAAGTCGATCCGTTCGGCGGCGTCATCATCACCGACTGGTACGCCAATCCCGAAATTCAGAACGAGCGCTTCAAAGCCACGGTCTACATTCTTGATACCCGCCTGCGCGCCGACGCCCTGTCCGTGCAGCTGTTCAAGCAAGTGCGCGGCGCCGATGGCGGCTGGGCGGACGCTGAGGTTGATCCTGCAACCCGCATCCAGATCGAAAACGCCATTCTGACCCGTGCACGCCAGCTGCGCATCCAGACCATTCAGGACTAATCCGCACAGATGCTGTCCTTGCGCCCCTCCCTGCTACGCACTGGCGTTCTGGTGATCACACTGATCGGCCTGTCCGCCTGCGGCTTCAAACCGCTTTATGGGGGCGCGGGGTTCAGTCAATTGCCCGGGCTCGAAGTCAGCCGCGGACAAGAGCGCGTGGACTATCTGATCGAGGACGCCCTGCGTGATTTTCTGGGTGATGGACGCAGTCCCTATCACCTGACTCTGACCAATGAGACGACGCAGAGCTCTCTCGGTCTGAGCGCGACCGGCATTGCGCGCCAATACGCTCTGGTCATCACGACGACGTATACGCTGACCGACGCTTCAGGCGCAGTGATCACGGAAGGCCGGCTGCGCGAAGAATCTCTCTTCGACGCTAGCTCAGATCCCTATTCGCTCGTCTCCGGCGCCTCGAACGCGGAGGAGCAGGCCTCTGAAGCCATGGCTGAACGTCTAGTGCAGGAGATCGCCGTCGCGCTGCGTCAGCGCGAGGCGACAGCGAACCGGTGAAGCTCAAGCCCCGCGATGCGGACCGGGCGCTGTCCAAGCCTGATGGCTCTTATACGATCTATCTGATTTATGGGCCGGATCTGGGCATGGTGCGTGAACGCGCCGATACCCTGGCCAAAGCGCTGGTCAAGGATCCCGACGATCCGTTCGCTGTCACTCGCCTGACCGATGATGACGTGAAAGCCGATCCCGCTGCGCTGGCCGACGCGCTTGCAGCTCTGTCGATGACCGGGGATCCGCGTCTGGTGCGCTTGCGCCTGTCCGGCGATTCTGCGCCCGTCGCCCGTCTGCTGACTGAAGTTGATGACGGCGTAACGCCGTCAGAAGCCACTTTGGTGATTGAATCAGGCGATCTGAGGAAAACCTCAAAACTCCGCAAGGCCGCTGAAGACGGCAAGCGCAGCCTCGCTGCGCCCTGCTATGCCGACAATGCGCGTGATCTGATCGGCCTCGCTGAAGAGATGTTTCGCGCCGAGAGCCTCTCCCTGGACCCGGACGCGCGCGCCATGCTCGCGCCCTTTCTGGAAGGCGATCGCGCCCTGGCGCGCAGCGAGGTGGAAAAACTCATCCTCTATAAAGGTCTCGCCGCGCAACGCGATGGAGAACCCGCGCAGATCACTCGACAGGATATCGCTGACATCTCGGCCGTCGGCTCAGAAGCCGCCATGGACCAGATCCTGGATCCAGCGCTCGGTGGAGATGTGCGCGCAGCGGACGCCGCCTATGCCCGCGGGCTCTCCGCCGGTCTGAACCCGGTCGGCGTGCTGCGGGGCCTGCAACGCCGCATCGACCAGTTTGACACCTTCCACACCGGAGGCGGCGATGCGGGCGCTTTGGCCCGTGCGGGCGCTCCGCGCTTCGGACCGCCGGCCGATCAGTTCAAACGCTCAGCACGACTGTGGACCGGACGGCGTCTGGACCAGGCGCGCAAATATGCCTTTGACGCCGAACGCGCCGTCAAACGCTCGGGTGCCCCAGCCGAGGCCATTGTGGGGGATCTGATTTTGCGCCTGTCTCGCGCCGCCGCAAATGCGCGCCGATAAGTGATTTTATTTCAGTAACTTATAGAGAAATTTCTCTGAGAGCGCCTGAAATTTCGACAGACGTATCTGTCTACGCATCACGCGCTCTCAGCGAAGTTGATTTTCGCGCTAATAGGCGCCTGATCCGGTCTGGCTGAGCCGACGACACACATCATCAAGTTGCTCGAGGCTGGAAAAGCGGACACGCAGCTCGCCTTGCTCGCCCTTCGCCTTGATCTCGACCGCCAGGCCAAGCCGGCTGGAGAGATCCGCTTCGAGCGCTCGCGTATCCGCATCTTTGGGCTGGGACCCGCTGGACGCCGACTTGCGCTCCGGCGCCTGGCCTGAGGCGTTCCGCGCCAGAGCTTCCGCAGCGCGCACTGACAAGCCGTCACGAATGATCTGTTCGGCCAAGGCTTCAGGATTGGGCGCTGTGGCGATAGCGCGCGCATGCCCGGCGGTCAGACTGCCAGCCTCCAGATGCGCAAGCACCGCTTTGGGCATCGCCAGAAGTCGCAGGGTGTTCGCCACATGAGCGCGCGACTTGCCGACCGCCTTGGCCACGTCTTCCTGAGTATGACCAAACGTCTCCACCAGTTGACGGAAGGCGCGCGCCTCTTCGACCGCATTGAGATCCGCCCGCTGGACGTTCTCGACGATCGCGATTTCCAAGGTTTCGCGATCGGTTAGCTCACGAACCAGACACGGGACTTCATGCAGCTGCGCGCGCTGCGCCGCCCGCCACCGGCGTTCACCGGCGACAATCTGGTAGCGCTCGGTCTCACCCGACATCGGACGCACCAGGATGGGCTGGAGCAGGCCTTTCGTCGCGATGGAGTCACTCAGCTCGGCCAGATCAGCTTCGGTGAAGGTCTTGCGCGGCTGGTCAGGATTGGGCTGAACCAGTTCCACGGGCAAGATCTGCACCCCGTCCCGGCTGGAGCTGGACCGCTTGGCGTTGGCGGTGTCCGCGCGGATGGCGTCCGCCTCTTCCCCTTCGCCCAGCAGGGCGGACAGACCTCGGCCCAGACCGCGGCTCGGCTTGCGTTCGTCTGCACTCATGCCGGGGTCAGCGCGTCAGCTGCGCGCCGCTCCTGCTTGACCACTTCACTGGCCAGTTTGAGATAGGCCTGCGCCCCGGCGCATTCGAGATCGTACAGCAAAACCGGTTTGCCGAAGCTCGGCGCCTCAGACACCCGAACATTACGCGGTATGACCGTCTTGTAGACCTTGTCTCCGAAATGCTCACGCACATCGGCGGCGACCTGAGATGAGAGGTTGTTGCGGCGGTCATACATTGTCAGGACAACACCTTGAATTTCCAAGGTTTTGTTCAAGTTTCCGCGAACAAGATCAATCGTCCGCATCAGTTGGGTCAGACCTTCCAGCGCAAAGAACTCCGTTTGCAGCGGCACCAGCACGGAATCGGCCGCCGTCATGGCGTTCACCGTCAGAAGATTGAGAGAGGGCGGGCAGTCGATCAGGATGTAATCGCAATGCTCGCCCATGCCTGAGAGCGTCCGGCGGAAACGGTCAATCGCATGCCGCAACCGATAGGAGCGACGCGGCGCATCCGACAGTTCAAGCTCGGCGCCCGACAAATTCTCATCAGAGGGAATGATCGCCAGGCCCGGCACATCCGTGTCGATCAAAGCGTCCTGCAACGGACGCTCATCAACCAGCACGTCATAGGAGGTTGCTCGCCGGTCTGCCCGGGAGACGCCCAGACCCGTGGACGCGTTACCCTGCGGATCCAGATCGAGGACGACAACCCGTTGACCGATGGCGGCGAGCGCCGTGGCCAGATTAATGGCGGTCGTGGTCTTGCCCACGCCCCCCTTCTGGTTCGCGACGGCGATAACCTTGGGCGGCGCGATGCGAGAGCTTTCAGACACGAGCAAGTCCCCTGATTTTAAGAATAGCGGCCTCGGGCGATGTACGGCTCGGCAAGACCTCTGCCTCAAAAGTCCAGCTTTTCCGCGCCTCGGTCAATTCCTCATTATACCGTGCGCCCTTCGGAAGCAGGGCTACAGCCCCTTTTTCCACAAATGGATGGACATAGCCGAGCAATTTGCCCAAAGGCGCCATGGCGCGGGCGGTGACGACATCCATTTCAGGGACAGGATGGATCGATTCCACCCGGTCTGCACGCGCAATCGCGGGGGCTTTGGTTTCCCGGATGACCTGGTTCACGAACGCCATTTTCTTGGCGACAGAATCCACCATCAACACATGGCCCGCCTCAACGCCACGCTCCATCAAGCCGAAAGCGATGGCGAGACCCGGAAAACCCGCCCCGGCCCCCAGATCCGCCCAGCGGGCGGCGTCTGGCATCAACTCCAGCACCTGCCAGCTATCCAGCGCATGACGATGCCAGAATTCGGCCAGCGTCCCCCGCCCCACCAGATTGGTGTGGGCGCTGGTCTCTTCCAGAAGCCGCCGCCAGGTTTCGAACCGCTCCAGTGTTTCACGTGAAACACCGGTTTCAGCCTGAAACTGCTCAGGCCCGTAGCTCATCTCGCTCATGCGCTCTGCGCCCCGGCCGTCCGACGTTTCAGATGCGCGAGGAGCGCCGTCAGGGCGCCAGGCGTAACGCCTTCAATGCGAGCCGCTTGTCCCAGCGTGGCAGGGGTCGCCGCAATCAGCTTTTCACGTACTTCATTGGAGAGCCCGCCCACGTCCGAATAGTCAAAGCCGGTGGGGATCCGAACGCCTTCATCGCGTTGGAACGCAAGAATGTCCAATTGCTGACGCTCGAGATAGCCATGATAGACCGCATCGATCTCGATCTGCTCAGCCACACGCGGCTTGATCTCGCTCAATTCAGGCCAGATCGCCGCCATATCACTCCAGCCAATATCGGGATAGCTCAGCAATTCCATCACAGAGCGCCGTTTGCCGTCCTCATTGACCTTGATGCCATGACGTTTGGCTTCCGCCGGCGTCAAAGTGAGATCCGTCGCCATCTTCCGAGCCTGAGCCAGATCGGCCTGACGCTGACGCCAGGATGTTTCACGTGAAACACTCACAGCGCCCAGCGCAATCGCCTTGTCGGTCAAGCGCTGATCAGCGTTATCGGCTCGCAAGGTCAGGCGGTATTCGGCCCGCGACGTGAACATGCGATAGGGTTCGGTCACGCCTCGGGTGATCAGATCATCGATCATCACGCCGATATACGCCTCTGACCGATCGAGAATAAAGGGCTCAGACCCTAAAGCTTTCAGCGCAGCGTTGAAACCCGCCATCAAGCCTTGAGCCGCCGCTTCTTCATATCCCGTGGTGCCATTGATCTGACCCGCCAGGAACAGGCCCGGCATGGCCTTGATCTCCAGCGTCGCGCTCAGCTCGCGTGGGTCTACATAATCATACTCAATGGCATAGCCGTATCGGCGCACCTTGACTTGTTCGAGCCCCGGAATGGTGCGCAGAAAAGCGTCCTGGACCGCATCGGGAAGCGAGGTGGAAATGCCATTGGGATAGACCGTGTCGTCATCGAGCCCTTCCGGTTCCAGAAAGATCTGGTGCTGGCTTCGGTCTGCAAACCGCACGACCTTGTCCTCGATCGAGGGGCAATACCGTGGTCCCCGTCCCGAGATCGCCCCGCCATAGACCGCGGACTGATCAAGATTGTCAGCAATGATCTTATGCGTCTCTTCGGTGGTGCGCGTGATGCCGCACGCAATCTGCGGCACCGTGATCGTATCCGTGAGGAATGAGAACGGCACAGGCGTGTCGTCCGCCGCCTGCATCTCAAGCGCCGACCAGTTAATGGTCGAACCGTCCAGGCGCGCCGGCGTGCCCGTCTTCAACCGACCAAGCCGCAAACCCAGACCGTAGAGCGTTTCAGACAGGCCATTCGCAGGCGCTTCGCCGTGTCGGCCCGCCGGGATGCGCTCATGCCCGCGATGAATGACGCCTTTCAGAAAGGTGCCCGTGGTCAGAACCACTGCGCCTGCGCGATAGGCGCGCCCCTCCCCGTCAATGACGCCGCGGCACTGCCCGTTCTCGATGATCAGGTCTTCCGCCGCAGCCTCGACGATGGAGAGGTCAGACTGTGAAGCGAGCGCGGCTTGCATGGCTTCGCGATAGAGCTTGCGATCAGACTGGGTGCGGGGCCCGCGCACCGCCGGACCTTTGGAGCGATTGAGCAGTCGGAACTGGATGCCAGACGCATCCGCTACCCGGCCCATCACACCGTCCAGCGCATCCACTTCACGCACCAGATGCCCTTTGCCCAACCCGCCAATAGCCGGGTTGCAGGACATCTCGCCAATGGTCGACGCCTTGTGGGTCAGCAAAAGCGTGCGCGCGCCCAGACGCGCCGAGGCGCTGGCCGCTTCACAGCCCGCATGGCCGCCGCCGATAACAATCACGTCCCAGGGCTGCGCCTGGGCTTGGGTCTGATCAAGTCTCATGGGTCAACTCTCAGGCGCGGGGTCTCTGCGTCGCGCCGGGCCGCTTACATAGGGCGCCGGGGGTAAGGAGTCGAGATGATGTCAGATTTTCAAGGCCTGAAAATGGCGCCTATTTGCCAATGCAGAACTGGCTGAACACCCGATCGAGCACGTCTTCCACGTCGATGCGTCCCGTGAGGCTTTCCAGCGCCCGGATCGCCAGGTGCACATCGCTGGCCGCAAGCTCCGGCGCCCGTGCGAGCTGGCTCTGCGCAGCCTTCAGATGATCAAGAGCCCGCTCCACCGCCTGACGATGGCGGGCGCGA
Organism: Oceanicaulis sp. UBA2681; assembly: GCF_002354675.1. Classification (NCBI taxonomy): domain Bacteria; kingdom Pseudomonadati; phylum Pseudomonadota; class Alphaproteobacteria; order Maricaulales; family Maricaulaceae; genus Oceanicaulis; species Oceanicaulis sp. UBA2681. The sequence continues at coordinate 46,358 of NZ_DEMB01000004.1, read as the reverse complement.
GACAAGGCTGGCGCCTCCCGGCGGCTCAATCGCTCTATGACCTGACGCTCCAACCAGCCTTCCAGGGCTGACAATCCCTCGCCGGACTTCGCACACAACTTGAACCGGGTCATACCCAGCTCATCTGATAGATGAAGCGCCTGTCCCTGATCCATCTTGTTCAGGATCAGGGCATCATTCGTACGCAGCGTTCCCAGCAACTTGTCGGGACGTGTTTCACGTGAAACATCGACGACGCCGAGCCGAAGATCCGCACGTTCCGCCCGTTCGAGCGCACGCCTGATGCCCTCCGCCTCCACCTGATCGGCCGCGTCTCTCAAACCCGCCGTATCTGCGATGATCACCGGAAACCCACCCAGAACCAGACGCACTTCAACGACATCGCGCGTAGTCCCTGGAATATCGGTGACGATGGCCGCATCTCGACGCGCCAGGGCGTTCAGCAAGGTGGACTTGCCCGCATTCGGTTCGCCGATCAGCGCGATGGAGAACCCTTCACGCACACGCTCTCCCCGCCGCCCATCATCAAGATGCCGGGTCAAAGCCTGGCTGAGCGCCTCAAGCGGAGGACCCGCCGTATCTGACAAGGTGTCCGGCACATCCTCTTCGTCCGGGAAATCCACCTCCCCCTCTATGGCGGCGAGGACCGAGATCAATTGTTCGCGCCAGTCTTCGTACAGGCTGCGCAGAGAGCCGGTCATCTGGGACAAAGCCTGCTCTCGCTGACCTTCGGTTTCTGCGTCAATCAGGTCAGCAAGGCCTTCTGCCTCGGTTAGATCCATCTTCCCGTTCTGGAAGGCGCGGCGCGTAAATTCTCCGGCTTCAGCGGGTCGTGCGCCCAGGGCCATCAGGCGATCCGCCAGCGCTTCAATGACCGCTGACCCGCCATGGACATGAAACTCGGCGCAATCTTCACCAGTGAAGCTCGCCGGGCCTTCAAACCACAGCGCCAAACCCTGGTCGATGACCGCGCCGCTATCGGATCGGAACGCCCGCAAGGCGGCCAGACGCGGCTTGGGTCGCGGCAAGCCCGCGACAGCGTCCAGCACATCTCCTGTCCGGGGCCCGCTCACACGGATCACAGCAACGCCCGCGCGACCCGGCGCGCTCGCCAGTGCAAAAATCGTCTCAATCATGAAGGAGGTCAGCTCTTGTCAGATCCTGAGCTCCGGCCAGAGGCGGCCTGGCCCATCAGACCCATCATCTGTTTTTGCCACTCGCCCCCCATGGTCATCCAGGAGCGCATCAGGGCGTCAGGCTCCATGGCGTCCATATTGGCGGACATGCGCTTGCTCATCTCTTCGACAAGCTGAGCATTGAGCCCCGTGACATCAGGCAGGCCCATAAAGGTCCGCGCCTCTTCCGGAGTGCATTCGATATTGATGTTGACCTTCATGGGGGCCTCGCCTCAGTCTCGCCGCGCAGCGGGCGAAGAATTCATCGCCTCACTGTACGCCTCCATGCGGCACATGACAAAGCCAGGCTGCCGCACCCGCTCAACACGCAAGGAGACTCGTCTCATGGCAGGATCAAACATCATCATTCATGGCCCCGACGGCGACTTTTCCGCATATCAGACCGGTGAAGGCCCCGCCCTGATCGTTTTGCAGGAAATCTTCGGCGTGAACGCCGTCATGCGAGAGCTGTGCGACGATTACGCCGCTCAGGGCTTCACGGCGATCTGCCCTGACCTGTTCTGGCGGATCGAGCCTGGTATTCAGATTACGGACAAAACCGAGGAAGAGCTGAATCAGGCGTTTGATCTCTTCGGCAAGTTCGATGTGGACGCCGGAATCCGCGACGTCGCCGCCACCATCGCCCAGCTGAGACAGAACGGCGCCCCCAAGGTCGGCGCGGTCGGGTACTGCCTGGGCGGTCAGCTGGCCTATCTCACTGCATGCCGTACAGATGCGGACGCGTGCGTGGGCTATTACGGGGTCAACATCCAGAACCTGCTCTCAGAGGCGCGCTCAATCTCTCATCCGCTCATGCTGCACATGGCTGGCCAGGATGAGTTTGTGCCGCCCGAAGCGCAGGCCCAGATCCAAGAAGAGCTGTCCCGGCATGGACTTGTCACGATTCATCATTATGCAGAGCGTGATCACGCCTTCGCCCGGCCCGGTGGCGCTCACTATCATGCCGAAGATGCGAAACTTGCCAATGCAAGATCAATCAACTTCTTGAATGATCAACTGAAATAGGAATTCTTCCATGCGCTTCCTCTTTGGCGTCAGCCTATTCGCCCTCGCCGCCTGTTCCGCACAAGCGCCGGCGCCCGAGCAAGCCGCCGAACCAGCGACGCCGTCCGAGCTCAACGCGGCGCATGCCGAAACCGCCGCAGCGGATCTGTGGCTGACCGGCGTCGATCTGCCCGCCTATCTCGACTGCGCGCGCGAGCAAGGCGTCACCTTGCTCCAGGCGCACCGCACGGGCGATCGTCCGGGCGCGGCGGAAAACTCAATCGGCGCCATGCAGGCCTCGCTTGATGACGGCGCTCTGTTCATGGAAATGGACGTGGCCAAAACTGCGGACGGCGTATTGATCCTGATGCATGACGACACCGTGGACCGCACCACCAACGGAACCGGCGTCGTCACCGAGATGACCTATGCCGAGATTTCAGAGCTGCAGCTCGTCGATGTGGACGGTCAGGTGCTGGATGAAAACGTGCCCACTTTCGCCGATGCACTGAGTTTTCTGGACGGTCGCGGCTTCGCCCAGGTCGACCTCAAGGACACCAGTTTTGAAGAGATCAGCGAAACTCTGGTCGCCGCAAACGCCGTTGATCGCTCTATCGTCATCACCTATTCGATCGAGGATGCGATCACCCTCTCCGCTCTTCAGCCTGATGTCACCCTGTCTGTGGGCGCCCGTGATGCCGCAGACCTTGAACGTCTGAGCCAGGGCGGCGTGGATTTCAGCCTGACCACGATCTGGTTGGGCGTTGGAACCGGAAACCCTGACTGGGACGCCGTCCTCGCCAATCTCGGGATCGAGACAAGCTTCGGTGATTTTGGCGGCGAGCGGAATGGCACGGTGGACTATCAGCTGCTCAGCCGAAACGGCGCGGAAGTGATCTCGGTGGACGATGTTCCAGCCGCCGCTGCAGCGCTGAACGCCGATGAAGCGTCACGGGCTCTGCTTGAGGCGTGTCCAGCGGCTCAGGGCTAGGCTCAAACCTGTTGGACAAGAAAAAAGCCGGCGAGATCTCTCGCCGGCTTTTTCATGCTCAATCCGCGCTGGCGCGCTGCCAGGCTGGACGGGTCCGCAAGCGATCAAAATACGCGTTCACCGCTTCAGGCGCGCCATCAAACTGTTTCACGATCTTCAGAAGATAAAACAGATAGCCCAAGGCGATGTCGGCGGCCGTAAACCGATTGGCCGCCAGATACTCCCGACCATCACCCAGACCGCGCTCAGCAATCAGCTTGAACTGCTTGTCGAGTTCCATGCGCGCCCACTTGGCGAGTCCTGGATTACGCTGTTCCTCAGGCAACAGCGTCGTATGCGCCAAGGTGAGATTGACCGCCATGGACATGGTGCCCTCGCTGAAATGCATCCATTCCAGATAACGGTCATAGTCAGGCTCGTCCGGCGTCACAGCGAGCTCGGTCGGCCCGTATTTGGTGACGAGATATTCCACCATGGCGACCGATTCCAGCATCACACGATCACCGTCCGTCATTGCAGGAATTTTCTGCATGGGATTGATCGCCTTGAAGTCTGCTCCGCCCATATTTCCGCGCTGGTTTGCGGTGATGGGACCAAGATTGACCAGCGTATGCGGCAAGCCCATTTCCTCGAGACACCAGCGGACGCGGACGGAGCGGGACATGGGCGCGTGATAAAGGGTGATATTCGGATCAGACATGGGTTTTCTCCCCGATACTTTAGCTTTTAAGCATTATCCATATCCCATCATCCAAACGCTAGCCCCAAACGCAAACGGCCGCCCTGAAGGGCGGCCGCTGGAACACACAACACCTTGAAATATCAGGTGTTCATGGAGTCATAGAACTCTTCGTTGCTCTTGGTTTCCTTGAGCTTGGAGAGCAGGAACTCGATCGCGTCCTGTGTGCCCATCGGATTGAGGATCCGGCGCAACACATAGGTTTTCTGCAGATCCTGCTTAGGCACCAGAAGTTCTTCTTTACGGGTGCCGGATTTGAGAATGTCGATGGCCGGGAAGACGCGCTTGTCGGCGACTTTCCGGTCCAGGATGATCTCGGAGTTGCCGGTGCCTTTGAACTCTTCAAAGATCACCTCGTCCATCCGCGAGCCGGTGTCGATCAGCGCGGTTGAGATGATGGTCAGGCTGCCGCCTTCTTCGATGTTCCGCGCCGCGCCGAAGAAACGCTTGGGACGTTGCAGGGCGTTGGCGTCCACACCGCCCGTCAGCACCTTGCCAGAGCTCGGGACCACGGTGTTGTAGGCGCGGCCCAGGCGCGTGATGGAATCAAGCAGGATGACCACGTCACGCTTGTGCTCGACCAGGCGCTTGGCCTTCTCGATCACCATTTCGGCCACCTGGACGTGACGCGTCGCCGGCTCGTCAAAGGTGGAGGCCACGACCTCGCCCTTCACGGTGCGCTGCATGTCCGTCACTTCTTCAGGGCGCTCGTCAATGAGCAGCACCATCAGATAGCACTCGGGATGATTGGTCTCGATGGCGTGAGCGACGTTCTGCATCAGCATCGTCTTACCGGTCCGCGGCGGCGCCACGATCAGGGCGCGCTGGCCCTTGCCCAGCGGAGAGACGATGTCGATCACCCGGCCCGACCGGTCTTTCTTGGTCGGGTCCTGGATTTCCATGTTGAACCGCTCGTCGGGATAGAGCGGGGTCAGGTTGTCAAAGTGAACCTTGTGACGGGATTTCTCGGGCTCTTCGAAATTGATCGAGGAGACCTTCAGCAAGGCGAAATACCGCTCATTATCACGCGGCGCGCGGATCTCGCCTTCCACCGTATCGCCAGTGCGCAGACCAAAGCGGCGGATCTGGCTGGGAGAGACATAAATGTCGTCAGGGCCCGGCAGATAATTGGATTCCGGAGCGCGCAGGAAACCAAACCCGTCCTGCAGCACTTCCAGCGTGCCGCCGCCTGAAATCTCTGCCCCTTCATCCGCAAGCGCCTTGAGAATGGCGAACATCATGCCTTGCTTGCGCAGGGCGGAGGCGTTTTCGATATCAAGGCTTTCAGCCAACTCCACCAGTTCGGCGGGCGACTTTTCCTTCAATTCCTGAAGCGACATGCGGCGGGTCGAATGGGACACGGCGTCGCTGCCGTCCTGCGGCTCGGTTTCAGGCGTATCGGTCATGGGTTTCTCAGACAGCTCGGCTCACAAGACCGGACACTGCAAGGGTCTTGCGAAACACCAGACGACGAACAGCGCCGGTCTCGGCGCAGATCGACTATGGAAATGGGTAGTCGGCTCAGGCGCTGTCCAGACATGAATGCTGGCGCGGCCCGAAGCCAAAAGGAGGGATCCTGTAAAGGAGTCACCTTTCCCTGCCACGAACCCGGGTCTGCGTCAATGATTTTTCAGGCTCAGAAAGGCTTCACGACAGCCAGCAGCACGATGATGATCACGAGGATCGCCGGGCCTTCATTCATGATCCGCCAGAACTTTTCAGAGCGAGGTCGTTCGCCCTTGGCGAATTTCTTGGCGCTCGCCGCATAAAATCCGTGAATGCCGGACATCAACAGCACCAGCAACAGTTTGAAATGAAACCAGCCCTGGCTGAACAAACTCGGATTTGCGGCGATCATCACAATCGCCAGAACCCAGACCGCAATAAGGGCCGGGTTGAGGATGATCTTGAGAAGATTGCGTTCCTGGATCAGCAACGCCCCTTCCAGCTCCCCCGCCGTCTGGGCCTGATGATGATAAACGAACAGACGCGGCAGATAGAGCATGCCCGCCATCCAGAAGATCACCGCGATGATATGCAGTGCCTTGATCACCAGATAGCCGGTGGAGCCTGGAAGAATGAAATCCATTACGCCGCAGCACCCTGTTTCAGACCCGCTTCAAGACATGGGCAGCGTCCGAACTTGCCCGGACAGATCGGTTTGCCCTGAGGCGGCTTGAGGCCGTTGCCGCCTTCAAGTGCTTCTAGCGTGATCTTGGCGAGCGCTGCAATGAAATCAGGCTGATCGCCCAGCGCCGGCACCCGGTCATAACCGCGTGCGCCATGCTCTTCGGCAAGCTCGGCGTATTCCTCATCAAGTTCCACCAGCGTCTCGATGTGCTCGGACACAAAAGCGATCGGGGTCAGAAGAATGTGCTTGTCATCCTGACAGGCGCGTTCGATGGCTTCTTCGGTGGACGGTCCGATCCATTTGAGCGGACCGACGCGGGACTGAAAACAGATCTCGTGGTTTTGCAGGTGTTCAGGCAGGCGCGCATTCACCTGGGCCACGGTCTGCTCGACCTGCCATTGATAGCTGTCGCCCTTCTTGATGATGGTCTCCGGCAGACCATGCGCCGAATACAGCACCCGCGTATTGTCTGGCTTGCCGGCTTTGTCCCAGGCCTGTTCGATCAGCTTGGCGTGAGCGGTGATGAAATCGGCCTCTTCGGGATAACAACAGATCGCCCGCGCTTCAGGTCCGCCCGCATCCTTCCACGCTTTCAGCGATGAGCCGGTCGTGGTCGTGGAAAACTGCGGATAGAGCGGCAGAAGCACAATCTCATCAGGATCATAGGCTTTCACCGCCTCAACCGATTCCGCAACAAAGGGATGCCAGTAGCGCATGGAGAGGAAACAGCGCACCTCGTCGTCTTCATTGAGATGCTCTTGCAAGGCGGCGGTGAGAGCGGTCGCCTGTTTCTGGCTTTCCGGCACGATGGGCGATCCGCCGCCCATCTTGGCGTAGTTTTCCGTCGCTTCCTTGGTCCGGGTCGTGGAGATGAACCAGGCCAAGGCTTCTCGGATCAGGCCAGGCGCGCCGATGATTGCGGGATCCCTGAACAAATTGCGCAGGAACGGCCGCACATTCTCGGGCTTGTCCGGGCCGCCCAGATTGAACAGCACCACTGCAATACGCCGCGCCATGACCTTACTCCTGTCTGAAATCAACGCCGCCGGAATGGCTTAAGCCTTGAAACTCCGCACCCGTTCGATCAGTCGAGTGACGTTTTCAGGCGGCGTGTCGAGATGAATGCCGTGTCCGAGATTGAACACATAGGGCCGACCCGACCATGCGGAAAGGAGGCGATCAATCTCACTGTCCAGCTGTGCGCCGCCTGCCCGCAGCACCGCCGGGTCCAGCTGGCCTTGCAAGACGAGATCCTTGGGGAAAGCCTCACGCGCCCAGCCCGTATCCACACCATGATCAAGGGCCAGGCATTGCACCCCGGTTTCACGCGCATAGCGAATGGCTTGCGGACCGGCGCCACGTGGAAAGCCGATGACGGGCAAGTCCACGCCCATTTCACGCAAACGATCGATGATCAGCTTGGTCGGCCTGATGATCACCCGGTCAAACAGGGGATCAGGCAAGCCCTCCGCCCAGGAATCAAAGAGCTTGAGCGCATTTGCGCCAGCATCGGCCTGCGCCTTGAGGTACTGCGCGCTCGCTTCGGCCAGCAGGTCCATCAAAGCGTCAAACTCGGCGGCCTGGCTCCAGGCGAGCGTTCGGGCCTTGAACCGGTCCTTTGATCCGCCGCCCTCGATCATATACGTGGCGACCGTCCAGGGCGATCCGGCGAAGCCGATCAGGGAGCAGGTGTCAGGCAGACCGGCGCGCACTTTGCGGATGGTCTCGCTGACGGGCTTAAGAACCTCTTTCGCTCTTTCGACAGACAGCGAACCTATATCTTCAAGCGCCAGCGGCTCCAGTTTCGGCCCTTCGCCTTTTTCAAACCAGACTTTTTGGCCCAGTCCGTAAGGGATCAGCAGAATATCGGCAAAGACGATTGACGCATCAAAGCCGTAACGGCGAATAGGCTGCAAGGTGACTTCAGCGGCGGCGTCAGGGTTCAGGCAGAAATTGATGAAATCAGGCTGTCCGGCCCGAACTTCACGATATTCAGGCAGATACCGTCCCGCCTGACGCATCAGCCAGATTGGCGGGGGAGAGACGGTTTCGCCGGCCAGGGCGCGCAGGAAGGGCTGGTTCTTGTCAGTCATTGATAGCTCTCTTCAGCGCCGGGGTTTGAAGGTTATCCCCGGTCAGGTCAGACCCGGTCATACCTTTCTTTTAATTTGAATCAAAAGAGGGGGTGATAGTAGAGGCGCCCATAACGTGGATAAGTGCGACGCTTCAACGCTGGCGCCAGCTTTCCACAGGGTGTGAGCATGGGTCATCCACGGTCTGACTTTTGTATCAAAATGAGACGTTAACTCATTTTTTACCTTCGTTAACATTGACCTATGCGAGTGTGTGGTGGCAGAGAGGGAAAAACCGGGTCCCGGACTCAGGTAATTATCGACAGACCGCAGGCAAGTTTCGATCTGTTTATGCCCATGTGTGAATGAGTGGGCGCCAAATGGGCGCCGACGAGATCCTCGCTCGGTCTTGTCCCCATTCACTCTCATGTCGTGGACAAGCAGACAGGGTTATTCACAGCTTGCGCGCAACAAGCTACCGATGGGGGATGAGGTCTGCTGAGGAGCCGCGCATGCCCCGATCCGGCGATATCGGAATCTATTTCCACGTCCATATGATTTCCGATTCCACAGGGGAAACCCTGATGGAGGTGATGCGCGCTTCGGTGGCGCAGTTCCAGAATGTGAGGCCCATCGAGCATTTGTTTGCCCTGGTGCGTTCCCCGCGCCAACTCGAGCGGGCGCTCGAGCATATTCAGGCGTTTCCCGGCATCGTCATGTTCACGCTGGTGAACGCGGATCTGCGCCGGGATCTGGAAGACGCCTGCGCGTCCATGGGCATGCCTGCGCTGGCGGTTCTTGATCCCATTCAGGCCACCATGTCTAGCTATCTGGGTGCGCCGGTTCAGGGCAAGGCGGGCGCGCAACGGGTGCTGGACGCCGACTATTATCGCCGGATAGAGGCGATGAACTATTCCATGGCTCATGATGATGGTCAGGGGGATGATCTCGCCAGCGCCGATGTTATCTTGCTCGGCGTGTCGCGCACCTCGAAAACCCCGACCAGCATCTATCTGGGTCATCGCGGCGTGCGCACCGCCAATATTCCTCTGGTGCCGGGCGCGCCTTTGCCTGAAATCCTGTATCGCTTGAAAAAGCCGCTGATAGTCGGGCTCACCGCCTCGCCCGAGCGCATTATTCAGATTCGCCGCAACCGGCTGTTGAATCTGAAAGAAGACCGCTCCACCGATTATGTGGACGAGGAGACGGTGAAAGAGGAGGTCATTCACGCCAAGCGTCTGTTTGCACGCTATAACTGGCCGTCGATTGACGTCACCCGTCGCTCGATTGAAGAGACCGCGGCGAAGGTTCTCAACCTTCTCAATGATCATAAATCCAAATTCTGAGGCGCTTACATGAGCTTCATTCTCGCATCAGGGTCGGCGTCACGCCGCGCCATTCTGGAAAACGCCCAGCTCAACTTCGAGATTGATCCCGCTGATATTGATGAGGGCGCGGTCAAAGACAGTTTTGAAGGCGACCCGGCGGCGCTGGCGTTAAAACTCGCTGAGCTCAAGGCGTTGGACGTCTCCAGACGACGGCCAGGCGCGCTGGTGCTGGGCTCTGATCAGGTGCTGGAGTTTGACGGCGTCGCCTATGACAAGGCGCGTTCGGTTGAAGAGGCTGAAGCGAGGCTGCGTCAGCTGCGCGGCGGCGCACATTATCTTCAGGGCGGAATCGCCCTGGCGCGAGATGGTGAGATCGTCTGGCGACATCAGGCGCGATCAACCCTGGTGATGCGCGATTTTTCCGATGAGTTCCTGGCATACTACCTTGAGAACGCTGGGGAGATTCTGACCAAGGGCGTGGGGTGCTACGCCTATGAAGGGCTGGGCGCGCAATTGTTTGAGCGCACTGAAGGCGACTATTTCGCCATTCTGGGCTTGTCGCTCCTCCCGGTTCTGGACGCGTTGCGCCGTGAAGGCGTTGCGGCGCGCTGACATGGTGAGTGACTGGCCCAAAGCAGCCGTGGTGGGATGGCCGGCGAAGCATTCGCTGTCTCCGTTGATCATGAAGACCTGGCTCGATGAAACAGGCCAGCCCGGCGATTACGTCATCATTGAATGTGAGCCGGATGCGTTCGCTGAAGCGGTCCGCGCGCGGTTTCATGCGGGTCTGGTGGGCGTCAATGTCACCATCCCGCACAAAGAGGCGGCCTTGCAGGCCGCTGATACCGCTAGTGATGCGGCGCGCGCCATAGGAGCAGCGAATGTGCTGGTCTGGCGTCAGGGCCGCATTGAAGCGGACAATACCGATCATGTGGGGATCGCCCGCGCCCTTGAATCAGATTCAGGTTCAGGGCCTGCTGTTCTGATTGGCTCCGGCGGCGCGGCTCGCGCTGCGCTGTATCATCTCAAATCCCAGGACCGTGAAATCCGTATTCTCAATCGTACGGCGGATCGTGCGAAGGCTTTGGCGCAGGATTTTGGTCTGACGGCGGAGATCTATGCGCTGGACGATGCCGCGGCGTTTGAGGGCGCAAGCCTTGTCATCAACGCGACGTCCCTGGGCATGACCGGCCAGCCGCCCCTGACGGTTGATCTGTCAGCGACAGCGAGCGACGCGCTGGTGTTTGACATGGTCTATGCGCCGTTGAAGACAGAGCTTCTGGCGCAGGCCGAGCAGTTGGGCCGGCGCACCGCTGATGGCCTCATCATGCTGGTGGGACAGGCGCGCCCGGCGTTTGAAGCGTTTTTCGGCGCTCCGGCTCCTGCACATGACGAGGTGCGCGGGGCTTTGCTGGCGGCGTTGGAGCAACGGGCATGATCGTTCTGGGCCTCACAGGATCCATCGGCATGGGAAAATCCACCACCGCCACCCTGTTCGCCGAAGAAGGCGTGCCGGTGTTTGATGCGGACGCGGCGGTGGCGCAGATGTATCTCCCAGGCGGCGAGGCGGTCCCCTTGATCGAGCACGCGTTTCCGGGCTGCACGTCGGACAGCGCAGGGGTGGATCGCGTCAAGCTGAGCGCGGTATTGCAGGCGGATCCGGCGAAATTTGAAACGCTGAACGCGATTGTCCATCCCCTCGTAGGGGCGGCGCGTCGCCGGTTTTTCCATGAGGCGGAACAGTCTGGCGCTGAAATCGTGGTGCTCGATGTGCCGTTACTGTTTGAAACCGGGCAGCATGACCAGGTGCATCATGTGGTGGTGGTCTCGGCGCCCGAAGCGGTTCAACGTGAGCGGGTTCTGGCGCGTGAGGGCATGAGCGTGGACAAGTTTGAAGCCATTTTGGCGCGGCAGACGCCGGATGCGGAAAAACGGTCCCGGGCTGATCATGTGATCGACACCAGCCAGGGCGTTGAGTTTGCGCGCGACCAGGTGCGCGCGCTGCTGGATCAGCTCAAAACGGATGGGGACGCGTCATGAGCAAGCGCGAGATCATTTTCGACACCGAGACGACAGGTCTGGACCCCAGAGGCGGTGATCGCATCACCGAGCTGGGCTGCGTGGAGGTGATTGACCTCATCCCGACCGGCAAGGACTTGCGCATCCTGATCAATCCCGAGCGCGACATCCCCGCCGAGGTGACCGCCGTGACGGGTCATACCCGCGAAATGCTCAAAGACGAGCCCGTCTTCATCCAGATCGTCGATCAGTTCCTGGAGTTTATCGAGGACTCAACGCTGGTCGCGCATAACGCCATGTTCGACATGGGCTTCATCAATATGGAGCTGGAGCGTTGCGCCCGGCCGATCATCCCCAAGTCACGCTTTATCGACACCGCCGCCATGGCGCGGGCGAAGTATCCCGGCTCACCGGCAAGTCTCGACGCCTTGTGCAAACGCTTTGACGTCTCGCTCGACAGCCGCACCAAGCACGGGGCGCTGATCGACTCCTACTTGCTGGCGGAAGTGTATCTCGAGCTCAATGGCGGACGTGAGCAAAGCTTGAGCTTTTCAGGGTCTGACGGCGGCGACGGCAAAGTGGTCTATCCCGTGCGCACGCCGCGTCCGAAATCGCTCAAATCCCTGGTCTCTGAACAAGAACGGGCCGCCCACGCCGAGTTTATCTCGGAGATGGACGACCCGCTCTGGCAGTCTCTGGGCCTGCTCAAGGCTGACGCCTCGGCAGAGTAAGGCTTGATCTTAGGCGTCAGCCGGCGGGGTCGCCGGTGCGCCTTGCTGGGCCTGGGCGCGCTGAGCCATTTGCTGGCGGTAGAGCGCGGCGAAGTCGACCGGCTCAAGCATCAGCGGCGGAAAGCCGCCGTCGCGGGTGGCGTCAGACAGGACGCGGCGTGCGAACGGGAAGATCAGGCGCGGGCATTCGATCAGCAAGAAGGCTTCGCGCGCTTGCGCATCCACGTTCTGGATCTGGAACAGGCCGGCATAAGTCAGCTCGACGATGAAGACCGGGTTGGAGTCGCGCTGGGCGCGGGCGCCGATGATCAGCTCGACCTCGAACATGTCGCCGCCCATATCGCGGGCCTGAACGTCCACGCTCAGATCGATATTGGGCTGTCCGGCGCCGCGCAGGCTGTCTGGCGCGCCAGGATTTTCAAACGACAGGTCTTTGACATACTGTCCCGCCACACGGATGGCGGGAGGCATCGGCTGTTCGCCGCCTTGCGGCGTGGCGGGCGCGTCGGTCATGATGAGTTTACTCAGGTTTTGATCGGGACCGCGCAGGCTGCGCCATCCCGTAACAGACTAAGGGTGAAGCGGGGCGCGTAGCATGCGCACGCGTGTGCGGCAAGCTCAACCCCCCGCGTGACGCGGGCGGTCATAGCCCCTATATCTGAAGGCCAACGCACTCAAACCTGCGCGAGCGCCCCTTATGGACATTCTTCAAATCCTGTTTTTCGCTGGCCTGGCCGTGTTCCTGGGCGTGCGCCTGTACATGGTGTTGGGCAAGCCGTCGGGACGAACGGCGGAGGATGTGGAACGCGAACAGCGCGAGCGGGCCGAAGCCGCCGGCGCCATGCCGTCTCCGCCCTCCATGCGCCCGCCTCAAGAAGATACGCCCTTCGCTGCGAGTTTTTCCGGTCCGGCGGGCGAGGGTCTGACCCAGATCGCCCGGCATGATCCCAGCTTTGACCCCAAGGAATTCACCAAAGGCGCCAAAGCGGCCTATGAAATGATTGTTTCGGCTTACGCCAAAGGTGACCGCGAAGCGCTTCAGCCGCTTTTGTCAGATCGGGTGATGAAAGCCTATGATCAGGCGATATCGGCGCGTGAAGACCAGAACCTGACGATGATCACAGAGATCGACCGGATCAAGTCCGCCGAGATTTCTGAAGCCTCTCTTAACGATAATCGGGCCAAGGTGAAGATCGCCTTCTCCGCCGAGCTCGCCAGTGAAACCCGCAATGCTCAAGGAGATGTGGTGGAGGGAGACCTCACCACTCTGAAAACGGTCGATGAGATCTGGAGCTTTGAGCGTGACGTCACCAACGACAACCCCAACTGGCGCCTGTCCGGGGTCAAGCCCGCTTAAGCTGGCCGGGCTTCTGGCCCTGTTAGTCGTGGCTGCGTGTTCCAGCGGACCGGGCGCGCCCTCACCCGCTCAACCTGGCCAGACGGACCGCCCCGGCGGTTTTCCGCCGCGCCCGGCGGTGAGTTCAGTGACGCTTCATCCGGTGCCGTTCTCTTCAGTTGAGGGTTGGCATCGCGTGGATGCGCAAGCGGCGCTCTCTGCTTTTGTGCGGTCATGCGAGCGTATTGAAGATCGACCAGACCGCGATCCGATGAATCCGCGCGTCAGCTATGCCGGCTCTGCAGGCGATTGGCGTTCGGTCTGCTTGCAGGCGGCGATGATCGCGCCCCTGCAGCCCGATGCAGCCAGCGCGCGCGCCTTCTTTGAGCGCAGCTTCACGCCGGTCGAGCTGGATGGCGCAGGACGGCTGACCGGGTATTACGAGCCTGTGGTCGAGGTCAGCGCCTCGCCGACGCCGGAGTTTTCGATGGCGATCCGGGGATTGCCAAGTGATCTCCTGACCGGGGATCTGGGCCAGTTCATCGCCGGACTCGAAGGCCGCCGCGTCGTCGGCCGGGCCGCCGATCGCGAGTTCGTGCCGTATCAGTCGCGCGCCGAGATCGAAGCGCAAAACCTCGGCGTGCCACTGGCCTGGGGCCGTCCGATTGATGTCTTCTTCTTGCAAATTCAGGGCTCGGGCCGTCTGCACTATCCGGACGGCTCTGAAGCGCGGGTGCGGTTCGCGGCGCATAACGGCCGGCCCTATGTGTCGATCGGGCGTATCCTGATCGATCGTGGTGAATTGTCTGAACACAACGCCTCCAAACAGGATATCGAGAATTGGCTGCGCCTGCGCGGGCCGCAATCCTGGCGTCCGCTGTTTGATGAAAACCCGCGCTATGTCTTTTTCACCCTCGATAGCCTTGATGATCACACCGAAGGTCCGATCGGCGCGCAAGGCGCGCCTCTGACGCCGATGGCGTCGATTGCGGTGGATGCGGCGCACCACGCCTGGGGCGTGCCTGTGGTGGTGAATGCGCGACTTCATGGCGCGCCGAACTGGAGCGGGCTGGTGATCACCCAGGACGCTGGTGGCGCGATTCAGGGTCCGGTTCGGGGCGATCTTTTTTTTGGCTGGGGGTATGAAGCGGGCGAGCGCGCCGGGCGGCAGAATGATCCGAATGCGCGCTGGACGCTGCTTTTGCCGAATGAGCTGGCGGCGCGACAGCTGCGCTGATGGCGAAGCGGCGCACTCCACGCGGGCTCAAGCCTGAAGAGCGTGAGCTCTGGACCCGGTTTGCGCGCGGGGTCAAACCGCTGGATGCAGAGCGTCTGAAACGGCTGGAGCGCGAGGATGTCGAGCCGCCCAAGCCCAGCGCTCCGCCCATCCCGCAGGTCGAACCGTTGAAATCAGGCGCTTTGCAGCGCGATCTGATGCGGGAAATGGCGCAGCGCCCCGCAAGGCGCACCCCTGTGGACCGAACGCCGGAAAAGAAGGTCCGCCGCGGTCAGGTCGAGGTCGAGGCGCGTCTGGATCTTCACGGCATGACCACGGCCAGTGCGCGCCACGCGTTATTGGGGTTTTTGCATCGCTGCCGCGGCAAGGGTTTTCGGACGGTGCTGGTGATCACCGGCAAAGGCGCCGGCGCCCGGGCGCTCGATGACCGCCGGTTCCAGCCCTGGGACCCTGAGGAACGGGCTCTGCCTGGCATATTGCGCCGGTCCTTCACCCAGTGGATGCGCGATCCAGACTTTGCCCAGCTAGCGTCCGGCTTTGCCGAAGCGAGCCGTAAACACGGCGGCTCGGGGGCGTTCTATGTGATGCTGAGACAGCGATAAATCTTAGCATATTCAATCAGGTATATTCCTAACTAAGTTTTTAGTTGATAGCAGGGCGGGCCCATGCGATGACAAGAAAAACTAAGGAATACGTTGATGGCCAGACCTGCCTCCCCGACCCTGACCGAAGCCGAACACCGCATCATGAGTGTCTTATGGACGCGCGGTGAAGCCAGCGTCCGTGAGCTGACGGATGCCTTGGAGCCCGCTTACGGACTCGCCTACACGACCGTACTGACCACGGTGCGGATCATGGCGGACAAGGGTTATGTCAGTTTCCGCAAGGAGGGCCGGGCGCATATCTACGCGCCGGCCTTGTCTCAGGAGGGGGCTCAGCGCACAGCGCTCGGTTCGGTTCTGAAATCCTTTTTTGGCGGCTCGCCCCAGCAGCTTGCTCAGCATCTGATCGCAGACGAGGCTTTGACTCTGGACGATATCGACGCCTTGCGCGACGAACTGCTCAAGCAGAGTGCGCAGAAAGGCGGCGACGCATGATACTCGCCCTTTTCCAGTCGGCCCTGTTCGTTCTGATCGCGTCGACGGCGTTCAGTCTCAGCGTGTTCGGCTTTGACCGCCTCGCGCCGCAATTCCGTATCCGGGAACGTCATGACCTGGCGCTGGCGGCGGTCTTCACCGTGCCGATCATTTTTCTCATCGCGCTGACGCCAGCCCGACAGGGCGCGGTTGAAGCTTTCAACGTCAGCTCGGTGGCGGTTGAGCCTGTGGCCGTGATCCCGCCTGAGACACTGGCGGCTCTGCCCGTTGAAGCGCTGACTGTGCAGAATCCGGCTCTGACCCTGCCTCATCTCCTGACCGGTCTCGGCTTTGCGCTGGTCTTCGTGTGGATGATCGGGCTGGTCTGGGCGAGTCTCGGGCTGATCCGCGATCTGTACAATCTCAACCGCCTGACCTCACGTGCGACGCCGGTGACGACAGACCTCGCCTTGTCGTGTGAGGTCGCCCTGCGTCAGAGCGAAGATGTACTCTCTCCCATGGTGGCGGGCTTCGTGAGCCCGGTGATCCTGATCCCGGACGATTTCCGCTTTGATGAGGCCGGAGAGGCCGTGCTGGAGCACGAGATCGCCCATATCCGCCGGCATGACGCCATGACGGGGCTTGCACAGCGGATTATCGCCAGCGTGTTCTGGTGGGCGCCAGGCGTGCACCATTTGAACCGCCATGTGCGCAGCATGCGTGAAGCCCTCTGCGATCAGGCTGCCGTGCGCACCCAGGGCAAGCCTTTGGTGCTGGCTCACGCCCTTTTGGATGCGGCGCAAAAAGCTGTGCTGGCGCGTCCTCTGACGCTGGCGGCGCAACCGCCGCGCAAATCTGAATTGAGGTTTCGTGTGAACGCTCTGACTCAAGCGCGTGCGGGCTCCGTGCGCCGCTCCTTTCTGAACCTGATGATCGCTTTGCCGGTGCTGATCATTCTGGCGACCCTGCTGACGCCACGTGTGGGTGCGCTCGATTTGCTGGAATCGCCACTGATACAGGCCGTGCGCCAGGGCGATGTCGCTACGCTTGAGGCCCGGCTTGAGCGTGGCGCGGATGTGAACCGCATCTGGCCTACCGATGGCACGGCGCTGATCGAGGCGAGCCGCCGGTCTGACGCTGTCATGGTCGCCCTGTTGCTGGACGCGGGCGCCGAGCCTGATCTCGTCACCCGTCAGTCCGGCACAGCCCTGATCGCCGCCGCCCGGGCCGGCAGTCTTGATGTGGTGGACCTGTTGCTGGAGGCGGGCGCGCACATCGATCTCGCTGCGCCGCAGAACGGGTCCCCGCTCATCAATGCAGCGCGGGGCGGCCATGTCGATATCATGACCCGGTTGCTGATGTCCGGCGCTGATCCGAATGGATATGTGCCGAGCGACGAGACGCCGCTGATCAATGCGGCGGCGGCCGGACAGATTGGAGCGGCCGAGCTTTTGGTGAACGCCGGAGCGGATGTGTCCCTGACGGTTCCGGCGGCGCCCGGAGATTTCGGCGGACCCTATCGCTCCCCGCTCAGCGAGGCCAAACGTCATGAGCAGACGGCGATGGAAGACTGGCTTGTGGCCAACGGCGCCCGGCACCAGCCGCCTGAAACGAACTAACCCCTCTCATAACAACAAAAACCAAAGATTCTGGTGATCCGTCGATTGATGGAAAGGAGACCTCTATGCCTGGATTCCGCTTCAACCCTGCCCTGTCAGCCCTGATGCTGGGCGCGGCCGCTCTGGTCAGCACGCCGATCCTTTCGGCCTGCCAGCCGGCCTCGGCGCTCAGCACGGCTGACCCTGAACGCTTTACCGAAAACCTGCGCGGCCGCTTCTCCTATGACGGCGTCGTCGAGCGCTTCTCGCTTGAAGAACGCATGGCTCATTTCGGCGTGCCGGGCGTGGCCGTGGCGGTCATCGAGGACGGCGAACTGCTCTACGCGCAAGGGTTCGGGGTGTTGCAGGCCGGGTCTGACGGGCCGGTGACGGCGGACACGGTGTTCTCGGTGGGCTCGGTCAGCAAGATGGCGACCGCCTTTTTGGCCTTGAATCTGATTCAGTCTGGAGCGCTCGATCTTGATTCCGATATCAGCCATGCCCTGCCGTACTGGTCGCCCGAGACAGGCCCCTATGACGGTGCGCCGCTGACCGTTCGCATGCTGCTGTCGCATACAGGCGGGCTCAATCTGCACGGCTTTGCCGACTTCATGCCCGGCGAGGCCTTGCCGACACGTGCGCAGACCCTGAACGGGCAAGCGCCGGCCGATCATGACCCCTTGCGCGTGGAAGCGCTGCCAGGATCGAGCTATCGCTATTCCGGCGGCGGTTATACGCTTCTGGAAGGGTTGATCGCGCAGGCGACCGGTTTGTCGTTTGAGGAGACCGCAGAGGCGGCCCTGTTCGAGCGTCTGGGCATGACCCGGTCCAGCTTCGCCAATCCATTGCCAGAGGACCATGGAAACATCGCCAGGGCCCATGATCGGGAGGGGGCGCCGACGGCCTTGCCGCGCGGCTATGAAGCCTTTCCGGAGATGGCGGCGTCGGGGCTTTGGACCAGCGCTCACGATCTCGGGCGCATGACGGCGGAGATGATCCAGGCGTATCACGGCGACAGCGCTTATCTGCACCCGGTCCTGGGTCAGGAGATGATGACGGGGGTTTCGCCCTCAGACCATGGCCTGGGTCCGCGTCTGGAGGGTCGGGGCGAAAGCTTCATCTTCCATCATGGTGGGAGCAATAACTCCTATCGCGCCTGGATGGAGGGCCATCTGGCGACCGGGAATGGCCTGGTGATTCTGACCAATGGCGCCAACGGCGCGGATTTGGCGGTGGAGATCCGAAACGCCATGAATGATGTGATGGGCTGGACGGTTAATCCGGTGCTTGATGTACCCACGCTGGCGTTAAGCGAAGATCAGCTGGCCCGTTATGAGGGCGTCTACGCGCTGGATTCGAACTTCCCGCTCGATCTGCAAGCCCATATGGCTGCGCCGCCCTTCACTTCTGACCTCACCATCTATCGCGAGAACGGGGCATTGATGGCGAGCTATAATGGCGGACAATCAGGCGCGCGATTGGTCCCGATCGCACCCGACCGTTTCTACATTACTGATTTTTCACTAAGATCAGGCGTCTTTGAACTGAAGTTCAACAGAAATTCACTTGCACAGATCACCTCGGTCAGGGCTTCTATGGCGTCAGCTGAGACGGTGTATCTCCCCGCTTCGTAGCGTGCGGCTTCGGCCGGCGCCGGTATCAGCTCGCGCCGCGCCGGTCCCCTTTTTTCGGCGCGGCGCACCCCTTTCCAGGGTGCGCCGCTTCAACATTCAGAGAATGAATTTGGACAGGTCTGCATTGCGGGCCAGGCTGCCCACGCGTTCGGTGACGTAGTCTGCGTCAATGGCGAGACTGTCGCCCGAGCGATCAGACGCGGTGTAGCTGATTTCCTCGCAGACTTTTTCCAGAATGGTGGACAAGCGTCGCGCGCCGATATTTTCAACGCTGGCGTTCACTTCAGCGGCGAAATCGGCGATGGAGTCGATGGCGCTGTCATCAAAGCTCAGCTCGAAACCTTCAGTTTTCATCAGCGCCACATACTGGGTGATGAGGCTGGCTTCAGGCTCGGTCAGGATGGCGCGGAAGTCATCGCGGGTCAGCGCCTGCAGCTCCACCCGGATCGGCAACCGACCTTGCAGCTCCGGCAAAAGGTCTGAGGGCTTGCTGACATGGAAGGCCCCGGACGCGATGAAGAGCACGTGATCGGTTTTCATCGGGCCGTATTTGGTGGAGACGGTCGCCCCTTCGATCAGCGGCAGCAGATCACGCTGCACGCCCTCGCGGGAGACGTCAGCGCCGCGCGCATCGGCGCGGGCGCAGACCTTGTCGATCTCATCGAGGAAGACGATGCCTTCATTTTCGGCCAGACGAATGGCTTCGGACTGTATCTGGGTTTCGTCCAGTAGCTTGTCCGCTTCTTCATTGATCAGCGGCTCGTAGGCTTCTTTCACTGTGGTGCGCAGGGTTTTGGGCTTGCCGCCAAATCCCTTGCCCAGCATGTCGCCGAGATTGATCACGCCCATCGAGCCCATGCCGGGCAGATCCATGCCCTGGAAGGGATTGCTGGAGTCGTCGACAATATCGATCTCGATATCCTTGTCGTCGAGTTCGCCGGACAGAAGTTTCTTTCTGAAGGTCTCGCGGGTCGAAGCGCCCGCATCCTTGCCCACAAGGGCGTCCAGAACGCGGTTTTCTGCGGCGGCGTGGGCCTTGGCCTTCACCTCTTCGCGCTTGTTTTCACGCACCAAGGTGATCGCGATTTCAACGAGGTCCCGGGCGATGGAATCCACATCCCGGCCCACATAGCCCACTTCAGTGAACTTCGTGGCTTCGACCTTGATGAAAGGCGCGCCCGCGAGCTTCGCCAGACGGCGCGAGATTTCGGTCTTGCCGACGCCGGTCGGCCCGATCATCAGAATGTTTTTCGGCGTGACCTCTTCACGCAGTCCTTCAGGTAGATGCTTGCGACGCCAGCGGTTTCTCAGCGCGATGGCGACGGCTTTCTTGGCGTCGGCCTGGCCGATGATATGGCGATCGAGCTCATGGACGATTTCGCGCGGAGAAAACTCAGTCATGACGCCCCATGTCTTTTTCAGGTTCGGGTGGTAAGGATACCGGACATGTAGGGCTTTCCGGTCCGGAACTCAAAGCCCGGCGCTGTCACCCTTGCTTCAGGAGAGTTCGATGTCCCGTCCCCGCTTTCATCTCGCCTTCCCCGTGGACAATCTTGAAGCGGCGCGGCGCTTTTACGGCGATGTGCTGGGCTGTCCGATGGGGCGCGAGAGCGAACACTGGATCGATTTTGACTTTCTGGGGCATCAGATCGTCGCGCACCTGGCTCCGGAAGAGTGTCAGGCGGCCAAGACGGGTGCGGTGGACGGCAAGCAAGTGCCCGTGCGCCATTTCGGCCTGATCCTTGAGTGGGACCAGTTTGATCCTCTGGCCGAGCGCTTGCGTCGCGCCGGGACGCCGTTCGTCATTGATCCCTATGTGCGCTTTGCGGGAAAAGCGGGCGAGCAAAAGACGATGTTCGTCACCGACCCGGCTGGCAATGCGCTGGAATTCAAGGCGTTCAAAGATGACGCCATGGTGTTCGCCACCGAGCTTGATGCCTAGCTCGGCCTTCTGAGCTCTTGGCAAGCTGGCGCTTCCTTCCTAATTCACTTAATGAGTAAACTAATACTTCAGGGAGGAGAGCCCCATGTCGAACCGTGAATTTGACGTTGTGATCTATGGCGCAACCGGCTTCACCGGCCGTTTGGTCGCAGAATATCTGAGCCGTGAATACGGCAAGACTGTCGCCTGGGCGATGGCGGGCCGGTCAGAAGACAAGCTCAAGAGCGTGCGCGACGAGATCGGCGCGCTGGCCGATACCCCGCTTGTGGTGGCGGATGCTTCTGATCCCGCCTCGCTCAAGGCCATGGCCGAGCGCACCCGCGCCGTGATCACCACGGTGGGGCCGTATCAGCTGTATGGCGAAGCGTTGGTGAAAGCCTGCGTCGAGGCCGGAACCGATTATGTGGATCTGTCGGGCGAGCCCGCCTGGATGCACGACATCATCAGCGCCTATGGTGACAAGGCGAAAGCCTCTGGCGCGAGGATCGTGCATTCGTGCGGGTTTGACTCTGTCCCCTTTGATCTGGGCGTTTACTTCCTGCAAGAGCATGCCAAGGCGAAAACCGGCAAGCCGCTCAGCCGCATCAAGGGCCGGGTCCGCGCCATGAAGGGCACGTTCTCGGGCGGCACCGCAGCGAGCTTCGCCGAGACCATGAAGCGCGTGGCGGCGGAGCCTGAGGTTCTCAATGTTCTGATCAATCCCTTCTCCTTGTGCGAAGGGTTCCAGGGACCAGAACAGCCCGCAGGCAACAAGCCGATCTTTGAAGAGGATCTGAACGCCTGGTCCGCGCCCTTCATCATGGCGGTGATCAACACCAAGAACATCCATCGCTCCAACGCGATGATGGGCCACGCCTATGGAGAGGACTTCGTCTATGACGAGATGTTCCTGACCGGGCCCGGCGATAAGGGCGAAGAGATGGCGATCGCCATCTCCAAGGATCGCTCCATGCAGGACAACCCGCCCAAGCCGGGTGAAGGCCCCTCGAAAGAAGAGCGTGAGACCGGCTTTTACGACGTCATGTTCACCGGTGAGACGGCCGACGGTCAGCGTCTGACGGCGTCCGTGAAGGGCGACAAGGACCCTGGTTACGGTTCGACCTCGAAGATGATCACTGAATGCGCGCTGGCGCTGGTGAAAGATGTCAGCCGCGACCAGACGCCGGGCGGCGTCTACACCACGGCGCCCGCGCTGGGTGACGCCTTGATCAAGCGCCTGACCGAGCATGCGGGCCTGACCTTCGCCATCGAAAGCTAGAGACGCAGTACTCATGAAAAACCCCGGCTCTCAAGGCCGGGGTTTTTTGTCTTCAGGCTTTGACGTCAGGTCCTAGCCCAGTGTCTCGACGGTCAGATTGCCGTTGGAATAGACGCAGATTTCGCTGGCGATCTTCATCGCCTTGCGGGCGATGACTTCCGCGTCGTCTTCATAGTCCAGCAGCGCGCGCGCGGCTGACAGGGCGTAATTTCCGCCCGATCCGATCGCCGCCACCCCGTCTTCAGGCTCCAGCACGTCGCCCGCGCCTGTCAGGGTGAAGGTTTCCTTGGCGTCGGCCACGATCAGCATGGCTTCCAGCCGCCGCATATAGCGGTCGGTGCGCCAGTCCTTGGCGAGCTCCACGCAGGCGCGCGCCAACTGGTCAGGGTATTGCTCAAGCTTGGTTTCCAGCCGTTCAAACAGCGCAAACGCGTCCGCCGTTGCGCCGGCGAAGCCGGTGATCACCTTGCCGCTCGACAGGGGGCGCACCTTGCGGGCGGTGGCCTTGACCACCGTATCGCCGATGGAGACCTGGCCGTCGCCGGCGAGGACGACCTTGCCGTTCTTGCGCACGCTGAGGATCGTGGTGCCGCGCCAGCCGGGGAACTTACGCTCGGTATCAGGCATATTATGCAATCATTTCCGGATCTTCAGAGAACTGGCCGCCCTTGCGGTAGCGCACCAGATAGGTCGGGGTGATCGCTTCGACAGATTCCAGATCAATGCCGAAATCCTTGACGCTGCCCAGATTGTCATCGGTCAGGCCCGACACATTATCAGACTTGAGCAAGGTCACCTGATCACGGGTCAGGAAGGGCTCGACAAAGGGCAGCGCCCCCAAAATTTCGCCCACCATGCCCAACGGGTAGGCCGCAAAGAACGGCACCGGCACCAGGAAGCGCTTTCGGCGGATCGTGGTCAGGATGAACTCAAGGATTTCCTTGAAGGTGTAAATGCCCGGCCCGCCCAGTTCATAGGTGCGACCGGCATATTTGGACGGGCTCTCCACCGCTTTCAGAACGCACTGGGCCACGTCTCCGGCGAAAATGGGTTCAAACCGGGTCTTGCCGCCGCCGATCAGCGGCAGGGCGGGGGCGAACCGCGCCATGGAGCCGAACTTGTTGAAGAAGCCGTCCTCGGTCCCAAACACGATGGAGGGGCGCAGAACCACGGCGGATGCGATCGCGTCGCGCACGGCCTTTTCGCCCAGCGCCTTGGTGCGGGCGTATTCAGACGCGCTGTCTTCATCGGCGCCGATGGCGGAGATCTGCACGAAATTGGTGATGCCCGCCTCGGCGGCGCATTTGGCCACAAGGCCTGCGCCATCAGCCTGCAGGGACTGGAAGTTCTGCTTGCCGCTCTGCGCCAGGATGCCCACCAGATTGACCACGGCATGGGCGCCGTCGACGGCGCGTCGCACCGAGTCTTCATTGCGCAGATTGGCCTGGATCAGCTGGACCTGACCGACCACGCCCATGGGTTTGAGCTCATGGGCCAGATGCGGGCGGCGGGTCGCGGCGCGCACCCGGTAGCCGGCCTTGGCCAGCTCGCGCACCACATACCGGCCGATGAAGCCCGAAGCGCCGAAAACGGTGATCATTTCATTGCGAAGTGTCATGGTCCGCCCCTGAAAGGCTCGCACGCGCCAGTGCGTGCGACATGTAAGATAGGTTCATAGGGCGATAGACCAAAACGGGCGCCGCTGTCCATGCGGCGCTGTAATCGCAAGGCCGTATTGCAACGCCCTGAAAGCCAACAGGCGCAGCATGTGCGCAATGTGCAGATCATCGGCGCCATGCCCGTTGACAGCGCCCTGTCTGCGCCGTATCACCCCCGCTCCTTCACTTGCCCAGGTGGCGGAATTGGTAGACGCGCTGGCTTCAGGTGCCAGTTCCCGCAAGGGAGTGGAAGTTCGAGTCTTCTCCTGGGCACCATCCTCCTGACACTTTAGATTACCCCTTCGGGGCAAGATCCTCGCTTCGCTGCGGGCGGCCTTTGGCCTTGCGAACCCTTCGGGTTCGGGGTGTTTGAGTATGACATGCGCCGCTGCATCCGCAGCGGCTTTTTTCGTTCTGGGGTTGGGCGTTCAGCCCCCCGCGCACTGCGCTTTTTTCAGCGCCTGCTCGCGCAGATGATTGAGCGCTTCGATCCAGGGTTTGAGATCCATATCCGCTTCGCTGGCCATGGCGTGCACGCAGGCGAGGGCGTCTGTGGCCTGGGCCTGCAGGGCGCGACCCTGATCGGTCAGGCGGATGCGCACCACGCGCTCATCGCTGGGGTCGCGCGTGCGGGTGAGATGGCCCATGCCCTCAAGGCGTTTCAGAAGCGGGGTCAGGGTGTTGGTGTCAAGATACAGCCGCTTGCCCAGCGCCCCCACGGTCACATCATCGGTCTCCCACAGCGCCAAGAGCGCGATGTATTGCGGATAGGTCAGCCCCAGCTTGCTCAAATAGGGCCGGTACATGCGGTTGATCGCCGTGTTCGCCGAATAGATCGCAAAGCACAGCTGATCATCCAGCGTGGCGAGGTCGGGCGTTTGCGAGCGCGGATCGGTCATGCCGGGTCTTCCTGATTAATCGCGCACGATAATATCGCCGAGCCTTGACGCTCGCAAGAGGTTGATTATATCGTACTCGTGAATATCGTGTACGATATAAAGGAAGCATCCCATGTCCGTTCTCTACACCGCTCGCGCCAGTGCGAATAAAGGCCGTCATGGCCGCGCCTACTCCGATGATGACCGTCTGGATGTTCAGCTTTCCACCCCGGCCGCCCTGGGCGGTGATGACGGGCCGGGCACCAATCCCGAGCAGCTGTTCGCCGCCGGCTATGCAGCCTGCTTCATGAGCGCCATGGGTCTGGTGGCCCAGCAGGCCAAACTCAAACTGCCAGACGACGCCAGGGTGGACGCTGAAGTGGGCATCGGCCCGAATGAGGCGGGCGGGTTCGGTTTGGAAGTGACGCTGATCGGCTATCTGCCGGGGCTCGAGACCGAACAGGCCAATGAATTGATGGCGAAGACCGAGCAGGTCTGCCCCTATTCCAACGCGACGCGCGGCAATGTGAAGACCACGCTGAAGCTCGGCTGATCTTCGTTCGCTCTTGCATGAATGACGCGTCCGGGGCCCAGGCTTCGGGCGCGTTGTCATGTGTGATCAGGGCGGCTGACTGGCGATGAAGCGTATGCCCCGTCTCTGCGGCGCTACCCGCCCAGATTGACGCTTCGAAGCGAACGTCCGATACCCTGTGCATCTTTACAGATTGAAGCTGCGGAGCTGACGCCACATGACCATCCATTTTCATCGCGGGGATTTGCCGGACGGGCTCGATCTGGGCAAGCGGGTCGCCATCGACACCGAAACTCAGGGTCTGTCGCTGGTGCGCGATGGTCTGTGCCTGGTCCAGCTCTCGGCGGGCGATGGCGACGCCCATATCGTCCAACCGGACCGCAGCACCTATGATTGCCCTAATCTCAAGGCGTTGTTGGCCGATCAAAGCGTTGAAAAGCTGCTGCATTTCGCCCGCTTCGACCTGGCGATCGTCGAGCGTGATCTGGGCGTCACCATGACGCCGGTCTATTGCACCAAGATCGCGTCCAAGCTGGTGCGCACCTATACCGACCGTCACGGGTTGAAGGATGTCTGCCGCGAAATCGCAGGCGTGGAGTTGTCCAAACAACAGCAAAGCTCGGACTGGGCCGCCTATGATCTGAGCGAAGCCCAGCTCAATTACGCCGCGTCCGACGTGTTGTATCTGCACGCCATCGCCGATGGCCTGACGGCCATGTTGGAGCGCGAAGGCCGCATGGAGATCGCCCGGGCGTGTTTTGACTTCCTGCCCCAGCGCGCGCGTCTGGACCTGATGGGTTGGGACGAAACCGATATCTTCGCGCACTCCTGAGCCTGCTTGCACGCGGCGGCGATGACCGTCACAAAGGGTGCAGTCAATATTCAACCGGAGCCCGACCGCTGATGTCTGCGGCCCTGATACATGCGGATGGCCAGATGATTGGCCAACGCCGCGCGAAATCGCTGGCCGACGCCCGTCGGCGCAGTCGCTTTGTCGCGGGCTTGCGCGGGGTGCTGATCGCGGCGGCGGTACTGGTGGCGCTTAATGCGCTGATCCAGATGGTGCTGTCCGGCGGAACTGATAGCCCGGCCACTGACGTGGCGATCAGCGCTGGCGCTGGCGAATCCGAGCGCATCATCAATCCGCGTTTCACCGGACGAGATGAGGGCGGCGTGCCTTATGTCATCACGGCTGAAACGGCTGAACGTCGCCGTGGCGCCGAGCAGGCGCTGACGGATCTGGAGCGCCCGACGCTGGATTACGCGCTGCTCGACGGCGGAGAGGACGCGTCGCGCGTTCTCGCTGAGCATGGCGTGTTTGACGATGCGAACCTGTCCTTGCAGCTCGACACCAATGTGCGGCTGACCACGCGTTCGGGATATGTCTTTGACACCCAGTCGGCGACGCTGTTTCTGCGCGAAGGCGTGGTGACAGGTCCTGCGCCCATGCATGGCCTGGCGCCGTGGGGTGCGGTGCGGGCGGACCGGTTCGAGGTGCGCGACGACGGCCATCACATAATATTGGAAGGGGATGTGCGCACACGGTTTGACGCATCCTCCACTCCGACCGCTACAGACGTTGACGCCGGCGCGGGCCGGTCAGAGGAGAACGAGCCATGACCCTGCGTATCCTGATCGCTGCGCTGCTTGCGGCGCCGCTGCTTGTGACGGCTCCCGCCCTGGCGCAATCCATCGGGCCGGGCGAAGGCCCTGCCGATATCAGTGCGGATCGCAGCGAGCTGTTCGACGCCCAGGGGCTGGTGGTCTATTCGGGCGACGTGAACGTGGTGCGCGGCGGCGTACGCCTGCGGGCGGACCGGCTGGAAGCCTATTATGTGCGCCGTGACACCGGCGGGCGCGAACTGCGCCGCATCGTGGCGGAGGGCGAGGTGTTTTACGTCACCGAGGCCGAGATCGCGCGCGGGGACCGCGGCACCTATGATCTGGTCAACGAGGTCATCGAACTGACCGGATCTGTTGTTCTGACCCAGGGCTGCAATGTCTCCACCGGCGAGCATCTCTACGCGGAGCTGGCGACCGGAATAGCGCGCCTGGATGGCGGCGAGAACAGCACGGACCGTGTGCGGTCTGTCTTCTTCACGGATGATGACGCAGCGAGCGCGCAAACGCCGCAAGAGTGTCCCGCGCCCGTCATTCCGGGCGACGGCCCGCGTCCCTATGAAGCGCCTGAAGGCTGAGCCTGCGCGCTGAGTGCGCCAGACTTCACAGTTTTTTAGGCCGTCGGAGTTAAGCATGACGACCATGGAATACGAGCGGATCGACGCGCCAGACCAGGCGTTCGCCGGGGAAGGCGTCCAGGTGCAGAATCTGGGCAAATCCTATGGCAAGCGCGCCGTGGTCAAGAATGTCTCCCTGTCGCTCAAGCGCGGCGAAGTGGTGGGACTTCTGGGT
This sequence comes from Oceanicaulis sp. UBA2681, assembly GCF_002354675.1. Classification (NCBI taxonomy): domain Bacteria; kingdom Pseudomonadati; phylum Pseudomonadota; class Alphaproteobacteria; order Maricaulales; family Maricaulaceae; genus Oceanicaulis; species Oceanicaulis sp. UBA2681. Next base: position 18,606 of record NZ_DEMB01000004.1, on the reverse strand, counting down.
CCGAACGGGGCTGGCAAGACGACCTGCTTTTACATGATCACCGGCCTGGTTTCGGCCGATCACGGACGCATCATGCTTGACGGCGAGGACATCACCGGCCTGCCCATGTACCAGCGCGCACGGCTGGGCATCGGCTATCTGCCGCAGGAAGCCTCGATCTTTCGGGGTCTCACGGTGGGCGAGAACATTGCGGCGGTCGCTGAAATCGTCGAGCCGGACCGTCAACGTCGCGAGACCCTGATCAACGAATTGCTTGAAGAGCTGCATATCGACCATTTGCGTCACAGCCCGGCCATGGCCCTGTCCGGCGGTGAGCGCCGCCGTGTGGAGATTGCGCGCGCGCTCGCTGCGCAGCCGAGCTTCATGCTGCTGGACGAACCCTTTGCGGGGATCGACCCGCTGGCCATCGCTGATATTCGCGATCTGGTCGATTATCTCAAACAGCGCGGCATCGGCATTCTGATCACCGATCACAATGTGCGCGAAACGCTCGAGATCACGGATCGGGCGACCATCATCCACGATGGCGAAGTCCTGTTTGAAGGCGCTCCCGATGCGGTGCGCAATGATCAGGACGTGCGCCGCTATTATCTGGGCGAAAGGTTTTAACTAGGGATCTGAATGGCGGGACTGGGACATAAGCTTGAGGCTCGGCAGGGCCAGGGTCTGGTGATGACCCCTCAATTGCAGCAGGCCATCAAGCTGTTGCAATTGAACAATATCGAGCTGGCCGAGTTTGTGGAGACCGAGCTTGAGCGCAATCCCTTGCTGGAGCGCGACGAGCGCTCGGACGCGCCGGCGCTCGATGAATCCGCCCCGTCTGATCCCTCTGTTGCGGCCAAGTCCAAAGAGGGCGACGAACTCAGCTTTGATACGCCGGGCAAGGCCGACGAATCCTTCGACGCCGATACCGAGGCGATGTATTCTGATTCCAAATCCGACATGGCGGGCGCCGAGAGCGCGGCCGGGTCGGTGGACTGGTCCCGGGCCGGACCTGGCGGATCCTTCAATGCATCCGAATTTGACGCCGCCGATCACGCCAGTCGTGAAAAAACCCTGCATGAGCATTTGCATGACCAGCTCGCGGATCTGGCGTTGCAGCCCTCTGACCGGCTGATCGCAGCGCATTTGATCGATCTTGCGGACGAGGACGGCTATCTGCGCGCGGACCTGGGCGAAACCTCTGATCGTTTGGGCGTCACCCGCTCGGAAGTCGAAGCGGTGCTCTTCGCCTTGCAGAAATTCGAGCCGACCGGCGTCATGGCGCGCACCCTGCAGGAATGTCTCGCCATGCAGCTGCAAGAGCGCGACCGTCTGGATCCGGCCATGGCGGCGCTGGTGGATCATCTGCCGCTTCTGGCCAAGCATGATTATGCGGGTCTGAAAGCTCTGTGCGGCGTGGATTCAGAAGATCTTGAAGACATGATCGCCGAGCTCAAGCGCCTGACCCCCAAGCCGGGCCTGGGGTTTGGCGCGGATGGGGCTCGGGCGGTCGAGGCAGACGTGATGGTGCGTGAGCGCCCGGACGGCGGTTGGGCGGTGGAGCTGAACACCGACACCCTGCCGCGCGTTCTGATGAATAATCGCTACGCCGCCCAGATCAGCGCGTCAGCGCGGTCAGAGGACGAGAAAGTCTTCATCAGCCAGTGCACACAGAATGCGTCCTGGCTCGTGAAAAGCCTGGATCAGCGCGCCCGGACGATCCTCAAGGTCGCCAGCGAGATCGTGCGCCAGCAAGACGCTTTCTTCGCCAAGGGCGTGGCCTGGCTGCGCCCGCTGAACCTGAAAACGGTCGCGGATGCGGTGGGCATGCATGAATCCACCGTCAGCCGGGTGACGTCCAACAAATACATGGCCACCCCGCGGGGCCTGTTCGAGCTGAAATACTTCTTCACGTCTGCGATCGCGTCTGCAGATGGCGGCGAGGCCTATTCCGCCGAGGCGGTGCGGTTCCGCATCAAGGCGATGATTGAATCTGAAACGATCGATGATGTGATGAGCGACGACAAGATCGTCGAGCGTCTGCTGGCGGACGGCGTGGACATTGCGCGCCGCACAGTCGCCAAATACCGCGAAGCCATGAACATTCCCTCTTCGGTCAAGCGCCGGCGCAAGCTCAAGGGCATGGGCTGACCGCGGAACATGTTGCGCTGCATGATGCGTTTGCCTCACGCGCCGTTCACCGTGTCGCACCGGTTCTGATTGACGGCCCGGCTCGCCAGCAGATACCGTGAATGTCCGGTCTTTCGTTAGGCCGGCCGCGCCCGGCGCGGGAGTGGCCCTTCAGGGGTCCAACGCGCCGAAGGCGCGCTTTTGGACCCCCAGTTGAAGGGAGCTCTCATGTTTATCCAGTTCGTCTCCAAAGGTATCGATGTGTCCCCGGCTCTGCGTGAGCGCATGGAGACCCGCATCACGGACGCCGGCTCGAAATATTTCAATCGACCGGCTGAAGCCTTTGTCGTCGCGAGCAAGGAAGGATACGGCTTCAAGGTGGACATTTCGCTCCATCTTCCGTCCGGGGCTTTTCTTCAGGCGTCGGGATCGGCCGAGGAGGCCTATAGCGCTGCGGAAGACGCCGCCGGGCATCTGGAAAAACGATTGCGGCGTTACAAACGCCGCCTGAAAGACCACCAATCGGGTCCCAAGGCGGATCTGCCAGCAGCGGAATCCACGCCTGTTCTGGTCCTGCGCTCGGATCGCCGGGCTGTGGAAGTGCCTGAGGATGAGCTTGAAGAGGATGATGGCGGCGCGGTTGGCGGCGATGAGCCGGTGATCATCGCCGAACAGGTGGCGGAGCTTAAGACCCTCACGGTCTCCATGGCGGTGCTGGAAATGGACCTTGCTGACGCGCCATTTGTGATGTTCCGCAACGCCGCGAACGGCGCCATGAACTTCGTCTACCGGCGCCCTGATGGTCATGTGGGGTGGATTGATCCGTCCCGAGGGGCTAAAGACGCGGCCAGCGCGGCTGCGGAGTGATCCAAGCTCACAGCCGCTGGAGCAATCAGCAGTTGAGCGTTTCATGGCTCTGAGCACACTTCTTTCGCCAGGCGGCGTGTCCGCTGAACTGGCCGCAACCAGTCGCAAACAGGCCCTTGTCGGCTTGGCTGAGCTGGCGGAGCGCGCTTTGGGCGTGGCGTCGCGGCCTGTTCTGGACGCGGTCATCGAACGCGAGAAACTCGGATCGACCGGGGTGGGGGATGGCGTGGCCATTCCCCATGCCCGCACCGATCTGGTGGACCGGGTTTGCGGCGTGTTTGCACGACTTAAACATCCTGTAGATTTTGACGCCATTGACGGTCAGCCAGCGGATCTGGTGTTTTTGCTGTTGGCGCCGGAAGACGCCGGCGCAGACCACCTGAAAGCCCTGGCTCAGGTGTCACGCTTTTTCCGGCGTGAGGATTTACGCCGTGCGGTGCGCGCTGCACCGGATGCGGATGCGATCACAGCCTTGCTCAATAATGGCGTGGAAAGCGACGCGGCCTGACCGGTTCGCTTTAAGGACAGTAAAAAAAGCCCCGACCGATCGGTCGGGGCTTTTTTGCAGTGGTTGGCGAGGCGGATCAGCTCATCTTCACGTCGATGCGGCCATCAGAATGCACGATGGCGCGCTTCATGCCGGGGGAGTTGAACTGGGCGGTCACCGCGCCTGAGGCGTCGACTGCGATCAATCCGCCTTCCCCGCCGAGCTGCGCCACGTCTTCGAGCGCGCCTTTGACGGCTTCCGCCAGCGGCCTGCCCGCATATTTGACGCGGGCGGAGACGTCGGCGGCGGCGTTGGCGCGCATGAAATACTCGCCCTGCCCCGTACAAGACACCGCCACGCGCTGATCCGCCCAGGTGCCCGAGCCGATGATGGGCGTATCGCCCACTCGTCCCCAGACCTTGTTCAGCGTGCCGCCGGTCGAGGTCGCGGCGGCGAGCCGGCCGCCGAGATCAAGCGCCACGGCGCCCACCGTACCAGTGGGAATGGGGCGAGGGTCCGGGTCGGCGGCGGATTTGTAATAGGCGTCAGGATCGTCAACCTGAGCCAGCCCGGCCTTTTCCGCAAAGGCTTCCGCCCCCTTGCCGGCCAGCAGCACATGGGGCGTGGTCTCCATCACCGCGCGAGCCGCGCGGATGGGAGACAGAAAGCCGGTGAGGGCGGACACCGCGCCCGCATTGCGGTTGGCGCCGTCCATCACCGCTGCGTCCAGCTCATACCGGCCCGCTGCGTTGGGCGCGCTGCCCTTGCCCGCCACATAAAGCCCTGAGGCCTCAAGATCGGCCACAGCCTCCACCACGGCGTCCAATGCGGACTGACCCGCCAGCAACGCGTCTCGGGTGCGTTCGGCGAGGGCGGTGAGATGATCGATCTCGCGATCATAACTGCGCTGAGCCAGCACGCCCGCGCCGCCATGGAGAACCAGAACCGGTGTCGTCATCACGCCCTCATCGGTTTGAATTGCAGGGCTGACTTATCACCCTTGAACGCAAGCGCCTAGCGGGGCTGGCGGACGCGTCGCGCGGTCGCATACGCATGCAATTCCCTTTCTGGTAGTATGGGTATTCCAGTCGCTACGCTGACTGGACCATAGAGCTGATCATTACAGGGAGAGTGAGATGACTGACACGGACACGACGCCGACTGAACGTTCCATGCTGCCTGCGCAGGGATCTATGGAAGCGTTTGAACGTCTGCGAACCGACATGATGGATGTGGCCGAGAACTTCTGGCGAGGCGCGCCGCTGCCCTGGATGTCGACGCCAGCCTGGCCGCTCGCGAACGGATGGGGGCCGATGAACCCGCCTGTGGATATGAGCGAGACGGATGACGCTTATGTGGTCACGGCTGAGTTGCCCGGCCTGAAGAAAGACGATGTTGTGGTCGAGGCGGACAATCAGTTGCTCACCATTTCAGGATCCAAGGAAGACGAGCACAAATCCGTCCGCAAGCATCACCAGTACGCCGAGCGGCGTTATGGCGCCTTCAAGCGCATTTTGACCCTGCCCCGGGACGCCGATGTGGAGGCTGTCGATGCGGTGTTCAAGAACGGCGTGCTGACGGTCACCCTGCCCAAGCGCGCAGATGTGGTGGCGGGTCGCAAAGTCCCGGTAAAATAATACCCTTCAGAGTTTGACCTCTGCGTCGTCCGATCCGGGGCGGCGCATTTTCTTTTGTTCGCGCCCGCGGTATGAAGTTTTCGAACGCGCCGGAGGGCTCCGGCGTCACGCCTTCGATTGATAAAGCCCAAAGGGGAGAATTTCATGGACTTCAAAGGCATCGCAGCAGTCGTCACCGGTGGCGCATCGGGTCTGGGCGAAGGCACCGCTCGTCGTCTGGCCGCCGAAGGCGCCAAGGTCACCTTGTTTGACCTCAATGAAGAGCGTGGCGAAGCGGTCGCCAAGGAACTGGGCGGCGTGTTCGCCAAGGTGAATGTGGCCGATCCTGAAAGCGTGAAGGCCGGTTTTGAAAAGGCGCGCGACGCACATGGCCAGGAACGGGTTCTGGTGAACTGCGCCGGCATCGGCTGGGCGGAAAAGACGGCGCGCCGGTCCTCCAAGGGCGATATCGTGATGCACCAGCTCGACAAGTTCCAGCTGGTGATCAATGTAAACCTGGTGGGCAGCTTCAACTGCGCAGCGATCTCCGCCGCCGGCATGCTCGAGCTTGAGCCCGATGCGTCAGGCCGCGGCGTGATCGTGAACACCGCGTCCGTCGCCGCTCAGGACGGCCAGATCGGTCAGGTCGCCTACGCCGCCTCCAAGGGCGGAATTTATGGCATGACCCTGCCGATGGCGCGTGATCTGGCGCGGGAAGGCGTGCGGGTGAACACCATCCTGCCGGGCTTCTTTGAAACCCCGATCTACGAGCAGATGCCGCCGGAAGTGAAAACTAACCTGGCTGCGAACCTGCAATTCCCGCAGCGTTTCGGCACCCCGGCGGAATACGCCGATCTGGTCGCCTTCATGGTGTCCAATGACTACATCAACGCCGAATGCGTCCGTCTGGACGCCGGCGCGCGCATGCCCCCGAAATAAGGGCGGTTTTAGCGCTGGAGTGACAAACCCCGCAGCGGAAGCTGCGGGGTTTTGTTATGATTTGATCCAGGCTCTGCCTGCCTTTTTCAGCCTTCCCGCCTTGCTGACGCTCCGCAAATCCTGTCTGACACGCTCGATTATTTCGATAGGGAGAGCAGGATGGGCTTTGCAGCGATCTTTCTGGCGGTGTTTCTGGCTGAGTTGGGCGACAAGACGCAAATCGCTTCCGCCGCATTTGCAGCCGGCGATCCCGGCCGGGCCTGGAAAGTTTTCGCCGCGTCGTCGCTGGCGCTGGTCTGTTCGACGGCGATCGCTGTTTTTGTCGGCCAGTATGCGGGCGAGCATCTGGCGCGTCTGCCGTTGAAACTCATCTCCGGCGTGGTGTTTATCGTGCTGGGCGCGCTTGCGGTGTTTGATCATTTCCGAACGCTGGGCGGCGCCTGACCCTAAAAAGACAACGCGCCCGCTCATAAGAGCAGGCGCGTTTCCTGTTGCATTCATGACTGTGGTCGCAGCGTGTGCTTAGCCTTCGACTGGGCGCTGAACACGCGGCCCGAGATTCTGCACCACTTCGCGGGCGGTGAAGGCATCGGGCGTATCCGGCGTGGCGCCGCGTCCCAGAACGATTTCCGCCATCGCTTCATAGCGCGTGACTTCGCGGATGTTCACATCATTCCAGAATGGATCGTAACGGCCATACCAGCCATAGGCGGGGTGGTAATAGCGATACTGCAGGCCGAACCGATCATATGTGCTGGAACCGACCAGACGGGTCTCGGTTTCGGTGTCGCGCTGGGCGAGGCGGAAATAGTCATAGCCTTGAGACAGCGTCAGCTCAGCGGCGCGATAGAGCAGATAGGTCTCCACCGTATCGCGGTCTGTCAGCGAGTTGCCGCTGAAGCTTATTCGGAAACGGTCGGATTCAACCTGTTGCTCGGTCAGCCCGTACCGGCTGTCGCCTGCCGGGGCATAGGGCGTGGGACCGCCAGCGCAGCCCGCCAGGACGGCGGCCAGAGTGATGATGGTGATGGATCGCAGCATGATCTCAGTCCTCTCATGACCTCTCCTCAAAATATGGGGAGAAGCGGGCGCCAAGTGAAGATGTGAAGACAAATTTAACCTTGGCGCGGGACTGAACGGCTAGAATGCTATGTGCTTGCCACGCAGCACGACGACATTATCCGTGTTCAGCAGGCGACGGCGTTTGTCCGACAGGGTCCGACCCCGTCCTGCCTTGTGCGCCTTTTGGGATGTCGACTTGGCGAGCGCCAAGATGTTGAGAGAACGCCGCATAACAACCTCCTGTACGGTTTCAGGAGAAAGACTGCATCTAAAAGTTGTTTTTGAAAAGCCTTAACCGGTGCGTCGCGCGTCAATTATGCGGCCTCGGAGCACCAGGATGTCGATATCCTCCGGCGACAGGGCGCGTGCGGCTTCAATGTCGCTCAGCGCCTCATCATAAGCCTGCAAGCCCAATCGCGCTTCGGCGCGCAAGCGCCAGATAAGGGGTCGGGCATCGTCCTGAGACAAGGCGAGGCTTGCGGCGTCTTCGGCGGCGTTGAAATCTTCAAGCGCCAGATGGGTCCGCGCGAGCCCGGCCAGCAGCCCTGCATCGTGCGGGGCGAAGTCCAGCGCGGCGGTAAAGCTGATCAAGGCCTGATCGTATTCTTCAGCGGCCAGAAAGGCGTCGCCCGATTGGCCGAGCATGATGGCGCGGCTCGGATCGCTCGCCATCTCCGCGTCCAGCGCCGCTTCGCGTAGCCGAAGCGCGCCGGGCGCTTCCTGTCCCAAAGCGATCAGAGCGAGAGAGACACAGTGCTCTGCGGGCCAGCCGCCGCCTTGATAACGCCAGGTCAGCGCGTCTTCATAGGCGTCTTCAGCATCGTCCTGAATGGCGCTCAGGCACGTTTCAAGCCGTTCCTGATCACTGGGCGGCAGGGTCCATGCGGTTGCAAGAAGCACGGACACGATGAGCACTGGCGCCATGGGCGGGTTTCCCTCGGGCTGGGTTGAGCGCTAAGCCTATCGGCCAGATCAAGGAGACGTCCATGGGCGCACGCAGCATCTGTCTTTTGGGGTTCGGCTTCACCGCCAAGGCGGTCGCCCGGCGACTGAGCGCTGAAGGCTGGCGGATATCCGCCACCACGCGATCCGCCGAGCAGGCCGAACAGATCCGGGCGCAAGGGTATCAGCCTGTCCGCGCCGATCCGGCCAAGCCAGACGATCACGACGCTTTGTGCGCCGCGGTCGGCGCCTGCGACGCCGTGCTCGCCTGCGCTCCGCCAGGCGAAGCGGGCGATCCGTTTCTACCGGCCTTGCCAGCTGAAACCCTGAGCGGGAAATGGCTGGGATATCTCTCCACCACCGGTGTTTATGGCGACCGGCAGGGGGGCTGGGCGTTTGAGTATGAACCCGTCAGCCCCGGTCAGGACCGCTCGATCCGGCGCGCTCAGGCCGAAGCACAGTGGTTGGAGCATGGCGCGCGGTTGTTCCGCTTGGCGGGCATCTATGGTCCGGGGCGTTCGGCCTTTGACCGGCTGGAGGCGGACAAGGTTGTTTTTGACGTGCCCGGCCATGTGTTCAGTCGCATCCACGCGGACGATATCGCCCAGGCGATCGCGTTGAGTCTTGAGAAACCCGAAGCGAAAGGCGCGTTCAATCTCGCCGATGACTGGCCGGACACCCAGCCCAATGTCATGACCGGCGCGGCGCAGATTGCCGGCGTGCCCGGCCCGCGCATCCAACCCTTTGATCCTGACAAGGCCAGTCCCATGCAGGCGAGCTTTTATGCGGAATGTCGCCGCGTTTCGAACGCCCGCGCCAAGGCGGCGCTGGGCTGGCGGCCGAGTTATCCGAGCTGGCGGGAGGGGCTTCAGGCGATCTGGGATCAGCGCTAGCCGCTGACGCTTTCGATTGCGTCCACCAACGCCTTGAGATCTTCCGGTGTGCTCAATCCATGATCGCCGGCCTTGGAGAGCTCATAGCGCACATCTTTTGAGGTGAGCTGTTCGAGCACGCGCAGGCCATGGCTCCACGGCACGTCCTTGTCCTGCCAGCCGTGCAGGATGCGCACCGGACCGTCAAAGGGAATGGGCGCGTTCAGGAGACTCCAGGTCCGTCCATCCTCAATCAGGGTTTTGGTGATCGCATAGGGCTCGCCATAGGCGTTGGGTCGCAACCATTGGCCTTCGGTCTCGATCTGCTCGCGGATATGGAAGGGCAATTGCTCCCAGATCAGGCTCTCGGTGAAGTCCGCGGCGGGCGCGATCAGCACCAGCGCTTTCACCCGGTCTGGCCGCGCCATCGCCGCCAGCAGCGCCATCCAGCCGCCCATGGATGATCCCACCAGGATTTGCGGCCCGTCCGTGCACTGGTCGAGCATGTCCAGCGCATCCTGGCGCCAGTGGGTGATCGTCGCGTCCTGCCAGGCGCCCTCGGACGCGCCGTGCGCGCTGTAGTCAAAGCGCAGATAGGCGCGGTCGTTCTCATTCGCCCAGTCCTGCAGCGCTGTGGCCTTGGTTCCGGTCATGTCAGACTTGAACCCGCCCAGAAACATCACGCCGGGCCCCTGTCCGGGACGGTCGAAATAAGCGAGGCGGGGCTGGCCTGGGCGGTCGAGGTGTTTGGGCTGAGTCATCTCATCGGCCTCCAGTGCGGCGCTCATGGTTTACGGACCGGGCCGGTCGCGGTTATCTGATCATATCGCGGGCCGTCAACCTGTCCGCTCGTATAAGGCGAACGCGTTTGAATATCTTGCAGGTTATCCCCCAGATGCATGCGGGCGGCGCGGAGCGCACGGTCATTGAAATGGCCGAAGCTATTCTGGCCGATGGCGGTCAGGCGGTCGTCGCCAGTAGCGGGGGGCGACTTGTGGCGGACCTTGAAGCGCTGGGCGCGCGCCATGTGACGCTGGAGATGGCCACCAAGAACCCGCTCAAGGTCTGGACCAATGCGGACAAGCTGGCGCAGCTGATCCGTGCTGACAAGATCGACATTGTTCACGCCCGCTCCCGCGCGCCGGCCTGGAGCGCGAAATGGGCGGCGCGGCGCACGCAAATCCCGTTCGTGACCACCTATCACGGCTTTTACAAAGCCAAATCCCGTCTCAAGCGCTGGTATAACTCGATCATGGCGCAGGGCGACCGGGTGATCGCCAACTCAGAGTTCACCGCCCGGCATGTGCGCGAAGAGCATGAGATCGACCCGAACCGGCTGCGGGTCATCCCGCGCGGCGTGGATCTTGACCAGTTTGATCCCGCGCTGGTCAATCCGGAGCGCATCAAGGCCCATCGCGCGGCCTGGGGCGCAGGACCTGAAAAGCTCGCTATCGTGCTGCCCGGCCGTTTGACCCGGTGGAAGGGTCAGCTGTTGATGATCGAGGCGCTGGCGCGGCTCAAGCTCGATCCCGGCCCTTTGCTGGTGTGTCTGGGCGAAGGCGGCGACAAGCCTGAATACCAGGCGGAAATCAAAGCCGCGGCGGATGCGGCGGGCATTGATCTGGCCCTGCCGGGCCATACGACAGACATTGCGGCGGCCTATATGGCGGCGGACCTGGTGGTTTGCCCCTCGCTCGAGCCTGAAGCGTTCGGGCGCACCGCCGCCGAAGCCCAGGCCATGGGCGCGCGGGTGATCGTCGCCGATCATGGCGGCGCGCGCGAAGTCGTTCGCGACGGCGAAACCGGCTGGCGCGCGGCGCCGGGCGATGCGGAGGCGTGGGCTAAAGCGGTCAAAGCCGCCTTGTCACTGAACGCTGAAGGCGCCAACACTCTGGCGCTGGCTGCGCGCAAGCGCGTCAGAACGCATTTTTCCAAGGTGCAACTGCAACAAGCCACCTTGCGGGTCTATCGGGAGCTTCTAGACTAAGCCCATGTCCGAAGACGAAGCTGACAAAGAACAGATCCTGGTGATCCATGAAGGCGCGCTCACTGACGTGGTGCGCATGCTGGCGCCCGCCAAGATGATCCGCGATCATCACCGCAAGGCGCGGATCACGCTGCTGTGCGGCGAGGAATATGAGGGCCTGCTCAAGCATTGCCCCTATTTCAATGCGGTGGAGACCAATCTCGACGACACCGCCAAGCGCAACTTCTTTGACCGGCTCAAGGCGGCCCGTAATTCGGGCTTTGACGTGATCTATGATTTGTGCGGCAGCGAAGGCGCGAAAAAGATCGGCCGCGCCGTCCGGTTTTCCAAAACGCGCTGGGTCAACGCTGCGCCGCGCTCTGATCGTCCGGGCCATCCGCTGGAACAGATGGCCGCCCGCCTGGGGGAGGCCGGTCTGGGGCCGACGACCTATCTTCTGGGCGAGGCGCCGCCGCCCGATTTGAGCTGGATTGATTTCGTCGCCAAACGCTCGCGAACGCTGGAGCCGGCGTATTTCGGACTTCTGGGCCGCTACGCCCTGTTCGCGCCTGCCGGAGAAGACGTGCTGCCCGCGCAACGCTGGCCGAAAGAGCGCTGGGCGTCCTTGGCGCACGAACTTCTTGAGACGGGTGTGGAGCCGGTCATCGTTGGCGGGCCGAACACGCGCGAAGTGGGCCGGTATGTGGCTCATGTCACGCCCGGCGCTCGGGATCTGACCGGACGGGCGAACCTTATTCAGCTGGCCGGGCTTGGCCGGAAGGCCAGCTGCGCCTTTGGGGAGGCGGCTGGATTGCTGCATTTGATGGCCGCGGCCGGATCACCCGCCGTGCTCTTCCATCCCGGTGATAACGCACCGCTTGAGAGCGCGCCGCGGGGCTTGTCGCCCACCTTGCTGATGCATGCGCCGACCCTGGCGCAGATCAATGCAAAGGAGGCTGTGCAGGCCATGCGCTGTGCTGGAGGCTTCGCTGACGCCTCAAACGCGGCGTGACGACCTTGATTTTCGCCTGTTGTTCGCGGTATTCGCTACCGCTCACGCACAAAGTCAGTTACTTTGCGCGTTCCACTCGCAGTCGCCATGGAGAAGACGCATAGCACGACGTCCGCATGCCGCGCCCCCGCCTAAGAAAGAAGGGCCGCGCATCAACAGAGAAATCCGCGTACCGCGGGTTCTGTTAATTGATGAATCTGGGGAAAAACAAGGTGAAATGCCAATTGACGCAGCGCTTGAAGCCGCGTCAGAGGTTGGTCTTGACCTTGTAGAAGTTTCGCCGAACGCCAACCCGCCGGTCTGCAAGATCGTCGATTACGGCAAGCTCAAATACCAAGAGCAAAAGAAAAAGGCCGAAGCTCGAAAGAAACAGAAGACCCAGGACGTCAAGGAAATCAAAATGCGTCCGAACATCGACATCCACGATTACCAGGTCAAAACCAAAGCCATGACCCGGTTCTTCGAGGATGGCGACAAGGTCAAAGTGACTTTGCGGTTCCGCGGGCGCGAAATGGCGCACCAGGAACGCGGCATGGATGTGATGAATCGCGTCAAGGCGGACTTCAACGAAGTCGCCAAGGTCGAGTTCGAACCCAAGCTCGAAGGCCGCCAGATGATTATGGTGATGGCCCCGCGCTAGCGTTTTCGGACGTTTCGCCGCATTCCGGCTTCTAAAAAACCCTATCGCTCTGAGCGGTAGGGTTTTTTCATGCGCCGTTCAGATTCCATCACCACAATAGACCTCGAGACTTTTTGAAAAATGGGGTGGTCGATCAAGGTTCGATCTGGCCCTTTTAACCAAGCCTGCTTAAGGTGAACGGATGATCCGCAGCCTGCTGCGGGGGAATACGGGGGACGACATCATGATGAAATCTGTAACGCTGACGGCCAGTGTTTTTGCGGCGGCGCTTTTCGCCGGACCTACGGCTCTGGCTCAGGACTTTACTGAGCCGCCCTCCTTTGGTCGGGCCACCTTGAGCGCTGGGTTCACGCCGGACCCTTACGTGCGCAATCTGACGGCGGGCGGATCGATCCGCGCGCAGGACCGGTTCTCGGATTGCCGCGGTTATATCGCCAATGCGCCGGACTTTTCGGTCAATTACAGCGCCGGCTCTTTCCCGCTGATTTTCTCGGCGGATTCAGACGCTGACACAACGCTGGTCATTAATGGCCCGGATGGTCGCTGGTATTGCGATGATGACGGCGCGGAAAGCCCACTCAATCCGCTGGTGCGGTTCTCGAACCCGTCTTCCGGCCGGTATGATATCTGGGTGGGTACCTATCTGAGCGGTTCTGGCGTTCCTGCGACCTTGTTCGTTTCTGAACTCGGCGAGTACACGCGTGACAGCGCAGGCAGCGGCGCGGGCGGCTATAATTACGGCGACACTCTGGATATCTCTCTGGCGTCCCGTTTCGCCGACATCACGCTCAATGGCGGATTCTTGCCTGACCCGTATCAGCTGCGCCTGACGGCGGGTGGTTCGGTGTCAGTTAGTGACGCGTTGGAATATGGCAGCGGGTCCTGCCGCGGTTATGTCACGCGCGAACCCAGCGTCGAGCTTGATTACAACGGCTATGGCTCTCTCTACATCTATACGGACGGAGATGCCGACACGACGCTCGCCATCAATGGCCCGGATGGTCAGTGGTACTGCTCTGACGATGAGATCGGCACGGATGCCGGGATCGAGTTCAACAGCTCCACACGGGGTGTTTATGACATCTATGTGGGCACCTATTCACGCGGTGACCGTCAGACCACGCTGATGATTTCCGAGATTGAAATGGGCTACCGCCCGTCCCGGAAGTAACCGGTTCGCTGACGCGCCCCAGGCGCGTCAGCGCACACCGCTTTGATGGGGGAGCCGTCAGGGCCGGCAGGAGGATAGCAGGGAACCGAAAGGGTCTTGAGATGCGCTATAGTCTGATTACCGCCGTTGCAGCTGTCGGCCTGATCGCCGTCTCCGCCCAGGCTCAAAATGTTTCGTTGAGCCCGACCTACGGCACTGTCAGCCTCTCGAGCGGATTTTCACCGGATCCCTATGTCGTCAGCCTGGATGCAGGCGGTTCGATTTCGGCGTCCAATATCGGATGTACCGGCTATATCGCCAATGCGCCTGACCTGCGGCTCAATTATCGCGCCGGCGACTCCCTGCCTTTGATCATCTCGGTCGCTTCGGAAGCCGACACCACATTGGTGATCAATACGCCAAACGGCGGATGGGCGTGCAATGATGATGGCGGGAACGGCTCCAATCCGTCGATCCGTTTCAATGCGCCGCAAACGGGTCAATACGACATCTGGGTCGGCACCTATAGCAATGGCGGCATACGCCCTGCGGATCTGCACATCTCCGAGATCTACAGCCAGTAAGCCTAATGCGGGCTCGCCTTGTTCCGACGGATCACAAGGTATTCCGAGCCCGGCGCCGGATCGACATGATCTGGCCTGTTTTTCAGTCACACACTGACTGATCTTGAGATTTCAAAGGGGGACGACATGACTGCATCATTGAAATACGCCGCATCCGCGGCCGTTCTGGGCCTCGCGATGACTGTGAGCCTGGGCGCGACCGCCTCCGCGCAGTCTTTCTCTGGCGACCCGGCCTATGGCGGGGTGAGTCTGCGAGAGGGGTCGGTGGAGGCCGCTGTCCGAGCGGGCGGCGCCTGGAGCGCGGATCTGCTGAGCCAGGGCTGCTACGGCTATATCACCGAAGGGCCGACGCTGACTGTGGAGTATGCAGGGGGCGAAGACCTGTATCTGTCTGCAGGCGCGGACGAAGACACCATGCTGGTGGTTCGCACGCCGAACGGCGATCTGCATTGTGATGATGACGGCGCGGGTGATTTGAACCCCGGCCTGGTGTTTGCGAAAGCCGAGCGCGGCGTATACGAGCTCTGGCTGGGGACGTATTCAGCGGGCGTCGGCACGCCGCCGGCCCAGATTCACGCCTCTACGGTCGGTTTTGACACCTCAAATCCGTTCAGCGTGACGCCGAACGCGAGCTTGCCCGCTGATCAGGCTTTGCGCCTGCGCGCAGGCTTCCGTGATGATCCGCGCCTGATTGATGTCATTGCGGGCGGTGAGGCGCGGCTCGAGGTGCTGGGCGATATGTGCTACGGTTATTCAGGTGAAGCACCCGACCTGGCGCTGACCTATCGCGCGGGTTCACTGCCGCTCTATATCGCCATGGAAAGCGAGCGCGACGGCGTTCTGGCGGTGCAGACGCCGTCTGGCGAAATGCTGTGCAATGACGATGCGATCGGCCTCAATCCCGGCGTGCATATCGAAACCCCCGAACGCGGCGAGTATCTGATCTGGACAGGTCTTCTGGGCGACCGGGGCGTGACCGCGGATGGCGTTCTGTCGATTTCCGAGATTGGCTTTCAGGGCGTCGACCGGCGTCTGGACCTGACCGAGCCGGCCCTGTTCGGTTCACGGTCGCTGCGCGCCGGCTTCATGCCCGACCCGTTGGCGGTCCAGGTGCAGGCCGGCGGCCCGATCGAGGCGAATATGGCGGTGCAGGACAGCGTTGTCTCGATGGGGTATTGCGCTGGTGATGTCACTCGCGCGCCGACTTTTGAGCTCGACTTCACGGCTGGTGAGGCGCCGCTTTTCATCTCCGCTGTCTCTGATGACGATACGACGCTGGTGGTCAACGGACCGGACGGCGCCTGGATGTGTGATGATGATAGCGGCGCGGGCCTGAACCCGGTCCTAGAGATCAATGATCCGCAAAGCGGCGTCTATGACATCTATGTGGGTCGGTTCTACAGCGAAAGCGAGACGTCCCCGGCGACGCTTTATGTCTCCGAGATTGGCGGCGGCGCGGACCCGATCAATTCGCGTGTGGATCTGAGCTTGCCGGCGATGTACGGCGATCATGAGCTGGATGCCGGTTTCGTTCCGGACCCGTACCGGATCTCGGTGCAGGCGGGCGGCCCGCTTGAAGCCAGTTCGTCGGGCATTTCCTCGGATACCGATTGGTGCAGCGGCAACTATACTGCGGCGCCGACGGCTGAATTGATGTGGAACGGTCAGGACGGTCCGCTGTCGATTTATGTGGAAGGTGAGCGCGACACCACCCTGGCCGTCAATCTGCCTGATGGCAGCTGGGCCTGTAACGATGATGGCGGTCCGGGCCTGAACCCGGCGCTCCAGTTCGACCGCGCGCTGAGCGGCGTCTACGATATTTATGTGGGCGTGTTCAGCGGCGAGCCGTCCTCGGCGCGATTGATGATCTCCGAGTTCGACGCGCCCAGCGACTAACAGGCGTATCAGCACGGTATAAAAGGCGCCCCGGGCGGACCGGGGCGCCTTGCATTTTGGGCGGGGGCGCGTATAACCCCCGCTCTTACTCACCAGCCTCCCCGGCTTCATCGACATGCCGGGCGGCTGAGAACGCTGGAAAGACTGGCCCTGAACGGCCGGATTTCCCCGCAGGAATGGAGAGCGAAATGTCGAAACTGAAGACCAAATCAAGCGCCAAGAAACGCTTCAAGGTCACGGCCTCTGGTAAAGTGATGGCCGGCCCGGCGGGCAAGCGCCACGGCATGATCAAGCGCAGCACCAAATTCATTCGTGACGCTCGCGGCACGACCACGCTGTCCAAGGCTGATGAGCAAATCATCAAGCCGATGATGCCCTACGCACGCTAAGGAGAACGTGAGATGAGCCGAGTTAAAGGTGGTACCGTCACCCACGCCCGTCACAAGAAAGTTATCAAGGCTGCGAAAGGCTATTACGGCCGCCGCAAGAACACCTTCCGGGTGGCAACGCAAGCCGTTGATAAAGCGAACCAATATGCAACCCGCGACCGTAAGAACCGCAAGCGCAACTTCCGCGCCCTNNCGCCACGGCATGATCAAGCGGACCCCGAAACAGATCCGTCAAAAGCGCGGCACCTCCGCGCTGGCGGCTCCGGACGCTAAAGTCGTCAAGCGCTCATACATGCCGTACAACCGCTAAGGCGGAACGGCTAAGCCCACCTTTTAAAAAGATTTAGGAGACAGCCCGAATGGCTCGAGTGTCCTCCGGCCCGGCCCGTCACGCCCGGAAAAAGAAAGTTCTTGATCAGGCGAAAGGCTATTATGGCCGTCGCAAAAACACCTTCCGCGTCGCCAATCAGGCGGTGGAGAAGGCTGGTCAGTACGCCTATCGCGACCG
>NZ_DEMB01000004.1:1221-1507 GCF_002354675.1 Oceanicaulis sp. UBA2681 | reverse complement strand
CGCTGACCTATTCGCGCTTCATCAACGGGCTGAGCCTGGCCGGTATCGAGGTGGACCGTAAGGTCCTGGCCGATCTGGCCGTGCATGAACCCGATGCGTTTGGTGCGATTGTGGACCAGGCCAAGGCAGCCCTGCCGGCCTAACGTCCAAGTTAACAGCAACAGGTCGAGACCCGGTCGGTATCCCCGATCGGGTCTTTACTTTTTAGGGCCAGTGTTCGGGTGGCTTTCGGTCCAGATGCCGCGCCCCACCCCCTGAAATGGCCTGTCGGTGACACGTCGGTATT
>NZ_DEMB01000004.1:0-1102 GCF_002354675.1 Oceanicaulis sp. UBA2681 | reverse complement strand
GTATTGCGTCGGTAAAGCGACTGTAGGGGATTTGCGGGTGTTGCGGTGCGAAGCGGATCTTCGCGGCGTCCTACACCAACGGCAGCTTTGCGCAAAGGCTCGCCCCAGAAAGAAATCGAGAGGGCGGTGGAAAAGCGCTAAGTTAGGCAGACCTCTTTTCCATTGGGGCGATAGCTTGAACATGCTTCCGAAAAATCACAAGGGTGACGTTAGCTAAGACGTGATCATGTGAGAAACTCATTGGCATAGCCATACCTTCCGGGGCGCTCAACTGGACTGTTGGAATCGACTTTCGAGCATACACACGCTTATGGCGAATTGCGCCAGTATGCAGAAATTTTGAGCGATCCGAATAGCGGAGATTAAACCATCTTTCCCAATAATCTGCACCCATTTGCTCCGCCGCGTAATTTCTAACCCTTTGTGATATCTTATACTGAGGTTGATTGCACGACTTACAGGTTTCTGGATTGTCGCCTTTATCGGAAAGCACCTCTAGAGCAGAAATGATCAGGGCATTTGCGGTATCGCCAAGATAGTCACGACTGGATGAAGCGGAAAATATAGACCTCTGTATAAGGTGGCCAGCCTTCAGTATAAGGTTTATGTCTGCCGAGTCGTAGAGTAATAAGTCAATTAGTTCTGAGAATGACGGGCAAGCAAGCTTTCTAACGCTCCCATTCAGATCGCCGTCTGATATCAGGCTCAAAACTTCTCGATACTCCGGTATACCATTTTGTTCACGCGTCAAAAAAAACAGGTTGCCAGTCCACGCGCTTGCCAGCGCGCAAAAACTCCATGCTAAGTTTGCGGCTTGATCTTCAAGGTCAAACTCATCGTAGTGTGTTACATTAAATTTAAGCTCACCATGTCCCTTGCGGCCTGTAAAATCAAAGGTCCTTCCAGAGAGGGTCGGCAAATCAAGGCATATAGGTGTGAAGACACTCATTTTGATTCTTGAATTCTTCGGTGGGTCGCACGCAGCCTTCGAGAGGGACGATTGTATGCTATCTGCGATTTCATCAATATTCAGACACGATGCCCACGAGGTGGGGATGGAGAAAATTAGCTTATCGACAATCCCACGACGTTTATACTGGAA
>NZ_DEMB01000010.1:303659-313258 GCF_002354675.1 Oceanicaulis sp. UBA2681 | reverse complement strand
AGCTTTTGAGACAGGGACAGCAATTCGTCACGCTTGATGAGGTCAATCTTGTTGAGCACCAGAACCGCCTTGAGGTCATGGGCTTTCAGGCCATCGATCACGCGCTCCACATCTTCCACCGTGCGGCGCGCCTTGCTCAGCTGGGCGGCGGCGTCGACCACATGGACGATGGCGTCCGCATCATCGGCGCCTTCCCAGGCGCTGGCGACCATGGCCCGGTCAAGCCGGCGGCGCGGCGCAAACACGCCAGGCGTATCCACCAGCACCAGCTGGGCGGCGCCATGCATCATCACGCCGCGGACCTGAAAGCGCGTGGTTTGCACCTTGGGGGTGACGATGGAGACCTTGCGGCCCACCAGAGCGTTCACAAGGGTGGATTTGCCCGCGTTCGGCGCGCCGATAATGGCGACAAAGCCTGCACGCGTGGCGTTCTGATCAGCCATCTACGGCCTCCCGTTTGAGCATTTCCGAGGCCGCAGCGCGCTGGGCGTCCTGTTTGGACCCGCCCTCGCCGCGCGCCGGCGCGACACCGTCGAGCCGGACTTCAATTTCAAACATAGGCCGGTGATCCGGCCCCTTGCGCGCCACAGTCTCATAAATGGGGACGCCATAGCCTTTTTGCGCCGCCCACTCCTGAAGCTGGGATTTGGCGTCCTTGGGGCGGCGAGTCAGCTTATCAAACTCGTCCGCCCAGAACGTCGTGAAGAACGTGCGCGCAGCCTCGAGACCGCCATCCAGATAGAGCGCGCCGATCACCGCTTCGCACGCATCCGCGATGATGGATTCCTTCTCGCGTCCGCCCAGGCGTTCCTCGGCGGCGGAGAGGCGCAGCCCCTCACCCAGATCACACCGGCGCGCCGCGCGGGCGCAGGCGGACTTGTTGACCACCGCGTTCAAACGCTGGGCCAGCCCGCCTTCTTCCAGGTTCGGGAAGGTTTCATAGAGCTTCTGGCTCGCCATCAGGCCCAGAACCCGATCCCCGAGAAACTCCAGACGTTCATTGGACGACGCCCGCGACCGGCCATCACCGTGCGACGCATGGGTCAGCGCGCGCTCGAGAAGCTCCCGGTCCTTGAACCGGTAGTCGATGCGCGCTTCAAAATCTTTGATCCGATCACTCATGATACGGGGCTTCATTCTCTCAACTGGACCTTGGGTCAACCGCTTCAATCACTACGAAAGCCTGCGCATAGGGCGGCTCATCGCTCATGGTGAGGTGAATGCGTGCGTCCTGCCCGTCAGAACACAGGGCGTCGAGCTGGCTTCTCGCCGCGCCGTAAAGATCAATGCTCGGCTTGCCGCCCTTCAGGTTCATCACCTCGATATCGGTGAAGCTGACCCCGCGCCACAAGCCGCCGCCCAGGGCCTTGGCGCAGGCCTCTTTCGCTGCAAACCGTTTTGCATACGTGTTTATTCGTCCCGGCCGGGCTTCCGCCCGCGCCTGCTCGGCGGGAGTGAAGATCCGGTCCAGAAACCGGCGCTCGAACCGGTTAATCGCCCGCTCGATGCGGCGAATATCGGTCAGGTCTGATCCAATCCCAAGGATCACCGGGCGCGCTCCGCCTGCGCTTCATCCATCAAGGCGCGCATGTGTTTCACGGCCGTGTCGAGACCTGTAAAAATCGCCTCCCCGATCAGGAAGTGACCGATATTCAGTTCGGCGATCTCTGAAATGGCGGCGATCGGCTTCACATTGTCAAAGGTCAGGCCGTGCCCGGCATGGGGCTCGAGACCGCGTTTACGCGCCTCGACAGCCGCCAGACGAATACGCTCCAGCTCAGAGGACGCCGCGTCCGCGCCGCCTTCAAGCCACAACTCCGCATAACGCCCGGTATGCAGCTCGATCACCGGCGCACCCAGCACTTCCGCCACCGCGATCTGGACCGGGTCGGGCTCGATGAATAGCGAAACGCGACAGCCCGCATCCGCCAGTCGCCGCACCATGGGCGCGATCTGGTTATGCAGGCCCGCCACGTCCAGCCCGCCCTCGGTGGTGCGTTCCTCGCGCTTTTCTGGAACGATGCAGGCGGCGTGCGGTTTGAACGCCACCGCGATCTCGGTCATTTCCTCGGTCGCGGCCATTTCAAGATTTATCGGCAGGTCCGAGGCTTCGCGCACCTTTTGCAGATCTGCGTCCTGGATATGACGCCGGTCTTCACGCAGATGGATCGTCAATCCGTCCGCTCCCGCTGCATGGGCCATCGCCGCGGCCCGCGCCGGATCAGGATGAACGCCGCCGCGGGCGTTCCGAATGGTCGCCACATGGTCGATATTCAGTCCCAGGCGCTGGCGCGGCTGTGTCATCAGGCCAGCCCCCGGCTGCCCGGCTTGATCGCAGGAATGCGTTCCAGCTCTTCCGGCAGAGCGTCAGCGGGATAGGCGGGAAAGTTCACTGTGGCGAGCGCCACGAGCGGCACGCCCACATCGGCCTTGCCGCCGGAGCGATCCACGAGACAGCCCTCAGCGACGACTTTTGCGCCGGATTTCTCAATCGCGGTGATGCATTCGCGCGAGCTCAGACCAGTCGTGACGATGTCTTCAATCACCAAGACCCGGTCGGCGGCGGTCAACTCGAACCCGCGACGCAGAGCGAACTCGCCGTTCTCGCGCTCCACGAACATGAAGGGCAAGTGCATGTGACGGCTGGTTTCATAGCCGGGAATGATCCCGCCCATGGCCGGCGAGACGATGGCGGTGAACGGGCCATGACCCGCCGCCTTCAGAGCGTCCGCCAACGCCTTGCACAGGCGTTCGGTGCGCGCCGCATCGCGAAACACCAGCGCCTTTTGCAAAAAGACCGGACTGCGCAGCCCGGACGAGAGAATGAAATGACCTTCAAGAAGCGCACCCGCTTCCTTGAACTCCGCCAGCACGTCCTTGGTGGTCATGCGGTCTCCTTTAACGCAGGGTCTTCGGTGAAACGCGCGCGCTCCGCCGACACCACCCGGTCGCTGGTTTTCAGCGCCGAGACAATATTGGACAGATGTCGCGCATCGAACACCTCGACATCAAACGCCATCTCGAAAAAGTCACGCGTGCGCGACAGTGTTTTCACATCCGTGATGTTGCCGCGCGCATCGCCGACCACGCCCGCGATCTCAGCGAGCACGCCCGGTTCATTGCGGATGGTGGCGTGGATGCGGCCTATGGAGACGCCCCGCGTATCCGCTTCCGGCGTCCATTTGAGGTCAATCCAGTTGGCCAGGCTGGCGTCGTCTTCGAATTCGGCGAGCCGTTCGCAGTCAATCACATGGACCACGACGCCGCGCCCCGGCTGCATCACGCCCACAATCCTGTCGCCCGGCATGGGCGAGCAACATTCCGCGAAATGAAGCGAGACGCCCGGCGTCAGGCCGCGTCCGTGCACAAAGAGCGAGCCTTTGCCATCCTCGATCCGCTCGCGATCAGACAGCGTATCGCCGTCATATTCGCGCTGACCTGGAAAGACCGCATCCAGCATTTCAGACGAGCTGACGGTGCCGCGCCCCAAGGCAATCATCAGGGCCTCGACATCGTCCAGCTCCAGCCGTTTGAGCGCGTCGCCCAGAGCGCTGTCGCGGAATTCCTTGCCCTCACGCGCGAAGGCGTGTTCGGCGATGACACGGCCGATCCGGGCGAATTCTTCGCTTTCAGATTCGCGGATCAGCTTGCGGATCGCCGCCCGGGCGCGGCCTGTGCTGACCATATCCTCCCAGCCTGCAGGCGGATGGCGTTCGCCGCCTTTGACGATCTCGATGACATCGCCATTGCCCAGGCGGGTGCGCAAGGGACGTTCGCGGCCATTGATCCGGGCGCCAATGGCTGAATAGCCAAGCTCGGTATGCACTGCGAACGCGAAATCAAGCGGCGTCGCGCCATTGGGCAAAGCGATCAGCTGGCCCTTGGGCGTGAAGCAGTAGACTTGGTCTGAGAACATCTCGAGCTTGGCGTGTTCGAGAAATTCGTCCGGATCGCCGCCCTGCTCCAGAATTTCGACGAAGGGCCGCAAACGGTCCAGCGGATCGCCGCCCGCCTCGCGCGCCGCCTTTGGATCATAGGCGTAACCGTCGTCAGTCTTGTAGCGCCAGTGCGCCGCGACGCCGGTATCCGCCACCAGCTCCATCTCTTCGGTGCGGATCTGCAGTTCAATGCGGATATTGCCCGGACCGATGATGGTGGTGTGAAGCGAGCGGTAATTGTTGGGCTTGGGCGTGGAAATATAATCGTGAAACCGCTCAGGCACGCAGCGCCAGGTCCGATGGACGACGCCCAGTGCGGCGTAGCAGGCCTCAGCGTCCTCAGTCAGGATGCGGAAGGCGTAAATGTCGGCGATATCATCAAACGAAACGCCCTTCTTCTCCAGCTTGCGCCAGATCGAATAGGGCCGCTTTTCCCGCCCGAAGACACGACAGTCGATCCCGGCTTCGGTCAACCGTTCCGAGAGTGTCGAGGATACGATGGCGACAGCGTCCGCACGGGTTTCGCGTAGCTCGGTCAGACGCCGGGTGACGGATTCATAGGCCGCTGGATTGACGTTCTGGAAAGAGAGGTTTTCGAGCTCTACGCAAACCCGGTTCACCCCGATCCGCCGCGCCAAAGGCGCATAGATCTCAAGCGTTTCCCGCGCGACCCGCTCACGTTTCTCGGGCTTGGGCACATAATGCAACGTACGCATATTGTGCAGCCGGTCACACAGCTTCACCAGAAGGACGCGAACGTCGCGGGTGATGGCCACGACCAGTTTTTGCAGGTTTTCCGCTTGTTTGGTGCGCTTGGAGCCCAGCTCCATCTGCCCCAGCTTGGTGACCCCGTCCACCAGCTGAGCGACGTCCGCGCCGAACAAGCGCTCGATATCGTCGAGCGTCGCAGGCGTGTCCTCAACCGTGTCGTGCAACAAGCCGGTGCAGATCGTCGCCACGTCCAGACGCAACTCGGCCAGCAACATGGCGACGGCGACAACGTGGGAATAGTAAGGATGGCCGGATTGCCGCGACTGCCCTTCATGGCTGTCGCGGGCAAACTCATAGGCGCGCCGGATCAGGTCCGCGTCAGCTTGCGGGTAATAGGCCTGAACGCGCGCGATTAGGTCGTCGGCGCTCGGGATCGCGTCGGCGGAAGCGAGCGCAGACGGGGACGCCAGCGCACTCATGAGAGTTAGAGTCGGCCGTCAGCAGGGCCGTCACGGTCAGACTGCAACGCCTTGAGCATGGCGGTCTCGTCCATTTCAGGCGCAGGCAAGGCCGGAGCGGCGGGCGCTTCGGTCTGCGGGACGCGCTCTTCAATGCCGCCGTCTTCATCATCTGACGGGATGACGCGCTGCAGGCCGGAAATCAGGCTTTCACCCAACGTATCCAGATCCAGCTTCTCTTCTGCAATCTCACGCAGAGCGACGACCGGGTTCTTGTCGTTGTCACGATCAAGGGTCAGCTCGGCGCCGGCAGAGATGTTCCGAGCGCGGTGCGCGGCCAGAAGAACCAGACGGAACCGGTTGTCGACCTTGTCAATGCAATCTTCGACGGTAACGCGAGCCATGCCGGGGCGCTCCTTGAATACGTAAAACTTGAAAGACTGCTGATAGCTTATGTGGCGCCACGCTTCAACCTGTGCGTCGCAGCATGAAGCACACCCCCCGCAGGACGGCAGTCCTTGCGGTCAGTCCAGCTTAACCTGCTGATCAGCGTGTCGATAAAGTCTCCGCTGACCGGGCAGCGCCAGTGTGGCGCAATTTCGCGCAGAGGCAAGAGCACAAAGGCGCGGTCATTGACGCGCGGGTGCGGCAACGCCAGATCGTTTCCCGTCTTTGGCGCCCGGACCCTTGTTTTGAAATCAATAAGGTCAAGATCAAGCGTGCGAGGCGCATTCCGAACGGATCGGACGCGTCCGCAGGCCGTTTCAACCTCATGCAGGATCTGCATCAGGGCCGTCGGATCTTCACCTTCCCAAGCAATCTGGGCGACGGCGTTCAAAAAAGGCGGTTGAGACGGATCAGGCCAGGCGGGCGTCCGCCAGGGCCGCGAACACGAAAGGACCGAAACCTCACGTTCAGAGAGCAGTTGCAGCGCATGCTGCAGGTTTTCAAAAGGCGTGTGACGACGATAAGGTCGATTGGCTCCCAGGGCGATGAATATGCCCCGCTGAGCCTCATTCAAACGAATAGATTGTTGGAAAGGCATAGGCATGACCTTCTACCCGAACGAAAAGCTCGGTTTGTTCATTGATGGCGCAAATTTGTATTCCGCCGCTAGAAACCTTGATTTTGACATTGATTACAAACGCCTGCTTGAAGAATTTCGCAAGCGCGGGCGTCTGATCCGGGCCAATTACTATACCGCCTTGATTGAAAGCGAAGAGTATACGCCCATCCGCCCCCTGATCGACTGGCTGGACTATAACGGCTTCAAGGTCATCACGAAGGCGGCCAAGGAATATACCGACGATTCAGGACGCCGCCGCATCAAGGGCGATATGGATGTGGACCTGGCCATCGATGTGATGGAAGCCGCCGACTATCTCGACCATATCGTGCTGTTTTCCGGCGATGGCGATTTCCGCAAAGTGGTCGAAGCAGTCCAGCGCAAGGGCGTTCGGGTCTCTGTCGTCTCGACCCTGAAATCCTCCCCGCCCATGGCGGCCGATGATCTGCGCCGCCAGGCCGACACCTTCATCGAGCTGCGCGATCTGGGTCAGCTGGTGGGACGTGAGCGCCGTCAGCGCGAATTTGACGATGGCGAAAACGGTGATGACGAGTAATCCGGTCCCGGCGGAGCCCGCACCCGACTGCGCGCTCTGCCCTCGCCTGGTCAAATACCGGCTTGAAAACATCGCCGCTGAGCCAGACTGGTTCAACGGCGCCGTGCCCAGCTTTGGCGATCAGAACGCGCGTCTTCTGATCGTCGGGCTGGCGCCTGGCCGTGGCGGGGCCAATCGCACCGCCCGCCCCTTCACGGGCGATTGGGCGGGCGATCTGCTTTACCCGACGCTTGAGACGTTCGGCTTTTCCAAGGGACGCTTTGATCCTGACGGCCAGGATGATCTGAAGCTGGTGGACGCCATGATCACCAACGCCGTGCGGTGCGTGCCGCCGCAAAACAAGCCGATCGGCGCGGAAATGAACAATTGCCGCCCGTTCCTGACGGCCCGGATCAAGGCCCTGCCCCGACTGTCCACGCTGATCTGCCTCGGGCGCGTCTCACACGAGAACACGGTCAAGGCGCTGGGCTATAAACAATCCGCGTTCACGTTCGGTCATGGCGCGCGTCATTATGTGGAGGGGCCGAACGGGCCTCTGTCCCTTTTCGACAGCTATCATTGCTCGCGGTACAACACGAACACCGGACGGCTGACAGAAGCCATGTTTCACAATGTGTTCCGCGCCGCGCGGGCTCATCTGGACACATAACCCGAACGACGACGCTTAAGCCGTCTCGGAGGCCTTGTGCGCGGAGCGCGGCGCTTCATTGCGGAACAGCGCCGTATGCTTGATCTTTCCACGCTTGTCGGCGCGCACCGCGCGCGCACTAACGCCGGGAAAGACATTGTTGCGCAAATCGGACGCCACGGCCCGGCCGTGGCCGAACGGCGCGATAAAGTTGAAAAACCACAGACGGTCGCCGCCCACCCAGTCCGACTGCATTTCAAGCTCACCGAACGGCGCCGCCTTCATGGTCGCGATGGCGGCCTCTTCATGTTCTTCATGAAGCCACATCCAGCACACGCACGCCAAGGGGGCGTTGTCGCCAGAGCGATAGATGCGAAACTGTTGTGTCGAAATAGCGGATTCAAAGCTCGACACGATATTGCCCAAGGGCATTTGCGCGTAATTTGACGCACGAGACGACAGCCAGAGCATCTGGCCCAGCGCCGTCATCGGATCGAGTACATTGTCGGTCATAAAGGCCCGCTTGCGATAGTCATGATACGCGCAGCATCAACTGCACAGGAACAGACCGCCGCGAAAAGCACGAGGTTTACGCGGCGGCCTTATCAGCGAGCGTTAGCCGATGAACGGCAGCGCGCTCACCGTGTTGGCCAAATCGATTGATTTGGTCGACAGAACCGCCAGAGCCGCGGCGTCAAACGATGACACAGCGTCGGTCACATACTGAACCGAAGCAGACAGCTCTACGGGCAGCTCGACTGACGCGCCATCGTGGTTCGGTTTGATTCTCATCAAGACCATGGTCGTTCTCCTGAATTCTCCAGCCCACCAACGAGGGTAAAGCTCGATAAAAATTGCGGGATTTCCGCACGCTACTTTGGATAGCGGCGCTCTTTTCACGGTATCGAAGCCGTGGAATATCGCTATGACTATCCGTGTACAGCGCGTCTCAAATCATCGACATATCGTCCCAAACAGGCGTGAAGGACGAGAATAGTGTTCCGATGACGCTAACTCGCCTTATAGAGGTATTTCAGGCAGCCCCTGACGTGAGCGCCAGAGGGCGAATTGTATGAGCACACTGGACCGGTCAATCTTTGACACCCGCAGCGTCGAACCTCAGGAGCGGTTCGCGGTCTGGCGTGACAGCATCAATGTGGTCTTCGACGCGAAAATCGATATGCGGATCACGCCGACCCGTTTTCATGCGCAGGTTGACGCCACAGCGCTGGGCCAGATCGTTCTGGGCCGCATCACATCAGAAACCCAGTCCTTTGAACGACCGCCACAGAAAATCCTCACCGACGGTCTGGACAGCTATATCGTTCAGGTCTTCACCAAGGGTCATTGTGAAGTCCAGGATGGCCGGACGGTGCGTCAGGTCCGACCCGGCGACATCTACATCATTGACGCCAGCGCGCCCCTGCAAGCGGTCGATTACGGATTTCAGACCGTGTCCGCTGTCATCCCGCGCAATCTGCTCAGCCGCAGACTTGTCTCCGCGGACGGGCATCATCGCCGCGTCATCCCCCGGGAAACGGCGCTCGCCAAGTTGCTTTACGGGTTCATCCTGTCACTGGACGCCAATCGCGCCGATATGACCCTTGATGAAGGGCTCGCCTCAATCGAGCCGCTGCTGAGCCTGACCGAAAGCATCCTCAACGCACGCACCGAACAAGCATCCGTCAGTCTTGATGACGCCGCCATTGATTTTGCGGTTGTGAACGCCGTTCTGGATTTCATCGACGACAATCTTGGCGACCCCGCCTTGAGTCCGGAGATGATATCGGCCGCTCTGGGATTATCCCGCTCGCGACTTTACCGCCTGTTTCAGCACCTGGACGGCATCGCGAGCGAGATCCGTCGCCGCCGTTTGCGCAGGAGCTTGCATGATCTTCTGAACCCCGATCAGCTCGGATTGCAAAGAAGCGAAATCGCTTACCGATGGGGTTTCAGGTCAGACAGCGATTATATCCGCGCCTTCAAACGCCAGTACGGCCTGACGCCCGGTCAAGCCAAAGCCGCGCGCACATCCGTGCTTTCATCAGAGCCGAAAGCCGAAACGGTCTCCCAGCAGAGCTATGACGCCTGGATCCGCGCTTTCGCCAGATAGCCTTGAACGTGTCTAGCCGAAATTCTTCATCAGGCGCGATTTCTGGCGCTGCCAGTCGCGTTCTTTTTTCGTCTCGCGCTTGTCGACCGTCTTCTTGCCCTTGGCGAGCGCGATCTGAAGCTTGGCGAT
>NZ_DEMB01000010.1:243448-303520 GCF_002354675.1 Oceanicaulis sp. UBA2681 | reverse complement strand
CCTGCGATCTTGTTGATCTCTTTTTTCTTCAGCAGCAATTTGCGACGTCGACGCGGCGTATGGTTGAAGCGGTTGCCATGGTCGTAGGGCGGGATGTCAGCATTGATCAGATAGATCTCATTATCTTCAGGACTGACATAGGATTCCGCGATATTGGCCTTGCCCGCACGCAGGGACTTCACCTCGGTGCCCAAGAGCTGGATGCCGGCTTCAAACGTGTCTTCCAGCTCATAGTCGAACCGGGCGCGCCGATTGACCGCCACCAGGCCGTTATCATCTTTGTTCTTGCTCATAGCAGACCACAGCTTTCCATCCCCGCGCGCACCTTGACCTTGACGGTCTCAGGGCACGCAACCAGCGGCAAGCGAACCTCCTCGTCACACAGGCCCAGAAGCGACAGCGCGTATTTGCTCGGCCCCGGACTCGGCGCCGCGAACAGCGCCTCATGCAAGGGCTGCAGACGATCATTCAGCGTCCGAGCCTCTTCCCAGCGACCGTCCTGGCAGGCGCTCTGAAACCGGGCGCACAATTCCGGCGCCACATTGGAGGTCACAGAGATCGCGCCGTGTCCGCCATGGGCGTTATAGCCCAGAGCCGAAGCATCCTCGCCAGACAGCTGGGTGAAGTCTTCGCCGATCACATTGCGATGCCGCGTGACGCGCTGGATGTCGCCCGTCGCGTCCTTCACACCCATGATATTGGGATGGCGCGCCAGCTCCGCCATGGTCTCAACTGATATATCAACAATGGACCGGCCCGGAATATTGTAGACGATGATCGGCAGAGCGACGGCGTCCGCAATAGCGGTGAAGTGGGCGATGATCCCGTCCTGGGACGGCTTGTTATAATACGGCGCCACAACCAGACCGGCGTCCGCGCCAATCCGCTTGGCGTGTTCCTGCAGCTCGATTGTCGCTGCTGTGGCGTTCACGCCGACGCCTGCGATCACAGGAACCCGTCCCGCTGCAATCTCCACGCACAGCTCGACGCTGCGCAGCCGCTCGGCATGGGTCAGGGTGGGCGTTTCCGCTGTGGTGCCCGCCGGAACAAGCGCCGTCGTCCCCGCCGCGATCTGACGCTCGATCAGGGCTGCGAAGGCTTTCTCGTCAACGGCGCCGTTCTTGAACGGAGTGACGAGCGCTGTCAGGGAGCCTTTGAACATGGGACGGACCTTCATCGGAACTTCAAATTCGGGCGCGGACCATACGCGCCGCACCGATTTGCGCCAAGTGCAGAGGACAATCATGGACAGCGGCTTGCACTTGGCTCACCCTGCTGTTTATCCGGCTCTTACATAGGACATACAGACGTGACCCTGGCCCGCGCCGCGCTGTTCCTGCTCGCCCTCTCCCTGCCGCTGTCTGCTGCGACGGCGCAAACGCCCGCACCGCGGCTGAAACCGCCCGTGCCTAACCATTCCATCTTGCTGTCAGACGCCGATTTTACGGCCTTCAGGCGCGGCATGCGCGCCGCCGATGACGATGATTGGGATGATGTGCGCGCCGCCATCATCACGCTGGATAATCCGGTCGCTGACCATGTCCTGCTATGGCGGATCGCGGTCAGCGACGCCCGTGCGCCATTTTCAGACCTTGATCGCGCCATTGACGAGCTGGACGGCTGGCCGCGCCAGGCTTCAATTCGCCGAGAAGCGGAATGGAAGATCGAGGATTCCGGGCTCAGCCCGGCCCTGATCGTCGCCTGGTTTGAAGATCGCGAACCGGTCACCGGCGAAGGCCGCATCGCCTTGGGCGAATCCCTGATCGCGCTGGGGCGCGCGGATGAAGGCGCCGAGCAAATCCGCACCGCCTGGCGCACCCAGAGCCTGCGCCTGTCAAATCAACGCGATGTGCTGCGCGAGCATGGCGAGATTCTGACCAATGACGATCACGCCGCCCGCGTCGACTTTCTGCTTTGGGCCGGTCAGCGCACCGCCGCCAGCCGCCTCTTGCCGGAGCTCTCCGCCGGGGAACGCCGCGTCGCGGAAGCGCGTATCCGCCTTGCCAGCCGCTCCAGCGGCGTGGATGGCGCGGTTTCAGCGGTCCCTGACTCGCTGAGCGATACGCCGGGCCTGGTGTATGAGCGCGCCCGCTGGCGCCGCCGCAGGGGTCTGGACACTTCACTGGAGCTGCTGCTGGAACTGCCTGACAGCTATGACAATGACGCGGCGCTGGAATCCATGTGGACCGAGCGCAAGCTGATGATCCTGGACCTGATCCGGGACCGCGACTTTGACACCGCCTATCAGCTGGCCGCCGCCAATGGCATGGAGCGCGGCGTTGAATTCGCTGACGCCGAATTCCTGGCGGGGTGGCTGGCGCTGACGAAACTCGATCAGCCCGGCGTCGCCTTCGCGCATTTTGAGCGGCTTGAAAGCGGCGTCACCACGCCCGTCTCCACCTCACGCGCGCTCTACTGGCAGGGCCGCGCCGCCGAGGCGTCCGGCGAACTGGAACTCGCCTCAGACCGCTTCACCGCGGCGGCCGGATACCCCACCGCCTATTATGGACAACTGGCGCTGCTGGCTTTGGGGCCGGACGCAGCCGAGCTTGATCTGCCGCCTGACCCCGATCCCAGCGAAGAGGCGCGCGCCGCCTTCAACGCTCGGCCTGAAATTCAGGCCCTGCGTTTGCTCGCGGAAGTGAATGCGGACTATCTGTTCCGGGTCTTCATGTATCATTTTGACGATGAGATGCAGACGCCTGAAGAACAGGCCATGATCACCGACATTGCCCTGGAATACTTCCAGATCCGTCAGGCGGTCCGCGCTGCAAAAGCCGGGCGCCTGCAGGGCATGATCCTGGCGGAACGCGCCTACCCGCTGATCGACCTGCCGGACGCTGCGCCCATGGCGCCTGAAGCGGCCCTGACCTATTCCGTCATTCGTCAGGAGACCGAGTTTGATCCCCAGGCCGTGTCCGGCGCCGGCGCGCGCGGTCTCATGCAGATGATGCCCGCCACCGCGCGCCAGACCGCGCGACAGCTGGATATGCCCTATAACTTCCAATGGCTGACTGATGACCCGGGGTACAACCTGACCCTGGGCATGGCCCACCTTCAGGAGGTGGTGACGGATTACGAAGGCTCTCTGGTGATGGCGCTCGCCGCCTATAACGCCGGCGGGCATCGGGTGCGGCGCTGGGTGAACAACTATGGCGATCCGCGCACCGATGACATCGACCCGATTGACTGGGTGGAATCCATCCCGTTCTCGGAAACGCGCAATTATGTGCAACGCATCATCGAGAACCTGCAGGTCTATCGCGCGCGTCTGAACAATGGCGAAGCGACGCCGCTCAACATCACCCAGGATCTGTCGGGGCAGTTCTCTCGCGACCTTCCAGCCCTGCCCGATGATTTCGTCGCCGCCCTGCGGGAAGCTCAGGCTCTTGAGAGAGCGCTAGAAGAGGAGGCGGTCGCCGCCCCGGACGCGCCGGTCCTGACTGATCCGGATGAGGACGCAGAAGGCGGCGCCGAAGGCCGTTAGAGCGCGCTGGACAGCGCTTGTTGCAAGACGGCGCTGTCCACATTCCCGCCCGTCAGCACGACGACTGTGGTTTTGCCCTTCGCGTCGATCTTGCCCGACAGAAGCGCCGCCAAAGCCGCCGCTCCTCCCGGCTCAAGCACGAGCTTGAGCGTTTCGAACCCAAAGCGAACCGCCTGCATCGCTTCCAGATCGCTCACGACCCCGACGCCTTTGAGGCGCGGCTGATTGATGGCGAATGTCAGATCCCCAGGCGTTTCCGTCAGTAACGCATCACAGAGCGACCCCGCCTTGCGGACATTGCCAACCTTGTGACCGCTCGCAAGCGACCGCGCGTGATCATCGAACTCTTCCGGCTCCGCGCCATAAACCGCGGTTTCAGGCGACAGCGCCTGCGCCGCCAGATTGATGCCGGCGATCAGGCCGCCGCCGCCCACGCAGCAGATCAGCTGATCCGCGTGAACGCCGTCAGTCTTGAGCGTTTCAAAGATTTCCAGTCCGCACGTGCCCTGCCCGGCGATGACGTCGGGATGGTCGTAAGATGGAATCAGGGCCGCGCCGCTGGCGTCACACAGCGCTTGTGCGATCTCTTCGCGGCTTTCAGTCGCCCGGTCATAGGCGCGGATCTCGGCGCCGCGCGCCAAAACCCCCGCCTTTTTCACGTCTGGCGCATCTTCAGGCATCACGATGATCGCCTTGATCCCCAGGATGCGCGCGGCTTCTGCGACGCCCTGGGCGTGATTGCCGGACGAAAACGCCACCACGCCCTTGCGCGCTTGCGATTCGCTCAGCTTGGACAATGCGTTATAGGCGCCGCGAAACTTGAAGGTGCCGGTCCGCTGCAAGCATTCCGCTTTTAAAAGAATTCTCCCGCCCACCCTGTCATCCAGCGCCGCATTGGTCAGCAAGGGCGTGCGGACCGCCTGATCTTTCAAGCGTGCGGCGGCTGCACGGACATCATCGAAGTCAGGAAGCGGAGACGTCATGGTTGCAAAGCCTTTCGAACTTTTGTGCGGCTGCAAGAAACTGGTGCGAAAGGGATTGCGTACTGCGCTTCCGGGCCTTTTGATAGGCGTAACAACAAAACGAACCAGCGCTCGGCTCTGCTGAGCGTCAGGTTACAGGGGAGGACTGAGCCTTGCTACGCGGTCAGATGATGAACCGTCCGCTCATGATTGCGGACATTTTACACCATGCAGCTCTCAATCATGGCCAGCGCGAAATCGTGTCGCGCCTGCCCGATACGGGCGAAATTCACCGCTATGGCTATGCCGATTGCTATAAGCGGACCCAACAGCTCGCCAATGTCCTGACAGGACCGCTGAAGGTAAAACCGGGCGACCGGATCACCACCATCGCCTGGAACACCCACCGGCATATGGAGCTCTATTACGCCGTGTCCGGCATTGGCGCAGTCGTACACACCGCCAATCCGCGTCTCAGCCCCGAACAGCTCGCCTGGATCATTGATCACGCCAAGGCCAAGCACGTCTTCTTTGACGTGACCTTCGCGCCGCTGGTCGATGCAGTGGCCAAGCATTGCAAGACGGTCAAGCGCTGGATCGCCATGACGAGCGAAGCGACCAAGCCGCAGACCAAGACCAAGGTCGAGATTTACGAGACCCTGCTTGCGAACGCGCATGATGAGTTTGATTTCCCCGAGTTCGATGAGAACGCCGCCGCAGGGCTGTGCTACACCTCCGGCACCACGGGCGATCCCAAGGGCGCGCTCTATTCGCACCGCTCAACGGTGCTTCACGCCATGGCCTGCTGCAGCGTGGACGCGATCGGGGTCGGCGCTGACGGCGTGGTGATGCCGGTGGTGCCCATGTTCCACGTCAACGCCTGGGGCGTGCCCTACGCCGCCGCCATGGCGGGCGCGAAACTGGTCATGCCCGGCGCGCAGCTTGACGGTGAGAGCCTGCAGGGCCTGATCGAGGGCGAAGAGGTCAACCAGGTTCTGGGCGTGCCCACGGTCTGGCTGGGCCTGCTTCAGTATCTGCGCGATAGCGGCAAGCGGATTGATTGCGTCCAGAAAGTGCTGATGGGCGGCTCGGCCATGCCCGAAGCGCTGATGCGCGCCTATCAGGACGAGTATGGCGTCGAGATGCAGCAAGGCTGGGGCATGACCGAGATGAGCCCGCTGGGCACGGTCGGCAAGCTTCTGCCCAAGCATGAATCTCTAACTGAGGACGAGAAGGTCGGCATCAAGCTCAAGCAGGGCCGTCTTCTGTTCGGCGTGGAAATGCGCACCGTGGATGATGACGGCAATATCCTGCCGCGAGACGGCCAGTCCGCAGGCCATATCCATGTGCGCGGCCCCTGGATCATCGACAGCTATTATCGCGGCGCAGGCCCGGACAGCTTCACCGATGACGGCTGGTTCAAGACCGGTGATGTGGGCCATATCGATCAGGATGGGTATATGACCATCACCGACCGCTCCAAGGACGTGATCAAGTCCGGCGGCGAATGGGTCAGCTCCATCGATCTGGAAAACGCCGCCATGGGCCATCCCGATGTGGCGATGGCCGCAGCCGTCGGCATGCCCCACCCCAAATGGCAGGAGCGCCCGCTGCTGATCGTACAGCCCAAACCCAACACCACGCCGACGCCGGATTCCATCCGTGAGTATCTGTCGACGCGGGTTCCGAAATGGTGGCTGCCGGATGGCATCGAGTTCATCGACGAAATGCCCCTTGGCGCCACGGGCAAGATCCTCAAGACCAAGCTGCGCGAGATGTTCAAGGACTACACCTTCCCTGAATAAGTCGCGTGCTGACACAGCTTGCTTCTCAAAACCCCGGCGCAGCGCGCCGGGGTTTTTTGTCGCCACCTTACGAGATCGTCACTTGCGGATTGTCGCCACCCTCCCCACATTTATCGACAAACAATAAGGAGGTTGGTCATGGACATTATGAT
This sequence comes from Oceanicaulis sp. UBA2681, assembly GCF_002354675.1. Classification (NCBI taxonomy): domain Bacteria; kingdom Pseudomonadati; phylum Pseudomonadota; class Alphaproteobacteria; order Maricaulales; family Maricaulaceae; genus Oceanicaulis; species Oceanicaulis sp. UBA2681. The sequence goes on along the minus strand of NZ_DEMB01000010.1, from coordinate 297,114 downwards.
TCTGCTGGCGGTGCTGCATTTCCTGCCCACGCTGATCGCGCTGGTGCGCGGTCACCACAATGGATTTGCGATATTCCTGACCAATCTGCTGTTGGGCTGGACCGTCATCGGCTGGCTGATCGCCCTGATCTGGTCGTGCACAGCGGTTGAGCGACGTATTCGAGCTTAGCCAAGGCTTTGTGAACCCTGCGTTTACCAATCACTGGCTACCCGTAGACCCCTATTCGTATGGGGAAACTTTATGCTCAGTTTTGGACGCAAGGCCGTGTCGAACGTCGCGGATCATCAAGTCATGGCATCACAAGACTACGCAGAAACGCAGTCTGTGTCCGCGAAGCTCGCTGAGGCTATCACCGCCATCAAGGTGGGGCGCGCTCCCGATCTGAGCGCCTTGCCTCACGAGGCGGCGGAGGCGCTGAACGACCTGCATCAGGAACTGAAACGCCGTAACGCCGCCGAGCTGGAGCGAACGGTGAACGCGTCCATGCAGGATTCCAACGCCATGGCGGCAGTCTCGCGCGCCACTGGCGAAGTCCGGAAAATGGATAAGCACGCCAGCGGCATGTCCAGTGCGGTGGAAGAACTGGACTTCTCCATTCATGAGATCAACAAGCTCGCCAGCCGCGGCGCAGACTCCCTGGGCGCGTGCGTTGAGCAGTCTCAATCCGGTCTTGAAGCGGTTCGGCTGACCCGCTCGGAAAGCGAACAGCTGGGCGGCGCGTTTGAAACGATTACCGGCCGGGTCACCGATCTGGAACAGGCGTCCCGCCAGATCGCCGAGATCGTGGACACGATCGCCGCCATCGCAGATCAGACCAACCTTTTGGCGCTGAACGCCACCATCGAAGCCGCTCGCGCCGGCGAAGCCGGCAAGGGCTTCGCCGTGGTGGCCGGCGAGGTCAAGGCGCTGTCGGGTCAGACCGCCAAGGCGACAGAAGACATTCGCCTGCGCATGGAGCATTTGCAGCGCCAAGTCACCGCCATCACCGAGGCCGTGTCACACTCTTCCAACTCCATTCACGCCGGTATTGACGCCGCCAACTCGTCCGAGCAAGCCGTCAACACGGTCACCGACAAGGTGCGTGAAAGCGCGCAGATCGTGTCCGACATCGCCCGCCTGATCGCAGAACAGTCCAAGGCGACCACCGATCTGTCGCAATCGGTCACCCAGATCGCAGACGGCGCAACAAAGGCGCGCGAGCGGGTCGAAAATGTGGTTGAGGCGAGCGCTGGCACCGAATCCACGATCGGCCAGACCCTCAGCGCGCTCAGCGACCGTCATATCGACAATTTCGTGCTGCATTGCGCCAAGTCAGACCATTTGCTGTGGAAGAAACGCCTCAACAGCATGCTGGTAGGCGCGACCAAGCTGTCTGAAAGCGAGCTGTCCGACCACCGGTCCTGCCGTCTGGGCAAATGGTATGAAAAGGCGCGCAGCCAGTATGGCTCCATCCCGGCCTTTATCGCGATTGAGCCCCCGCACGCGCGCGCCCACGAATGCGGCAAACGCGCGGCGCGTTTGTGCGCGCAAGGCGATTATGAGGGCGCTGAGCTGGCGGTCGAAGAGATGGACGCTGCATCAGATAATGTGCTGACTGCGATTGATCGCTTGATGGCGGATCTCAGCAAAGCCTAAGCGAGACAGCGCCAGCGATGCTGTTGCACCGCTGGCGCGTCTTTCAGGCCTTACCGAAAATCACTGATCTCAGAGAGCGCTTTCTTCTCGAGCGCGTGCAGCGGCACCTGGGCGCCCTCGGACGGATAGCCGCAGACGATCAGCATCATCGGTTTTTCCGTCGCCGGGCGGTCGCAGATCTCGGTCAGGAACCCCATGGGATTGGGCGTATGGGTCAGGGTGGCGAGGCCCGCCTGATGCAGGCTTGCGATCAGCAGCCCGCAGGCGATGCCGACGCTTTCAGAGACATAATAGTTCTTCCGGTCATCCCCCGGCTTCGGTCCGCCGCGACGCTGGGCGAAGACGGCGATGATCCACGGCGCGGTTTCCAGAAACGGCTTGCTGGCGTCAGTGCCGAGCGGCTCCAGAGCCTCAAGCCATTCCGCGCTGGCCTTGCCTTCATAAAAGGCGCGCTCTTCGGCTTCTGCGGCCTCTCTCAGCTGCGTCCGCAACTCCCCCTGCCCCAGAACCGTGAAATGCCAGGGCTGGTGATTGGCGCCATTGGGCGCAGTGCCGGCGGTCAGGATCGCCGTCTCGATGATCTCACGCGGAACGGCCCGGTCTGAGAAATCACGCACCGTGCGTCGCTGGCGCATGGTCTCGTAAAACGCCTCCGCCCGCGCGCGCATCTCGGTTTCGGGCAGTTCGGAAAATTCAAGAGGGGTCACAGGATGAGTGGTCATGGGCGCATTCTGTGACAGAACGCGCCCTGAGGCCATTCACGAAGTGACTACACCTGCGTCCAATCCAGGATCACCTTGCCCGCCTTGCCAGAGCGCATGGCGTCAAAGCCGGTCTGGAAGTCAGTCGCCGGCAGTCGGTGGGTGATGAGCTGGCTGACATCGAGGCCCGATTGCAGCATGGCCAGCATCTTGTGCCAGGTCTCAAACATTTCCCGGCCATAAATCCCCTTGAAGGTGATCGCCCGCATGATCAGGCTGCCCATGTCGAGATTGAACGGCTTGCCGGGCAGGCCCAGCATGGCGATCTTGCCGCCCATCACCATGTTCTCGACCATCTGGTTGAAGGCCGGCTCCGCGCCTGACATCTCAAGGCCCACATCAAAGCCTTCCGTCATCTTCAGACGCGCGCGCACATCGCGCAGATCGTCCTTGGTGGTGTTCACCGGCACGGCGGTCGGGCAGACTTTTTCGAGCAGCGCCAGGCGATCGGGATTGATGTCGGTCACCGCGATATGGCGCGCGCCGCAATGGCGCGCGACCGCAGCGGCCATGATGCCGATGGGTCCCGCGCCGGTGATCAGCACGTCTTCCCCCACCAGATCAAAGGCGGTGGCGGTGTGAACGGCGTTGCCCAGCGGATCGAGGAAGGCCGCCTGCTCCATGGAGACTTCATCGGGCAGCGGCACGGCGTTGAACGCGGGGATCACCAGATATTCGGCGAACGCGCCCGGCATGTTCACGCCCACGCCCTTGGTGTCGGGGTCCAGATGGAAGCGCCCGGCGCGCACGGCGCGGGATTTCTCGCCCACCACATGGCCTTCGCCGGACACCCGCATGCCCACTGACACCCGGTGCACGTCAGATCCGACCGCCTCGATCACGCCGCCGAATTCATGGCCGACCACCATGGGCACGGGCACGTTTTTTTGCGCCCAAGCGTCCCAGTTATAGATATGCACGTCAGTGCCGCAGATGGCGGTGTTATGCACGCGGATCAGGACGTCGTCCGGCCCGATCTCGGGCTTGTCGACATCTTGCAACCACAGGCCTTCTTCGGCTTTGGCTTTGACCAGGGCTTTCATACGGGGGCTCCCAATTGAGAGGTGGACGTCTCACCTCGCTTTGATCACGCCGCGCGATGAAAGAAAAGAGCGCCCCTCATAGCATACGCGACAGGTTCAACCTTCGTGACCATGGGAGACGGGCGGAATGATGCGCGCCAGCAAGCCGGATTTCGGGAAGGGCGCGGTGAGAACGCCGCGCACGGGCGTCCAGGCGACACCCAGAAGCACCACGATCCCGCCCAGCACCAGCAGGGTCGTCGCCACCACGCCCGCGCCGTCCAGGCCCAGCTGGTTCACGAGCACGCCAAGCGCGACGCCCGTCGTCAGCAGGCCTGATACGATCAAGGCGCGTCGGTTGATCAGAAGAGAGACCAGGGCGAACACCGCAATGACCAGCAAGGTGACGACAGCGGCGCGCATGGCGGCGGCGTCTTCTCCCCCTTCGGGAAAATAGATCATGCCGACAAAGCTATCCTGCGGGTCAATTCGCACGCCATTGATCGCCATCGTCAGGGCGGCGGAGAGGAGAACCGGCGCAGCGAAAAAGTGGAGCCAGAACCCTGTGCCCGACAGGCGTGTGGTTCGGGCGGGATCGCGCGCATCAAAGACGATTCCGGCCAGAAACAGCCCAAGCCCCATCAACAGGCTGGCGAGCGGGTTGAAGACCATGAAGCTGTAAGGGTCGATCACCAGCCAGATGCTCGCGGCCAGCGCCGCGATCGCCACGCCCAGAAGCCCGCCTGAGAACGGCAAGCGGAAGCTGGCGTAATACAGACCGACCGCCACCACGAAGAACGCCCCGATCATCACCGGCCAGCTGCGCAACGCCCAGCCGAGCTCGTTCAGCATCGCGCTGACAGTCTCTTCTTGAAAAACGCTCAGATGGTCAAAGGCGACCGCAGGATCAACCTCTGTCAGAAGCGGCAGAATGAAGGAGGTATAGAGCCAGACCAACAGACCCCCGAAGCAGAACACGAACACCGCGCATAACACGATCCCCGGCAGGATGCGGCGCTGCCGCCCCACCAGTAATGCCGACAATCCCCAGGCGATGAGAGCGATCAGCCCGAGAAGCCCAAGCGAGACGAGTTCGGACGCCATCCCGTCCCGATCCAGATCCAGGGAGTCGTGAAACTGGACCGCCCCCAGGATGAGACCGGTAAACAGGATCAACACGCCTATGGTGGTGAAGATGTCGTGGAAGTTGTTGAGGAAGGGCAGCATTTCATCGCCCGGGCGGGCGCTGCTGGCGGCGCTCTCATCAGCTCCGTTCGCTGCAGTGTGCGTTTCGGTCATGGCGTCCCCCTTGCCAGGATCATGGTATCAAGACAGACACTGGCACGGGTTCGCCTCAAAAGCATGTGAAACCCGGTTCACCCCGCAAAGCGTCCAGCGCACGAGTTTACTGGCGCGCTGCGCTCACTCCGATACCAGCCAAGCGGGATGCGGGCGCGGCACGAGCGGCGCCTAAGACGCTTTGGCGCCGCCTCGCCCCTCCCCGTTTAGCGCGCCTGCAAGCTGTCGCGTGAGATCACCTCGCCGCGCAGGACCACCGTCTCTATGTCTCGCCAGGCGGCGACGCTGTCAAAGGGGTCTGAGCCCAGCAGGACCAGATTGGCGACATAGCCCGGCGTGATCCGGCCATACTCCGCCTCGAGACCGAACTGAGCCGCGATCGTGAGCGTGCCTGAACGGAATATCTCCACCGCGCTCATCCCCGCTTCCGCCATCGCCTCCATCTCAAGCAGCGTGCACAGACCGGGCTGATTGATGGCGGTCGGACTGCCAGGACAGTCGCTCGCCAGCATCACGGGATGGCCCTCACCGTGCAGATAGGCGAGCGCGCGTTGGCCGCGCTGCACGCCGAAGCCGAAGATGTCGGCGATCTCGTCTCTGGGCATATCAGCGGGAAAATCAGACGCCAGCTCATCAGCGAACCAGTCCGCCCCACCCTCACGATAGAACGTCATCAGGGAGGCAGGCGTGACCGGCGCGAGATCGGGATTATCGAGCGTTCCGGGGCGCACATGATCCGCCAGCCCCGCCATCACGCGCAAGGTGGGCATATATCCGGTCTCACTCTCGATCACCCGATCCAGCGTCTCCACTACGGGCGGTTCGCCCTCGGGCCATTGCCAGTTCCAGAGACCGTGCGCCATGACGCCCACGCCGTGATCGAGCGCGATCTGATACATGTCGATGGCGTTGGCGTGGACCAGAACCGGGATGTTGCGCGCTTGGGCTTCGGCCTTGATCGCGTCCAGGGTTTCATCGCTCATCAGCGGCCAGTCACTGGCCGCGCCGAATCCGTCTTCCAGATAGATTTTCACACAGACCGCGCCGTCCGCCTGCATGCGCGCGATTACGGGCGCCGCCTCGTCCGGCGCAGTGATGTCATAGGGATAGGCGCTTTCAGGATGATCGCCGGAGCGCTGATTGACCGGATAGCCGTCATGCGGTCCGGGAACTTCGCCACAGCGCAGCAGATCAGGATGTTGGGGCTGATCGGTGAAACCCTCCCAGCCTGTCAGCGGGGCCGGATCGAGCACTTGCGTCACGCCGTGATAGAGCAGGCTGCGCGGCTGCTGCGTCATATAGGCCGCGACCAGATCAGGATGATCGGTTGCAGGGGGCATGCCTGCAGCGCCCATGCCCGGCACGAAGGAGACATGGTGATGGCTGTCGGTCAGACCGGGGGCGAGGAACCGGCCCTCCCCGTCCAGCACGGTGTCGCCTTCATGAACCTCTATGGGATTGGCGCTGACCTCGACGATCCGGCCGTCTGTGATGCGCACCCATCGCCCTTCAAGCGCTGCGTCCTGTTCCGGACTGGCGAGGGTGACGTTGCGTATGACGAGATCGTCCGTCGAGGCCGCCGCCAGAGCAGCCATTACGGTGAACGCGAGTGAGGTAAAAGACATGATGCAAACTCCCAGACTGTCGGGTCTTTACATCATGTCAAATCAACCTTGAACCCTGATCCATGTCAGGACTGGCTTAAATTTCGGTCAGACAACACCCAGCTCCTTGCCGACCTTGGTAAAGGCGGCGACGGCGCGATCGATCATCTCGGGCGTATGCGCAGCGCTCATCTGGGTGCGGATGCGGGCCTTGCCCTTGGGCACCACCGGATAGAAGAAGCCGATCACGTAAACGCCCTCCTCCATCAGCTTGTCAGCCATTTTCTGGCTCAGGGCGGCGTCGCCCAGCATCACCGGAATGATCGGGTGTTCACCCGGCAGCAGATCAAAGCCGGCGTCGGTCATGCCGGCGCGGAAGCGCTTGGCGTTGTCAAACAGCCGGGCGCGCAGATCATCGCCCTCGCGCACCATCTCCAGCGCTTTCAGGCTGGCGCCCGCGATGGCCGGGGCCAGCGAGTTGGAGAACAGATAGGGGCGCGAGCGCTGGCGCAGAATGTCGATCACGGGCTTTTTCGCCGCCGTGAAGCCGCCCATGGCGCCGCCGAGCGCCTTACCCAGCGTGCCGGTGATGATGTCGATCCGCCCCATGACGCCGCAATGCTCGTGGGTGCCGCGGCCCTTCGCGCCCATGAAGCCATGGGCGTGGCAATCATCGACCATGGTCAGGGCGTCATACTTGTCCGCCAGATCGCAAATGGACTTCAGATCCGCGATATAGCCGTCCATGGAGAACACGCCGTCCGTCACGATCAGAATCGTGCGCGCGCCATCCTTGCGGGCCTGTTTGAGCTGGGCTTCCAGGTCATTCATGTCCGAATTGGCGTAGCGATAGCGCTTGGCTTTGCACAGACGCACGCCGTCAATGATCGAGGCGTGGTTCAGCGCGTCGGAGATGATCGCGTCTTCCGGGCCCAGAAGCGGTTCGAACAGGCCGCCATTGGCGTCAAACGCCGCCGCGTAGAGAATGGCGTCTTCCTGACCGGTGAAGTCAGCGATGGCCGCTTCAAGCTCTTTGTGGACCTCCTGCGCGCCGCAGATGAAGCGCACCGACGCCACGCCATAGCCATAGCGATCCAGCGCAGTCTTGGCGGCGTCAATCAGCTCGGGCCGGTTGGCGAGGCCGAGATAGTTGTTGGCGCAGAAATTCAGCACATGGCGCTCGGTCCCATCAGTCCCGCGCACGTCGATCTCGGAATATTGCTGCGAGGTGATGGTGCGCTCGCGCTTGTACAGCCCGTCCGCATCGATCTCGGCGAGGGTTTCGGTCAGGCGGTCATAAAAGCTCTGGGACATGAGGGTGGACTCCCTGAAGGTCGGAAACGGATAGGTCTGACTTAGCTCAGTGTGAGCGTCTTGCCCGGCGCAATGTCAGCCAGGCTCTGTTTGACATGGATCAGGGCGGGCTTGCCCGCGTTCAAAGCCTGTTCCAGAGTGCCAGAGAAGTCTTCGGTCTTGTCGACGAAATAGCCCGCGCAGCCGCATGCTTTCGCCATCAGTTTGAAATCAGGATTAGAGAGATCGGTGCCGCTGACCCGGCCCGGATAGGCGCGCTCCTGGTGCATGCGAATTGTGCCATAAGCGCCATTGTCAAAGACACACACCACGATGTTCGCGCCATGCTGGACGGCCGTCGCCAGCTCGGGCGCCGCCATCATGAAATCACCATCCCCGCACACCGCGATCACCGGACGATCCGGGCAATGCAGCTTCGCGGCGATCGCAGCCGGCAGGCCATAGCCCATGGCGCCCGAAGTCGGCGCGAGCTGGCTGGGGCAGCACCGGTGCACCCAGTAGCGATGCAGCCAGGCCGCAAAATTGCCCGCGCCATTGGTCATGATCGCCTGACCGCCGAACCTCTCTGACGTTTCGCGCCAGATGATCGACGGGTTCACATCACCCGTCACCTCAACCGGTTCGATCCAGGCATCATAGGCGGCGCGGCATTGCTTGACCCAGTCCGCGCGAGAGGCCGCATTGTCTGACTTGGCCGCGGCGTTGATCGCACTCAGCGCAGGACCGGCCTGGGCGGTCACGGCCAGTTTCGGGCGATACACACGGCCCAGCTCTTCCCCGCCCGGATGAATGTGAACCAGACGATCCGCCACGCCTTCGGGAACGTCGAACAGATCATAGCTCTGCGTGGTCATCTCCCCCAGGCGCGGGCCGACTGCAACGATCAGGTCCGCCTCGCGCAAAGCCGTCACGACGGCCGGGCAAGCGCCAATGCCAGCCTCACCGCCATAATGGGAATGAGCATTGTCAAACAGGTGCTTGACACGGAAACTTGTCAGGATGGGGCAATTGGTGCGAACCGCGAAATCATGCAGCGCCTCACGGTCTTCATCGCGCCAGCCCGGCCCGCCCACCATCATCACTGGGCGCTCGGCCGCGTCGATCATCGCGGCGATTTCATGCGCTGTCTCGGCGGAGACTTCGCTGCGCGCCGGAACCAAAGCCGCAGCCTCGGGCGCGTCAGCGATCTCGGTCAGCATATCTTCAGGCAGACCGACAACCACGGGCCCCGGACGCCCGTTCATGGCGAGCGCAAAGGCGCGCATCATCATTTCAGGCACGCGCGCGGGATCACGGATCTCGAACGCCGCCTTGGCGAGCCCTGCAAAGGCCTGGGCATAATCGAGCTCCTGAAACGCCTCACGCCCTTCATCCTCGCGGCGGACCTGTCCGACCAGCAAGATCATCGGCGTTGAGTCCTGAAGCGCCGTGTGAACCCCGACAGCGGCCTGGGTGGCGCCGGGCCCCCGCGTCACGAAACAAATGCCCGGACGCCCGGTCAGCTTGCCATGGGCTTCAGCCATATTGGCGGCCCCGGCTTCGTGACGGCACTGGATAAAGGGAATATCCACTTCAACCAATGCATCAAGGGCCGCCAGATAACTCTCTCCAGGAACACCATAAATTCGCTCAACGCCATTGGCGGACAAAGCGGCGATAAGGTGCTGGGCGCCAGTGCGTGAAGGCATGATCGGGTTCTCCGCAAGAGTGGACCCGATCTGCTAACGCGCACCGGCGGCGCCTGGCAAGCGTCAGGCGGCGCGAACGCCAGAGAGAAAGCGCTCGATGGTCGCCTTCAAACCTTGCGACTCACTAGCGACAGCCACGCTCGCCTGATCAAGATCGCTGGCGCCCTTGTTCGCCTGATCCGCACGCTGCTGGGCCTGGCTCACTTCAGTGCGCACTTCGCCGGTGGCGGCGGCGGCGTTTTGCGCTGAACTTGAGATTTCAGCGGCAGCGGCCCGCTGCTCTTCCATGGCGGCGGAGATCGCGGTGGCGATTTCATAGGTCTCGCCAATGACGGTCGCAATCTTCTCAATGGCGCTCACTGACGCATCCGTCGCGGTCTGAATGCCTTTGATCTCCGAAGCGATGCTCTCGGTCGCATGGGCGGTCTGCTCGGCCAGCGCTTTCACTTCGCTGGCCACAACCGCAAACCCCTTGCCCGCCTCACCGGCGCGTGCGGCCTCGATGGTGGCGTTCAGCGCCAGAAGATTGGTCTGCTCGGTCACGCCGGCGATCAGCTGGACAATGCCGTCGATCTTCTGGGCGGCGTCCGCCAGTTTCTGTACGTCCTGACGTGTCGATTCCGCCTGCTCGACCGCGGATTTGGACACTTCAGACGAGCGCAAGGATTGCTGATTGATCTCGCTGATCGCGGCGGTCAGCTCTTCTGCGGCGGCGGCGACCACCTCGACGCTCTCCGCCGAAGTCTGGGCGGCCCCGTCCAGAGTGCGAGCGCCATCCGCGGTGGCGCCAGCGTTGGCCTTCATTCCCTGGGACGACGCACGGAGCTGCTCACCCGCGGCTTCAAACGCGGAGATGGCCTGTGACGCGCTTTGGTCAAACTCCGACACCAGCGCTTCGATCTGCTCGGCGCGCTTGAGTTGCGCCTCCTGAGCGGCATGCGCTTCCGCCTCCAGGCGTTCGCGCTCACGCGCGGAAACCTGAAGAACTTTCACAGACGCGGTCAATGTGGAGACTTCCCGGCCGTAGGGCTCAGGCAATTCCGCCGCCGTATCACCTTTGGCCAGACGCTCCACTGCTCCACTCAGGCGCGCGACAGGCCCCTGGATGGATCGGTTGAGCACGAATGCTCCTGCAAACAGGATGGCGATCACAACACCATTGCCAAGCGCCATCACTCTGATGATCGACCAGATGCTGGCCTGAACATCGTCATAATAAACGCCGGCGCCAGTGATCAGCCCCCAAGGCTCAAACAACATCACATAACTGCGTTTGGGCTCAGGAATGTCAGAGCCGGCGCGAGGCCAGCCGTAATCCACAAAACCCTGTCCTTCGGCGCGCGCCACCTGGGTCATCTCACGAAACAGGAACAGCCCGTTGGGGTCCTGCGTATTGTATACGGACTGCCCATTCAGCTGGGGGCGCACTGCGTGCATGATCATCTGGTGATCAAAATCAATGACGAAGAAATAATTGTCGCCTTCAAAGCGCATGTCGCTGAGCGCCCGCATCGCAGCAGCCTGAGCCGCTTCCTGCGTCATCTCGCCCGCTTCTACTCTGGCGTGATAAGAACTGATCGTGCTTGTGGCGATCTCGACGATCTCAGAGAGCCCCTGATCGACCTCCTGAAGCATAGCGCGCCGCACTTGAAATGCACTGACGACCGTCAGCAACACCAGCATTACGGCCAGCGCGCCACCTGCCAAATACAGTTTTTGACCTATTGATGCATTCTTGAACATGGAGGCCACCCTGAATTGGAGAACTCTCCATAGGTGCCCGTGAGTCTCTTAATGCATGGTTATGCGAAAATTCTTGTTGAAAACTGCTTAGAAAGACCACCCAGCACTGACGCTGATGGTCCGTCCCTCCCCGGGGAAATAGCGATAGCGCCCAAATGCAAAGTCAGCCCGTTCCGCGTAGCGTTCATCGAGAAGGTTCCGCACCGAAAGGCTGATCCGGATCTGGTCCTGAATGTCTTTGGAAAGACGCATGTGAAACAGATCATGGCCGTCATAAATGGCGGTGTTTCCTGCATCGGCGAAGTATTCGCCCACATGCGCCCATTCGGTTTCCACTTGAACCGTTTCCGCCGGACGCCAGAGCAGGCGAAGACTGGACAGCCATTCTGGCGCCGTGTCGATGCGCGCGCCCTTCTGGATGCGTTCAGAGCCCGCTCCGGCCCCGCCATTGAAATCATATTCATGAACGGCCCAGCTAACCGCGCCTGAGAGCATCAGCGTGTCAGTGATCGACCAGCCGCCTTCAAGCTCCACACCTTGATGGCGCGTCTTCGCGCCAGTGACCGTCAAGCCGTCGGCGTCGCGCAAGATCACATTGTCCTTGCGCATGACATAGCCGGTCAGCTCCAGCTGCGCCGCGCCCCCAAGATCAAGGCGCAGACCCGTTTCCGCGCTATCCAGCGTTTCAGGCTCGATCCCTTCAACGCTTTGCCCCGGTTGCAACCGATAAAGCTCGGCGGTCTGGGGGGCGCGCACCCCGCGTGCGACTCGACCGAACAGCGACAGGGAGTCCGTCACGTCCAAGACCCAACCTGCATGCGGCGCCAGCGTGTCAAAGCTGTCATCGCGATCGGGCAGCCGCAAATAGCGCCCGACCTGACCCTCAGGCGCCAGGTTTGAATACGTGTACCGGGTGTTCTCCCACCGCAATCCGGCGTCGAGCCTCAATCTGGACGTCAGCTGATGTTCGCCCATGGCGAAGCCGGCGACGGTACGCGATTGCACCGTGTAGTCATAATGAAGCCCCTGAACGAACGGCCCCACCGTCGGGCGGGTCTGGAACTCTCTGAGCGCGCCCTCGGTGAAGTCCGTATCCAGCCCCACCCGGATGACGCTGTCTTCCAGCGTCCAGACCAGTGCGGACTGAAAGCCCAGCGAGTCATGGCCGCTGGTCTCCAGCGCTTCCGAAGGCAGGAAATGCATGCGGAACTGCATGTCATTGCTGCGCGCGAACAGGGCCGCCTGGGCGCTGAGCGTCCCGGTGATCGGATGGTTCAGATGCAGCGCGGCGCGCAGGGCGTAGGCGTTGCGGAACGCTTCCGGGTCAGCGTTGCGACGAGACGCAGCTTCATCCTTGTAAGCCTCGAATCCGCCCACATAGGTCGCGGTTTCCTGCTCCAGATCGACGCCGGAGAGGCGCAAGGACCAATCAGTCTGCCCCATCTGCCCGTCCAGTCGGGCCTGAAGCACGCGCCGATCCAGCGACGCATCCTCGCGCCAGCCGTCTTCATGACGCAGGTTCACCCCCAGCCACCCTGTGCCAAACCTGGTCTCGCCCGCCAGATTCAACCGTGCCGCCGCCCGGCCATATGAGCCGGCTTCCAGCTGGACCGAGCGCTCCGCGTCCAGCGGATCAGGCGTGATGATGTTCACGAGGCCATGCAGGGCGTTCGAGCCATAAGCCGCAGAACCCGGCCCCCGCACCACCTCGATCCGGTCCGCAAGCCCGTCAGCGCCTTCAAACAGGCCGTTGATATTGGCGAAACCGGCGGCGCGCAGCGGCACGCCGTCTTCAAGGTACAGAAAGCTGCCTGCGCCCTGCCCGCCTGTGAACACCGGAGACCGGATCGCCGTCAGGTGCTCCGCGCCATTGCCGCGATTGATATTGACGCCGGGCAAACGATTGAGCGCCTCGCTGACATGATGCGCGCCCACCCGATCAAGAGCCTCAGCCTCCAGAATTGCGGTGGCCAGCGTGCTCTGACGGCGCAGGGTTTCCGCACGCGCCCCCGTCACCACAACAACGTCTCGCACAGCGGGCGCATCCTGTGCGGATGCAGCATGACCGCCGCCGCACAGGCTCAGAAACCCGGTGGCGGAGCTGAGCAAAACATGGCGGAACAAGCGAGACATCAGAGCATTTCCTCAGGCGTTATTTCGCGTTCAAGACGCATATCTATCGGGCGGGATTACAAACATAGAGCGGCGATGTCATCCAGACATGCTTGACCGGAGCGTCGGCCTGCTTACCGTTACAAATTAACAACAATTTGGGGAGCTGTTTTAATGCTGCGCGCGCTTGCACTGTCTCTGGCCCTGGCTTTGCCCACGGCGGGAGCCGCTTCGGCCTATGATCCGAAACCGATCGCTGATCTGCTGGACTTCGACGTTCGATACGACGCCGCCATTCCAACACCTGAGAGTGTGCTGGGCTATCAGTCCGGCGAGATCATTTTCACCCCGGAGATGCACGCCGCCTATATCCGCGCGATCGCCGACGCCTCTGACCGGGTCAGCGTCGAGACCATCGGGCACAGCCATTTCGGCCGTCCCATCCTGCGCGTGACCACCACATCTCCCGCCAACCAGGCCCGGCTTGAAGACATCCGCGCGACCCAGCTGCGTCTCGGCGACGAGGGCGTCGCCGCCCCGGCGGAACACCCGGTGATCGTGCAGCTCACTCATGGCGTTCATGGCTCTGAGTCCTCAGGCTACGATTCTGCGCCTTTGATCCTCTATCATCTGGCCGCCGCGCAAGGCGCCGAGATCGAGGCCCTGCTGAACGAAACCGTCGTCCAGCAAATCGTCATGATCAATCCAGACGGCGCGAACCGTTTCGCCCAGTGGACCAACATGCACCACGCCAATGCGGCTGTGGCCGATCCGCAAAGCCGGGAACATTTCTATGAATGGCCCTGGGGGCGCACCAACCATTACTGGTTCGACCTCAACCGCCAATGGCTGCCTGTCACCCAGCCTGAATCGCGCGCGCTGGTGAGCACCACCCAGGACTGGCGCCCCAATGTGGCGGCCGACCTGCACGAGATGGGGTCAAACTCCACCTTCTTCATTTCGCCAGGCCCCCGTGAGGGCTTTCACCCGCTGCTGAGCCCGGCAGGCTTTGATCTCAATCTGACGATGAACCAGTCGATCAACGCGCACTTTGACGAGGCCGGCGAGGTCTATGTCAGCGAAGAGGTCTTTGACGACTTCTATCTGGGATATGGTTCGAGCTATCCGGGCCTGATCGGCTCCATCCCCTATCTGTTTGAACAGAGCTCGGTGCGCGGCCTTATTCAGGAAACCGAATACGGCATCCAGCGCTATGACGACAAAATCGCCCAGCAAGCGCGCACGGCCGTCGCCCTGATCCAGTCCGCCTACGCCAACCGCGACGCCCTGCACGCGCACATGCGTGACTTCTTCAATGAAAGCCGCCAGATGGCGAATTCAGACCCGGTGCGCGGCTATGTGTTCGGCTCGGCTGATCGTGGACGTCTGGCCGATTTCCTGCAGATGCTGGAAACCCACCGTCTGGAGGTCTACGAGCTGGCGCAGCCCTTCACCCATCAGGGCCAGGATTTCGAGCCGGGCGAAGCCTTCCTCATTCCCCTGCGCCAACAGCAATACCGACTGGTGCGCGGCCTGTTTGAAACCCGCGTGATCGAGGACAAGGTCGAGTTCTATGACGTGTCGGGCTGGACCCAGCCGCTCGCCTATGACCTCGATTACGCCGAATTGCGCGGTGGCCAGTACCGCAGCCAGATCGTCGGCGAGCGCGTCACAGGCTTTGACATGGCCGAAGCCGCGCCGGACGTCAGCGCCATCGGCTATGTGATGGAGTGGGACAGCTATTACGCTCCCCGCGCGCTCTATCGTTTGTTGGACGCCGGCGTGCGAGCCCGCGTCATTCCCGATGAGATCAGCGTTCAGACGACCGCCGGTGAAACCGAACTGGACCGTGGCTCGCTTATGATCGAGCTGAGCCGTCAACCGGTCAGCGCCGAGGAGATCCACGCCCTGCTTGTGCGGGCTGCTGAAGAAGACGGCGTGAAGGTCCACGCCGTCACATCCAGCAGCACGTCGCGCGGGTCGGACCTGGGCGGTTTTCAACTGAGCAATGTGGAGCAGCCTGAAGTGCTCCTGGTCACGGGTCGCGGAATCAGCATGGGCGATGCGGGCGAGCTGTGGCATCTGCTCGATCATGACATGCACATGCCTGTCAGCATGATCGACCAGTCCGAACTCGGCGGCGCCGATCTCAGCCGCTACACCCATATCATCCTGCCCCATGGTCGTCTGAACCGGATGGGCGATGACATGCCGGAAACCCTGGGCGCCTGGGTCCGCGACGGCGGCACGCTGATCGCAACACGCGGCGCGGCCCGCTGGGTCATCGAGCAGGAGCTGACAAGCGCTGCGATCGCCGAGCTGGAAACGCCTGAAGCGGACGCCGCTCGGCCTGACAATTATGACGCCCTCGCAGTCTGGGATGCAGAGATCGAGATTTCGGGCGCGATTTTCCAAACCCGGATCGACACCACTCACCCGCTCGCCTTTGGGTATCGCGACGCCCAGCTGCCCAGCCATCGGATTGGCAGCATGGCGTTTGCGGGCGGCGACAACCCTCTCGCCCTGCCCGTGCGCTACGGCGCTGACGATCCGCTGCTGAGCGGCTACGCCTCAGAGGAAGTCCGCCGCGCCCTGTCGGGAACCGGCGCCGTCTTCGCCGAACGCCGCGGCTCGGGCTCGGTCATCCTCTTTGCGGATGATCCGTATTACCGCGCCTATTTCCGCGGACCGGCCAAGCTGATGATGAACGCGATCTTCTTCGGAAACGATTTCCGAAACCCCTCGCGCCGCACCAGCGACTAAGACATGAAAAGGCCCGGTCGAAAGACCGGGCCTTTTTTCACTCTACTGCTCACGACTACCCCTTTGCCGCGTGCCTTTGCGCCAGCAGCGCCGTGACATCCGCCAGCGACAGGCCGCGCGCTTTCAGCGTCACCATCAGGTGGAAGATCAAGTCGGCGGCTTCGCCCAGAAGCGCGTCGTCATCCTCGGCGGCGGCGGCGAGCGCAGTCTCAACCCCCTCCTCGCCCACTTTCTGCGCGCATTTCAAAACGCCCTTGGACAGGAGTTTGGCGGTATAGCTGTCTTCGGGGTCGTCCTCGGCGCGCGTGTCGATCACGTGCTGGAGCTGCCCCAGAAAGCCGATCTCCGGGCCCGGCGTCTCGCCAAAACAGCTATGGCTGCCGGTGTGACAGGTCGGACCGGCCGGGCGCGCGCGCACCAGAATGGCGTCTGAATCGCAATCGGTCGCCACCGAGACCAGTGACAAGGTGTTGCCCGAGCTTTCACCCTTGGTCCAGAGCCGCTCCTTGGAGCGCGACCAGAAAGTGACGAGGCCCCGGGTCTGGGTCTCGTCGAGCGCCTTGGCGTTCATATAGCCCAGCATCAGCACTTCGCCGGTGTCGGCGTGCTGCACGATGGCGGGAGCGAGCCCTCCGCCCTTTTTCCAGTCGATCTGAAACAGGCTCATACGCGCATCTCCACACCTTCGCTCGACAGCCAGGACTTGAGTTCCGGAATGGCGATGACGGCTTTATGAAAGACGCTCGCCGCCAGGGCGCCGTCAACATTCGCCTGCTGGAAGACGTCACGGAAATGCTCGCGTGCGCCCGCACCACCTGACGCGATCAGAGGGACCGGGCACACCTCACGCGCAGCGGCGAGCTGATCGATGTCATAGCCTTCGCGCACGCCGTCCTGATCCATGCAATTGAGCACGATCTCGCCTGCGCCGCGGTCTACGACTTCGCGGATCCAGTCCAGCGTCTTGCGGTGCTCGGTGGAGGTCTTGGACGGATCGCCAGTATTCTTGTGGCAGCGCCACTCGCCGTCGATCACCCTGCTGTCGATGCCGACCACCACGCATTGCGAACCGAACTCCGTCGCCAGCGCGTCAATCAGATCGGGGTTTTCCAGCGCCGGGGTGTTGATGGAGATCTTGTCCGCGCCGCCAAACAGACGCGCCCGCGCATGTTCAAGCGAGCGGATGCCGCCTGCGACACAGAACGGAATGTCGATCTGACGCGCCACGCGGCCCACCCATTCCGGCTCCACCGTGCGGCCCGACGGACTGGCGCTGATATCGTAGAAGACCAGCTCGTCAGCGCCTTCCTGGGCATAGCGACGCGCCAGCTCCTCGATCCCGCCCACATCTTCATGGTTCTGGAATTTCACGCCCTTCACCACGCGGCCATCGCGCACATCCAGGCAGGGAATAATACGTCGCGCTAGCATGCCAGCGCCTCCTCCAGCGTGAAGCGGCCCTCAAACAGGGCCCGCCCGATGATCACGCCAGACAGCTTGTTCGCCTTGAGCGCGCGGAGATCATCCAGCGACGAAACCCCGCCCGACGCCTGCCAGTTCATGTCAGGCCGGATCTGCGCCAGGTCTTCATAAAGCTCGAGATTGGGGCCTTCGAGCATGCCGTCGCGCGACACATCGGTCGCCAGAGCGTGGCTCAGCCCCGCCAGCCGGTATTCAGACAGAAGATCGGCAAGCGGCGTGACTGACTGCTCGGTCCAGCCCTTGAGGGTGGGATAGGCGACGCCGTTCTCTGCGATCTTCACGTCAAACGCCGCGGCGATCTGTTCGGCGCCGTATTCCGCAATCCAGCCGATCACGGTCTGCGGATCGCTGACGGCGAGACTGCCTATCACCGCGCGGCTGGCCCCGGCGTTGAGGATCGCGTCCACGTCTTCACGCGACCGCACGCCGCCGCCGGTCTGAACCTTTAGGCCCACATCCGCGATGGCGCGCACCAGATCCTGCTGACGCCGCGCGCCGTCACGCGCGCCGGACAGGTCCACCAGATGCAACCAGTCCGCGCCGGCGGATTTGAACTGCTCGGCGACGGCCACGGGGTTGTCGCCATACTCGGTCACAGCGTCGAAATCGCCCTTGGCCAGCCGCACCACGCGGCCGTCCAGAACATCGATGGCGGGATAAACGATCATGCCGCGCCCTTTATGAAATTGGTCAGGATTTGCGCGCCGGTTTTGGCCGAACGCTCGGGGTGGAACTGACAACCGGCCACATGGCCCTTGCGGGCGATGGCGGTGATCTCAGGCCCGTATTGGGTGGACGCGACCGTGTGCGCGCCGACAGGCGCGTAAAAGCCATGGACGAAATAGACGTGCGCGCCCTCATCGACGCCTGCGAGCAAAGGCTCGTCGGCGCTGTTTTGGCTCAAGGTGTTCCAGCCCATATGCGGCCACGGGCCCTCAGCGCCCGGATCCAGGCGCTCGATGCGCCCCGGGATCAGCCCCAACAGCTCGCACTCGCTTTCGACCGAATACTCAAACAAGAGCTGCATGCCCAAACACACCCCCAGCAGAGGCCTTTGATCGGTCTGCAGCGCTTTCGCCCAGCCGGTTTCGCGCAAGCGCTTCATGGCCGGTCCCGCCGCGCCCACGCCCGGCAGGATGATACGATCGCAATCCTGCGCTTCGTCCGGCGTTTCCGTCAGGCGATAGCGCGCATCCAGACGCTCCAGCGCATATCGAACCGAGGCGATATTGGCGGTCGAGGTGTCGATAATCGCCGTGGTCATCACAGAACACCCTTGGTGGATGGCAAAGCGTCGCCCTCAATCCGGGACGCCATACGCAAGGCGCGGCCAAAGGCCTTGAAACAGCTTTCAATCATGTGGTGGGCGTTTTCACCCTCCACTTTCACATGCAGCGCCGCTTTCAGGCTTTCCGCGATGGAGCGAAAGGCGTGCGAACACATTTCAACCGGGAAGTCGCCAACCCGTTCGCCGGGAATCTCGCCCTCAAACACCGCATAAGGCCGCCCGGAGAGGTCGATCCAGACGCCCGCGCGGGTTTCGTCCATCGGCACTTCAAACCCGAAGCGTCCGATCCCACGCTTGTCGCCGAGCGCCTCTCTCAGGCCCTCGCCGAGCGCCAGGCACACATCCTCGATGGTGTGGTGGGAATCCACATCCAGATCGCCTTCACACGACACGTCCAGCGCCAGGCCGCCATGGCGGGCCACTTGCTCAAGCATGTGATCGAAAAAGGCGAGACCGGTGTCGATGCGGGCGCCCTCCTGATCCAGATTCACGCTCAGCGTGATCGAGGTTTCCTTGGTGACGCGTCGAACCGTGGCTGTGCGACGCTGACTGCGCAGACCCAGAAAATCGCGCAATTCGCGCGCCGTCTGCGCGTCACGCACATGGCCCACCAGGCCTTCGCCATCTTCCGCCAGAACCAGACCCAGTCGGCTCAGGGTCTTGAGATTGGTGTGCTCATACACCAGCCCCCGCGCCGTGACCTGAGCCACTTCGCCCAGTTCTTCAGCCAAAGCCTGGCCGATATCGGTCAGAATGACGTCTCGTTCCTCGCGATCCTTGCGGGCGGCGAGACGGGCGCCAGGGCTAAGCTGGCGCATACCCTCTTCGAGCAGACAACACGGCACCGCATTGAGCTTGGTGCGCAACAGCGCCGCCTGCTCTTCATCCATGGCCGACAAGACCGTGACAGGCGTCTGCAGGCCGCCGATCCGGTACAAGGTCAGACCGGGCTGCGCCGGCTCATCCAGAGCGATCACCCCGTCCGCGCCAAAATCGTTGACGAGCGTCAGATCACTGCTCCAGACCGCCTGGCGCGCTTCATCCGTGCTGGAGGCCAGAGACAGGTTCGCGGCCGGGATTTCCAGAAGGCTCGCCAAGCGTTCAAGCAATTGAGCTTCACCCATGGCGCGCATGTCTTCAGGACGTTTGGAGAGATCAAATACGCCGCTCATGGCTTCGTCTTTCTATTTCGACGCAACGCCATGGCGAGGCGGTGCGCGTCCAGCCCTTCAAGCGCCGCCAGCCGTTCGACCACGGGCGCGATGGACTCAAGGCTCTCTTCACTCAGCTCCAGAAGCGTCGTCGTCTTCTGAAACATCTCAACCGTCACGCCGCCATAGGCGCGCGCTGCGCCGGCGGTCGGCAAGGCGTGGTTTGGCCCTGCGGCGTAATCACCCGCCGCCTCGGGCGTCCACGGCCCCAGAAAAATCGATCCGGCGTGACGTATACGATCCGAGAAGGCGCGTGGATCTCGGGTCTGAACGATCAGGTGTTCACTGGCGTAGGCGTTTGCCGCCTCAACCGCTTCGTCTTCTGACGCGACGATAACCGCGCGAGAATTGGCCAGCGCCGCCCGCGCCGTGTCCGCTCGCGGCAGCTGTTTGAGCAAGGCATCGATTTGCCCTTCCACCTGAACGGCGAACTCTTCAGAAAACGCGACCAGAACCACTTGCGCCATGCGGTCGTGCTCGGCCTGGCTGAGCAGGTCGATGGCCACAAGCTCGGGGTCGGCGGCGTCATCGGCCACCACCATGACTTCGCTCGGCCCCGCCGGCAAATCCGCCGCGGCCCCGTTCGGGCTTTGCGACAACAGCGCCTTTGCGGCGGCCACATAGGCATTGCCCGGACCGAAAATCTTGTCCGCTTTCGGCAGTCCGGCCACCCCGAGCCCAAGCGCCGCCACGCCGTGCGCGCCGCCAATGGCGTAGACTTCATCAACCCCAAGCAGCTTGGCCGCGGCCAGCACTGTCGGCTCGACGCCCTGCCCCTTGCGCGGCGGCGCGATGACCGCGATGCGCGGCACGCCTGCGAGTTGCGCAGGCACCGCCAGCATGATCAAGGTGGAGACCAAAGGCGCCGTGCCCGCCGGCACATATAGCCCCGCCACATCGATCGGCGTCGCCCGACGGCTGGCGAGCGCCCCGGGCCAGGTTTCAATCTGGTAGTCGCGATAGCCCTGCTCGGCGTGAAACGCGCGCACAGCCTCAGCCGCCGCCAGAATGGCGTCACGGTCTTCTGCCGCCAGCGCTTGCTCCGCCTCGGCCAGCTCGCTGTCAGGAACTCGGAACCCCGCTTCAGGCGCCCAATCGTCCAGCGAGAGGGCGTAGTCCCGCACTGCGGCTTCACCGCGTGCGCGCACAGCGTCCAGAATGTCCTGGGCCACAGCGACCGCGTCAGAGCCGAGCGAGGGCCGCTCGAACAGCCGCTGACGCGTCTGCGCGTCAGACGTTTTCCAATCGATCCGGGTCAGCATGTCAGGCCATCATCTTTTCAATCGGCATAACCAGGATGGAGCGAGCGCCCGCAGCCTTGAGCTGCTCGAGCGTGGACCAGAACACGGCCTCTGTGCAGACGGCATGAACCGCGACCACATCATCGCGTCCGACCACAGGCGCCACGGTTGGCGCATCGGTGCCCGGCAGGATGGCTCGAACCTCCTCCAGCCTGTCCTTGGGCGCATTCAGAAGGATGTACTTGGTCTGGCGAGACGCGATAACGCCCTTGAAACGTTCAATCAGGCGCTCGGCGGTCTCGGTGACGCCGTCCTTCTGCGCGCCCTTGCGGCGCACCAGAACCGCTTCGCTTTCCAGAACCGTCTCAAACGCGGCCAGGCCGTTGGCTTCAAGGGTGGCCCCCGTGGAGACCAGATCGCAGATCGCATCTGCGACGCCCATGCGCGGCGCGACTTCCACGCTGCCGCCCATTTCGACGATCTCCGCGTTGACGCCGCGTTCCCGAAGATAGGCCGCCGTCAAGGCCGGGTAACTGGTGGCGACCGTCTTGCCCTCAAGGTCGGCCGCCTTGGTGATCGCACCATCTTTGGGAGCCGCCAGCTTCAGCGTGCACCGGGCGAAACCCAGCTTCAGCGCGATCTCGAGATCCGCCATGCGGGCCGTCTTGTTCTGCGCTTCATACAGAACATTCTCGCCCACAATGCCGTAATCGCACGCGCCGGACGCGACAAAGCTGGGGATGTCGTCATCGCGGATGAGCATCAGGTCGATGGGCTGGTTTTCAGAGCGGCGCAGCAAATCGTCCCGGCCATAGGCCAGCTTCACGCCGGCGCGCTTGAGCAGGTCCAGCCCGCCCTCGGCCAAACGTCCCTTTTTCTGAACAGCCAGGGTCAAACGGTTCTCATTCATTGGCCTTGTTCCTTCAAACGGTCCAGCACGAGCCGGTATCCCTGATGATCTTCCTGACTGAGAAAGCGCGCCACGCGCGTGACCGTGGTGGTGCTGACGCCGGTATCCGCGCTGATTTCGCGGTAGGATTTCTTCCCCTCCGACAACAGACGCGCCACACGCCAGCGTTCCGCCAACGCCTGCATCTCGCCTGGCGTCGTCAGGTCGCGCAGAAACCGGCGCATTTCCTCGCCATCTCGCAAGGTCAAAAGCGCCTCGCATAAGGCGCTGACGTCCTCGGGGCCGCCAACGCGGGTTTCAGGCATGGGATCAGCCATCGCTCGCCTCCAACTCAGAAGGACGTTATAGCGTGTTAGCGTGATAAAACAATGGTGCGGATGCAGTGTCCGCTATTTGAAGAGAATACTCTGAAAATTCAAGCCTATGCGCTCCGCGCGCTGATAGAAAAATGCCGCCGCTTCCGGGCTTGGCGCCCGCTCTTCCAGGGTTTGACGGAACAAAGACAGCCAGATCGAGAAGTGGTCAGGTCGGATCTTGTCCAGATGCTTGTGGTGGGCCGGGATCGGCCGCCCGCCATATGTGCCCGCATTGAGCGCGATGGACGCCCAGAACTGCTTCATCGTCTTCAGGTGCCCTGTCCAGTCATCACCTATGGCGGCTTCAAACACTGGACCAAGATCCTCATCCGCCTGAACCCGCGCATAAAATGCGTCAACCAGGTCGGAAATGAACGCCTCGTCCACGCCCATGCTTTCGGCCTGGCGAGCAATGTCGGCCTGACGGGCGGAGGCGGTGCGAATGATGGGTTCGGTCATGGCGATCCTTCCGGAGCCTTTGTCCTGCATGCCTCCGCACGCTTAAACAAGCGCGCAAAGCGCGTCCAATCGTCCTGATGGCGCGGGAGCACACGTTTAATTCTTGAAATAAATAAGGATTGAAAAATCGCCCGTAAAAGTAGCGCCAAGTCCAATGGACGATCATCTGTAAATTCAAAATCTGTATTTAGGCCCGCACTTCAGGATTATTGATTTTTTAATTTCACAGCCTTTTCTGCGTATAAGCTTGACCAGCACGCACACATTCCTATGTATTATTAGCAATCCCTATTTCGATCATTTAGAGCCGCTGGCAGCGGCAGGAGGACATGTGGCTTTTTCCAAACCGAATGCACGTCAAAATCGAATCGATCTTACGCACCTGGGCGCGTCCGGTGACATCGCGGTCCTCGCGGTTGACGGATTTGACGCCGGTGATCTGACCGATATCGCCGGTTCGGCCGAGCGCGCTGGATACCGGACCGTTATGATCAGCCCCAAGAAAGGCTTGATCACAGGTCGCCCTGAAGGTGGCGACGAAATGAATTTCGTGGTCGACGCCCAGCCGGGTGAAAAGACCGCCAGCGCGTTCACTGGCCTTGTCATTCCGGCAGGCGCCGCCAGCGTTGAACGGCTGCGCAATGACCAGGATGCGCGCCTTCTGATCGCAGACTTCCTGCGCGCCGGCGCCCCGGTTTGCGCTCTTGGCGAAGCCGTGGCTTTGGTCGCGGACATCGCGGAGACCACCACTCCGGACTCGGACGCCGTTCTGGCGCTGAAAGGCGACCTGTTCGCTGCTGACGGTGAAGATGCACGATCGGACGCCCGCAGCCTGTTCATCAAGGCGATGTCGATGACAGCCGCCGCCGCCTGATCGTTCAGGCGCTACCCTGGATACGCAAACGCCCCGGCCGTCGGCCGGGGCGTTTTTCGTTTTAGGGCGTCCGGTGAAGCCTAAGCCTCTTCCCAATCCCGGACGATGGTGCGAGCCGCGATGAGGAACAGCCCGCCAGCCACGAGATACAGCGTCGCGCCGATCATGATCGAATAGCGCAAGGCTTCCTCGCCGAAGCTCGGGGTCAGCAGCGTGGACAACTCACCAAGCGCATACACGCCTACGCCAATTCCGAGCAGATTGTTGATGAGCAGGAAGATCGCTGAAGCCATCGACCGCATGTTGGGCGGGACCAGATGCTGGAAGGCCGAGAGCGTCGGGCCAAGCCAGGCCAGGCCCAGACCGGTCGGGATCATGAACAGCAACACAGCCAACAGCGCTGACGGGGCCAGCACTCCGGCGACATAGAAGGGATAGGTGACGAAGAACGCCACCGCCGGCACGATCGCGTACATGCGCTTGGAGCCCTTGCCCATCAGATCGCCCAGAACGCCGCCCAGGATGATCCCCAGACTGCCGCCGACGAACAGGATCGCGCCGAACAGCCAGCCTGTGGTGATGATGTCGAGCTGAAAACTGCGCGCGAAAAAGCTCGGGACCCAGAAGAAGACGCCATAGCCCATCATCGAGCTGCACGACGCGCCGAGGGTGAGGAACCAGAAACTGGGCTTTTTCGACAGAATGGCCAACACCTTGAAGATGCCGGGCTTCTCAGGCGCTTTGACAGGCTCGCCAGCAGCGGCGACGTTTTCAGCCAGCTCGGCCTCAACCGCTGGCCGTTGCGGCGCGTCCAGGCCGCCCCGCTTGGGCTCGCGCACGGTAAGTTTGAACAAAGGGGCGATCAGCAGACCCAGAATGCCCACGATAATGAAGGCCGCCCGCCAATCGAGATTATCGCCCATGGCGCCGCCGGCGATCTGCGCGCCCGCGATCACGCCGAAGGCGGAGCCGATGGGGATGCCCAGCGAATAGATGGCGAGCGCCCTAGCCCGGCTTTGCGGCGGGAAATAATCGGCGATCAGCGAATAGGACGGCGCCACGCCGCCCGCTTCGCCCACGCCAACCCCGACACGGGCCAGGAACAGCTGGGTAAAGTTTGTAGCGAGGCCGCACAACGCCGTGAATCCGGACCAGACGGACAGAGAAATCGTGATGATCCAGGTGCGCTTGGTGCGGTCAGCCAGCCAGGCGATCGGCACCCCTAGCGTGGAGTACAAGAGCGCAAAAGCTATGCCGCCCAGAAGACCGAGCTGGCGGTCCGACAAACCCAGCTCCTCCTGGATCGGAATGGCCAGAATGGAAATGATCTGACGGTCCAAGAAATTGAACGCGTAAACGATAAAGAGCATGGCCAGGACCCAGGCGCTATATTTCGCGCTGGGCGGGGTCTCTGGCAGGCCCGTCTCCGTCTCGGTCTGAGTGGTCATATCTCTCCCCTGGTCTTTTCTCAGTGTCTGCACGCCGGGTCGCACCCTTGCATACTGAAGGCGTAAACCATCACTTTGCAAAGAAAAAACGCCGCCAACCCGGAGAGGTTGACGGCGCTTTCTGATCAGACGCGATTAGTAGCGGTAGGTGACCGAGGCGGTCACTGTGCGCGGATCGCCGTAGAAGGCGGTCAGCGTGCCTTCTAGGCCCAGGGTCGGAACAAACGGGCCGCTATTGCTGGAATAGTCAACGAAGTCGTATCCGGCGACCTTGTAACGCTCGTCCGTCAGGTTGCGGCCGTACAGGCCCGCAGACCATGTGCCCTCATCTGACGTCCAGACGGCGCTGGCGTTCCACAATGTGTAGGCGTCCTGATCAATCAGCGGGCTCGCCAGCTCGAACTGCTGGGAGTCGCTGCGATAGGAGACCGTGCTCAGAAGGTTCAGCTCACCAGAGTAAACCGGCATGCTGTAGCCCAGCGACAGAGACGCGGTCGTGTCCGGCGTGTTCTGAATTGACGCCTGGTCAGAGATGTCCTGACCAAAGGCGTTGATGAACTGATCATACTCGCCGTCCAGCAGACCCACGGTCGCGTTCACGCTCATATAATCGCCGTCCACAAAGGCGTTGGTTTCCCAGCCGCCTGAGAGTTCGAACTCCACGCCGCGCAGGGTCGCTTCGCCGGCATTGGTGGTGACGCCGGTGAAGGTGTCGGCCACGCCGTCGCCATCGGTGTCCACACCGACCGAACCGGGGACTTGCACATCGGTGTAATCCATCTGGAACACGGCCAGGGAGTGACGCCAGCCATTGCCCCAATCCGCTTTCCAGCCCAGCTCGTAGCTATCCACTTCTTCAGGGTCGAACTGCATGAACTGGAAGACTTCGCCGCTGGAGACGGAACCGTCGCCGTCAAGATCCGGCGCAGCGCTGGTCTGACCGCGCGGGTCGAAGCCGCCGCCCTTGAAGCCCTGGGAATAGGTCGCATAGACGTTCTGGCCGTCTGCGAAGGACCAGGCCAGAGAGGCGCGCGGGGAGAAGTCGTCAAAATCCGCCGTGCCGTTGAAGTCAGACGTCACCGCAATCGGAATCGCGCTGCCGCCGAACAGGTCGGACGCGCCGCCTATGAAAGTGGTGCGGCGCACCACGGAAGAGCGCTGGTCTTCGGTGTAGCGGGCGCCCAGGGACAGCTCGAGCGTGTCAGTCAGGTCATAGGTGAAGTCTGCAAAGAACGACCAGGTTTCCGTCGACACATCACCAAACGTCTGAGCGTTCAGGCCCGGCAGGCCAATGATGGCGCCCGTGGTGGCCAGGATCACGTCAAAGCCCGTCGAAGCGTTCGCATCCAGATAATATGCGCCGATCACGCCGTTCACGCGCTCGCCGGAGAACAACATCTGCAATTCCTGGGAAAACTGGTCGTTCGCATAGATCGCCGGCACGTCCAGGTCTGCTTCAGGCAGCGAATCAAAATCGATCGGCGAGGTGCTTTCATCTTCCCGATACGCGGTGATCGATTTGAGCGTGATGGAGTCGTTGACCATCCATTCCGCCGTTACCGAGCCGCCATAGGCTTCAACAGACTGCTCGGGGAAGTCGAGACCGGCGCGCGTATCAAACTCGTCGTCCAGCACCGGATAGGTGAAGGCCGGGAATTGATCAGGGATCAGGCGGTGACCCTGACGCGCATTGGACGCGTCATCGGTGTAATCGGCCGCGACGCGGACCTGGAAGTTTTCGGTGAGATCAAACTCGGCCGACACACGGCCAGCCCAGACCGATTTATTGTAGTTATCGATGCCGTTGTAGAGATTGTCGCCATACCCTTCGCGCGACAGGCGCGCCACGGCGCCGCCGACGCGCACCGTGTCGGTGAGCGGGGTGGAGGCGGAAGCGATGACGTCGAGCTGGTTATAGCTGCCCACATTGACGCGCACGCTGGCGGTCGGTTCGTCGGACAGGCCGCGCGTGACGTATTTGACGGCGCCGCCAATGGTATTGCGGCCGTAAAGCGTGCCTTGCGGGCCACGCAGAACCTCGATGCGTTCCACGTCGTAGATGTCCAGAACCGACGCCTGAGGGCGGTTCAGATAGACGTCATCAAGATAGAGGCCGACGCCGGACTCAAACCCTGCCACAGGGTCTTGCTGACCCACGCCGCGGATGAAGGCGCTGAGGGTGGTGTTCGTGCCGCGCGACACTTCCAGGGTCACGTTGGGGGTGACTTGACCCACAGCGGTGATGTCCTGAGCGCCAAGCGCGTCCAGCTGTTCACCCGAGAAGGCGGTGACGGAGACCGGCACATCGGTCAGGGTTTCCTCGCGGCGCCGCGCCGTGACCGTAACCACGTCGCGGATCGGATTGTCAGAAGCGCCGGCTTCCTGGGCGATGGCCGTGGCGGCGAAAGGCAGGGCGGACGCAGAAGCGAGCAATGCGGCCGCACTCAATACGGTGCGTGTCATAGTCATGGGGTTATCCCTCCCTGTGAACAGAAGCCTCTATGAGCTTTTGCATGAGGTAAATTCAACGTTGAATGAAAAGTCAAGAAGGATTAGGACTTCGGTCATAACAAACAGGACGGCTGAGGCTTCCCAGACACAGGCCCGGAGACAGGCAAAGTCTGGTCAATCCTAGGCTCCGGGCTCTAAAAGAGCGCATGGGAGGATCATCATCATGACTGACGCCGGAGGAACGCGCCGGGGCGAGCGCACCCGCACCCGCCTGCTCGACGCTGCAGAAAGCCTGTTCGCTGAAAAGGGCTTTCATGGCGTCACAGTGCGCGCCATCGCTCGCCAGGCGGATAGCGACCCGGCGCTTGTGGCCTATTATTTCGGCGGCAAGCGTGAACTGTTTGACGCCGTCTTGCTGCGTCGCGCGGAAGAGCTCAATACGATTCGCCTGGCGGAGCTGGAAGCGTGCGAGGCCAATGCCGGGCCTGAAGGTCCGACTCTTGAAGCTATCATTCACGCCTTCACCCACCCGCTTCTGGATCGCAGCGCCAATGGGGGCCCAGGCTGGAAAAGTTATTTCGCGCTGGTGGGCCAGGTCACCAACTCGCCTGAATGGGGCGTGGCGATCATGTCCAAATACTTTGACCCGATCGTGCGCCATTTTCTGGACGCGGTCAGACGCGCCCTCCCCGATGCGCCGGAAGAAGAGCTGTTCTGGAGCTATCACTTTCTGTCAGGCGCGCTGGTTCTGACCTTCGCAGACACCGGACGCGTGGACGCCTTGTCCGGCGGCTTGTGCAAATCCAGTGATCTGGAAGCGGTGACCGAGCGCATGCCTGAATTTCTGGCGGCCGGCTTCCAGCGTCTGGCGCAGCGTCAATCGAATAAGAAGCAGGAGGCCGAGACGGTTTCATGACCCCGTTTTCAGAGCATTTTTTCACCGCTCCCGATGGCGTTCGCACCTATTACCGCCGCTATCCGGCGCAAGGCGAGAGCGGCAAGACCCCGGTCATTTGCCTGCATGGCCTGACGCGCAACAGCCGTGATTTCGAGGATTTGGCGCCGATCATCGCCGATATGGGCCGCACGGTCGTGGCGGTGGATGTGCGCGGCCGGGGCCGGTCTGACTATGACGCCCAGATCGAAAACTATAATCCGGCCAAATATGTCGAGGATGTTCAGGGCATTCTGGATGAGCTGGGCTGGGACAAGGTGGTCTCCGTCGGAACCTCCATGGGCGGTTTGATGACGATGATCCTGTCCACCGTTCGCCCCGGCCTTTTGACCGGCGCGGTGATCAACGATATCGGCCCGGAGCTGGACCCGGTCGGCCTGACCCGCATCCAGGGCTATGTGGGCGGGGCCGGACGCTTCGCCAATTGGGAGGAAGCCGGCGAGGCCTTGCGCGCCATCAACGGCGTCGCCTTCCCGAACGAGACAGGCGCGGACTTCTGGATCGCCTTCGCCAAACGCACCTGCCGGTCCATCGATACGGGCGAGATCGTGCTCGATTACGACGCCAACATCTCAAAACCAGTGAAGGATGGCGATGTGGCGCCGCCAGACCTTTGGCCGTTCTTTGAGGGTTTGAAGGGCACGCCGCTCTTGCTGGTGCGCGGCGCCATTTCCGACCTTCTGGCCATGGAGTGTGTCAATGAAATGTCACATCGCCATGGCGACATGGAGCTGGCTCAGGTCCCCGATGTCGGCCATGCTCCCCTCTTGACCGA
Source organism: Oceanicaulis sp. UBA2681 (assembly GCF_002354675.1). Taxonomy (NCBI): domain Bacteria; kingdom Pseudomonadati; phylum Pseudomonadota; class Alphaproteobacteria; order Maricaulales; family Maricaulaceae; genus Oceanicaulis; species Oceanicaulis sp. UBA2681. The sequence goes on along the minus strand of NZ_DEMB01000010.1, from coordinate 267,722 downwards.
ACCGGCCGCGCTGGAGCCGATCAAGGCCTTCCTGAGCCGTCTGGACTGAGGCATCTGAGAGATGACTGACATGCTGCTGCGTATTCTGGGCGGGCTGATCCTGCTGGCTGTTCTGGTGATCGCCTTTTTCGCCTGGACCTTCCGTCCGCTGGATCTGGACGCCGTCAGCCAGCAATGGATGACGGAGCAGGACCGCTTCGTCACAGTGGATGGCGAAGACTGGCGCGTGCGCGAAAGCGGCCCTGAAGACGCGCCGACCCTGGTCCTGATCCACGGCTTCAGTCATTCCCTTGAAGCCTGGGACGCACTGGCGGCCGAGCTGGATACGACCTATCGCATCATCCGGTTCGACCTGCCCGGTCACGGATTAACCGGTCCACGCGCCGATAAGGCCTATTCGGTGACCGACACGGTCGCTCAGGTCAGCGCACTGCTTGACGAGATCGCCCCGGATCGGTTCGCCATTGGCGGCAACTCGCTGGGGGGATTGGTCGCCTGGCGCTATGCGGCGGAGCATGCAGATCGTGTGGATCATCTGGTTCTGATCGATCCGGGCGGCTATCCCAATCTCGGCGTGGCGGACGACCCCGCCCCGGTCCCCGATGCGGTGCGCGCGTATCTCTCTCTGGCGCCGGAAGCGGGCGTCGCCTACGCGACGTCTACCCTGTACGCCGATCCTTCACGCGTCTCGCCCGAACAGCTTGAACGCATCCGCGCCATGATGCGGGTCGAGGGCAATGGTCAGGCGCTGATCGAGCGGATCGAACAGTTCACCCTGCCTGATCCGAACCCCGACCTCGCCCGCATTGCTGCGCCGACCCTGATCGTATGGGGGAGCAATGATGCGATGATCCCGGCCACCCATGGTCCGCGCTTTGACGCCGCCATCCCCAATTCGCGGCTGGTGCTGATGCAGAACACCGGCCATGTGCCCATGGAGGAATGGCCCGTCGAGACCGCAGCGCTGGTGCGCGATTTCCTCAACGACTGATCTGGCGCTTCCTCCAAAAGAAAGGGCGCGCAATCTCTTGCGCGCCCTTTTTGTCTGGAGACTGAGTCCGTCAGCCTTTCAGAACCATCTGTCCGGTGGACGGCTCGATCTGGTAGTAGGCGAGCCCTGACGCTTTCCACGCGCCCATGCCGCCCGCCATGTGCGCCACGACATCAGATCCCGCCGCTGCACAGGCCTGAATCGCCTTGCCCGATCGACCGCCCGCCGCGCAATGGAGCACCACCTTGCGCCCCTGCCCGGTCGGCAGCGCCGCCGGATCAAACGTCGACAGCGGCAAGAGCAGAGCGCCCGGAATTCGCTCGTTTTCGTATTCACCGGGTTCGCGCACATCCACGAGGATGATTTCACCTGCTTTCAGGGCCTTATCGACCTGCTCCGGGGACCAGTTTTCCATTCTCAGCACTCCATAAAGCTCATGCGCGCTTTGCGCTCTGTCATTTATCAAGTTTGACAAGTTTGGAGACGCGGCTCAAGCGCGGCCCGCTGTCACATCTGGGTGAGACTAGTCTTCAAAGACGATTTCGGGCGCGGGCCGGTGCGCGCCTTCAAGCGCATGCAGCATGCCCGATGCAGCCCGGTGAAACGCCTTGGCCACCGGGCCGTCGCCAGACGCGACCAGCCGGCCTTCATCGCTGGCTTCACGCAATTCGGGGTGCAGCGGGATTTCGCCCAGGAACGGCACGCCCAGAAGTTCCGCTTCCGCTCGCGCGCCGCCACGGCCGAAAATCTCGGTTCCCTCGCCGCAGGACGGACACAGGAAAAAGCTCATATTCTCGACAATGCCGAGGATCGGGATCGCCGTGCGATCAAACAGCGCCACAGCCTTGCGCGCATCATCCAGCGCCAGGGTCTGCGGGGTGGAGACGATCACGACGCCTGAAATCGGCGCGCTCTGCGCGATGGCGAGCTGCGCATCGCCCGTGCCGGGCGGCATGTCGATGATCAGCACGTCCAGATCACCCCAGTTCACCTCGGTCAGGAACTGCCGGATCGCTCCGGTCACCATGGGGCCGCGCCAGACCACCGGATCGCGTTCGCCCACTAGGAACCCCATGGACACCAGCTTCACGCCATGCGCTTCCAGCGGCTCGATGCCGCCATCCGTCTTTTGCAGACCAGGCGCGCCGTTCAGGCCAAAAATGCGGGGGGCGCTCGGGCCATAGACGTCGGCGTCCATCAAGCCTACCGACAAGCCCATCTTCACGCAGGCCGCGGCCAGGTTGGCGGCCGTGGTGGATTTACCCACCCCGCCCTTGCCCGACGCCACAGCGATGACCGCCTTGGCCGGCGCTTTGGGAGGCGCCGCTTCAGCTTTCGCAGGTTTCGGCGCTTTGGCGCTCAACGACGCCTCTATGATGACCCGCGCCCGCTCGATCTCGGGATGGGCGGTCAGCGCGTCCTGGATGGCCTGCCGCAACGCGCCCGCATCCTCATCGGCCCCTCCGGGTTTGAGCACCAGCGTCGCCACGCCGTCGCGCAGATCTGCGCCGTCAATGCGGTCTGACCGGTTCAGAGGCGCCCCGGTGGCCGGATCGGCGACGGAGGCGAGAGCGTTGAGCACGATTTCGTTCATGCAGCTGAGATAGGCGAGCCGACGCCCGAACGCAAAGCCAAGCGCTCTTATAGACAGCCCATTGCAGCATAAACTGCAGCTGAGAGGCGCGAGCGACTTGATCGCGTGGTGCAAGCCCGGCTACACCGGTTAGTGGAGACGTGGCCGAGTGGTCGAAGGCGCTCCCCTGCTAAGGGAGTATACCTCAAAAGGGTATCGAGGGTTCGAATCCCTTCGTCTCCGCCAGACCTTCTGGCCTTCATTTCATGACATTGAAGGATCAGACGCCACCTTGATGGCGGGAGCTTTTGCGCGGTCACAGGGCTGAACCGCCACGGAGTTCGCCCCCTTTTCTGCTTTCCTTATCAATAATTCAGCGATAGCCATTAATCGGCGTCGGTGCAGCCCATATTCTGCTCCCAGGCCAGCCAGGCCTGATCGCCGTAGTTGGAATAGGCGGTCAAGCCACGCTCAGACAGACGATCATAAAGATCATCCTGGAACTCATCCCGCTTGTGGCAATGCAGGACATTCCCGCCGGCCGTGCTGTATTTGAGCCAGTGCGCGATCTGGCAGCCAGACTGGAACGCATTCTCGGCCGCTGCGAACTCATGGTTCGGGCTCTGCAAGCGAAGATTCTCCCCGGTCCGTTCACACGCCATCAAGGCGTTCTGCTGCCAGTCGAGCGCACTCACAGTGCTGTTTGGCGCATCATTGCTGGCCCATTGCTGGCGCACCAGTTCATCGTTTTGAGCCGCCAGCCGGGCGCGCTCGGACTCCACGCGTTGGCCGGCACGATAACTGCTTTCGAGGCGTTCCTCTCTTTCCCGCCGGATCGCCGCATTGCGTTCCTGCTGGAGCCGCTCGCGTTCGGCCAGGGCCTCATCATTGCGCCGGCGTTCTTCGGCCGCGTTGGCGATCCTTTGCCGTTCACGAGTCAGCTCGGCGATGCGGGCTTGTGAGGCCGCGTCCGTTCCAGAGGATGCCGAGGCTTCCCGGCTTTCGCGGGCCGCCTCGGTCCGTCGCTGGTGATACGCGGCGGTATTTTGCGCGCGATTGTTGATCTCACGCATTTCGCGACGGTTCGCCTCGTCACGCGCCCGGTTCTCGGCGGCAAGGCGCTCATTGGCGTCAGACAGCGCCTGGTTCATCCCCGTCAGGATCGCCTCTCGCATCTCCTGACGCTCGCGAGCCTCGGCCTGGCGCCGTCGGCGATCACGTTCCGCATCCTCGGCAGCACGCCGGCGGACATAGCCCGCGTCCTGCTCTGCGCTGGCATAGCCACGCGCAATGGAGTCAAACAGGCCATAAATCGACATGCCGGCAGCGGTGTCATAGATCGGGCTGAGCCCCATGTCCAAAAGGCGCTCGCGCATCTCTTCGGCGGCTTCCCACGTCATGAGATAGGTCGACCGCCTGCCGTCATAACCGAAACGACGCACATCCTGGATGGCCCCGTTACGATAGACTCTTTCTGACGGCAGGCTCGCCAGGATGAGCGGCCGATCACCGATCATCTCATAGGTGGTCAGATCGACGTACTCATTGATCAGCCGCAGGACGTCCATCTGCTCATCAATCACGGCTTGCGCAGCCAGATCATACCGGCCGACATCGGCATTATACCGAGCTGTTGGCTGTTCTCCTTGGATGGCGCCGCCGACCTCCAGCACCATGCGGATATGATCCAGGTCATTCCGGCGATAGGCGTCCATCAGCGAGACCCCGGACAGGGGATTCTCATCAGCGGTGGCACAGAAGGACGTCGGACCGCTCGCGTCACAACCCTGCTGGTGCAAGGGCAGGGCCTGCGCGAAATAGAACGGATCGTTCTGCGCTAAGCGAAGGGCGGCATCCCCGGCATATCGACAGGCTTGCACATGCGGGTCCTCTTCCCGCAGGCAATACGGTGAGAGCAAGACCACCAGTTCTTCCTCAGAGGCGTCGACCAGAAAGGCCCAGTCTTCTGACAACTCAACCAACCGACATGCGATCAGCACATCTTGTGCGCAATAGGCATCCATGAGGGCCCAGTCCGGCTCCGCGCTGCGAGCCTCTTCCGAGCCGGCCAGCAATGTCATCACCTCACCGAAACAGGCGGCGATATCCAAGCCGGCGCAATGAACGTCCGCCGCCCGTTCACGCTGGGTCGGCCAACTAGCGTACTCAGCGACTCGTGTATTCCCGGTGGTAAAGAGCAATGCCCGCCAAGGCCCCTGCCCAGTCCCTTGCGGCGACCAGAGCTGATTTTGTCCGTAGAGTTTCACCGTGGCCGTGAGAACGGGCGTCAGCCCGGTCTCTGAAACATCAGCCCCTGGCCAGTACGCCCATGGCGCCATCAGATTCTCTACAAAACGCGGGGCGTAATTGCGACGCGCCACGCGGCGCTGGAACTCGTCTTGGGTACCCATAAAGCCGTAAGACTCATTTCCTTCGCTATACTCGTCGACAGCCGCGATCGTCGCATCCAGACAGGCGCGATCATCACCCAGCTCGCAGCCCATGGCGAAATACCGGATCGCGCGATGCAGATCCTGCGAGCCGGTCTCTCCGCTATAGTAATAACTCCCTGCCCAGGTACAGCTTCTCGTGACGCCATTCTCGCAGGCGTCTCGGAACAGTCGCAGTGCGCGACGCTTGTCGACCTCGAGATATCGGCCCGAATTCAGCAGACGAGCCCGCAGAAAACACGCCGTATGGGCGTCATCGTCACAATAGTCCTCAAGGCGCTCGGCTGCGTCGGCAGCCGTGCCTGCGGGAAACATGTCAGGCTGAGTGATATGCAAGTGCGCGAGGCTTACACAGGCCGTCATCTGGCCAGCATTGCACGCCTGTGAAGCCCAGTACGCGCCCGTCTCCGCGTCGGCGTCCATACCGCCCAAGTCGTATGTATGCGCCGCGGCCAAGGCTAGCTGAGCCTCAACATCGCCGCTCTCGGCGGCTTGGACCAAGGCGTCCTGATCCATGCGCTCAAGATGGCCCTCAAGCAGACGGCGCAGCTCCGTGACATGTGTTTCGGGATCGGTGAGAGACACATAAGTCGGCCTCAGTTCAGACAGGAGCGGCGTCGCCTGCCTCACAGCGGAATCCTGTGCGTCAGCAACAGGCGCGCCGGACGCAAAAAGGCTCAGCGCGAACGCCGTACATGATGATCTGAATGCGCGCATATCGCCCCCCAAGGCGCCAGCCGATCCATAAAGGTTAATGCATTATATTCAAATTACAACGATCGGGAAATTAGGCTATCTCTCTGAGTTTTATCACCCTGAGAGCACTCCAAAGCATCATATAGGCTCGTCGCCTGCTCTGACGGCAGCGCGTCATCGCGCATCAGCTGATCGAGTTTGGCGGGGGCAATCATCAGGTACGTTAGGCGCCGCATCGAGGTTGAGTTTCACGTCTCTTTTGGAAAAGCCACGGATTGTGCGGTCGGCGCGGCTGTGGTTTTGCTCAGGTTCCAGCCACCCATCACGATCAGCCAAATGTTCACGCCCCACCAACTTGGGTCGAACTCCGCCGTGAGCAGCCAATATGAAATCGCCATAACCCCTGCACACATCATGAGGACCGCTGAAACGATCTCAAACTTCAGCGCAGTCAGTGCAGAGAGACTACCGAACACCGCGATCAGACCGAGAATGGCAAACGCCATGTCGATCGGGAAGAACGACCAGTTCCAGGCGACAACCCGCGGATTCTCGAAATCAGAATACATCAGGGCAGGATCGATTGCGACGAGATCGAGCGCCAACGCGCCTGCCAGGCACCAATAGAGGATCATCATCAGATTGGTGGCTGTGGTGAGAGCCCTTCGGAGGGTATCTACCTTGTGCATTTTCATCCTGCATGTTGGGGTTTGTGCGGTGAGGTCGGTCCGCATGAGCGGCAAATTGCGCCCCGGCACATACCCCAATATAACAGTCGTCACGACCGAAAGCCCGAGCGAACGATTGAAGCCTTCGGCCTGACGCGATCGCCGCGGCGGTTGTCAGCGAGGCGGGGGCCGACTGGGCAAACCGATATGGTGCGGACTTATCCTGCGGATGCTATCCATTCAGACCGAACATCGACACCCAATTGTCGACGGTCATTCCCTGTCGATAGTCCCGCTGCATCTGCGCATCCAAAAGCTCGGCCAAAAGCCGGTTCTCCAGCCAGACCTCGATACATTCGTACGGCCCTCGGTCGCAAATACGCGCTGTCCAGCCCTTGGCCGACGCGAGAGCGAGGACTTCGGCCCGCTCCAGTGTCGTGCCTAGCGCAGCGTGGACAAAGGTCGGTCCCCCCTGCCTGGTTTTAACTTCACACGATATCTGCGCGGCGCCGGCCTCAAGCACATGGGTTGTGGGATAGACTTCCACTGAGGTGCCGTCGTCTTCCGCGGCGAAGGCAATCCAGCAATCAGGAAAAGGCGGAAATGGCACGGCAGCGCCACCCATGACCTGCGCGAGAAACCCCGCCACGCCTTCTGGATCATCGGCGTTTATGGAGAGATGGAGAAGGCCCATAGCCAAAAGTTAACACAAAACTAGAAAGGCTAGAAGCGTTCGCGATGTGTGAATTTGACGAAGCTCGGAGTTCGCGCTTGCAGGCAATGTCGGCGCCGCGGGATGCGACGCCAGCCTGGGACCCCAGCCATCGGCGGGTGACAAGCCGGTTCGGCTGGCGCGCCTGATGCTGGCGGCCGCGGTATCCGACCCCGCCGTCACCTTACACAAAAAGAGCCGCGTCATCTCTGACGCAGCTCTTTCTTTTAAAGGCTCAAGATCAAGCCGGATGGACTTAGCGCAGGCTGCGCGCCACCCCGTCGATCACCTCGGCCAACGCCGTGATCCGGTGGGCGGCGACGCCGTCTTCAGATGCATCGGGCAAATCCCGGCCCAGATCGCGCAGCTCTCGCGCCAGTTGACGATCCCGTGCGTCCGCTTCGACAACCTGCGCCGCACGTCCCAGAGCATCATACAGGCTCGTCGCCTGCTCTGACGGCAGCGCGTCATCGCGCATCAGCTGGTCCAGATAGGCCAGGCCCACGACCGGATGGTCAGGCCAGCTGACCGGCAATTGCTGCTGCGGGTTGAAGGTGTCGCCCTGATCGGCCAGCGCCGCGGCGGCGATCTCGTTTTCGCTCAGTTGGTCACTGGGCAGCATCTCGAAGACATCCAGACCGCGCACGATCTCGGTGCCGTAGATGCGACCGTCATACCAATAGCTCGACCAGTATCCGCCCAGCACCATCACATCGGGATCGATCGGCCCGCGGTCAAAGAACGCGATCTCGTAGGCATTGGCGGGATCGGTGAAGTCGAGCACGGAAATCCCGCCCTGATACCAGGACTGCACGAAGATATCGCGGCCGGGAACCGGGACGATGGAGCCATTATGCGCGACGCAGTTCTCTTCTTCGGTCTGGGCGGAAGAGATCTTGTAATAGCCTTCAAACTCAAGCTGGCCGTCATTGATCGCGTAGATCGCATTCGCGCCCCAATCCATGGGGTCTTGCGCGCGGCAACGCGGCCGTCCGCCGCCGCCCCATTCATCGGTGAACAGGATCTTGTCGCCCGCATTGCTGAAGGTGGCCGAGTGCCAGTAGGCGAAGCCCTGGTCGACCACGGCGTCAATGCGCTGCGGCGCACGCGGATCGCTGATGTCTAGCAAGATGCCATTGCCCGAGCACGCCCCCGCGGCGAGGTTCAGCGACGGGAAGACCGTGATGTCATGGCACTGGTCCGTGCGGCGCGTGGACTGGGTGCCCTCGCCGTGATCACCGCCGGTCCAGAGCCCGGCGATCCGGCCCGTCTCGTCATCTGCGAACACGCGCGGGCTGTCCACAATGCGCGACGCCGCAGGATTGGCGACCGGGATTTCGATCACGTCGATGCTGAACAGCGCCGTTTCTTCGTCACCCGGAAAACCCGCGACGCAGCCCGCCATCTCCTCCTCATCACGGATCGAGCTGGTGCCGGAGTTGTAGACCACAATGGTGTTCTCATCGCTTGAGACCACCGAATGCGTGTGAGAGCCGCGGCAGGTCTGCACCTGGCCGACCTGACGCGGGGCGACCGGATTGCTGATGTCAAATATCCGCAAGCCCCGGAAACGCTCTTCGCTGACGTCTTCGCTCACGCCCTGACGACCGCAATCCACGCGCGCGCGGGTGTCCTGTACGGACACCAGAAGCAGATCGCCCACAATGGACACATCGCCCTGCCCGCCCGGACACACGACCGAGCTGATCAGAACGGGCGCGTCTTCGCCCAAGCGATACAGGTTGAAGCCGTGATAATTGCCGACCGCCATCAAATCGCCGGCGAAGGCCATATCCGTGTTCGAAAAGCTCAGAAACGGCGCGCGCTGACCAAAGCGGCGCTCAACCTCTTCATCCGTGTCCTCCGGGGTGATTTCCGGCGGCAGGCCGACCGGGTTCTCGGCGTCGAAAAAGCCGGTGGGCTTGGGCAGGCTGGCGATCAGTTCGAGATTGGAAATCGCCTCGCCCGCATCGCGGAAGCCCGCGGACAATCCATTGCGCGGATCTTCGGACAGGGCTGCGAGCACAGCGCTCATCCGGCGGATTTCAGAGTTCTGTTCGCTGCGGACATCATTGACGAAATCAAACAAGACCGGGTCATAGGCCGAGCCCCGCTCGTCCAGCAGTGCGTCCACCATCACGATTGCGCCGTCATGGTGAGCGATCATCAGCTCCAGGAACAGAGCGTCAAACTCTGTCCCGCTCGCCTGGGCCAATTCCTCCATCTGCTCTGGCGTCGCCATGCCCGCCATCATGGAGTGGCCGGCATGCCCGCCGCCATGATCCATGCCGTGATGCATCGCATGCGGATCATTGGCGGGATCGGGCGCGTCCTGGCCACGCTCTTCAAGCCAGCCTTGCATGAAGGCGATCTCGTCAGCCTGGCTGGCGTTGATGCGCCCGGCGACGGCGACAATGTCATCGGTGCTGGTGCGCTCTGCGACCAGGTCCGCCATCTGCACCGCCTGATAATGGTGCACGATCATGTCGCGCATGAACTGCACGTCCGCCTCGGAAAAGCGGTTCGCGGCGATCTGTACGGCTTCGTCGGCGTTGATCTGGCGCACGTCTTCGCCCGGCGCGCCCGGCTGGACGATGGGCGCGTCTTGCGCAAAGGCGCCTGTCTGCGAAGCCAGTCCCGCCGCTAGAGCGATCGTGGCTGACTGAAGTCGCAATCGTGTGTTGAAGGTCATGGCGTTTCTCCCCGGTTCTATCGTCGACAGAGTAAGTGTCCGGCCCGGTTCGGCAAGGGATTCCGGTATGTTCAGACCTATTGCCGGTTGCCTCTCAGCGGGTTCGCCTGCGCGCTTACGTGGAAAGGCGAGCAACTTGCAGCTTCAGTGCGATGCGCTAGCTTCATCCCGCACAACAGTGGGAGCGAGCCGATGCCAAAGTCTGACCCCGAGATCGCGCAAGGCGCGTTCAAGCTCTATGACGCATACGCCCATGGCGCGATGTCGCGACGAGATTTCCTGGACGGGCTCAAAGCCTACGCCATTGGCGGACTGACGGTCAGCGTGCTCGCTGCGGCCCTGATGCCAAACTACGCCACGGCGCAACAGACCGAAGCCGGCGATTCGCGACTGGTGGAAGACGACGTGCTTTACGCTTCGCCGGACGGAGCCGGCGAGATGAGCGGTTATCTCGTCCGTCCAGCCGGCGCCGAAACGCCGCGCGGCGGCGTTCTGGTCATTCATGAGAACCGCGGTCTGAACCCGCATATCCGGGATGTGGCGAGGCGCGCCGCGCTGGCGGGATATGTCGCCTTCGCTCCGGACGCCCTGCATCCGCTGGGCGGTTATCCGGGCACGGATGACGAAGGCCGCACCCTGCAGCGCCAGCGCGATGGACGCGAAATGCTGCAGGATTTCATCGCCGGCGCGCATTTCCTGCGTGATCATCCCGCCTGCTCGGGCCAGGTGGCGGCGGTCGGATTTTGCTATGGCGGCGCGGTCGCCAATCAGCTCGCCGTGCGTCTGGACTGGCTGGCGGGATCCGTGCCGTTTTATGGCGGCTGGCCCGACCCTGAAAACGCCGAAGCCGTGCGCGTTCCGCTACAGATCCATCTCGCCGCGCTCGATGACCGGGTCAACGCCGGCTGGCCGGTCTGGCGTGATGCGCTGGATGCAGCCGACGCGCCCTATCAGGTCTTCATGTATGAGGGCGCCCAGCACGGCTTTCACAATGACACCACGGCGCGGTTTGACCCAGAGCAGGCCGAGCTGGCCTGGTCGCGCACCCTGGACTTTTTCGACCGGGTGCTGACCGCTTAGCTTTTCCGGCTCACACCATCCGGGTGTTCGATCCTCGCGTCGCTGCAGTCGGCCTTTGGCCTTGCGACCCCTCGGGTTCGCAATGGAGGCGCCCGCCCCTCAAAGCGCCTGTTTCGCCGCGATGATGCGGTCGGCCAGCGCCTCAAGCGCCGCCGCATCCAGCTGCTCCGTCTCAAATGACAAGGCGCTCGGCGTCAGGCGTTTGCGTCGGGCGCGGTCATAGGCCGGATCGTAATGCGCAGTCATCAGTTCGGCCGCCAGCCGCTCAGGCTGGCCATGATGGGCCAGCTCGCGCCAGTGCGCGATCTGCTCCTTGGAGTGGAAGGGCGTGATGAGCTCCAGCGCCGCGCACGCCTGGCCGGGATCGTCGACGATATCAGCGTAGGCCGTGGCCAGAAACCGGGCGCGCTCGGCCAGCGGCGCTGTGATCTCGATCCGCGGCGCCTGCTTCATCCTCGTCCACATGGGTGACGGCAGGCGAACCGACCCGATCCGCGCGGATTCCGCCTCCAGAAAGACCGGGCGGCTGAGGTCGACGCTTTCCAGCGCGCGCCAAAGCGCGGTCTCAAACGCTTTCTGGCTGGGCTGGGGCGCGTTCGCGAAACCTCCGAAGGCGGAGCCGCGATGCCGGGCGAGCCCTTCCAGATCCACCCCCTGCTCGCCCTTGTCCTGCAACACCTGCAACAAGGCGGTTTTCGCGGTGCCGGTCTGCCCATCGATCAGGATCAAATCGAGTTCAGGAGAGGCCGCCTCGATCCCGGCCATCACGGCCCGCCGCCAGGTTTGATAGCCGCCCTCAAGCACCGCGACCGGCCAGCCGACCGCCGACAGGATCGTCGCCATGGAATTGGACCGCATGCCGCCGCGCCAGCAATAGACAAGCGGGCGAAAGCGTTTGGGCTTGTCGGCCAGCGCGGTCTCCAGATGCTTCGCCGCATTGCGCGCCACCAGCGCCGCACCCGCGCGCCGCGCCTCGAACGCAGACACCTGGACATAGGTCGTGCCGATCTCGGCGCGCTCGGCGTCATCGAGCACGGGCATGTTCACCGCGCCCGGCAAATGGTCCTCGGCGTATTCGCCGGGCGAACGCACGTCGATGATCAGGTCAAAGCGCTGCAATGCGCCGGCGCTGACATCCTTCAGGGTCTCGTATCGCAACATGCGCGCCTTATAGTTCCGTTCTGATCAAGAATCGAACACAGCCGGATGCGACCATGACCGAGACCTCCTCCGCCACAACGCCGTCCCTGACAAGCCTGGCTCGCGGGGGCGGCTGCGGCTGCAAGCTCGATCCCGCCTTTCTGGACCGCATCCTGGCGGACAGTCCGCCCTTGCCACTGAACCCGGCCCTGCTTCTGGACGCCGCCACGCGCGATGACGCCGCCGTCTACAAGCTCAATGATGAGACGGCGCTGGTCGCGACGACGGACTTTTTCGCGCCCGTCGTTGATGACCCGTATGATTTCGGACGCATCGCAGCCACCAACGCCCTGTCAGATGTCTACGCCATGGGCGCCAAGCCGATCTTCTGCCTGGCGGTGCTGGGCATGCCGATCAATACGCTGCCGCCTGAAACCATCCGGCAGATTCTCGATGGCGGCCGCTCGGTCGCTGAAAGCGTCGGCGCGCCTGTGGCGGGCGGTCATTCCATTGACGCCGCCGAACCGTTCTACGGGCTTGTCGCACTGGGTCTGGCGCATCCCGATCAGATCCTGACAAACGCCGGCGCCAAACCCGGCGACGTGCTGATCCTGGGCAAGCCGCTGGGCGTGGGCGTGTTCAGCGCGGCGCAGAAACGCGGGCTTCTGACGCCTGACGATTATGACGCTATGATCGCCACGACCACCCGGCTGAATACGCCCGGCGCCGATCTGGCGGGCATGACGGGCGTGCACGCAGTGACGGATGTGACCGGCTTTGGCCTGCTGGGCCATTTGTCGGAAATGTGCCGCGGCTCAAAACTCGCCGCCAGCATCGACCGCACCGCCCTGCCCGTCTTTGACGGCGCGCGACGACTGCTGGACCAGGGCGTTCGCACCGGCGCCTCGGGACGCAACTGGGCGGCGGTCGAGCCCTACGTCACCCAGACGCCCGACTGGTCAGACGCTGATCGCGACATGCTGTGCGATCCCCAGACCAGCGGCGGACTACTGGTCGCCTGCGCGCCGGACGCGGCGGCGGACGTGCTCGCGGTTTTCGAGCGCCATGGCCACAGCGCCGCCGTTCAGATCGGGCGCCTAGACGCCGGGGGTCCGATGATCGGATTTTCCGCCTGACCGGGATTTCATCGGGCTGCGACCTAGCTTCTCAGAACTGAGAGGATAATCGCATGACCGACAAAGCTGATGATCGCGGCTCCGCCGTCCCCAAAGGCCGTTTGAGCCGGCTGGGGCGCTTCGGACGTCTCGTCGCCGGCACGGCGGGGGAAGCGTTGGGCAACACGGTTCAGGCGCTGGCGAAAGGCGAGCGGCTGGACGCTTCGCGGCTGATCCTCACACCGTCAAACGCCAAACGCATGGCAGATGAGCTGGCGCACTTACGCGGCGCGGCGATGAAAATGGGCCAGATGCTGTCCATGGATTCCGGCGACCTGCTGCCGCCGGAGCTCACCGAGGTTCTGGCGCGGCTGCGCGAAAGCGCCCGTCCCATGCCGCCCCATCAGCTCAAGCGCGTGCTGACCCAGAACTGGGGACCAAACTGGTTCAGCCGGTTTAAGCGCTTCGAGCCGCGCCCCATGGCTGCCGCCTCCATCGGTCAGGTGCATCGCGCCCTCACCCAGGATGGCCGCGATCTGGCGATCAAGGTGCAGTATCCCGGCGTCCGAGGCAGCATAGACAGCGATGTGGACAACCTCGCCAGCCTCATCGCGCTGTCCGGGCTGGCGCCCAAGGGGCTCGACCTCAAGCCCATCCTTGAGGAAGTCAAACGCCAGCTCAGAGATGAGGCTGATTATGCGCGTGAGGGTAAAAAACTCTCCCAGTTTCGGGACTGGCTCTCAGGGTCCGACAGCTTTGCAACGCCAGAACTGGCGTCCGATCTGACCACCGCGAACGTGCTGGCGATGAGCTATCTGCCCGGCGATCCGATCGAAACGCTGGTCGACGCCCTGCCCAGCGAGCGCAACCGGGTGATGGCTGAACTGGCGAATTTGACCTTGCGCGAAGTGTTTGAATTCGGCGCCATTCAGAGCGATCCCAATTTCGCCAATTATCGCTATCAACCCGACACGGGTCGGGTGGGTTTGCTGGATTTCGGCGCCGTGCAGGACATTCCCGAAGCAGTCCAATGCGCCGGACGGCGTTTGTTGAAAGCGGGACTGTCTGGCGACCGGGGCGGCCGCGAACAGGCGCTGACGGAGCTGGGCTATCTGTCAGACGAGACGCCGCCCGATCAGCGCGCTCTGGTGCTGGAGCTGACCGAGTTGGCGCTGACGCCGCTCTTCAGCGCTGAGCCGTATGATTTTGACGCGTCTGCCCTGGTCGAACCTCTGAGAGAGGGCGGATTCAGACTGCGCGCAATGGGGTACGCCCAGACGCCGGCGCCCATGGCGGTCTTCATCCAGCGCAAGGTCGCAGGACTGTATTTGCTCGGCGCGAAGCTCGACGCTCGCCTGGATATCCGAAGCGTCCTTTCAGGTCACATCTAACAAAATTTTTAGTCGGGTTTGCGCCCGGATCAGACCTAGTCTGCTTCAAGATTCATTCGTTGAAGAGTTTAAGATGCGAGTTTTCCTGATCGCCGCGTCGGTGCTTGCGCTTGGCGCATCGGGCCTGTCCCCTCTTGCGCAGGCTCAGACGGCGCCCGACTTCACCCAAGCCTTTCGCGGCGCTATCGGCCAAATGCTCACCCATGACTATGAGCAGGCTCGCCTGCTTGCCGAGGAGGCTCAGGCTCTGGCGACCACTCCGTCCGAACGCTACCGCGCCCGCCATATCCTGACCGACATCAGCGCCCGTCTGGGCGATTGGCGGGCGACAGCGACCTATTCGGCCGAAGCCTACGCCATCATCATGGATGACCCCGCCTTGCAAGACGCGTTGATGCTCAACGCCGCCCACATGGCGGCTGAAGAAGCGCGCGCCGCTTACCAGCTCGATGACGCAGAACGTGTCGCGGACGCGAATGCCCGCATGGTCCGTCATCACCCCCAGGCCGGCGACGGATGGCGAGCCGTCGCGCCGATGGGCGCCGTCCATGTAGATGGCCTGTCATGTCCGTTGATGTCGCAAGGCTTTTTGCGCTTTGACCTTCTGGGCGCAGAGAACGCCCTGCCCGGCTGCGTGTACTGGAATCTGGACGATGTGGGCGTGCGCGTGCTGGACGGCGACGGCTTTGACGCCGAATTGTCCCGTCTGGAAGCGGCGAACGAGACAGTGTCAGAACTTGAGATGGCTCAGGCGCTGACACGTGTGGCGGACCGGGCGCGTTTACTTGATCTGGGGGCGCCGACGCCTGTCAGTGAGCCGCGACGCGCGCTGGTTCTCAGCGTCAATGACCAGTCGCGAACGCTGACTTTAGAATATCCCGCCTCAACGCCAGAGGGGGATCTGGAGCTCTTGACCGAACGGTTCGCGGCTCGCCCCTGAGCCCAAACAAACGGCGCCAGGCCAGAGCCTGACGCCGTTCCGGCCAGTGAGGGAACTGGCCGCCGGATCAATCAATCCTTGTCTAGTTCAGGCTGGTGCGCAGGCTGACGCCCCAGATGCGCGGTTCGTTGACGAAGCCGGTATTGTTGTTGAAGTCGATGCCGCCCGCGAGGTTCTCCTCATCGGTGATGTTGCGCACGAACAGCGCCGCTTCCCAATCCCGGCCGTCGGCGTTTCCGGCATAGCCCAGACGCAGGCCGCCCTCGAAATTGCCGTCTGAATAGAACTCTTCGGATTCGTAGAGGAACAGATTGGTGCGGCCTTGCCAGAACCAGTCGGTGTAGACGAACCATTCCCCGCCCCACTGAGAGGGAATGTCATACCGCGCGGTCAGGCTGAGAATGTAGTCCGGCGCCTGCGGGAACGGGTTGCCGTCCACTTCCACAAAGCCGTCGCCGTCGGCGTCCGGATCCGTGGGGGTGCACTGACCCGATCCGCAAGGCCCGACTTCAAGGCCGGCATCCTGAAGCTCGGTTTCGTTCCAGCTGAATCCGGCGGTGAGCAGAAGGTTCTCGCCCACCAGGAATTCTGAATCCACTTCAAAGCCATAGCCCACGCCCTGATCGGCGTTCACGAGCTGGACCAGATTGCCGGCGCCGCCCACGGCGGACAGCTGCAGGTCGGACACCTCGTAATAGAACGCGGTGGCGTTCACGCGCGCCCGGCCGTCGGCGAATTCGGATTTGAAACCCGCCTCGTAGGACGTCGAGGTTTCGCTCTCGGCTGTGGAGGGCGGCGAGAAAAAGGCGACGTCGCGCGCCTGGATGGTCGGGCCGCGGAAGCCGCGGGCCACGCGGCCAAACAGGGCGAAATCGTCATTGACGTCATAGAACGCCGACAGATCCCAGCTCACTTCCTCATCAGACACGCTGACCGGGTCAACCGGGAAGGCCGCCAGCGGGACGGTGAGGTCTTTCTCGTCGCTCGTATAGCGCAGCCCGGCCGACAGGCGCAGATCATCGGTCACCTGATGGCTGAGCTGACCGAACACCGCCCAAAGCTGGTTCTCGTGACGCACGGTGGTGGTCGGCGGAAAACCGGACGGCGAAGAGGTCGTCACTTCAAACTCGGAGTCAAAATAGTATGCGCCGACCTGCCAACTGGTGGCGTTGTCCGTGTCTGAGGCCAGACGGAATTCCTGGGTCACCTGCTTGAGATCATCCAGCGCGTCCTGGGTTTCAGACGGGAACGGAATAAAGCCCGGTCCGCTGAGATTGCCGCCGTCGATGTCGCCGAGGCTGAACCCGTCCGCATATTCATACCCGGTGATCGAGGTCAGGGTCAGGCCATCGAAATAGCCGTTCATCGTCAGGCTCGCGCCCAGGCCCTCATAGGCTTGGGGGTTGTTGGCCGGGGAATCGAAAAACACCGTATCGCGATCAAAATTCTCGTTCAGGTCGTTGGAGCCGGTGGTCAGGATATTGGCGCGGAAGACCGCGGACGTGCCTTCGAAATCTCGCGCATGCACGTTCAACAACGCGTCAAAGCGGTCGTTCGGCGTGAACAGGAGCTGCACCCGCGCCGCTTGCTCGTCAAAACCGCCAAGCGCATCACGCACGCCCAAGAACCCGTTGTCGATCCAGTCGTCACGATGCTGGCGCAGCACAGAGACACGCCCCGACAACACGCCGTCGATCAGCGCGCCGCCAACGGCGCCTTCCGCATTGGTCGTACCGAGCGAGCCGACGCTGACGCTGACATAACCGTCAAGTTCCTGGCTTGGACGCACAGAGTCAAAACGCACCAGTCCCGCCGTTGTGTTGCGGCCGAACAGCGTGCCCTGCGGACCACGCGCCACTTCAACCTGCGCGATGTCAAACAGCGGGAAGCTTTTCAGGATGACGTTTTCCTGAACCACGCCGTCCATCAGGATGGAGACGGGCTGGGACGCGGCGAGATCGAAGTCCGTATTGCCCAGGCCACGGATGTAGAACCGCGGCGCAACGCGTCCATTCGAGCTCTCGGCGTAAAGACTGGGCGCGCGCGCCGCGAGCTGAAGAATGTCCCCGCCGGCTTCAGTGATCGCATCCAGAGTCGGCTTGGGGGCCGTGGTCACGGACGCCGCCACGTCCTGCACGTTTTCTTCGCGCCGCGTCGCCGTGACGATGATGGTGTCAAGCCGGTCAGGCGCGGCTTCCGTATCATTGGCCAGAGCGGCGGGCTGAGCGCTGGCCATCAGGGCGAGCACGCTCACGGAACAGGCGGTAAGGCGGGACAGGCGGGTCTTGAACTGGGGCACGAGTTCGACTCCGGAAGAGCGCCGCATGCTGGCGACGCATAGGGTGGAGATCCATCGCCCTCTCAATTGATCTGAAGGGCGGGCTCGTTCCGAGCGTGATACGGAAATTCGTCAGTATGGAAAGAAAAATATGACGCCAGAAGACACCGGGAGGCCTGAAGTGTGCACTTGCAGCAACAGTATTCAGTTGATCTGTATACGGCGCTTCACGCTCAGCAGCGCCTCGCTGGGTCAGTCATCCAGATGCAAATCCAGCAACACGCGGTAGCGTCGGATATTGGCCACATAATGCACCGGCTCTCGCCCTCGGGCGTATCCGCGCGGCAAGGTCGTGTAGTATTCAGGGTCTGACAAGAGCGGCAGAACTTTCCGGATATCGCCCCAGCGATTTTTCTCCAGCGACTGGCGCTCGGCCAACCGGCGTGCGTCGTAAAGATGGCCCATGCCGACATTGTACGCAGACAGCGCCAGGAACAGCCGGTCGCGACCCTGCACCTCTTCAGGCAAGCGCTCCATCAGATTAGCGAGATAGCGCGCGCCGCCCGCGATCGACTGAGCAGGATCGGTGCGGTCCTCCACCCCCAGCTCGTTGGCGGTGGGCAGGGTCAGCATCATGATCCCCCTCACCCCTGTCGCGCTCACGGCGTCCGGATCCCAATGGGATTCCTGATAGGCCTGAGCAGCGAGCCAGCGCCAGTCAATGCCGCTCTCCTCGGCCGCCGCTTCGAAATGAGGGCGCAAGGCTGGCAAACGCTCGTCAATGCGTCGAATGAAGCGAGCCGTGTCCACATAATCAAACTGACGAGTCACGCCGAACCAGCGCTGATCCAGCCGCTCCAGAAAGCCGCCTTCGTGGCGCGCTTCGGACCAGCGGTTCAAGGGCTGCAACAACTCTGATCCCAGAGGTAGGACGAAAGCCAGAGAGCGTTCTTCGCTGAGCACAAGCGGGGTCAGCAACTCAGGAAACCGCAGCCGGGCATGAGCGACAATCGTGGAATCCGAAACGGTGCAATCCACCTGCTCAGCCTGCACCTGTTCCAACAAAGGCAAGGCGGAAGCGGCGTTCACCGTCCGCCATTCGATGCCGGGATGGTCCACTTTCAGCGCCTGCAGGGTCTCGATATAGCTTGAGCCCTCAAGCACCGCGATCTCGACCTCCGCCATATCCTCGATCGTGCGGACCCGGGGGCCGCCGCGGCGACAGACCAGCTGTTCGGTGACAGTTTTATAGGCGGGACCGAAGGTGTTGGCCTCCTGGCGCGCCTCGGTGATCGTCACGCCGCCAGCCGCCAGATGGCCCTGGCCGGCCTCGATATTGGCCATCAGCTGGCCCAGATCGCGCTGGGGTTCGAAGCGAACGCTGACGCCCAGATCCTGCGCGAAGTTCTGGACCAGAGCGACCTCATAGCCCTCAGGCTCGCCATCCTCGTCCAGATGATAGGTGGTCGGGCTTTCAAGCGTGAGAACGATCAGCTCTCCACGCTCGCGGATCTCGTCCAGCGTTTCCACACCAGGCGGATCAGCGCGCCCACAGGACACGGCGCCGGCGAGCGCCAGCGCTGCGACGCACGCATTGCGTACGGATATTGTCCACAACCCCATGGCGACAAAGATAGGCGCTCAAAGGCCGCATACCAAATCCGGCGACGCTTACGGGCTCACAACACGGTTGAGGGACCAGTCGTAGGTATATGAAATAATACGGGTATCGCCATCAATGCGCTGCGCCAGACCGGGCTCGGCATATCTCAACACGTGGGCGATCACGCCCGCATCAGCGCCGCCGAAATCCTCATTGAACCAGTCATAGATTCGCGAAACCACGAGCCCGTCTTCAGTGACCGTAACGCCGCGGGGATGATTGATGTAGGCGCGGGCGCCCGCTTCAAGGTCCGCATCCAAGGTATCGCTGCGCCAGGCGCGCGCCATCAGATTAGGACAACCGATAGAGGCGCAATTGACGGCGTAATGGACCAGAGGCGCGTCGAATTCGACGCGCATGATCCCATGCTCGATATCGTCCAGCGACAGCGCGCGGCCTTCCACCTCCACCCGGTTCACGCCCCAGGGACCGATAGACCAGGGGCGAGGCCGTATCTGACGAATGGAGTTTTCGGGCGCTTCATCCACGATCAGGCGCACCGTGACGGCGTTGTAGAGATTGGCCCAGAAGGCGAAGCGCGCATCATCGGTCAGAGCACTGACCTGCGTGGCCTCAAGGTCCTCGATATAGGCGGACAAGACTGCGCGATCGTCCGGGTTTGCGCGCAAACCGGCATAATCAAACCGGTTCACCCCGTCATCGCTTTCGACGACATAGGCGCCAAGCACCTGATCCCAAGGCGTGTGCAGATCGGTCTGGGCGTGTGAGAGGGACATGCCGGCCAGGCTGGCGAGACAGGCGATTGCGATGATGAATGGTTTCATTCCACCCTCCTTGCGGCTGATCAGTAGACTAGACCCGCCATGACCGAAAACCAGTCACGCCCCGGTGAGAATCGGGCAAGCTCAACCGCTTGTGACCGCCTGTGAATGAAAGCCCGCCATGATCGAGCCTGAACGCGCACACTATGAGTTTGAAGATGGGATGATGGCGGCCTGGCGCTGGCCCAATCCCGGCGCGCCGATTTTGGTGTTCGCTCACGCCAACGGGTTTAACGGCGGGGCCTATCGCCAGATGCTGGGGAAAGTGGTCGATCGGTTCGAGATCATCGCGCCCGATCTGCGCGGCCATGGCCGCACCACCCTGCCCGCCGACCCCGCCACCCATAAAAGCTGGGACGTTTACGCCAAGGATCTTCTGGCGCTTTATGACCGGCTGGACCGCCGCCCGGCTTTGCTGGCTGGGCATTCCATGGGCGGATCGAGCACGCTGCTCGCCGCGGCGCAAATGCGGGACGCGCCGCCGCTGGCGCTGGTCGAGCCTGTGGTGTTGCCGCCCGCACTCTATCTGATGGCGCGCTCGCCGCTCTGGCCCTTCATGAAGGGGGCTGCGATCAAGCCTGCCGCAACGGCGCGCAAACGCTCGAACGGCTGGCCGGATCGCGATGCGGTGATCAGCCGGTATCAATCGCGCCCCACCTTCGCCCGCTGGTCGGACGGCGTGCTGGAGGATTATCTCGAGGATGGCCTTCAGGACAGCGCACACGGCGTCAGACTGGCTTGCGACCCGAACTGGGAGGCCGCCAATTTCGAAGGCCAGGCCCATGACCTGCTCAAGGCGGCTCGCCGGCTGGGCGACACAGTACAAGTGCTCAAGGCCAGCAAGGGGTCCACCGTGATCAACGCCAGCGGCCTTGTCGCTCGCGGGGTGCGTCTGGAGTCTGTGGAGGGCGGCCATCTGATCCCGATGGAGGCTCCATCCATCGTTGCGAGCTGGCTCGGCAAGGCCGCAGAGAACGCCGGCCTCTGACACTCCACAACAAAAAGGCCGGGCGATGAGCCCGGCCTTTCATGCGTCTGGCGGATCGCCTAGCCCGCCTTGGCGCGGCTGGCTTTCTTGCGTTCGTGCTCGAGCAGGAAGCGCTTGCGGATGCGAATGCTTTCCGGCGTCACTTCCACCAGCTCATCGTCATTGATGAACTCGAGCGCGTATTCCAGCGTCACGCGGACCGGCGTGGTCAGGACCACCGCTTCATCGGTGCCCGAAGCGCGCATATTGGTCAGTTTCTTGCCCTTGAGCGGGTTCACGATCATGTCTTCGTCGCGGGCGTTCTGGCCAATGACCATGCCTTCATAGACTTCCACGCCATGACCGATGAACAGCTTGCCGCGCTCCTGGATGTTCCACAGGGCGAAGGCCAGCGCCTTGCCGGTCTCCATGGAGATGATCGCGCCCTTGGGACGCTGACCGACTTCGCCGGCCGAACGCGGGGCGTAGTGATCAAAGGTGTGGAACATCAGGCCCGAGCCCTGGGTCAGGGTCAGGAATTCCGAGCGGAAGCCGATCAGGCCGCGCGTCGGCGCGACATATTCCAGGCGCACCCGGCCATTGCCGTCCGGCTCCATATTCTTGAGGTCGGCCTTGCGCGACCCCAGGCGCTCCATGACGCCGCCCTGATGCTCTTCCTCGACATCGATGGTCAGCGCCTCATACGGCTCGCACATCTGACCGTCGATTTCGCGGTTGATCACCTGAGGACGGCCCACGGCCAGCTCGAAGCCTTCACGGCGCATGGTTTCGATCAGCACCGACAGGTGCAGTTCGCCCCGGCCGGACACGAGGAATTTATCCGCGTCATCCTGTTGCTCGACACGCAGCGCCACATTGTGGATCAGCTCACGGTCCAGACGTTCCTTGATCTGGCGCGAGGTGACGAACTT
This sequence comes from Oceanicaulis sp. UBA2681, assembly GCF_002354675.1. Classification (NCBI taxonomy): domain Bacteria; kingdom Pseudomonadati; phylum Pseudomonadota; class Alphaproteobacteria; order Maricaulales; family Maricaulaceae; genus Oceanicaulis; species Oceanicaulis sp. UBA2681. Next base: position 245,652 of record NZ_DEMB01000010.1, on the reverse strand, counting down.
GCCTTCGCGGCCGGCGAACGGCGAATCGTTCACCTGGAAGATCATCGAGATCGTGGGCTCGTCCACCGTCAGCGGCGGCATCGCCTCCACATGCTCGGGATCACACAGCGTGTCGGAGATGTTGAGCGGGTCAATGCCGTTGAAGGTGATGATGTCGCCAGCGGCGGCCGTCTCACGCTCGACTTTCTCAAGACCGTGGAAGCCGAACACCTGCAGCACTTTCGCGCGGCGCTCCGTCCCGTCAGCACCGACCACGACGACCTGCTGGTTCTTGCTCAGCTTGCCGCGGCGAATGCGGCCCAGACCGATCACGCCGGTATAGCTTGAGTAATCCAGAGCCGAGACCTGCAGCTGAAGCGGGGCGTCCTGATCCACGTCCGGGTGCGCCACGCGATCCACAATGGCCTGGAACAGCGGGTTCAGATCACCGCCGCGCTGATCCACATCCAGACTCGCCCAGCCTTCCAGCGCCGAAGCGTAGACGACAGGGAAATCCATCTGCTCGTCGGTTGCGCCCAGACGGTCAAACAGGTCAAAGGTCTGGTCCACGACCCAGTCGGGACGCGCGCCGGGACGGTCGACCTTGTTGATCACCACGATGGGCTTCAGGCCCAGGGCCAGCGCCTTCTTGGTCACGAAGGTGGTTTGCGGCATGGGGCCATCCACCGCGTCGACCAGCAGCAGCACCGAATCCACCATGGAGAGCACGCGCTCGACTTCGCCGCCGAAATCGGCGTGGCCGGGCGTATCCACGATGTTGATGGCGTAGTCGTTCCAGGTCACCGCCGTGTTCTTGGCGAGAATGGTGATGCCGCGCTCTTTCTCCAGATCATTGGAGTCCATGACGCGTTCGACATTCGCGGCGCGTTCATCGAACGTCCCTGATTGCCGGAGCAGCTTGTCCACAAGCGTGGTTTTGCCATGGTCGACGTGCGCCACGATGGCGATATTGCGAATGCGCTCAACGGGAGCGGTCATAGATCAGTCCTTAATCTCGCAGATCTCGATGTGTTCGCAGGTGCAAAACCTGCGCTCTTTGCGGCTCTCATACAGGGCGAAATTGAATTCGGCTAGCACTGGTCGCCGCAAGTTTTGCGGCCTAGGTTGCTGAACACTTCACCATCGAGACAAAGACGGGCCGATAAACGGCTCATGGGGAGACATTATGAAGAGCCTTTTGCGTGCGGGATTACTCGCGCTTGGCGCCGCACTGACCAGCTCTGCGGCCGTCGCAGAACCCATTTCCTTCTTCATGCCCGAAGACGTCAGCTATGACGCCTCCATCACGGCGCCTGAAGACAGTTTCGGCTATGAAGTCGGCGCTCGCCCCGTGCGTCACGCCGACATGGTCGCCTATCTGCGCGAGATCGCGGGCCAGTCTGACCGCATCTCGGTCGAGACGATCGGCTACACCCACGAACACCGCCCGATCCTGTTCTTCACCGTCACCTCGTCTGAGAACCAGCAGCGGATCGACTCGATTCGTGACGCGCATCTGGCGCGACTGCGCGGCGAAGCGGCGCCGGCGGATACGCCGCTGGTCCTGTGGATCAATTTCGGCGTTCACGGCGCGGAATCCTCGGGCATGGACGCGGCCATTCCGGTTCTTTACCACTTCGCGGCCGCCAGCGAAGCCGATATCGGCGACACGCTCGACGATACGGTTTTGTTGTTCACCGCCGTGTTCAATCCCGACGGCCATTCGCGCCGGGTGAACCATGTGGAGACCTTCTTCTCCCAGGCGCAGAACACCGATCCCGCCGACATCATCCATAATCTGTGGGTGGAAGCGCGGACCAATCACTACTGGTTCGACCTGAACCGGCAATGGCTCTTGCTGACCCAGCCTGAAGCCCAGGCCTGGATCGGCAAATGGCATGAATGGAAGCCGATGGTCTCGGCGGACTATCACGAAATGGGCTCATCCAGCCCGTTCTACTTCCACCCCGGTGAAGCGCTGCGTCGCAATCCGCTGATCCCCGAGCGGGCGCGCGATCTGACCTACCGGATCGCTCAGCAGCACACCACCGACTTCCTGGATCCCGAAGCGCGGCTCTACACCACCCAGGAAGGCTTTGATAATTTCTATATCGGCAAGGGCTCGACCTATCCCCAGATCAATGGATCCCTGGGCATTCTGTTCGAGATCGGCGCCGCGCGCGGCGGTGAAATCGAGACCGATCGCGGTCTTGTCACCCATGCCG
>NZ_DEMB01000010.1:236450-243282 GCF_002354675.1 Oceanicaulis sp. UBA2681 | reverse complement strand
ATCGAGTATCAGACCAGCTATTTTGCGGAATCCGCCCAGATGGCGAGCCGCGACAATCGCCGCGCCTTTGTGTTCACCGCGGCCGGCGACCCTGAACGGGCGAACCGTTTCGTGCGTCTTCTGCGCATGCACGATATCGACGTCTACACGCTTGAGGGCGACGTACGCGCCGATGGCCGCACCTATGCAGCGGGCGAATCCTTTGTGGTGCCGATGAACCAGGACCAGCACCGGATGATCCGCGGCGTTTTTGACCAGGTCACCGAGTTCCCCGAAAACATCTTCTATGACGTCTCGGGCTGGACCCTGCCGCTGGCCTATGACCTTGAGTATTCCGCCCTGACCGGCGGTCTGCGCTCGGTCTCCATGTCAGATGAGCTGGCGGATGGCGCCTTTGAGGCCGCTCCCGCCCCGGATGTGGCGCCCTATGGCTATGCGCTGGAATGGTCGCACACCTTCGCCCCGCGCGCGCTGAACCGGATCCTGTCCGCCGAGCTGCTGGCGCGGGCGGGTACGGAACCTGTGACCGCCGAAACCACGCGTGGCCGGGTTGAGCTGGGTCGTGGCGCGATCTTCATCCCCTATGCCCGTCAGGATATGAGCCGTGAAGACATTCACGCGCTGATGGAGACCATCGCGTCTGAGGATGGCGTCACCGTCCACGCCCTCACCTCAGGCCTGACCCCTAATGAAGGCGCGGATTTCGGCGCAGCGCGCGTGTTCCGTTCGGTTGAGACGCCCAAGGTGCTGCTGGCCTTCGATGACGGCCTGACGCGCTATGACTCGGGTGAGGTGTGGTGGACCCTCGATTTCCGTCACAACATGGAAGTCACCCTTGTGCGCAAGGATGATCTCGGCGGCGTAAACTGGAGCGAATACACCCACCTCATTCTGGTCGGCGGCAATGCTCGCCTGTCAGACAGCATTCAGGAAGAGGTTGACGACTGGATCCGCGGCGATGGCGGCACGCTGATCGCCACTCGCCAGGCGGCCGTCTGGGCGCAGGAGGCCTTCTTTGACCGCAAGGCGGACGATGAGGACGAGGCGAACGGCTCAGAGGACGACGCCGAAGCCATGACGCGTCTCAACGTCGCCGATATGGCGGTGCGTGAAGCCGAGCATATTATCGGCGGCGCGTTGTTTGAGACCGATCTCGACACGTCTCACCCGCTGGGCTTCGGCTTTGGGGATCGCACGCTGGCGGTTCAGCGCAACATCACCGACGTTCTGATCCGTCCCGAGGACGATCCTTATGCGGTGCCGCTGCAATACACCGACGATCCGCTCTTGAGCGGTTACGCGTCGCAGATGCGCCAGGACGAGATCGCAGGCACGCCTGCCGTCGTCGCCCAGCGTCTGGGCCGCGGCTCGGTGATCATGATGGCGGACAACCCCGTCTTCCGGGCCACCTTCCCCGGTTCGGAGCGTCTGCTGATGAACGCGATTTTCTTCTCCCCCATGATCGACCGCGCCCGCGGCGAATACGAAGAAGAGTAAGACGCTGGATCACTGACTGAGAGCGCCCCGCCAGCAATCTGGCGGGGCGCTTTTTTAATGGGCGCTCAGAACTGGCCGTGCCGGCCCTCGCCTTTTACGAAGCGGGTCGCGCCTTCCACCGTTTCACCGCTGGTCAGGGTTTTGATCCCGAGCCGAACCTCGTTGAGCATGGCGTCCGCTTCATCCAGTCCCCATTGCTCCAGCACGGACTGTCGGTCATGGCGCAGGCAGAGCTGGGGGAAAGCCGCAATCTGATCGGCAAGCTCAAGCGCCGTCTTGAGCGCCTGACCGGGCCCGGACACCCGGTTCGCCAAACCGATTGAGAGCGCTTCGCCTGACTCAACCGTGCGCCCCGTCAGAATCATGTCCATAGCGCGCGACTGACCGATCAGGCGTGGCAGGCGCACCGTGCCGCCATCAATCAACGGCACGCCGAAGCGTCGGCAATAGACGCCGAACACGGCGTCTTCGGCCATGACCCGCAGATCACACCACAGCGCCAGCTCCAGCCCGCCCGCGACCGCGTGGCCTTCAATCGCGGCGATGACTGGTTTGCTCAATCTGAGCCGAGAAGGCCCCATGGGACCGTCGCCGGTCTCTTCGACCCGGTTGCGCCCCTCGCCCGTACTGACCGCTTTCAGATCCGCGCCGGCGCAGAACGTGCCGCCAGCCCCGGTGAGGATGGCGACGCTCAAGCTTTCGTCGGCGTCAAAACGCCGGAACGCCTCGGCCAGATGGTCAGCGGTGGGACCGTCCACGGCGTTGCGCCGATCCGGCCGGTTGATGGTGATGATGGCGACGGCGCCGCGCGTTTCGTACTGAACGCTCATGACTGTCCTCCCTGAATTCTCATCAGAGTCGGTCAGCACTGACGCTTAGACAAGTCCTATTGGGCCGGCGCCTGAAGAGCGGAGTTTTCAAGCGTGTAAAAGCGCAAGGTCAGATCGCGCCCCTTCACGGCGTTATAGCCCTCAAGCGCGGCGAGCTGACGGACACCCGCGCCCTCGAGTCCGGCCTCGAAAGCGGCCTGCTCAGACTGGTCCACAACAGCGAGACCGCATTGCGGGTGCGCCAACAAAAACGCCGCCGTTTCCGCGCCATCCGTTCCGAGCAGGATATCGGTGCTGAAATTGAAGACGTTGGACGGCTCGCGATAGCCTGCAGTGGCCACATTAAGCGTCTCACAGCCCGTGAAGGTCTCCGCGATGCGGGCGGCGTTATAGGAGGGCCACAGCTTGTGGACGCCGGGAATGGCGACGCCAAAAGCGACCACATAGACCGACGCGCTGGCCACGCTGACCGCCAGAAGCCGCGTCAGATCAGGTTTGAACGCCAGCCAGACCAGGCTGATCACCGCCAGAGCGCCCATCACGGCCGTGACCTTGCTGGCGAGGCTGACGGGTTCGCCAAACTCGATCTGGCCGATCCAGGGCACCAGCCCCACGAGCGCGCCCACCACAATGGCCAGCGCTGCGATGACGCCAAACAGCGTCCATTGCTTCCAGCCGCTGAGCAGCGCCTTCGCGTTCACCAGACCCAGACCGATCAGAATGGCGATGGCCGGGAACATGGGCGAGACATAATGAGGCAGCTTGGTCTGGATCAACTCAAACACCAACCAGGACGGCAGGATCCACACCAGCAGGAACTGGACAGCCGCCTCGCTGCGCCGCGACCAGGCGGCCAAGCCAGCGAGCCCCAAGAGCGCGGACGCCGGCCAAAGCGTCACCGGCATCAGCAAGGTGTGATAGCCGAACGGACCGCCATGACTGTCGTCCGCGACGCCGACCTTGCCGAACAGGGCATGCCCCACGGCTTCCTGGAAGAAGCCCCAATCGGTCTGGATGTTGATCGCGATGAGCCAGGGCAGGAAGATCGCACAAGCCAGAAGAAGCCCCGGCAAAGGCCTGATTTTCAGTAGAAGTTTCAGATCACGCTTCAGCGCGACAAACCCGATCAGGGTCAAGGCCGTGACCATGAAGATGATCGGCCCCTTGATGGCGATTGCAGCGCCGGTCCCGGCCCAAAGCACGGCAGGCCAGCCCCAGAATTTCGGCTTCGCCTCCTGCACTTTCAGCATCAGCATGGCCAGCGCGACCTGGGCGAACATGCCCGCCGCCAGCAAGGCGGCGTCAGTCTTGGCGGTGCGCGCCTCGATCTGCATGGCGAGGCCGAGCCCCATCACGATCCCGGCTACCAGCCCCACCGATGGCGAGAACAATCGCGCGCCCAGCCAGGCGGTCAGCGCCACAGCGATCAGGGACCCGAAAAAACTGGGGAGGCGGTGCGCGCCAATGGGGGCGGTCTCACCGCCGAAAGGCTGGGTGGTGATCACTTGCAGCCAATAGATGCCACTGGGCTTCACATGGCGCGGATCGTCCTGAAAGCGGATATCGACGAAGTCGCCGGTTTCCATCATCTGCCGGCTGGCCTGCGCATAGCGCGCTTCATCACGATCCATGGCCGGGATCGAGAACAATCCGGGGAAGTGCGCGATCACCGCCAGCAACATCACCACAATCCAGGCGCGGCGAGACAGCCCGCCGCTTTGGCCCGGCTCGGTCAGTGATGAAATAAAACCGGTCATGGTCAGCGATCTCCACCCCGAGCGCCCAGCAGCATGTGCGGATCCGGATAATGCGTGCGACGCATCAGCCAGATGACGCCCAACAGGTCAAACAGACCCGCCGCCGCGCGGCCGAGATTGGTGTATTTGCTCTCGCCCGCCGCCCGCGGCCGGTTCACCACGGTGACATTGAGCGTTTCAAAGCCCAGATGCCCCGCCAAAGCAGGCAAGTAGCGGTGAATGGCGTCAAAGAAGGGCATCACAAGGAACAGATCACGCGGCAGAATTTTCAGGCCGCAGGCCGTATCCGGACAGTCATCATTAAGGAGCGAGCGGCGCAGACCATTGGCGAAGCGCGAGGCGAATTTGCGATTGGCCCCGTCCGTGCGGTTTTGCCGGCACCCGGCCACCACGCCCACCGTGTCCACGGTCGACAGATCAATCGCCTTGCTCATTTCCAGAACCGACCGCGGATCATCCTGTCCGTCGCCATCCATGGTCGCGACCCAGATCGCGCGCGCCGCCAGGAATCCTGTGCGAAGCCCGGCGCTTTTTCCGGAGCGGTTGGGATGACGGATGACGCGCACGCGCGGATCGGCCTCAGAGAGCGGACCAAGCGCGCCAGCGGTGTCATCATCGCTGCCGTCATCGACCACAATGATCTCAAAGCTCTCCAGCCCTTCAGAGAAGACCGAGATCGCCTCCTTGACCACCTCTTCGATGCTGGCCGCTTCGTTAAAGGCGGGAATGACGATGGACAGGGCTGGGATGCTCATGGACGCTCATCTGGCAAAGCCGACCGCAAGACGCGCGGTCTGATGCCAGCGGTTTAGCGCGATCCGTACAAGACGGGCAATCACAACCCGAAGCGCAGGCTGCGATCCGGCCCGATCAGACGCCGTAAAGCGCCGCGATCCGGTCAATCTTGCGAAACGCCTTGCCTGGCGCCCGCGCCAGCGGACCCAGCGGCAAGGGCTCGGCCGTCTTCTCGATCTGTCCCGCCATCTGGCGGGTCCAGCCCACAAGCCCGGGCTGGGTGATGCAGCCGGTGGCGAGGCCTTCCTGAAACGAGCCCATGGCCTGTTTCTGACGCCCCTCGCCCGGTCCCATATGCAGTTCATGCACGCCCGCTTCGGCGCCCGCTTTCAGCATTTCGATCAGCAAGGCGTTGCCGGGCGTCAGTTTGACGAAGTCCGGGTCATAGGCCGGAAACCACGAATGCAGCACCTCAGGACCGATCAGGCCGAAATGCACCGCCGCCAGACGGCCGTCGAGTTCCAGCGTGGACATCAGGCCTGCGCCCTCTGCGCGGTCCTGCCGCCAGAGTTGCTCCAGAAGATCGCGCACCCATTTCAGCGCAAACAGATCCGGAAAGCCGGACTCGCGATACTGCGCGGACTTCCACGCATACAGCGCCTCAAGCGTTTCGGGTCGGCGATCATCAAAGCGGAACGTCAGCGCGCCTTCCTTGGCGAGCTTCTTCGGCGCGCCGATGGCGCTGCGAAACGTATTGCCGCCCAGCTTCTTGCGGCTCGCCACATAGGCGTCAAAGCCCTCGGACACATCGATCACCCAACCGCCTTCAACGCTGTCGGCATGACGGCGGAAAGGCGCCTGCGCCGCAAGGCTGTCGCGGAAGTCGAACACCGCAATATTCGCCTGGGCCAGAACATGCGTCAGCGCGATGTCTTCATCGGGCGCGCAGATGATCCCATGGCAATCATTGACGACGCCGCCCGGGGCGCGAGCGTGACCCATCGGGCCTTTCTGGAAAGCGAAGAAGCCGGCGATGCGCGCGCTCTTGCGGATCACCGCAACACGGATATCGGGTCGCGCCGCCGAGATGGCGTCAAGATAGCCCAGCGTTTGATACGGACTTTTCAGGAGCGGATTGACCGCCGTCATGGCGCGCCAGGCGTTACGCTCGGTGGCGCTCAGCTCTTGAGGTGTTGTCACTTCCACGCTCAGCATCTGCATCCCGGTCCCCGTTTCATTCTGCGACAGTCCTGACAGACAAGACTGAACAAAGGCTTGGCGAACGCCCGATCTGGCCCGCTTCGGCACAAAATCACGCGCGTTTAGCCGTTTTTCAGTGTTGTGAGGCAAGCTTGGGACCGGTCGCGCTCTTGCATGGCGCGCCACATGCTGATCCGGATTCTGAACCACCCATGTTGAACCGTCATCTTCTGGCTTACCTGCCGGTCTATCTGGCCCAGGCTCTTGTGGGCTTTGGCAGCGTGGTCGTGTTCACCCGGCTGCTGACGCCTGACGCCTATGGCCAGTACATGCTGGTGCTGACGGGCTCGGCGCTGATCAGCACCCTGATCTTTACCTGGCTGGACGCCGCCGTGGCGCGTTATCACGCCCGCGCCAGCGCCCGCGGCCGGTTGGGCGGGCATTTGTTCACCGCCCTCACCCTGTTTGCGATGATCGCCGCGCCGGTCGCCATTCTGGGCGGCCTTCTCTTGCTGGCGCTCGACCTGCCGCCCGCATTGAAGACCGCCAGCGCTTATGCGCTCGCCTATCTCCTGCTGCGCGCCGGCGTCATGATCGCGCTCGAAACACGCCGCGCCGCCGGCGAAGCCTGGCGGTATTCGGCGCTTGAAACGTTCTCGCTGGCGGGCGGGTTCGCCTTTGGCGCCGCGTTGACGCTTTTGACCGATCTGGGTTCAGCGGGTCCGCTGGCCGGTCTCGCTCTGGCGTCGGGTCTGGCGCTGGTCTTTGACCTGCCCGCCCTGGCGCGCAAAGCCAAACGCGACCGCGCCCATA
>NZ_DEMB01000010.1:216277-236294 GCF_002354675.1 Oceanicaulis sp. UBA2681 | reverse complement strand
ATCGCCGCCTATCTGGGTGAAGCCGCCACCGGCGCCTATGCCGCGGGCTATGCGCTGGCGGACCGCTCGCTCAGCATCGTGTTCTTGTGGCTGGGCATGACGACCGGACCCTTGCTGATCTCCGCGCTGGAGCATGACGGCCGCAAGGCGGCGCAAGACGTCGCCCGCCGCACCGGCGCGCTGATGGGCGCCATCGGTTTTCCCGCCGCGGTCGGGCTGGCGCTCGTTTCGCCCGATCTGGCGCGGCTGATGATCGGGGAAGAGCTGGCAGAAAGCGCGGCCTCCATCGTGCCGCTGATCGCCTTGTCAGGGCTGATGAACGGCATCATGACCCACTACTTTCATACCGCCTACACGCTGGGCCGCCGCACCGGCTCCATGGCGTTCATCATGACTGGTTCCGCCGTGCTCAACCTGGCTCTGAACGCGCTCCTGATCCCGCTTCTGGGGCTATATGGCGCGGCCTGGGCGACCGTCGCCGCCTACGCCATCGCGCTTGTCGCCTGCGCCATTCACGGACGGAGCATTTTCCCCATGCCAATTCCGTTGCGCGAATGGAGCAAGGCCGCGCTCGCCACGGCGGGCATGGCCGTCGCTCTGGCCTATGCGCCCCCGACCGGATTGGTGATCACCGATCTCGCCGTACACGTCGCATTTGGGGCGCTTATCTATGCTGTGATCTTGCTGGCGCTGGACGGGCTCGGTGCGCGACGTTGGCTGGGCGCGAGGATCGCAACCCGTCTGGGGCGGAGGGCTGCGGCATGACCGTTCAGACCCTCCAGGTGACACGCTCCCCCTCCGCGGATACGCATGCGGTCGCCCTGTCGGTGCTGATCCCGTTTTATGGCGATGATCCCCGCCCCTTGCTTGAGGCTCTTAGCCGTCAGACGGACCTGCAAACCGAGATTATCCTGTTTGACGACGGTGTTCCGGACCCCGTCCTGTCTGCAAGCGTGAAAGACGCCGTGCTGGGCTCCGGCGCTGCAATCAAGCTGATCACCAGCCCGAAAAATCTGGGGCGCTCTGCCGCCCGCAATCAGCTCGGCGACGCGGCCCAGGGCGCGTGGCTGCTGTTTCTGGACGCCGACATGGAGGTCGAGCCCGGATTTCTCGCGCGCTGGCGTCACCATCTCGCCGAGACAAGCTGTGACGCCCTGTTCGGCGGATATGCGCCAAGCACGCCCCGGTCTGCTCATGAAACAGTCCACGCCGCGCTCGCCCATGCGTCTGACGCGCCAGACGCGGCCACGCGATCGGCCTTGGGCGCGGCGGCGGTCTGCTCCTCAAATCTCGCAGTTCGCGCCAGCCTGTTCGCCCAATGCCGGTTTGACGAAGGCTATACGGGATGGGGCTGGGAAGATGTGGACTGGGCGCTCAGCGCGTCCAAACGCGGCGAACTGGGCCATGTGGACGCGCCCGCCGCCCATGGCGGCCTTCAGGACGTTTCAACCTTGCTCGACAAGTTTGACCGCGCGGGCGCCAATTTCGCGCGGCTCCTCATCCGTCATCCCGACTATGAGAGCCGTCCCGGCGCGCGGCTGGCCCGTAAAGTGCAAGCGACGGGATTGGCCAAGCTCGCCCGTCTAATGGGCAAGGCGCTGGCGAAAACCGCCTGGGCGCCGCTGAAGATCCGCGTTCTGGCGTTGAAACTCTACCGAGCGGGCGCCGCCGCCCGCGATCTGCCCAAGGGGCGCGCATGACCCAGACTGATTATAATCCCGATGACGTCGTCTACCGCCCGCGCGGTGGATTAGCGGGCCGTGTTCAACAACAGATCGCCCGCCGACTGGGCGTGACGCCGCTCAGGATCAATCTCGACCGTCCTGTCGTCACCTTCACCTTTGACGATTTTCCGCGCTCCGCACTGGAGCTGGGCGCCGTGCGGCTGAAAGCACGTGGCTGGCGCGGAACATTCTATGTGAGCGGGGGGCTCGCAGGGATCACCAATCATCATGGCGAACTTTTTGATGCCGAGGACCTTCTGAGCCTCAAATCCGACGGTCATGAGATCGCCTGTCACGGCTACAGTCATCTCGATGCGTCGCGTCTGCCCGCGGAAGCCGTGGCGGCGGACGCCGCGCGCAATCGCGCCTATCTGAAGGCGGCCGGCCTTGATGACGCGCCGACCAGCTACGCTTTCGCCTATGGGGAAGCGACGCCGCACGCCAAGAAGCGTTTGCTTGAGACCTACTCAAGCCTGCGCGGCGTGCAACCCGGCATCAATCGCGGAGTCGCGGATCGCGGTCTGCTCAGATCCGTGCCGCTGGATGGCGGTGAGGAGGGACTGAAACGCGCCGTCGCCGCGGTCAAGGATGCGGCCCGCAATCCGGGCTGGCTTATCTTTTATGGCCACGACATCCAGAAACAGCCCTCTGAATGGGGCTGTACGCCGGAGTTTCTGGACGTGGTCCTGCACGCCGTTGAACAATCGGACGCCCAAGTGATGACGCAATCAGACGCCCTCGCCGCGATCGAGGCGCGCGCATGAGCGTCGCCGTCCTGATCCCCACCTATCGGCGCAATGACGCGCTGGCGGGCGCTGTGCGCAGCGTATTCGCGCAAACCCGCCTGCCCGATGAAATCGTTATCGTGGACAATGATCCGCAAGCCGGCGCCCGGATCGCCGTGGAGCAACTGTCCGATGGTGCGCCTGTGCGTCTGTCTTATGTGCATGAACCCAATCCGGGCGTCTCCAACGCCCGCAATACCGGGTTCGCACACACCCAGGCGCGTTTCATCGCCCAGCTGGATGATGACGAAACCGCCAGTCCGCACTGGCTCGCAAGCCTTCTGGACGCTCGCAAAACGCTGGATGCGCCCGTGGTGTTCGGCCCCGTCATCGCACAGCTGCCCGACCCGCTGACCCGCGGCGTCCGCGCCGCCTATACGCAGCGGCTCTATTCAAGGCTGGGCTCATCAGACACACAAGTGATCGACAAGCCCCATGGCTGCGGCAACGCCCTGTTTGACCGCGAGGCGCTGGATCTGCCCTCGCCCGTCTTTGACCACGCCGCCAATGAAATCGGCGGCGAGGACGACATGCTGTTTCAGAGACTGCAGGCCCAGGGCGTCTGCTTTGGCTGGGCGGCGCAAGCGGATGTGTATGAACACGTTCAGGCCCCGCGGCAAAGCTGGGGCAAGCTTTTGCAACGCAGCTTCGCCTATGGTCAGGGACCGACCCAGACCTGCGCGCAAGACGCGCCGCGAAACTGGGCAGGCGTCGTCTTCTGGATGGGCGTCGGCGCGGCGCAAGTGCTGGTCTTCGGCGCCTGTGCGCCGCTGGCTCGGCTGATCTCAGCGAAGGCTGCCGCCGAATGTCTGGACAAGGCCGCGCAGGGCCTGGGCAAGCTGATCTGGTTTGAAGCCGTCTCACCCCGCCTGTACGGCGCAAACGCCTAGTCTTCGCGGCGGGCGCAGAGCTTGCTGAAGGTGAGGCAGAACAATAGCCAGGTGAAGCCGTTCGTGGTCATGAAAATGCTTTCCGACATGCTGGTCAGCCCCCAGATCGCCATGCCGGGCAGCGCCCAATAGGTCTCAACGCCGGAAAACAGGCGTTTCAATGACGCGCCCAGCCCCAGAAGATACACGCCGAACGCCAAAGCTGCGCCCGGGACGCCCAGACCAAGCGCGATTTCCAGCCAGGAATTGTGCGCGGACGGCACTTCCCACTGGGTCGCCTGACGCACCCAATAGACCGGGCCTTCCTCTTCCAGCCAGAACACGCCCCAGCCAAACCCCGTCCAGGGTTTCTCGGCCACGGCGCGGATCAGCCCCGCCCAGATGTCCGTGCGGCCGGTCAGGGTCGGGTCTCGCCCGAGCGCTTCGAGAATGACGCCCGGCCCGATCGCGATCACCAGCGTCAGCGCAAACACGCCCGCCAAGCCGCTGAACACCGCAAGAGCGGCCATAACGAAGCCCTGGCGCGCGAAATAGATCATCAACGGCCCGCCAAAGCCGATCATGCAGGCCATCAACGCCGTCCTGGAGGTCGACATCAGCACCAGGAAGACCGCCAGGATCACCAGAGCGCCCCAATAGCGAACCTCGGTACGATAAGGCGTCGTCAAAGCGGCCGCCATGCCGCCCATTGTGGCGATGGCCATCACCGCGCCCAGCCGGTTTTTCTGCTCCCACAGGCCCGCCCAGGCTCCGGGGTGAACCTCGCTCATCACCCCATAAGCGGGAAACGCCACGGCCATGATCAGAGAGCCGACCGCCAGCACCCCCAGCGACAGCGCCAGCAAGCGGATCAGGTCGGTCCAGCAATACCGGCTCGCCAGCCACATCCCGAACACCGCCGGCATCAGCACGCCCAAACCCCGGCGCAGGCTCAACCCGGCGTCCAGCGACCAGAAGGCTGAGATCATGGGCAAAGCGGCGAGGATCAGAAGCGGCCAGGCGCGCACCATCAGGCCGAGCACCGGCATCGGACGCATCACCACAAGGATCAAGGTCAAAAGATAGACCGGCGGCCAGATCAGCCGCAGGATCGGACTGCCCTCTTCATCCCCGCCAAAGATCAGCGAGAACAGGGCGCTTGAAAACATGAAGATCAGAAAGACCGCGAGCCCGGTCTCAAGCGCCAACGCAAAGCGAAATCGCGGCAGGGATTCGCGCCAGCGATCCGCCAGCGCAAACGCGCTCACGCCCGCGCCGCTGTCCGGGCGCGGTTGACGACCACGCCCCAGACCTGCGCTCCCTGCGCTCGCAAGTGGTCGGCGGCGGCTTCCGTCGCCGCCCGACTATCGGTGCGCGCATCGGCGACCAGAATGACCCCGTCCATATTCGGCGCGATCAGCGCGATCGCGGCGCTTTGATAGGACGCGTCCACGACGGTCAGGCCGGCGCTGTGGCGTGCGCGGTCCCAATAGTCAGGATTGTCGAGAAATGTCAGGCTGCGAACCTGTCCGGGCGCCCGTTCGAACCGGCTGACATAAATCGGCTGGTCCTCGACCCGCCGCAGCGCCACACGCCCGGCATTGTCTGGAACCGTCCGCCAGAAGCGCCGCCCCGACAAAGCCCCGGAATACGCCTGCCCGTTCAGCCGGAAAGCGTCTGACTGGGGGTTGTTCTTGAAATCGAGATCATAGAGCCAGACCGGCTTGACGCCTTGCGCCACAGCGGCGCGCGCCAAACCCGCCGCAATGGTGGAAGCGCCGGCCGAGGCGCTGACGGGCGCGACCATGACGGCGCGCGCGGTCATGCCCTGCGGTGACAACCGCCGGGCCAGCCCCTCAAGTTCACGCTCGATGCTCATACGCGACGACCACGCCTGTTTACTCAACAGACAGATGTATGCGCGAATGGTTAACGGAGCGCTTCCGCGTCAGGGCGCGTCGCTGACCCGCGCCAGTACGGGCAAGGGCTTGCGGCGGGGCGCGGTTTCAGCGCGATGCGCTGTCTGTTGCGGCGCAAGGGCGTCATCGGGCTGCGGACGGTCTTCAGGCGGAACAGGGCGCTGCGGCGGCGTGTCATGACGCACCGCCACGACATAGCCGCGGATCAACCCCAGAAGCAGCGCGATCCCGCCCGCCAGCACGCCCACTGCCATCACGGCCAGCTTGCGCTTGGATTGCGCTTGCACCGGCGGCGTTGCGCGCGACACGATGCGAATGGCGTCCGCGCCGCCCGGCGGCATGTCGCGTCGCGCCATAGCGTCCGCCGCCTGCACCGAAAGCAGATCCGCCGCCGTGGAGCGCGCCTGAACGGCGCGCGTCAGACGCTCATACTCTGGCTGAAGCGCCCGCAAGCGCTCCACATCCGCGCGAGCGGCATTGAGTTGCGACGCCAATGACGCGGCCAGGCGGGCTTGCCCGGCGGCGTTTGATTCTTGTTGCAGCCGCGATGATTCCAGCTCCTGCCAGATCGGGTTCACCCCGGTCCGACGCTGGCCCTGGCCATTGGCGCGGCCCTCTCGCACGAACCGCTCCAGCGCCTCGATTTCACGCTCGACCGCTTGGACCGGCGGGGCGTCAGGCTGGTAGCGCGCCAGCAAGTCCGCCTGACGCACCTGCAAATCCAGGAGCCGCCCCGTCACGGAGTTCTCGACATAAAGCTCAATCGTTTGCGGGATATTCGCCAACCGGTCTTCAAGCGCACGCGCCAGGGCGCGGGCCTGGGACGCATCCGCTTCCGCCGCCAGTTTGCGCCCCTGGAGATCGGCCAGCCGCCCCAGGGCGGAATTCATCTCGGTCTCAAAATCAGCGATGCCGTTCTCAGCCCGAAACGCCTGCAGACTTTGCTGGGCGCTCAGCGCATCGCGCTCGGCGGCGTCGAGGCGGGCTTGCACTCCGCCCTCGAACCCGCCGGTCAGAAGCTCCACCCGATACCGCAAATAGGCATCGACAATGGCGTTGACCGTATTGGCGGCCACGTCAGCGTCTTCATTCCTGAAGGTCGCGATCAGAAAACTCGCGTTCGGCGCACGGCTGACGCCGAACCCCTCGCCCAGGCTTTTCAGTTGTTCAGGATCTGCAAATCCTGTCAGCTCGATCAGCATGCGGCGACGCACTTCCTCGGACGCCAGAAGATCGGCTTCAGACTGCATGATCTGGTCAAACATGAATTCACCGCCGGCGCCGGCGGCGCCAGGCGTCAGGTCCTCGTCATCCATGATCACCAGCAAACGGCTGCCCGCCGTATAGGTCGGGGTCAGGCTCAGATACGCCATCACCGCCAGCGGGATGAAAACAATGAGCGTGATCAGGATAATGAACAGGCGCTGCGTCCATGCGATCGCGACCAGATCCACAAGATCCAGCTCGCGCCGCGCCCGCCTCTGGGCGGTGGAGTCAGAAGACATTGACGTCATAGGTGCATCTGGCGTGATTGCGCTTAATTTTTCCTTAGCCGCCGCCAATCATGGTGAAGATCTGATTAGGGGAGTCGCGAGCATGAATTCGCCAACACGACGGTCTGTCTTGTCCGGTCTGGGCGTTTTGATGCTGGGCGCGTGCGCGGGATCCCCGCGTCAAACGCCGCAAGCCGGCTTTGAACCGAACCGGTTTCAGAGCTGGGACGAGACCGCGCCCGCCTATCGCCTGTTTCCGGGCGACGAGGTTGAGGTGGTGGTTCACACGGCAGAAGAACTCAATCGCACCCTGCCCGTCGGTCCCGATGGCCGTGTCAGCCTGCCGCTGGCGGGATCGGTGATGGTGGCGCAGATGACGGGCCCCGAAGCGGCGCGCGCCATTGCGGATCGGTATGTGCGTGTTCTGCGTGACCCGATCGTGGAAGTGCGGCCCGTCAGCTATGGCGCGCAGCAGATCCTGGTGGGCGGCGAAGTGCGCAGCCCCGGCGTTTATGAGATGATCAGCGCACGCATGGGCGTACTGGAAGCCCTGACTCTCGCCGGCGGCGCTAATAATCGCGCGCGGCTGCGTCAGGTGGTCGTTCTGCGCCGCGCGGAAAACGGCGGCGTCATGATGCGGACGGTCAATGTGCGTGACGCCCAACAAGGCGCGCCGGCGGACACCATTCCGCTCGCCCGGCATGACATTGTCTTCGCACCGCGCACTGCAATCGCTGAAATCAACGATTTTACAGAGCTTTACATTCGAAACATCCTGCCGCTCGACAACGCGTTCGCATACGCGTTGGCCGATCAGGTGTTCAATTCGAACTAAAGGGATGCAGACGGATCGAGCCTGTCGCTTCTGACGGCGATCATGGCTCGATCAGTCCTAGTGCCGCGTGGAGAGCCATTCGCGCGCTGCAGTCAGAGCCGCTGCGAGCTGATCGCCATCCATCTCGGCAGCGACTTCGCTGCGATAGTATTTTGCGGTGTCCGAGCCCATCAGAGAGGCCAGGTTGAACCATTTGTGCGCCTCAACGTAATCGATCACGCCGCACTGGCCGGTCGAATACAAAAGGCCCAGCTTGCACAGATCTTCGCCGGTCGGGTCCATCTTGACCGCATCGTGCACTTGCGCCGTTTCCACGTCAGTGAAAGCCATCTTCGTCTTCCCATCGTTGGCGGAGGGCCGGACTTTTCGTCCGTGTCGCCTCCGCATCCCACCATGCACCCGAAGCCTTTTCGGTGGCCCGTTGTGCAAGATCAGAATGCGTGTGATGGGTGACCACAGGGTTAAAGAGTCTCAAGAATAACGCCGATTAACCCTTTAATTCCGTTAGACATTCCTACCCAATATTAACCGGCTGACCTGTCCGTCGAAGCGTTCCAGCGCGCTCGGTGCGCCTCCGGATCGACGTAAGCGCCCTGAAATCAAAACGATTCCCAGAAGCAGCTGCGCCAATCCCGCAAGCGCGGCCGCCAGGATGAGGTTCAGATCCTCGCCATCGGGCCAAAAATAATTTTCAGGCCTGTCCAGCTCCGTCAGCGCGTCCCCAAGAAGCACGCTGGCGGCGAGCAAACGCCCCTCGCTGATCGCGCTGATCCGCACCAGCGTCTGGACCGCCTCAACCCCAGTCAACGCTTGTGACACCCGGATCGTGACCAGCGCCCCGTCCTGGTGGCGCAACTGGTCATAGGCCGCGAACCAGTCTCGCCGGGCGGCGGCGTCATCGCCGGCGCGTGACGCAAACTCCGCCATGGCGCGCGTACAGGCCAAGTGGCAGGCCTCAGGCTGGGCGTAATACTGATCGGCCTCAGCCAACACCGGCATCAGCGCGGTCAGAAGCCGCAAGTCACGCTCCGGCGCCGCCGGCCCCAACAACAGGGTTTCAATCCAGTCTCCGTCCAGTCTCCCGGCTGCGCGCGCCGCCAGCGCCAGACGCACAGCAGGCGTTTCCAGCTCTCGATCAAATACAGACAAGGCCAAAGCCGTGCGCACCGGGTCTGCTGAGACAGGTGCGGGCCGCGCCCGGGCGCAGGCCGGCACAGTTTGGCCATGCGACCGCGCAAGCGCGCATCCGAGCGCAACCACCTCTCGCGCATCGGGCAGAATGACCGGGTCGGTTGCCTGTGCTGAGGCGAGATCCGCGAACGCCGCAAGGTTCAGGGCCTGTGACCCGGGGCGAACGAACCAGTGCTCCGCCGCCTGCAGGCTGGCGCCATACAGGCGCTGTGCGCGAGCATAGCGCTGTTGCACGTCGCTGCTGCTTTCGATCAGCCAGACCGGATCAATTCCCTGTCGCTGCGCGTCTTCGCTGCGGGCGTCCAGAACGCCGGCGACGATCTGCTTGCGCCGCCAGGCCGGCATGGCGACCAGATCCACCTGCATCATGTCAGGGCGACGCTCATGACGCATGAGGTGAAGCGCCAGCGTCTCCTCTCCCATCATGGCGGGCAGGCTGGCGGCGAAGGACTGCGCGCGAAGAAGGTCAGGGCCGCCTGCAGGGCCGGGCCGCAAGGACTGAGCCAGCTCCGTATTCCAACGCGGAAGCACAGGCCCGGCGTCCTCAGAGCGCGCCGCATCATGAAACGCAGCGTCAAACTGATCGCGCACGCTCGGCGGAAATGACAACGCGCCATCAGGCGCCGCCTCCAACCCTCGATAGGCGAACCAGCCCGCAGCAATCAGCAGCGCCAGAAACAGGACGGGGCGCAAGGCCGCGAAAAGGCCGCGCCAGACCAGGTACACACTGGCCCGCACAGGCCCCGCCAACCAAGGCGAGCGGGCGCCATAGCGCTCGCTATAGGTGCGAGACCGGTTTGTCTGCGCCCACATTGGAAATCCCCCTGCCCCTCGCACCCAAAATAAGCGGGATGAAGGACAAGGGGAAGCCGAATTTACAAAGCGTTAAGACTTGGCGCGCTGACCAAACAGCACGGCGCGCGCCTTTTTCATGTCTTCGCTGTCTTCATCGAGGGGTTTGAACAGATCCTTGCCCACTCTCCGTCCGGTTTTCACCGCCTCGCGAGCGCCGACGCGCTCGACCCAGGCTTTCAGCCGCGGGAATTCGTCCAGATCCTGGCCCTGACCTTCCGGCAGGATCCAGGGCCAGGCGGCCATGTCGGCGATGGAATAAAAGTCGCCCGCCAGATAGTCGCGCCCCTCAAGCGCCCGCTCGATCACGCCATACAGACGGTGCACTTCATTGGTGTAGCGGTTCTTGCCGTATTCGAGCTTGCTTTCGTCAGGCTCGATCTTCTTGGCGTAGGTTCTGAAGTGGTGCGCCTGTCCGCACATCGGACCCAGTCCGCCCATCTGCCAGAACAGCCATTCCTCGACCGCCGCCTGCTCACGCGGGTTCGAGCCATAGAACTGCCCTGTCTTGCGGGCGAGGTATTGCAAGATCGCGCCGCTCTCGAAGATCGAGATGGGTTCACCGTCAGGCCCGTCCGGATCAACAATGGCCGGCATGCGATTATTGGGACTGATTTTCAGGAAGTCGGGTTCGAACTGTTCGCCCAGGCCGATATTGACCGGCTTGATCTCATAGGGAAGGCCCATCTCCTCAAGCGCGATGGTCACTTTCCATCCATTCGGGGTCGGCCAGTAATAGAGCTCGATCGGCTGGGTCATTCAGTTCTCCATGCCCTGTAAAACAGCTTTGGACGACATATGTCGGCGTCTGCGACCATTCGTGCAAGACATTGCGGCTTCACGAGCTCGCGAGGGAAGGCTAAAGAGCGCGCCATGACCGATATCATTTTGACTGACCAGACCCTCGAACCGGTGTCGTTCACACTCGCCGGTGAGGATCCCGCAGCTTTCGCCCGCGCACTGGGCGCGAGTTTTCGTGAAACCGGCTTCGCCGTCATCAGCGACCATCCTGTCGATCAGGGTGTGATTGATCGCGCGCTGGAGGACGCCAAGGATTTCTTCGCCCTGCCCGAAGCCGCCAAACACGCGTATGTGGTGGAGAATGGCGGTGGGCAGCGCGGCTATACGCCGTTCGGCACCGAGAACGCCAAGGGCATGGCGCAAAAGGACCTCAAGGAATTCTGGCACCATGGCCGGAACCTGCCTGAGGGCCATCCGTATTCTGATGTGATGCCGCCGAATGTGCCGGTGAGCGACATTGCACGCTTTGACGACAGCGTGCAGGCGCTGTTCGCGGCGCTCGACGAGATGGGCGCTGTGCTGCTTCAGGCGCTGGCGAAAGATCTGGGGCTTGAAGAAAGCTGGTTCTCCAGAACCGTCAATGACGGCAACTCGATCCTGCGGCTTCTGCACTATCCGCCGATCGACGGCGATCCGTCGGGCGTGCGCGCGGGCGCGCATGAAGACATCAACGTGATCACCTTGTTGCTGGGCGCGGAAGAAGCCGGCCTGCAGGTCAAGACCAAGACCGGCGCCTGGTTGCCGGTGCAGCCGCCCGAAGGCGCGCTGGTGGTCAATATCGGCGACATGCTGCAACGCCTGACCAACCATGTGTATCCGTCGACCACCCACCGCGTGGTGAACCCGTCCAAAGAGCGCATGGCGTTCTCACGCTATTCCACGCCCTTCTTCCTGCACTTCAATCCTGATTTCCTGATCGAGACCCTGCCTGGCTGCATCAGCGACGACAATCCGAACCGGTATCCCGAACCGATGACCGCGCACGCGTACCTGCTCGAGCGTCTGCGTGAAATCGGACTGATGTAAGCGTCACCTTGACGTTACATTCCCGATACGCCATGCTACCTCAAGGTGACATGGCGTATCGGAGTCTTCCATGGACGAGCTTGAAAAGATCAATCTGCGCATGCGCGCCTTCCTGTTGTGCCAGGCCGCAGGCTTCTTCGCCTGGCAGGCGGCGGACGGCATTGGATCTTCGCACCAGACGCCTGACAGCTGGATGGGACCGGGCCTTGTGATCAGCGGAATCGGGTTCGGGCTCTGGCTGGTCACGATCATCTTGTATTTTGGCGACGCATTCCGCGCCTACAAGACCGTCGGCTATGACATCGTCAATGATGAGTGGGCGCGTGATGTCCGCCGCCGCGCCGCAGAAGCCGCGTTCTGGGTCATGACGGTCTCGACGGTGCTCGCCATGACGATCAATCAATTCGGTCTTGATGGCGGCCTTCTGCTCAAGGTCCTCACCGGCCTGTCGGTCTCCAGCTTCTTTATTGCGGTCGTCCATTATGACCGCCGGGGCGAAACCGGGGCTGAAGAATGAATGACGCAGCGCTCGGCAACGCCATGAAGACCCTGCGCGCCGAAGCCGGCCTGACCCAGGCCGAGCTGGCCTTGCAGGTGGGCGTGACGCGCAAGACGATCAACACGGTGGAGAACGGGGTTTTCATCCCCTCCGCCCTGCTGGCGCTGAAAATCGCCCGCGCCCTGGGGCAAAAGGTCGATAATGTGTTCTGGATTCAAGACGGGTCCGACAACAGCTGACCACTGTATCGTGTGAACACATCCGCTTGAGCGCGATTGCTGCGCGCCGGGCCCTGCCCTAGCTTCACAAGCAGCTCACTCTTCTGACCTGGATACGCCTCATGCCCGACGCCTCAGCGCCGCTGATCAAATTCTCAGACCCCCTTGTCACCGCCAAGGGCGAAACCCGCGCCAGCGTGGGGTTTGATACGCTCAAGACGCTGTGGTTCAACACCGGCACGCTGTGCAATATCGAGTGCAAGAACTGCTACATCCTCAGCTCGCCCACCAATGATGCGCTGGTCTATCTGAGCGAGGCGGACGTGGTCTCCTATCTCGATGAGATCGACGCGCTTGGCTTCGGCCCGATCGAGATCGGCTTTACGGGCGGAGAGCCCTTCTTGAACCCGGACATGGTCCGGCTGATGGAGGTCTCGCTCCAGCGCGGCCATAACGTTCTGGTCCTGACCAACGCTATGAAGCCGATGATGCGCCCGCGCGTGCAGGCTGGCCTTCTGGACCTTCAGGCGCGTTTCGGCGACCAGATTGAAATGCGGCTGAGCCTGGATCATTACACCCGCGCCTATCATGACGAAGAACGCGGCGCCGGCGGGTTTGACGCCACGCTGGAGGGTCTGAAATGGCTCTCAGATCACGGTTTCACCCTCAGCGCCGCCGGACGCTCATTGTGGAATGAGACCGACGCCGAAGCGCGGGACGGCTTCAAGGCGCTGTTTGATACAGTCGGCGCGGACATCCCGAGCGAGGATCCGTCCCGCCTGGTGATTTTCCCCGAGATGGACGAAAGCGGCGATCCGCCAGAGATCACGGTGGATTGCTGGGGCATTCTGAACAAGAACCCTGATGATATCATGTGCGCCAGCCAGCGCATGGTGATCCGCCGTCGGGGCGCGACGCGCGCCAGCGTCGTCGCCTGCACCCTGCTGCCCTATGAAGACGAATTCGAGCTGGCGCAAACGCTGGAAGACAGCCTCAAACCGGTGCGCCTGAACCATAAATACTGCGCCCAGTTCTGCGTTCTGGGCGGGGCGAGCTGCTCGGCCTAAGCGTCGTCTGACGGGTCGGCGCGATCCGGCAGGGCTTTCACGTGCAAATCCATCTGCGGGAACGGGATCTCGACGCCCTCCTCATGCAGACGCTCCCATAGGGCGAGATACACGTCCGAGCGCACATTCGCCTGCCCGTTCTGGGGATCGCTGATCCAGAAACGCAGATCGAAATTCACCGAAGAATCGCCAAACTCCATCACATTGCAGACCGGCTCGCGTTCCGAGACCACCCGGTTCACGGTCTTCGCGGCTTCGATGGCGAGGGTCTGCACCGCCTTGAGATCGCGCGTATTGTAAGACACGCCAAACGGCGCGTGCATGCGCACGATATGGTCGGATTTCGACCAGTTGGTGACGCCGTTATTGATGAAATGGTCGTTCGGCAACAGCATTTCCGTGCCGTCGCGCGTGCGGATCGACACATAGCGCGCCTGCATCCCCGTCACCCAGCCAAACTGGCCGTCCACCTCGATGGCGTCGCCGGGTTTGATGGATTTGTCCGCCAGAAGCGTGAAACCGGCGGCGAAGTTCGAGACGGTCTTTTGCAGGCCCAAACCGACGCCGATGCCGACGGCGCCGGAGAAAATCGCCAGGGTGGCGAGATTGAAGCCCGTCATCTGCAGTGCGATCAGCAGCGCCAGGATCGGCAGGAGCACGCCCAGAACCTTCGAGATCAGCGCGCTGAGCGCCGGCGAAATCTCGTCTGACTTCTGCAATTGCTTGTCGAGCGTGCGCCCCGCAAAGCTCGCGATCGAGAACAGCAGACCGAAATAGATCATGGTCCGCAGAACATCGAACAGGCTCAGCGAGACCGGTTCGCCCTCGGACGTCTCGCCCAGCGGAATGGACAGCGCCTCAAGCTGCGCAATCACATCGTCCAGAAGACCAAACACATCCAGCGCCGCGATGGGCCAGATGATGTAGAACGCCAGCCGGGACCAGAACTGCGAGCGGATGACCAGGGTCACCGCCCGGATCAACAGCCAGGCGCTCATCAGGCTGATCGCCGCGCTGACGATGGCGACCGGACGATCCAGCGCTCCCAGGCCGACCCGGATCATGGTCAGCACCAGATACAGCGCCAGAGGGGTCATCAGCGCCAGGGCCGCCGTCAGCAGCCGACGCCAGAGACCGGACTTGATCCGGGTTTTTGTGGCTTCATGGACCAGATGACGCAAACGCGGCCCGAACAGCAGCGCCGGAACAAACGCCGCCAGGATCAATCCCAATTGCACGGCGTTGTCGACATTGAGCACAGAGACCTGCACCCAATCGAGCAACGCTTCAGCGCGCGTGCGGATTTCATCGACCGGAACGATGTCAGACAGGGCGGATTCAGGCTGTTGGGTCATGCTGCAAGGTTAGCGCGTTCGCATGACGTGTCACTAGAGCGAGTGCGGACAGCCGCGAACTTATCCGCCCATCCGGATCGTGAGCCATACTGCGTCTCGTTCCTTCCATGACGGGCGGCCGGCGCGTTCAGGCTGGGAGGGACGGGATGTCCCGAGCATAGAGCGTGTGACGCGCGCTCCATGCGAAAAGGCGGGCTCTTACCGGGCGGTCCAGGGCAGCGACGTCTGATGAGGCGGCGACTGCACCGGCGGCGCGACAGCGCAGAAGTCTCCGTGCGGTGACCCCGACAAAACATCTCCAGCGCGGGAGCCGGGTTTGGCTTCCAAGACTTATCGCTCACCTCTAACGGCTCGATCCCGCGCGACCCGTCATTAGGCTTCACCCCTGCGTTTGCGCGCGGGGCTGCGGGTGCATGGGCCTCCGGATCAAGTCCGAAGGCCGAGAGGGTGAGGCTCTATCCTCTCGGTCCTCGGACTTGATCCGGGGACCCATTTTAAAGCCCAAACAAAAAACCCCGGAGCCTGGCTCCGGGGTTTTGATCTGGAAGACGATAGGCCTAACCCAGCAGTTTCTTGGCGAGGATTTCGTTGACGGCTTGCGGGTTCGCCTTGCCGCCCATTGCCTTCATCACCTGGCCCACGAACCAGCCCATGGTCTTGGGCTTGTCCTTGACCTTTTCGGCCTGTTCGGGGTTCGCCGCGATCAGGTCGTCGATGACTTTCTCGATGGCGCCGGTGTCGGTGACCTGTTTCATGCCGCGATCGTCAACGATCTTGGCCGGGTCGCCGCCTTCCGCCCAGACGATCTCGAACACGTCCTTGGCGATCTTGCCTGAAATGGTCTTGTCGCTGATTAGCGAGACGATGCCGCCCAGCTGTTCAGGGCTGATCGGGCTTTCGGTAATCCCGAGGCCCTCTTTGTTGAGACGGCCGAACAGCTCGTTATTCACCCAGTTGGCGGCGAGCTTGGGATCGCGACCTTCAAGCACCTTCTCGAAATAGTCCGCGCGATCCTTGTCGGCGGCCAACACAGACGCATCGTATTCCGACAGGCCCAGCTCCTCGACGAAGCGCTTGCGCTTGTCGGCGGGCAGTTCGGGCAGGTTCGCCTTCAGATCGTCGATAAAGCTCTGCTCGAGCACCAGCGGCAGCAGGTCGGGATCAGGGAAATAGCGATAGTCATGCGCTTCTTCTTTCGAGCGCATGGAGCGGGTCACCCCGGCGTTGGCGTCAAACAGGCGCGTTTCCTGATCGATCGTGCCGCCCTCTTCCAGGATATCGACCTGACGCCGGGCCTCGTACTCGATGGCCTGCATTATGAAGCGAAGCGAGTTGACGTTCTTGATCTCGCAGCGCGTGCCCAGATGCTCGAACGAGCCGGTGAGAATGAATTTCTCGTACTGGCCGGGGCGGCAGACCGACACGTTCACATCGGCGCGCATCTGGCCCTTTTCCATATCGCCGCCGCAGGTGTCGAGATAGCGCAGGATCGTGCGCAGGGTGCGCACATAGGCCGCCGCATCGGCGGGGGTGCGCAAATGCGGGCGCGAGACGATCTCCATCAGCGCAACGCCGGACCGGTTCAGATCCACATAGGTCGCATTGGGATCAAGGTCGTGGATGGATTTACCGGCGTCCTGCTCAAGGTGCAGGCGCTCGATCCCCACGGTGAACAGCGAGCCGTCATCGCGTTCGCACTCGATCTCGCCTTCGCCCACGATCGGATGCGCGAACTGGCTGATCTGATAGCCCTGGGGCAAATCCGGATAGAAATAATTCTTCCGGTCAAAGCGCGAGAAATTATTGATCTGCGCGTTCAGACCCAGACCCGTGCGCACGGCTTGCGCGACGCAGGCCTCATTGATCACCGGCAACATGCCCGGCATGGCGGCGTCGACCAGGCTCACTTGCGTGTTGGGCTCCGCGCCAAAGGCCGTCGCCGCGCCGGAAAACAGTTTGGCGTTGGATTTGACCTGGGCGTGCACCTCAAGCCCCATGACGATTTCCCAATCGCCCGTGGCGCCGTTGATGACGTAGGTGTGCTCGCTGCTCATGGCGGTCTTCTCTATCTCAACTAACAAGGATCATCCTCACACAGGCGTGACGATGACGCTTCCGATTTTCTCTCCGGCTTCCACCCGTTTATGGGCGTCGGCGCACTCTTCCAAGGCGTAAACACTGTCGATGCGCGGTTTCAGCGCGCCTTCAGACAGCGCACGGCTGACATCGGCCACTGCGCCTGCCCGCTGGGCCGGGGTCAGGGTGTAGACGAACACGCTCTGAAATCCGGCGTTCTTGAACATCAGATCGTAAAACGGCAGTTCGGGCGTCTTCTCGCCCTCGCTGCCATAGCTCGCGATCAGGCCGTGCGGACGGATCAAGGCGACCGACGCCGCCAGATTACCGCCGAACTCCACCTCGACGATGTGATCGACACCCTCGCCGTCTGTGGCGGCCTCGACCGCTTCGACCACGTCCTGGTGGCGGTAATTGATCACATCATCCGCGCCGGCCTCGAGCGCGGCTTCCGCCTTTTCAGGGCCGGAGACGGTCGCGATGACAAGGCGCGCGCCCATCCATTTCGCCAGCTGGATCGCCTGCAGCCCCACAGCCCCGGCGCCGCCGGTGACCAGCACCGTCTTGCCCTGCACCGGACCATTGGCCGTCAGCGCGCGATGCGCGGTCAAAGCCGGAATGCCCAAGCTCGCGCCGTCTTCAAAACTCACGGCGTCCGGCAGCGCGCCGGTGAACTCGACCGGCATGACGCAGATCTCGGCGCAGGTTCCGCCCGCGCGCTTGAAGGCCGCGTTGAACACAAACACCCGCTCGCCGATGCGAGCCGGGTCGACGCCCTCGCCCACCGCCTTGATCACGCCCGCGCCGTCAGAATGCGGGATCTGCCGCGCGACGCTCATCGGGCCGCGAAGCCCGGCGCGCGATTTCACATCCGACGGATTGACGCCGGACGCCTTGATGAAGACCGCGACCTCGCCGGGGCCGGGCGCGGGTTCAGGGCGCTCGCCCAGCGTCAGCACGTCCTCGGCTGCGCCCTGATCCTCATACCAGATCGCGCGCATCAATCCGGCTCCCCGTCAGGCTCGGGCGCGACGTCGGGCGGGTTTTTCGCCATCTCGTCGAGCGAGCGTTTGAGCCGGGTGAAGAAAATGGTGTTCATCACCCCGATGCCGCCGGTCACCAGCAAAGTGATCCCCACCGCCATCTGCACGCCGCCCTCGCCCAGTCGCCCGGACGCCAGAAGCGCGCCGAAAATGGCGACCAGCCCAAAGCCGATCATGAGGAGGCGGGGAAGCGGCATCACCCCCACCAGTTCTCCGGCTTCGCGGTGAAGCCTGCGGCCTGTTCCAGCGCGCCGCCGACAGCGAACATGGTTTCCTCGTCGAGCGCCTTGGTGATGACCTGAAGGCCCAGCGGCAGGCCGGATTTGTCGAGCCCCGCCGGAACGCTCATCGCCGGGATGCCCGCGATATTGGCGGTCACGGTGAAGATGTCATTGAGATACATCTCGATCGGATCGGCGTCCGCTTTAGAGCCAATGCCGAAGGCGGCGCTCGGCGTTGTGGGCGTCAGGATGGCGTCCACGCCTTCAAAAGCGGCGTTGAAGTCTTCGAGGATTTTCCGGCGAACTTTCAGCGCCTTGAGGTAATAGGCGTCATAATAGCCCGCGCTCAGCACATAGGTGCCGATCAAGATGCGGCGCTGGACTTCATCGCCAAAGCCCTGACCGCGCGTCTTCTCATAAGTGTCGGTCAGGTCGTCGCCCTCGACCCGCTGGCCGTAGCGCATGCCGTCATAGCGCGCGAGGTTGGACGAGGCCTCAGCCGGCGCGATGATGTAGTACGCCGGCAGGGCGTATTTCGTCATCGGCAGGGAAATCTCGACGATCTCCGCGCCCTGCTCTTTCAGCCATTGGGCGCCCTTCTCCCACAGCGCATCGATGTCGGACGGCATGCCGTCGACGCGATACTCTTTCGGTATGCCGATCCGCAGGCCTTTCACGCCGCGGCTGACCGCAGAGACCATGTCCGGCACAGGACCGGGATAGGAGGTGGAATCCTTGGGATCATGGCCAGACATCACTTGCGTGAGCAATGCTGTGTCCTTCACCGTCTTGCCGAACGGACCGGGATGGTCGAGCGAGCTGGCGAACGCCACTACGCCCCAGCGCGAACAGCGGCCATAGGTGGGTTTCGCGCCCACAAGGCCGGTGAACGCCGCCGGCTGACGGATCGAGCCGCCGGTGTCGGTGCCGGTCGCGCCATAGGAAATGCCTGCGGCCAGCGCCGCCGCAGAGCCGCCCGAGCTGCCGCCCGGAACCAGCTTCTCGTCCGAGCCCTTGGCGCGCCAGGGGTTCACCACCGGGCCGGTGGCGGACGTTTCATTGGAGGAGCCCATGGCGAATTCGTCCATGGAGGTCTTGCCGAAGAACACCGCGCCCGCATCCCAGAGGTTCTGGGTGACGGTGGATTCATAGCGCGGCTTGAAGCCCTTGAGGATGTTGGAGCTGGCGGTCGTCTCAACGCCATAGACGCCAAACAAATCCTTGATCGCGATGGGCGCGCCGTCGAGCGCGCCCGCCTTGCCCTCAGCGCGGCGCGCGTCAGAGGCCTGCGCCATTTCCTTGGCCTTGTCGCCGTCGATCGAGGTGAAGCAGTTGAGCGCGCCTTGCGCCGCTTCAGCGGCCTTCACGGTCGCCTCGGCCACTTCCACAGCCGAGAAGTCTTTCTTCTCAAGGCCGTCGAGCACGTCAAAGAGGGAGAGCTGGGTAAACTCGGTCATCGCGCTTACTCCACGCTCTTGGGCACCACGAAGAAGCCTTCTTCGGCTTTCGGGGCGTTGGCCAGAATATCGTCGCGCTTGCCGCCATCGGTGATCTCGTCCGCGCGCAGGGGCAGCGGGGTCTGCACCGGGGTCGTCATCGGCTCGACGCCTGTGACGTCCACTTCATCAAGCTGCTCGACCCAGTCGAGAATGCCGTTGAGTTCATTGGTGAGCGAATCGAGACGGTCGCTCGGCTCGGCGATGCGGGCCAGACGCGCAATGCGCCGGACATCGTCTTGGGTCACAGACATGGGCAGGTCTCCGGATGGGAGGGCAAGACTAAGCGCTCTGCGTACCAACGCCGGTGCTGCGGCGCAAGATTATGACGGAGTCAGCCTCTTCCAAAGACAGGCCGACCGGCCTAAACCGGGCGCATGTTGTTTCTAGAACCCGCGCTCCTTCCCAAAGGGCCGCTGATGGCGGTCGATCCCGGCACGAAAACGCTGGGCGTCGCCGTCTCCAATACCGACCGCACGCTGGTCACGCCGCTGACCACCATCCAGCGCGTCAAGTTCACCCCGGACGCCCAGGCGCTGCTGGCGCT
>NZ_DEMB01000010.1:199540-216114 GCF_002354675.1 Oceanicaulis sp. UBA2681 | reverse complement strand
TTCGCGGCGACCGAATCCCTGCTCGAAGCGGGGGTGAAGCACGCCCAGCACAAGGATTTTGTGGACGCCCAGGCAGCGGCCGTGATTCTGGAAAGCGCCATCGCCCGGATCAATGAAGGCCTGAGCCAGCCTCTGCCCTCGCCGGACGATCCCTTGTCATGAACGCGGTCGCCAGCGCTCTGATCCCCATTTTTGGCGTCATCGTGCTGGGCTGGGCCCTGCGCCGGTCCGGTCTGGTGCGCAAGGAGCTCTGGCTGGGGGTCAACACGCTCAGCTATCAGGCGCTGCTGCCCGCCTTGCTGTTCTCGACCATTTCGCGCGCTGATTACGCCGGTCTGCCCGCCGGGCCCTTTCTGATCGCGGTGACCTTGGGCTTTCTGGTT
Source organism: Oceanicaulis sp. UBA2681 (assembly GCF_002354675.1). Classification (NCBI taxonomy): domain Bacteria; kingdom Pseudomonadati; phylum Pseudomonadota; class Alphaproteobacteria; order Maricaulales; family Maricaulaceae; genus Oceanicaulis; species Oceanicaulis sp. UBA2681. The sequence continues at coordinate 215,731 of NZ_DEMB01000010.1, read as the reverse complement.
ATGGGCGTGATCTGCCTGGCGCTCAAACCCCTGCCTGTGGACGGCCCGGCCTATACCAGCCTGTTTCAGGGCGGGGTGCGGTGGAACGGCTTCGTGCTGCTGGCGCTCGCCGCCTCGGCCTTCGGCGCCGAGGGCGGCGCCCTGGCCGCGCTCGTCTTTGCGCCCACCGTGCCTTTGATCAATGTGATGTGCGTGGTGGTGCTGACCCTGTGGGGCGCCAGCGACGTGAAACCTGACGCCCGGCGCGTCGCCATGCGCATTGTCACCAATCCGCTGATCATCGCCTGTCTTCTGGGCGCCCTGGCCAATGCGCTGGGCCTGTTTCAGACCGGTCCCGTCGCGGACACCGCCGCCCTGGCCGGACGCGCCGCCCTGCCGCTGATCCTGATGGCGATCGGGGCCGGGCTTGATTTCTCCGCCCTCAAGGCGCGCCCGCAATTGTTGTCACTGTCGATCAGTCTCAAGCTGATCCTCGCTCCGCTCGTCTTCATCGTGCTGGGACGGATGTTCGGGGTGGAGGGCGTGCCCTTGATGCTGCTGGCGGCCATCGGCTCGACGCCGGGCGCGGCGGCGTCCTATGTGCTGGCGTCAGAACTGGGCGGGGATACCCGGCTGATGGCGGGCCATGTGACCGCGACCACGCTTCTGGCCTTTCTCGCCATGCCCTTCTGGATCTGGGTCGCCGGATTATGACGCAGATCATCCTGTCCGCCTTCCTGCCCGTCTTCGTCGTCATCGCGCTTGGTTATGGCGTGCGCGCCAGCGGCTATATCCCCCGCGAGCACTGGCGCGGCGTGAACGCGCTGAACCATCGCCTGTTGCTGCCGAGTTTTCTCTTCACCCTGCTGGCGCAGGCGCAATTTGACGGCGGCGCTTCTCTGATGATCGGGGGCGTGTCCGCTCTGGGCTCCGCCATCATGATCGTTCTGGCCCTGGGGTTGGGCCGTCTGGTCAGCAATTCCGGCCGGATCACCGCCCCGATGATCGCCTCCGCCGTCATGTGGAATATCGTCCTGACGCTGGCGCTCGCAGACCGGCTGCTGGGCGACGCCATCGCCAGCGCAGGCGCAGCCGTGTCGGCGACCGGCGTGATCATCGGCGCCGCGGCGTCAGTGGCGGGTTTCGCGCTGACTTCGGGGCGCGGCCTGAACGCAGCGCTGTCTAAAACCGCACGCGATCCCGTGGTGCTCGCCTGCGTGCTGGGGCTCCTCGCCAATCTGTCCGGTCTGGGACGGGTCGTGTTTCTCACAGCGCCCATCGAGATGATCGGGGCCGGCTCCATGGCGGTGATCTTGTTGTCCATGGGCGCCGGACTCGACTTCAAGACGCTCAAGGGCCGCATCAAGGTCCTGCTGTCCGCCGCCATCCTGCGCACGGTCATCGGGCCGGTCGTGTATCTGGGACTGGCGCTGGCGTTCGGCCTGACCGGCGACCTGGCGGTGCTGATGGCGATTGCCGGCGCGGCCCCCGCCGCCGCCTTCATCTACGCCGTGGCGGCGGATTTTGACGGCGAAGCCGGACTGACCGCAGGCATGATCACCCTCACGGTTCTGACCAGCCTGATCACGCTTCCCGTTGCGGCCGCGATCGCCCTGTCGCTCTGACAGCGTCTCTCCGGGGCTGCTTTCTGACACGGGCCAGCTTGCCCGAACCCGTATGCGCGCCTATACCCCCGCGAACGCTTATCGGGAGACGCCTTCATGGAGCGCACAGGCTTCGCTTATGATTTCCCCCATGACAGCCTGTTGAGCGTCGGGGATCTCAACCCGCTCGACGTGCAGATGATTTTCGAGCGCGCCCGGCATCATTTCGACGCCGCGCGCCGCGGCGACAAACAGGGCGACACCCTCAAAGGCCTCACCCAGATCAATCTGTTCTTTGAGAACTCCACCCGCACGCTGGCGAGTTTCGAAATCGCCGCCAAGCGCCTCGGTGCGGACGTGGTGAACTTCGCTGCGGGCAGCGCCTCGATCTCAAAGGGCGAAAGCCTCGACGACACCGCCCTCACCCTCGCCGCCATGCGTCCCGACGTGCTGGTCGTGCGCCACAAATCCGCCGGCGCCGCGGCGCATTTCGCCCGTGTCACCGGCGTGCCGACCGTGAATGCGGGCGACGGCGCCCACGAACACCCCACCCAGGCCCTGCTGGACGCCTTCACCCTGACCCGGCGCTGGGGCGAGGTGGGCGGTCGCCGCATCCTGATCGTCGGCGATATCCTGCATTCTCGCGTCGCGCGCTCGAACGTGTCGCTTTTGAACCTTCTGAACGCGGAAGTGCGCCTGTGCGGTCCCGCCACCTTGCTGCCCGCGGACGCCGATCGCTGGGGCGTCACGGTGTTTCATGATCTCGAGGAAGCGCTGGAGGGCTGCGACGCGGTGATGGCCCTTCGCATCCAGAAGGAACGCATGACCGGCGGGCTGATCCCGTCGGACCGCGAATATGCGGCGCTCTGGGGCCTGAACGAAGCCCGGCTTGAACGCGCGAGCCCCGAGTGTCTCGTGATGCATCCCGGCCCAATGAATCGCGGCGTGGAGATCGACGGCGCGCTGGCGGACGATCCCGACCGCGCAGTCATCCTTGATCAGGTGGAAAGCGGCGTCGCCGTGCGCTCCGCCATTCTCGAACTGATCACCGGGCGCGCGCCCAACGGCGCGATCGCCGACATGCGCGCCCATGACATGGACGGGCTGGGAGACGGCGCATGATGCTCTTTGAAAACGCCCGACTGATCGACCCCGCCACCGGGCGGGACGAACACGGCGCCCTGCGCATTCGCGACGGACTGATTATGGAGAGCGGCCCCGCCCTCACCGCGATGGACGATGAACGTGTGATCGACGTCAAAGGCGCCGCTCTCGCCCCGGCGCTGATCGACATGCGCTGCACGGCGGACCCCGCCTCCACTGGCGCGCGCGGCGTCGAAGCCGCAGCGCGCGCGGCGGCGGCGGGCGGCGTGGCGACGCTGGTGCTGTCGCCTGAAAGCGGTGACGGCTTCAAACGCCCCGAAGACATAGCGGCGGTGGACGCAGCGGCCCTGACCAGCGCGGTGCGCCTCTATGCGGCGGGGCTGTGCGTCAGCTCTCAAGAAGACATGGCGGAGATCGGCCTGATGCTGCGCGCCGGCGCGCTCTATCTGGGCGATGGCGGCCAGCCGATCCTCGATACGCGTCTGGCGCGCCGGGTGCTCGCCTACACGGCGGGCTTTGACGCCTGGGTCAGCCTGCGTCCCGAAGATACCGGGCTCAGCCGCGGTACGATGGCGACCGAAAGCGATCTGTCCATGCGCCTGGGCCTGCTGTCACGTCCCGCGCAATCAGAAGCCATGGCGCTCAAGCGCGATGCGGCGCTCGCCACGCTGACCGGCGCCCGGCTGATCTTTGACCGGGTCACCACGCAAGACGCCCTGAACGCCGCTTCAGACGCCCGCGCCAGCGGTCTGGAAGTCGCGGTGACCGCGCCGCTTACCCATCTCAGCTTCAACGACATGGACACCGGCGGACTTGATCCGCGCTATCGTCTGGAGCCGCCTTTGCGCAGCGAAACCGATCGCGAAGCGCTGATCACAGCCCTCGCCGAAGGCCGGATCGACGCCATCGTCTCGGACCATGTGGCCTGCACGAATGAATCCAAGGCCCATCCCTTCCCGGAAGCCGCGCCCGGCTCGGCCAGCCTGGAAGCCTTGCTGCCGGTTCTGTGCACGCTGGCGCAGGACGGCCAAATGAGCCTTGCGGACGCGCTGCGTCCGGTCACGTCCGGACCTGCGGACATTCTGGGTCTGGACCAGGGCCGACTGGAGGATGGCGCCCCCGCCGATCTGGTGGTGTTCAACCCCAACGCCCCCTTTGTTTATGGCCGCGGTCCCATGCAGTGCCGCGCCCCAAGCGCCTTCTCCGGCCGCCGATTGTTCGGCAAGGCCTTGATCACCATCGCGGAAGGCGCGATTATCTATCAACTGGAAGACGAGTAGTCATGTTTGATCCCTGGTTCGCGGCGGCGCTGGTCGTCGGCTATGTGTTCGGTTCGATCCCGTTCGGCCTGCTGCTGACCCGGCTGGCGGGGCTGGGGGATATTCGCGCCGTGGGATCGGGCAATATCGGCGCGACCAATGTGCTGCGCACCGGACGCAAGGATCTGGCGCTCGCCACGCTGATACTGGATTCCGGCAAGGCGGGTTTCGCGTGCCTGCTGTTCACCGCGCTCGCCTCGCCCACAGCGGGCCTGATCGCAGGCGGCGCAGCGTTTTTCGGCCATTGCTTCCCGGTCTGGCTGAAATTCAAGGGCGGTAAGGGCGTCGCGACTTTTCTGGGCGTGCTGCTGGCGGCGTTCTGGCCGGTCGGCGTTCTGACCTGTCTGGTCTGGCTGGGCATGGCGCTCCTGATGCGCATGTCTTCGCTCGCGGCGCTCACCGCCGCGCTGGCCGCGCCCTTGCTGGCCTACGCCTTCGGCCAGGAAGCCGTCGCCGTGCTCGCGCTGTTCCTGGCGGTGCTGCTGTATTGGCGGCACAAGGACAATATCGGCCGCATCCTCACAGGGGATGAACCCAAGATCGGGGCGAAGAAGGCGTGAAGCGACAGCTCCTTTCCCCGAAAGAGCGTGTGGACTGGCTTCGCCTGTCGCGCACATCCGGGGTCGGACCTGTCACCTTCGCCAAGCTGATCGAGCGGTTTGAGACCGCATCCAACGCCATCGACAATCTCGCCGATCTGTCAAAACGCGGCGGGCGCGCCAAGCCGCTGAAAGCCCTCTCTCGCGAGCAGGCCGAAGCCGAGCTTGAGGATCACGATCACCTGGGCGCGCGTTTGTTGTGTGCATGTGAGTCGGACTTCCCCGCTGACCTCGCCGCCATTGATCCGCCGCCGCCGGTGATCAGCGTTAAGGGCAAGCTGGTCCTCAAGGACCGGCTGATCTGCGCCATGGTGGGCGCCCGCAACGCGTCTGCGGCGAGCTTGCGCTTTGCAGGCGATCTGGCGCGGGGTCTGGGCGAGCGGGGCGTGATCGTGGCGTCAGGGCTGGCGCGCGGCATAGACGGCGCCGCCCATGCCGCGAGCCTTGAAACGGGAACCGTCGCTGTGCTGGCGGGCGGGCTGACCTCCATCTATCCGCCCGAGCACGAGGCGCTGTATCACGCCATCGCCGAGCAGGGCCTTCTGGTGAGCGAAACGCCGCTGCGCTATTCCCCGCAAGCGCGCGATTTTCCGCGCCGGAACCGGCTGATTTCAGGGCTGTCGCTCGGTGTTCTGGTGGTTGAGGCCGCCGAGCGCTCCGGCTCTCTGATCACGGCTCGTTACGGGCTGGAGCAAAATCGCGAAGTCATGGCCGTCCCCGGCTCTCCCATGGATCCGCGCGCGCGGGGCTCGAACCGCCTGCTGCAGGACGGCGCCGCGCTGGTGCAGGGGGTGGAGGATGTGCTGGCGGTGCTGTCCGGCGCGCGCCGCTCCAGCCTTCAGGAACCGGGCGGGTCGGAGTTTGAAGACGAGTTTGATGACGCGGACGCGCTCGATGACGCTGTCGAGGATATCCGCGAACGCATCGCCGCCCTGCTGTCGCCCACGCCGGTCTCACGCGATGAACTGGCGCGCCTGACGCAATCGCCCGCCCGGGTGGTTCTGGCCGCGCTCGTGGAGCTGGAGCTGGCGGGCCGGTGCGAGATCTGGCCCAACGGCATGGTCTGCAGCGCCTATCAGGCTTGATGCGGCCTAATCGCGCGGGCTGCCGTCTGGGTGAAAGGGAAACAGCGTGTCCGCATCGACGCCCGGGGTCGCCTTTGGCGGGTTATGCGTCAGATGTCTGCACTCTTGCTCGATCACATGGGCGGCGGTCGCCAGCATGACCGAGGAATTGTTCAGATCCGCCCGGTGCGCCACATGAGACAAGGCGGAGAGCATTTCGATGAGATAGCCCGCCGCTTCTTCGGTCTTGGCGGATGCGGGCTGCGTCTCGTCACTCTTGGATGAGTTTTGCGAGGGAGATTGGGTCATGCGCGCGCTTTGATTGCCCGTGAAACAACTTAATGGCGAGCCGTATACCTGTGCTCGCGCCAAGGCAAGCGGAAGCGCCATGTTGACAGGTTGGGGAACTAACCCCACCTTCCGCCGCCATTGTCCGGGCTTGCTTGACGCCGGTCGCCCCTGTCCTGATATCAGTGCTCCTATGAACGTCGTTGTCGTCGAATCCCCGGCCAAGGCCAAAACCATCAACAAATATCTGGGGAGCGATTACACCGTGCTCGCCAGTTTCGGCCATGTGCGCGACCTGCCGCCCAAGGATGGGTCGGTGCGCCCGGACGAAGACTTTGCGATGGACTGGACCATCGAAGGCAAGGCGAAAGAGCGCATCAAGGCCATTGCTGACGCGTTGAAAGACGCCGACACCCTGATCCTGGCCACTGACCCGGATCGCGAGGGTGAAGCGATTTCCTGGCACCTGCTCGAAGCGCTGCAAAAGCGCCGGGTGCTCAAGGACAAGCAAGTTCAGCGGGTAGCGTTCAACGCCATCACCAAAAAAGCTGTCACCGACGCCATCGCCAATCCGCGCGAGCTCGATATGGAGCTTGTGGAAGCGTATCTGGCGCGCCGGGCGCTCGACTATCTGGTGGGCTTCACCCTGTCGCCGGTGCTGTGGCGCAAGCTGCCCGGCGCCCGCTCTGCCGGCCGCGTGCAATCAGTCGCCCTGCGTCTGATCACCGAGCGCGAAACCGAGATCGAACGCTTCGTCACCCAGGAATACTGGTCGGTGGACGCGGATGTGCGCACCGACGGCGCCGATCAGCTGATCGCGTCGAAACTGACCCGGTTTGAAGGCGAGAAGATCACCCGCCTGACCATTGGCGAGGAAAAACGCGCGCGCGCCGCAGAAGCTGCGATCAAGGCGGCGGACTTCACCGTCGCCTCGGTCGAAGCCAAGCCGACCAAGCGCAATCCGCCGCCGCCCTTCACCACCTCGACGCTGCAGCAAGAGGCCGCGCGCAAGCTGGGCTTTGACGCCCAACGCACCATGCGCACCGCGCAGCGCCTGTATGAAGGCGTGGAGCTGGGCGGTGAGACGGTCGGTCTGATCACCTATATGCGGACCGACGGCGTCTCCATGGATATGGGCGCGATGATGCAGGCCCGCGACGTCATCGGCGAGCGTCATGGCGCCGACTTCGTGCCTGAAAAGCCGCGCTTTTACTCCTCCAAGGCCAAGAACGCCCAGGAAGCGCACGAAGCGATCCGCCCCACCAGCTTCACCCGCCACCCCGATGATCTGCGTCTCGACGCCGACCAGGCGCGGCTCTACGCCCTGATCTGGAAGCGCGCTGTGGCCAGCCAGATGGAAGCGGCGCGTCTTGAGCGCACCACCATCGACTTTGAAACCGTCGATCAGTCCCTCGCCCTGCGCGCCACCGGCTCGGTCGTCACCTTCCCCGGCTTCTTCGCGCTTTATCAAGAAGGCCGCGACGACGAGGAAGACGAAGGCGAGAACCGCCTGCCGCAAGTCATCCAAGGCGCCAAGGCGAAGGCCGAGAAGACGCTGGCCGAACAGCACTTCACCCAGCCCCCGCCCCGCTTCACCGAGGCCTCGCTGGTCAAGAAGATGGAAGAGCTGGGCATTGGCCGCCCCTCGACCTACGCCTCGACCCTGTCAGTGCTGCGCGATCGCGACTATGTGCGCATGGAAGACAAGCGCTTCATCCCCGAAGACAAGGGCCGCGTGGTCATCGCCTTCCTGGAAAACTTCTTCCAGCGCTATGTCCAGTATGACTTCACCGCGTCGCTGGAAGACCAGCTCGACAAGGTGTCGGCGGGCGATCTGGAATACAAGCAGCTGCTGCGCGACTTCTGGAAGGATTTCCACGCCTCCATCGAGGACATCGCGGATCTGCGCATCGGCGATGTGATCGACGCCATGAACATCGCGCTGGCGCCGCTGATCTTCCCGCCGCGCGAAGACGGCTCGGATCCCAAGATCTGCCCCAAATGCAATGAGGGCGCGCTATCGCTGCGCCTGGGCAAGCATGGCGCCTTCGTGGGCTGCTCGAACTATCCTGACTGCCGCTATACGCGCCCGCTGGGCGGCGGCGATCTGGATGCGGTCGAGGGTGATGGCGAGCTGGGCGAGCATCCTGAAACCGGCGCGATGATCGTGCTGAAAGACGGCCGCTTCGGTCCCTATCTGGAAATGCAGGTCGAGGACGAGGACAAACCGCGCCGCGGCTCCATCCCCAAGGGCTGGAACCCGGCCGACGTGACGCTGGAAAAGGCGGTCGCGCTGATCGATCTGCCGCGCAAGGTGGGCGTCCACCCCGAAGACGGCGAGATCATCGAGGCCGGGATCGGCCGCTATGGTCCCTTCGTCAAGCACGGCAAGACCTATGCGAACCTGTCGAGCGCCGAAGAGGTGTTTGAAGTCGGGCTCAACCGCGCCGTGGACCTGATCGAACAGAAGAAGGCCAATCCGCGCGGTCGCGGCGGCGCTGCGGCGGCTCCGCTCAAGGAATTGGGCGAGCACCCGCAAGAAGGCGGCGCGATCAATGTGATGAGCGGCCGTTATGGTCCTTATGTGAAATTCGGCAAGATCAACGCCACCCTGCCCAAGGACATGACGCCTGAAACCGTCACCCTGGAGCAAGCGCTGGAGCTGATCGCCGCAAAAGCGGCTAAATCACCTGCCAAGAAAGCGCCGGCGAAGAAAAAAGCGCCCGCCAAGAAAGCGGCGGCCAAAAAGCCAGCCGCGAAAAAGACCGACGGCGAGACCAAGACCGCCGCGAAGAAAACGCCGGCGAAAAAACCTGCCGCCAAGAAACCCGCGACCAAAAGCACAAAGGCTAAATCTTGAACGACGATCCCTACGCCCAACACGGTTTCACCAAGGACGCCCTGCTAGAGGCGATCCGTCTAGGCGAAGGGCGCTTCACCAAGCGCGAGCTCGCCAAGGCTCTGAGACTGAAGGGGGATCAGCGTTCCGGCCTGAAACTCGCCCTGCGTGAGCTCGAAGATGGCGGCGAGATCCGCAAGAACGAGCAAAAAGCCTATGAGCTGGCCGACCAGCTGCCGACGGTGACCGTGGTCGAAGTGATCGATCGCGATGTGGACGGCGAATTTATCTGCCAGCCCGTCAAACCCGAGCTGCAAGGGCCGAAGATCATCCTCAAGCCCGGCGAGCGCACGCGCGGCCCGGCGGCGGGGATTGGCGACAAGGTGCTGGCGCGCCTGACGCCCATGACCGATGAAGACGGCTATGAAGCCAGCGTCATCAAGAAACTCGGCCAGTCCGCACACAAGATACTCTGCGTGCTGCGCGACAACACCCGCGGCCCCGCCCGGCTGGTCCCGGTCGACCGTCGGTCGCGGCATGAACTGGTCCCTGCGCGCGGTGAAACCGGCAAGGCCGAAGACGGCGATCTGGTCGTGGTGCGCATCGCCTCTGAACGCCGGCATGGCTTGAAAACCGCCCTGATCGACGAGGTCATCGGCCGGGCGGACAGCGCCCGCGCCGGCTCGATCATCGCCATGGCTGAACATGGCGTGCCCGACGGCTTCCTCGACAGCGAGCTCAAACAGGTCGACGCCATCAAGCCCGTCACCATGGGTGATCGCGAAGACCTGCGCGACATCCCTCTGGTCACCATCGACCCGGTGGACGCCCGCGACCATGACGACGCCGTCTGGGCCGCGCCCGATGACGATCCAAAGAACAAGGATGGTTGGATCGTGATGGTCGCCATCGCTGACGTGGCCGCCTATGTCACCGCCGACAGCCCGCTCGACAAGGGCGCGCGCGCCCGCGGCGTCTCGGTGTATCTGCCTGACCGGGTCGTGCCGATGCTGCCCGAACGGCTGTCCAATGATCTGTGCTCGCTGCGCGAGGGCGAAGAGCGGCCGTGCCTGGCCGTCCGCATGGTCTTTGACCGCAACGGCAATCAGATCGGCCATCGCTTTATCCGCGGCTGGATGAAATCCGCCGCCAAGCTGGCCTATGAAGACGCTCAGGCCGCCATAGACGGCGCCGGGACCGGCAAGGCGGAAACGCTTCTGGAAGACGTGCTCAAGCCGCTCTGGGGCGCCTATGAGGTGCTGCGTCAGGCCCGCAAGCGCCGCGAACCGCTGGAAATCGATGCGCCCGAGCGCAAGGTGATCGTGGGCGAGGATGGCCGGGTTCAGGGCGTGCGCCTGCGCGAACGCTTTGATGCGCACAAGCTGATCGAAGAGATGATGATCCAGGCCAATGTCGCGGCGGCGACGGCGCTGGAAGCCAAGAACACGCCTCTGATCTATCGCATCCACGACGAGCCTGGCTCTGAGAAGCTCGACAATCTCGCCGATTTTCTACCCCATGTGGGCCTGAAATGGACCCGCGGCGAGCGCCCGACGGCGGCGCGTTTCAACACCCTGCTCAAAGCCTCCCAGCCCACAGACCACTATGAAACGGTCAATGAGGTGGTGCTCCGCAGCCAGTCGCAGGCCGTCTATGACACCGATAATATCGGGCACTTTGGCCTGAACCTCGCCAAATACGCGCACTTCACCTCGCCCATCCGGCGCTATGCCGACCTGACCGTGCACCGCGCGCTGATCCGCGCCTATAACCTCGGATCGGACGGGCAAAGCGATTCAGAACGCAGCCAGCTGCAACGCATCGCTGAAGACACCACCCAGAACGAACGCCGCGCCATGGCCGCCGAGCGCGATGCGACAGACCGTTTCATCGCCGCCTGGCTGGCGGACCGGGTCGGGACGGAATTCGCGGGCCGGATCACCGGCGTCACCCGCTTTGGCCTGTTCGTGCGCCTGCATGAAACCGGCGCGGACGGGCTGTGCCCGGTCTCTCGCCTGGGGCAGGAATACTATGTCCATGACGAGGCGGCCCACGCCCTTGTGGGCCAAAGCTCGGGCGGGCGCTATCGGCTGGGCATGGCCGTGACGGTGCGTCTGGATGAAGCCACCCCCGTGACGGGCGGGCTGTTATTCGACATTCTTACGCCTCCTGAACCTGGAAAACCGCTAAAAGGTCACGGTCGACCGCGCGACAAATACGAGCGCCGCGGCTCCCCGCGCGCAAAGAAACACAATGCCCGACGCAAAAAACGATAAGAAGACGACGCCCAAGACCAGCCCCCGCCCCAAACTCGCCTCCTCGCTTCTCTTGCGCCGCAAACGCGCGAACGGAGAGATAGAGCTTCTGTTTGGTCGGCGCTCGACCGGGCATGTCTTCATGCCGAAAAAATACGTCTTTCCAGGCGGGCGCGTGGACCCCACGGACGGCTTTGCACCACTGGCTGAAGAGCTGAACGATAAAACGCGGTCGGTGATGACGCGCGTTCTGACCGAACGCCGCGCGCGCGCCGCCGCCGCCGCTGCGCTGCGGGAAACGGCAGAGGAAACCGGATTGATCCTGGGCAAGCCCGCCGAAAACCCCTGTAATTTCAAAGCGCCCTGGGCGCCCTTTGAAGCCGCCGGCGCAGCGCCGAACGCCGCGCCGCTTGAAGTGATCACGCGCGCCATCACGCCGCCCAAGCGCCCGCGCCGTTTTGACGCCTGGTTCTTCACCTGCGATGTGGAGCATGTGCATGGCCCTGCGGAGCTGACCAGCAATGGCGAGCTGGAAGACCTCAAATGGGTCAGCCTTGACGACCGCGGCACGCTCGACCTGCCCATCGCCACCCAATATGTCATCGGCGAGCTGGAAACCTGGCTCAAGGACCCCGCACGCCCGATCCGCTTTCTCAAGAGCACACGAAGCGGACCGCAGGTGGAAACCCTATGAACGCGCGCCCGATCAACATGGCGGCGCTGTTTCTGGCGGACCCGCATTCGCGTCAGATCGCCCTGGTGCGCACCGAGACCGGCTATCGCGCCCCGCAGACGCGCCCCGTGCGCGGGGATGGCCTGGCGGCGTTCGGCGGTCCGGTGATCTCACGCAAGCGCCTGGGTGCGCCTGAAGCGCAGTCCGGCGCCTTCATGGACGCCGCGATCCGGGCCTTGTCAGAAGAGCTGGGGCAATTGCTGGCGCGTCCCCTGCACCCTGATGTGAGGCCGCCCATGACCAATCCCTGGGCGCGGCTGGCGCGGCACCACTTGCAGCCGGACCGGGACTCGCTGACCTATCTGGGCCGTGCGCTGGATCCGGCGGACGCCAATATGCGCCGGCATGTGCGCGTGTTCACCGCGCCGGTCGCGCGGATCTCCAACTCGGTCAAACGCCGCAGCGGCGAGCGTGTGGCCTGGGTCAGCCCGGAAAAACTGCCCGATCTGTTGCAAGACCCTGCGCTGAATGTCTTTGGGGAAACCGCCCTCGCCTCTCTGGGCGGACGGCCCCGGCCTCTTTTGGTGTCATTCCGGGCGGGACACAGGCAGCAAGTCCGGCTATAGCCCGGTCGATGATCGCCAGCTTCCTTTCCTCTCCTGACAAAGCTCGGACGCGGTCCCTGATCGCCGCGATCAGCTGCGCCGCGCTCGCCGGGTGCGGGTTCGGCCTGTTGATGCCGCTCGTCGCGCTCAATCTGGAGGCCATGACCGGCTCCGCCGCCGTTGTGGGCGCAAACGCTGCAGCAGCAGCGCTCTCGACCCTTCTGGCGACGCCGCTTATCCCCGCGCTGATGGCGCGCACCGCGCCGCGCCAGACCGTGATCATCTGCGCGATGATCACGGCGGCGGGCTTTGTGCTGTTTCCTGCCATGCCCGACCCTGTGATCTGGTTCGTGCTGCGCTTTGTTATGGGCTTGTCGGTGACGATCATTTTCGTCGCCAGCGAGACCTGGATCAATCAGCTCGCCAAACCTGAAAGCCGCGCCAGCCTGCTCGCCGTCTACGCCACCGTGCTGGCGGGCGGATTCGGGTCGGGCGGATTGCTGCTCTCGGTGCTGGGGTCGCAAGGCTGGACGCCCTGGATCGCAGGCGGCGTGATCTACGCGCTCGGCGCCCTGCCGATCATGATCTTGCGCGGCCCGCCCATTACACCGCCCTCCATGGAGGAATCCGGGCTCAAAGCCCTGCTGTCGGCGGCCAGGCTGGCGCCCCTGGCCTTGCTGGCGGGATTGGTGTTCGGAGGCCTTGAGACCAATGTCTTCGCGCTGATGCCGGTCTATGCCGAGCGAATCGGCATTGCAGAGCGCGGCGTCGGCCTGCTGGTCGCCATCGGCGCTTTGGGCGCGATCGCCTTGCAGATCCCCCTGGGCAAGCTGGCGGACCGGACAGGCCGCGACCGCACCCTGTCGGGCGTCGCGCTCAGCGCGGTGATTCTGTCGGTCGCCATGGGGCTGGCGGGCGCGAATCTGTGGCTGCTGATCCCGATGGTGTTCTTCTTCGTGGGCGCCAGCAGCGCTTTTTACACCATCGGTCTGGCGATGATCGGCGAGCGCGTGCAGCCCGGCGCCCTCGCCTCGGCGAACGCCGCCTTCATCTTCGCTTATGGTCTGGGCTCGCTTCTGGGACCGGCCCTGGGCGGCGTCTCCATGGACATTGCAGACCCTTGGGGCCTGATGGTCGCCTTCGCCGCCATGGCCGGACTGTACTTTACGCTGTCACTTGTGAGCAAAGGCCGTTCGAGGCATTGACAGCGTCGCGTGCGCGGGTATGTTCCGCGGCTCGCAGCGCCGGACCGTTTGTCTGGCGCGCCAAGTTTATGTGTACGGGTGCGCGACTATGGCCAAGCCGACTACCATCAAAATCCGCCTGAATTCGACGGCGGGCACGGGCTATTTCTACGTGACCAAGAAAAACGCCCGCACGATGACCGAGAAACTCGTACTGAAAAAGTACGACCCGGTCGCGCGCAAGCACGTCGAATTCAAAGAAGGCAAGATCAAGTAGGTCTGCGCCAAAGCGCGACTTGATCAAAGTCTGACTGGAATAAGAAAAGCCGCCTGTTTGTTCAGGCGGCTTTTCGTTTGGCCTCTATCACCCGGTTCCGGCCCGAGCGCTTGGCTTCATAGAGCGCCGTATCCGCGCGCTCGATCAGGGCTTCCACAGTGTCGTCCATGAAGGCTTCAGCGATGCCGGCGCTCATGGTCACGTCCACCACATCGCCCGTTTCCCGCAAGGTCACCGGCGTGGCGCAGACCGCCAGACGCGCACGCTCCATGGCGTCGGACGCATCCTTCGCGGTCGTGTTTGAAAACACCACCAGGAACTCCTCACCGCCATAACGGCCCGCCACGTCGATGGCGCGCAATTGCTCACCCAGACGCGTGCAGATCTCCTGCAGCACCTGATCGCCGGCGTTATGGCCCCAGGTGTCGTTGATGCGCTTGAAGTGGTCGATGTCGATAAGGCCCACAGCGAGCGGCTCATGGGAGGCGTTCAGACCATCAAGAGCCTGACGCAGGCGAGACACCGTGTAGCGGCGGTTGAACAGCCCGGTCAGCGCATCCCGCACCGACATTTCAAGGCTTTCATCCAGACGGTCGCGCAGGGCGTCCGCATAGCGCTTGCGCTTGAGCTGGGTGGAGCTGCGCGCTGACAATTCGCCGGGATCAAGCGGCCGGCAAATCACATCATTCACGCCCAGATCCAGCGCGCGCACCATGGTGCGCTTGTCCATCTCGTCCACAACGCCCAGAAGCGGCACCTGGCGCGTATCTACATCCGAACGGATGCGTGCGCACAGTCGCAAGCCGTCAAAGCGCGGCGCGCTGAGATCCACAATGATCAGGTCTGCATGTTCAGCCTGGGAGATCGCCAGACGCGGGTCGCCATACCCTTGCGCGTCAACGGTGTCAGGCAAGGCCTTGACGATGCGCTGAGCGGCGTTCTGGTCCGCGGCGGCGACAATCACGCGCCCGCCGCCATTGGCCGGCTCGAACGAGGACATTTCAACGCCGCTGCTTTCGCGCTGGCGCAACTCGTCCATGACGCTGGTCAGGCGCAGCAGCGAACGCACCCGCGCAAACAGGGCGACATCGTCCACAGGTTTGGTCAGAAATTCGTCAGCGCCGGCCTCAAGCCCGCGAATTCGGTCCGAGCGCTGGTCCAGCGCCGTCACCATCACCACAGGGATATGCCGTGTCAGCGGGTCCGCTTTCAACCGGCGACAGGTTTCGAACCCGTCCATGCGCGGCATCATCACGTCCAGCAAGATCACATCAGGCTTCTGGCTGCGGGCGAGTTCGAGACAGCTCGGCCCGTCCTCCGCCATCAGAACATCGAAATACTCGGCCGTCAGCCGCGCTTCCAGCAAACGCCGGTTCGTTTCGATGTCGTCGACAACCAGTATGCGTGCACTCACCGAAGGCTCCTTCTATTCGAGAAAATCCCGAACGGTCTTGATGAAGGACGCAACCGTGATGGGTTTGGACAGATACCCTTCGCATCCGCCTTCACGGATACGTTCCTCATCGCCTTTCATGGCGAAGGCCGTCACCGCGACCACAGGAATGGCGGACAGCTCGGTGTCGTTCTTGATCCACTTGGTGACATCAAGACCGGACACTTCAGGCAGCTGAATATCCATAAGGATCAGATCAGGCTTGTGCTCACGCGCCATATCCAGCGCCTTGAGGCCCTCACTGGTTTGCACGGTCTCATAGCCGTGCGCTTCGAGCAGATCACGAAATAACTTCATGTTCAGCTCGTTGTCTTCAACGATCAGAACTTTTTTGGACATGACCTGCAGCATTATAACCGCGCTTTCCCCAATTCGCTCCGCCGTCTTTGCAACGTGAGCGTTTTGACCATCCACAATGCATTTAACCCCAGTTTCCTTAATCAACAGTGAGTCCCCGCCTTCGCATGGCGATTAGAACAAGATATGAACGTTGAAAGCGGAGAAAAAGAGGCGGTCCGTGTTGCGGTTAGGCGTGGATCTCGGCGGCACGAAAATCGAGGCCGCCCTGGTGGATGAGACAGGCGACTGCCTGATTCGGCGCCGCACGCCGACGCCTGCGGCCTATGACGCCAAGCTGGACGCGATTGCCGAACTGGTGGCGCAGGTCGAGCGCGAGGCAGACGTTCCATCTCCCTTGCCCGCAGGAGTCGGCCATCCCGGCTCGCTCAATCCGCGCACGGGCCTGATGCGCAACGCCAACTCCACCGCGCTCAACGGCCATCCGCTTGATCAGGACCTCGCTGCCCGGCTGCAACGCCCGGTGCGCTGCGCCAATGACGCCAATTGTTTTGCGCTGTCCGAAGCCCGCGACGGCGCCGGCGCTGGCTGTTCAAGCGTGTTCGGCGTCATCGCCGGCACAGGCGTGGGCGGCGGCCTGGTGGTCAACGG
>NZ_DEMB01000010.1:88398-199394 GCF_002354675.1 Oceanicaulis sp. UBA2681 | reverse complement strand
GCGAAACACAGGCGAGGATTTGAGCGCCCAGCAGATCGCAGACGCCGCCGCAGAAGGCGATGAAGCGTGTCTGGCGAGCCTTGAGCGCCACGCCCAGCGCTTCGCCCGCGCGCTGGCCAGCGTGGTCAATATCGTTGATCCGCAAATGATCGTTCTGGGCGGCGGCCTGTCCAACCTGCCCGGTTTCGCGCGGCAGCTGGAAACGCATCTTCATCACTGGGCCTTCACCGATGAGCTGGTGACGCAGGTGCGCCCCGCCCTGCATGGCGACAGCTCCGGCGTACGCGGCGCCGCGTGGTTATGGCCATGACCGCGCCTGCAACCTCTCAGAGCTATTGCCGCAGCTGCCTCAATCCCGCCGCGCCCGGCGCGCAATGCCGGTCATGCGGCGGCGGGCCGGTGCTCAGCCATCCAGAGCTTGACGCCCTGTCGATCGCGCATATCGATTGCGACGCCTTTTTCGCCTCGGTGGAAAAGCGCGACAATCCCGAGCTTGAAGACCAGCCGGTGATCATTGGCGGCGGCCAGCGCGGCGTGGTGTCCACCGCCTGCTATATCGCGCGTCTGTATGGCGTGCGCTCGGCCATGCCCATGTTCAAGGCGCTCAAGGCCTGCCCGGACGCGGTCGTGGTCCGCCCGCGCATGGCGGTCTACGCCGCAGACGGCAAGCGCATCCGCGCCATGATGGAGGATGTCACCCCGCTGGTGGAGCCGCTCTCCATCGACGAAGCCTTTCTGGACCTCTCAGGCACTGACAAACTGCACGGCGCCTCGCCTGCGCAGACCTTGCTGAGGCTGCAGCGCCGCATTCTGAATGAGGTGGGCGTCACGGTTTCAGTGGGGCTCAGCTTTAACAAGTTCCTCGCCAAGACCGCCTCCGATCTCGACAAACCCAACGGCTTCTCGGTGCTGGGCCGGCAGGACGCGACCGCCTTTCTGGCGCAGATGAAAGTGGGTGATGTCTATGGCGTCGGGCCGGTTCTGGGCAAGAAACTCAATGCGGATGGGCTTTACACCCTGTCTGACGTGCTCAAACGTTCGGAAGGCGACCTGGCGCGCAAATATGGCGAGTCCGGATTGCGCCTCGCCCGACTGGCGCGCGGAGAGGATACGCGCAAGGTCAGCCCGGCGCGCGAGCGTAAATCAGTCTCGGCGGAGACAACGTTCAATGACGACGTGTCTGACAAGGCGGTTCTCAAAGACCGGCTCTGGCCGCTGTGCGTGAAGGTCGCCGACCGGATGAAAGCCCAGGGCGTGGCGGGGCGCGTGGTGACCCTGAAAATCAAGACCGACCGCTTCAAGACGATCACCCGGCGGCGCACCCTGACCGACGCGGCCCAGCTCGCGGACACGCTCTATCGCATCAGTTCTGACATGCTGGACAAGGAACCTGAAGGCGTACGCTACCGCCTGATCGGCGCAGGATATTCGGTGCTGGAGACCGCGATCGCGGATGCGGGCGATCTGCTGGACCCCAATGCGCTCAAACGCGCTGCGGCGGAACGCGCCATGGACGCCGCTCGCGCGAAATTCGGCGACGCCGCCATCATCAAGGGCCGCATGTTGAAGAAGGACCGCGATTAGTCTCGGCGTTGCGCCAGATCCGCATCCAGAGACAACCAGCGAAACACTTGCGGCCAGAACACATCCGCCATTTTCGAGCGGAACAGCCCGTCATGGCCCAGGGTGCCGAGTCCGGTATCCTCATGGCGCACCAGCTTCATCTCGGTCGGCGCATTTTCATATCGCTCCAGCAGCCAGCGCACGGTCTGGGGATTGGCGATCGGGTCATCATCCGGCGTCCAGGCGCGCACCGGTGCCGTAAAGCCTTCATAGCGCGAGGTCAGGCCCAGCTCGGCGATGGCGTCCCGGAAGCATTCAGGGTTCACCCCAAACTCGCGCCAGTCTGCGAAAACACGCGGCGGCAGCGGTTCGCCCCGCCAGAGCACGCCCTTGGGAATATGCCCGCGCAGCAACAGATAAGCCGGACCGAACAGGCGCCAGAACGCCCAGGCGAAATATTTCAGCGGCGCGGACTGATCCCCCCAATACCCTGACGAGGCCGAGAGCATGGCCAGTCGGCGCACCGGCAGCGCCGGATCGATCAAGGCTGCGAATTGTCCGCCGATGGAATGGCCGACAATATCCAGCGGCAAGCCGGGAAAGGCCTGACAGGCGGCCTCCGCAGCGGCGGGAATGTCATAGACCGCCCAGTCGAGCATGCGGGCGGTTTCGCGCCTGGGATGGCAGCGCGCGGAGTCTCCCTGTCCGCGATAGTCAAACGTCAACACCGCCCAGCCGTTCTCTGCGGCGGCTTGAGCGAAAGGCGCATAAAAGTCCCTGCGATAGCCCGTGGCTGGGTTCACCACCATGACGGCGCGCGGGTCATCGGGCACGGTGAAACAGGCCGACAGCAATTTGCCGTCCGCCGTCCGCAACCGGACCGGTCTGAGACTTGTCATGCTGGCTGCGTCGCGCGCCATGTGTTCACCTTGTCGCCAATGCGCACCATGCAGGCCGGCCCCACTGAATTCAACCCGCCCGCCTCATTGCCAGACCGGGCCTCAAGCGCCTAACTGACAGTCTGATTTCCCCAACGGAGCGCCCCACATGGCTGATATCGAATCCCGGCTGAAAGACTTGGGTCTGACCCTGCCTGAAGCCGCCGCCCCTGTCGCCAATTACGTCCCCTACGCCCAGAGCGGACAGACCGTGCATATTTCCGGACAGATCTCTCTGGGCCCGGACGGCCTGGTGACCGGGCGGCTCGGCGACGGCGTCTCGCTGGAAGACGGCCAGGCGGCGGCGCGACTGTGTGCGCTGAACCTGATCGCGCAGATCAAGGCGGCCTGCGGCGGCGATCTGGGTAAGGTCAAACGCATCGTCAAGCTGGGTGGTTTCGTCAACGCGCATCCTGACTTTTACGACATTCCCAAAGTCATCAATGGCGCGTCCGACCTGATGGTCGAGGTGTTCGGCGACGCCGGACGGCACGCACGGTCCGCCGTGGGCGTTGCGGTCTTGCCGTTGAACGCTGCGGTCGAAGTGGACGCCGTCGTCGAGATCGCGTGATACGGCTCGAAGATCAGTCCACGCGGCCCTATATCCTGGCTCAGCTGAGACGTCTGGACGGGGCATGACCGACATCACCGTGCGCATGATCAGCCGGATGGCGCAGATTGATCCCGCAAGTTGGGATGCCTGCGCCAATCCGGCGGGTCAGCCTTATGACCCGTTTCTGAGCTGGGATTTTCTCGACGCGCTGGAAACCTCCGGCAGCGCTGTTGAAGAGACCGGCTGGGGGCCGCGTCATCTGATCGCCGAAGATCAGGCCGGTCAGGTCATCGGCGTGCTGCCGCTCTATCTCAAAGGCCATTCCTACGGCGAATACGTCTTCGACCATGCCTGGGCGGATGCGCTGGAGCGGGCGGGCGGACAGTATTATCCCAAGCTGCTGACCGGCGTGCCGTTCACACCAGCGACAGGTCGGCGCGTTCTCTCAAATGATCCCGCTGTCCGTCAGGCGCTGATCAACGCCGCCCGTCACGCCGCGCGAGAGCTGGGCGTCTCGAGCTGGCATGTGCTCTTCCCCGATCCGCAGACCCACTCTGAATTGACAGAAGCGGGTTTGCTCGCACGGCAGGACATCCAGTTCATCTGGGAGGATGACGGGTATGGCGATTATGAGGGCTTCCTCGCCGCCCTCTCCTCTCGCAAGCGCAAGGCGCTACGCAAGGAACGCAAGGCGGCGCAGTCGGGCGTCGTGATCGAACCGCTCACCGGCGAGGCGCTGACCGAGCATCATTGGGACGTGTTCTTCGCCTGTTATCAGGACACGGGAGAGCGAAAATGGGGCACGCCCTATCTCAATCGTGAGTTCTTCGCCCTGATCCACGAACGGATGGCGGACAAGGTCTTGCTGGTGATGGCGAAAGACGGCGACCAGTATATCGCCGCCGCCCTGAACTTCATCGGCTCTGACACGCTCTATGGCCGGTATTGGGGCGCGCTCGCCTTCTCAGACCAGCTTCATTTCGAGCTCTGTTATCATCAGGCGATCGACTATGCGCTGAGCTGCGGGCTCAAACGCGTCGAGGCCGGCGCCCAGGGCGGCCACAAGCTGGCGCGCGGCTACCGGCCCCAACTGGTCTATTCCGCCCATGACATCCTGCATGAAGGCCTGAGCGGCGCGGTGGACCGTTTCCTGCGCTCGGAACGCCGGGCGGTGGAAACCGAACGCCTGGCGCTGGATGCGGAGTCTCCCTATCGCAAGGACGGTTAGCCCTTGGACCCGCTGAAGGTCTGGTCTAGGACTTCTGGGACTTAAAGCTGAGCAGGAGCGCGATCCATGAGCCTTCACGGGACCTATGACGACCAGAACATCTTCGCCAAGATCCTGCGCGGGGAAGCGCCGTGCGTGAAGCTCTATGAAGACGAGCACGTGCTGTCCTTCATGGATATTTTCCCGCAAAGCAAAGGCCACACGCTGGTGATCCCCAAGGAAGCCGCGCGCAATCTGCTGGAAATGTCAGACGCCGGCGCCGCCGAGGCGATCAAGCGCGTCAAGAAAGTCGCGAAAGCCGTTGAAAGCGCGCTCAAGCCTGACGGCGTCACCATCGCCCAGTTCAACGGCGCGCCGGCGGGCCAGACCGTCTACCACATCCATTTTCACATCATTCCCCGCTGGGACGGCCAGGACATCGCCGGCCATGGCAGCGCTGGACAGGCGGACATGGATGAGCTGAATGCGCTGGCGGACAAGATCAAGGCCGCGCTCTAGGCCTTATCCGCACCAGACGCCCGGCATGTCATAGGGACCATGCCGGGCCGCAGGCGCCCCCTCTGGATCACGCTCCAGAATTTCAAACTCCGCCGTATCCACCGGCAGGATCGCGTCGGCGTCTTCAAGCGGCTCATCACCCAGCCCGGCGCTGGTCCGCGGTCCCAGAACGCCGCTTTCATCCACCGTTTCATGGCCGCCGCTGCTCCAGCGCGGATCAAACGGGTAGGTGCGCGCCATGACCTCGCCCTGGCAATCATAGGCGATCCACTCAAGCCGCGAATGCGGCGCGCCCATATCGTCTTCGACATAAAAACGCCGACCGCCGAACGCCTCCACAAGCGCGGGCTCTTGCGTGAAATCGACCGCCACCACACGGCCCGTAACCGCGCTATCAGACGCCGGATGAGCCAACATGGCCGTCAGCACGCTTGCGGTCGTTAAGAGGCTCATCTGAATTCTCCCAGTCTGATCAGCGGTCAATCACTCCAGGATGCAAGCCATGCATAACCTTGGCTTCACGCTCAAGACCAATCGCCCTAGCGTGGAAAAAATTTTCCAATTGAGATTTGACGCATGACCTCCGCCTTCTCGCTCGCAGCCAACTCCACCGCAGCCCTGTTTCCGCGCACCTTCAAGGCGTCCGTGGCCCGTCAGTTCACGCGTCCGCGGGTGAAGCAGCAAACCGATCGCGGTCGGGACTGGCTGGAGAGCCTGGACAAACAAACCTTCACCGGGCCTCAGGGCGAACAGCGGGTCTATCGCGGCGGCGACGGGCCGCTGGTGTTCTTCCAGCATGGCTGGGAGGCAGACAGCGCGGATCTCTCGACGCTGGGGCAAGCGGTGATGGAGGCCGGCTTTTCTGTCGCCATGATCGACGGGCCGGCCCACGGCCAGAGCGAAGGCCGTAAAGCCCATATCCTGCTCTTCGCCGAAGGCCTCGGCGCGGCGGCCGCCCAGCTGGGTCAGCCCCATGCCATACTAGCCCATTCCATGGGCTTACCCGCGACCGTCCTCGCCAAGGCGCGTCACGGGCTGGATCCGGGCCGCGTGATCGGGCTGGGAGCGCCAGACGCCCTGCCCCGCAATGTGGAGTTTCAAAGCCAGGCGATGGGGCTGTCAAAACGCGCCATCCGCCTGATGCTCGAGTCAGTCAGCGAGCAGTTTGGCGAACCCGCGACCAATCTCGACATCAGTCTGGACGCGCCGAATTTTGACACCCCCGCCCTGATCCTGCACGGCGCCAATGACCAGATCGCCCCGCCCGAAGCCGCCGAGCGCATCGCCGCCTCATGGCCAGGCGCCCAATGGGAAGTCTTTGACGGCATCGGCCATCGCGGCGTGTTGCGCGATGACCGAGTGGTCGAGAAAGTGCTGGCGTTCCTGGGCTAGAGGTGTGGCCCCCACATGATCAGCGTCGCGCCGACTGCGCCGAGCGCTGTGACGCCCGCCCCTGCGAAGGTGATGATTGCGCTGGTCCATTTCAGAGACGCAGACCGGCTGGCCTGAGCCAGGAGATACAGCTCAAGCACGGCCAGAGGCAGCAGGTAGGACGCGAAATTCACGGTATAGTCGAACCAGCCGTCCATGCCGCGCGAGACGCCCACCGCCCCAACGCTCAGAAACCAGGCGCTGTAGAAAATCCGCAGATACCACACCGCGCTGGCGGCGATGAACAGACGCATCGCCCAGGGCCGGTGACGGGCGATCTGTCGCTTGAGCGCAAAATTAAGCGTCATGCCGGCGAAAAACAGGATCAGCAGCCCATCCAGCGTGGTCGACAAACCCGTCAGATCACTGATCCGCGAGCCCCGCATCCAGATCATCCAGATCCCGCCAAGCGCCAGATAGACCGCCAGCGCCAAAAACACGCGGCCGCTCATCCGATGAAGCCTTGGCGCCCAATTGCGCAAGGGCGCCGTGAGCTGCATCAGCCCCGCCAGCGTCATGATCGCAGCGAGCAGGACATGGGTGATGAACATCAGATTGCCGAAGCCGTCGCCCGGCACATGCCCGGTGATCAGACCGGTCTCGTCCCAGCGTTCGAACTGGCCGCCAATCGTCCTGGGGATATAAGCCACCAAAATATAATAGATGAACATCAACTGTCCGGCTGCGGCGGTCAGGAACCAGAGCTTGCCGGACAGGCTTTGCACGGTCGTCGCCAGCTTGACCGGCGCGCGTGCGGTTACAGGGGGGACCAGGGTTTGCGTCATCGAACCAACTCCTAACGTCGCCCGATCTTTGCGCCGGGCCGATAAGAGCGATTTGCTGAAATGAAGGCCTTTCGGTCTTGCCGATTTGCATTTCGGCCAGAAAAAGTCGCAGATGGAGGACAGAATTCGTCGCTACCGACGTCACGTGGACCATCGCCATGCTCGCTTTCGGCCTGGGCCTGAAACTTTTTTGCGCTGTCTGGGCGCTCGCCTGGGCGGGCTGGGTGCTGGTGCGTGGCCAGCGCACCGAGCTTCATCTGAGCTGGGGCGTGTTCACCCTGTGCATGGGCGCCTTGCTGGTCGCTGAAGGTCTGGGCGACTCGCTGGGGTCGGCGCGCCTCTGGCTGCTGATGCTCAGCGGCGGAACCTGCTCAGTGTTCTGGCTGTTCACCCGCGCCCTGTTTCGCAAGAGCGCCGCCATCGGCCCGTTCGAACTGATGCTGGTCGCCGGGATCATCGCCCCGTCTATGATCAAACCGGTTTTGATCGTCTCTGGCTTTAACGCGCCGATTGAGAGTCTTGTGAATGCCCAAACCATGCTCAGCTCGACGGCCTTGATGCTGTCGGTCTGGGAAGCCGCGCGCAACTGGCCGAGCGCCGAGCACCTGAATGAGCGACGCCTGCGCATTGGATATCTGACCGTGTTCGTCTCCGGGGTGTTTCTGTGCGCGATTGTGTTCAACACCGGCGCGCCGATTTCCCCTCAACTGGTCACGTTGATTCAAGCCTTGTGCGCAACCGCGATTCTCGCCGTCGGCAGCGTCGCAATTATCTACAGGCGCGCTCACCCCGCACCCGATTGGCGGCCTGCGCCAGAGGCGACCGAGACTGACACGCAACTGGGCCAGCGTCTGATCCGTCTGATTGAGCGTGAGCAGATGTATCTGGATCCCGATTTGAACTTGCGACATCTGGCGCAGGCTCTGGGGGAGCCGCCCAACAAGGTCAGCCGCGCCATTACCGCCGGTCTGAAAGCCGCCAATGTGAACCAGTTGATCAATGCGCGCCGGATCGCGCATGCCCAAAGCTTGCTGCGGGATCCGGATCGGGATTCGCTGACCATTCTTCAGATTGCGCTTGAAAGCGGTTTCAATTCGATCGGCCCGTTCAACCGGGCCTTCAAGGCGATCACCGATCAAACCCCACGCGAGTATCGGCGGGACCGGACCACAGCAGCGCAAGGATTAGCGGCCGAGTAAGCGAGCGCGGCTAGCGCATCTCCACGCCGAGGGCTGCAAACGCCTGCTCAAGCGCCAGATCCTCGCCGTTCGGGCCGCGCCTGTCCGCGCTGTCGAGCACGATGTCGGCGCGATAGGCTTCGCGCGGCGTGCCGTCCACATGATACAGCGTTTCGGTCGGCAGCTTCACCGTCCAGCCGGTTTGCGGCAGGTCATAGTCGTAAATCGCCCCCAGTAGCCCTGCCATCGGTGCGGCGATCGTCACGGCGTCCGCGACGGCGTCAAGGCCCAAGGTCAAGCCTTCGCCCATGGACCCGGTCCAGCGCCCCGCCAGCACCACAACCGGAACGCCCAACAGGCTGTCGCCGCGCGGCAGGACCTCTTCGACCCATTGCCGGGCGACGCCGGTGTCGCGCTCGATCTGGGGCAAGGCATGACGTTGATAGGGTTTGGTCTCATCCACCAGGCGCCCCATCAGGGCGCGGGCGTAGAGCGTATCGCCGCCGCTCGGGGTGTCGCGCAGATCGATGATTAACCCATCCGGGCGTGGGCCGGACAAGGCCTCATCAATGGCGGCGATCAGCCCCTCATCGCCCAGCGAGTCGTTAAACCGCAGCACGCGCACGCCGTCACGATCTGTGACGTTGATCAGGGGGCGTTCCGGTGTCTCGACCTGATAGAGATTGGGCAAGGTCAGCGCTTGCGTCTGGCCCTCAGCGTCAAAAAAGACGAATTCGCGCGCCTGATCGCGCGGTCCCGCCGCGAGCACGCGGGCGGCGAAGCCTTTTGCGGCGTCAGTCTCGAAAGGGCCGCCACAGAGGCCTGTGACCGCCTCATTGATCGGCAAACCCGCGACAGAGCTGATGCGCCATCCTGGCTCAACGCCGGCGACCTGGGCCGGAGAGCCGGCGCGCACATCGGTGACCACATAGGCGCCCTCGCGCACCTCGACCCAGAGATCATTATAGCTGGGCGTCAGCCCGTAAGAGCGCGGCGAAGAGACGCCCAGAATGGCGTGATGGTCTTGCAGCGCGTTCACCGCGCATTCCGCAAACCGTAACAGACTGGCCGCATCGGTGACGCTGTCAGGCTCGACGCCCTGCGCGCCGCGCGCCGGGTTTCGCCCGTCAAAGCGGTGCGCATAGGCGTACTCAGCATCGATCAGCTCCAGCAGATAAATTGCGTCTGCGCGATAATCGGGCGTTTGCGCAGACGCGCTCGCCCCCAGAAAAAACGCGCCGCTGAGAACCAGCGACGCGTTTTGAAAGCTCAGTAGCTTCACTTGACCGGCTCTTCGGTCTTTTTCTTTTTGCGCTTGGGTTTGGCGTCATTGAGACGGTCGCCCGGAATGATCTCGAAATCGAGACGTTCAGGATCCGCCGCATCCACATCCACCTTCACCACGCCGCCCTTTTTGAGCTGACCAAACAGGATCTCTTCCGCCAGCGGCTTCTTGATATGATCCTGGATGACCCGGCCCAGCGGACGGGCGCCGAACTTCTCGTCATAGCCGCGCTCGCCGAGCCAGCGATTGGCGGCCTCGGTCAGCTCGAACGTGACACCGCGATCGGCCAGTTGCGCCTCAAGCTGCAGGACGAACTTCTCGACCACGCGGCCGATCACGTCGAGTTTGAGCCCAGCGAATGGAATGATGGCGTCCAGACGGTTGCGGAATTCCGGCGTGAACAGACGCTCGATCGCGGCCTGGTCCTCGCCGTCGCGCTTGCCGCGGCCAAAGCCGATGGCTTCCTTGGCGGCGTCGGCGGCGCCCGCGTTCGAGGTCATGATCAGGATGACGTTGCGACAGTCCACGGACTTGCCGTTGGCGTCGGTCAGCTGACCATTATCCATCACCTGCAACAGGATGTTGAAGATGTCCGGGTGCGCCTTCTCGATCTCATCAAGCAGCAGCACCGAGTGCGGGTGCTGGTCGATGGCGTCCGTCAGCTGGCCGCCCTGATCATAGCCCACATAGCCCGGAGGCGCGCCCAGAAGGCGGCTCACCGTGTGACGTTCCATGTATTCGGACATGTCAAAGCGCAGCAGCTCCACGCCCAGCGTGTCCGCCAGCTGGCGGGCCACTTCGGTCTTGCCCACCCCGGTCGGGCCGGAGAACAGGTAAGAGCCGATGGGCTTGTTGGGTTCACGCAAGCCGGCGCGCGCCAGCTTGATGGCGCTCGCCAGCTTCTCGATGGCGTCGTCCTGGCCAAACACCACGCGCTTCAATGAGGTTTCAAGATCGCGCAGCACGGACTCATCGGACTTGGAGACCGACTTCGGAGGGATGCGGGCGATTTTGGCGACCACCGCCTCGATCTCTTTGACGCCGATCGTCTTCTTGCGTTTGGACTGCGGCACCAGACGCATGGAGGCGCCCGCCTCGTCGATCACGTCGATGGCTTTATCGGGCAGTTTCCGGTCGCCGATATAGCGGTCTGACAGCTCAACGGCGGTTTTCAGCGCCTCGGCGGTGAAGCGGATATCGTGGAAATCCTCGAAATAAGGCTTCAAACCCGCCAGAATTTTGATGGCGTCAGGAACAGACGGCTCTTTCACGTCGATCTTCTGGAAGCGACGCGCCAGGGCGCGGTCTTTCTCGAAATGCTGACGGTATTCCTTGTAGGTGGTCGAGCCCATGCAGCGCAGGCCGCCTTGTTGAAGGGCCGGCTTCAAAAGATTGGACGCATCCATCGCGCCGCCAGACGTGGCGCCGGCGCCGATGACTGTGTGGATCTCGTCGATGAAGAGCACCGCGTTCGGGCGCGCTTCGAGCGCCTTGACCACCTGTTTGACGCGCTCTTCAAAGTCGCCGCGATAGCGGGTGCCCGCCAGCAGAGCGCCCATGTCGAGCGAATAGATCGTGGCTTCCGCCAGAACCTCAGGCACCTGGTGCTCGACGATCTTGCGCGCCAGACCTTCAGCGATGGCGGTCTTGCCAACGCCGGGATCGCCCACCAGAAGCGGGTTGTTCTTGCGGCGACGGCACAGAACCTGAATGCAGCGCTCGACTTCATGCTCACGCCCGATCAGCGGATCGACGCCGCCCTCGCGAGCCTTTTCGTTCAGATCCACACAATAAGCCGACAGCGCGTCATCCTTCTCCTCGGCGCCCTCGCCCAGCTCGGCGGCGTCCTCGTCCGCGCCCCTGGCGGGTCGCGCTTCGGATTCGCCGGGCTTCTTGGAGATGCCGTGGGAGATGTAATTGACCGCGTCATAGCGGGTCATGTCGCGTTCAGCGAGGAAATAGGCGGCGTGGCTTTCACGCTCGGCGAAGAGCGCGACCAGCACGTTTGCGCCCGTCACTTCATCGCGACCGGAATTCTGGACGTGGATGACCGCGCGCTGGATGACGCGCTGGAAGCCGGCTGTGGGCTTGGCGTCCTCGCCATCGTCCACGATGAGACTCGCCAGTTCTTCGTCCACATACTCGTTGAGCGTGTCGCGAAGTTCGTCCACATCCACGTCGCAGGCGCGCATCACCGCGGACGCATCCACGTCTTCACACAGCGAGAGCAGCAGATGCTCCAGAGTTGCGTATTCGTGCTTGCGTTCGGTCGCGGCCGTCAGGGCGCGATGCAGGGAACGTTCGAGAGTGGGTGAGAAAGAGGGCAAGGCCTAATCCTTTTCCATCGTGCACTGTAACGGGTGCTGAGCACGGCGCGCAGCGTCCATGACCTGGGCCACCTTGGTTTCGGCGACCTCGTATGTGAAAACGCCACACACGCCGACTCCATGTTGGTGCACATGGAGCATGATGCGAGTCGCGTCTTCTTGCCCCTTGTGAAAAATACGCACCAGAACCTCGATGACGAACTCCATGGGGGTGTAGTCGTCATTGAGCAGCAAAACCTTGTACATCGACGGACGCTTGGTCCGAGCGCGCGGCTTTACTGTTACGCCGGTCTCCTGATCGGGCAGGTCTGGCTTGTTCGGCTCACTCATGGGCAGTCTGGCGTCTCGCTAGCGTTACGCCCCAGCTTGATCCGGTTTTTCAGCCGCGGCAATCAGTCTTGATATTAAATAAGCGCAGGAAGGTTACAGAGAACCCCCTCAACTGATCACAAGACAGTTCGCAGCCCAAATGTCCGTGGAAAGCGGACAAAAAAATGGTCCGACGCGGACGCCGGACCAGTCAGGGAGGACTTGGGGCCGGGCGACGCGTCGAGGCGACGCCCGGCGATAAGGTGCGCCTAGCGCTGGGACTGCATCAGTTCCAGGGCGGCGGAGAAGCGCTCGTTGATCGGCTTGAAGGAGTCCTTGAACAGGCTCGACATCAGGTCGGAACTCTTGTTCATCTCAGCCAGCAGAGCGTCCATGGACGACTTGGTGTAGTCGGACTGGATCTCGATCAGTTCCTGAACCGATTTCGCGCCAGCCATGGATTTGGCGGCGGTCATGCCGTCTTCCATGGTTTTCTTGGCGAAAGCCAGATTGGCGGCGTTCAGTTCTTCGATGGATTTGGCGGCGGTGGTGCTCGACGCGATCACGGCGTCAACGCTGTCCTTGTGGAACGCGCTGAATTCGTTCACCGCGTTCATGGACTTTTCAAAGCCGTCTTTCAGGGCTTCGTTGGACGCGGTGGTCATGGTTTCGATCGTGTCTTTGGCGGTGTTTTTGGTTGCGGTCATCGACTTGTCTCCAGAATATTTGCGCGGGGGCGAGGGTTTTCGGGCTTTGCTTTGACCCGTCGTCTTCTTGGCGGCCCGTTTCGCCGGCGCTTTCGCGACCGGTTTTGCGGGTAGAGCCGATTGCTTGGCCGGCTCGGCAGCAGCCACAGACTTCGCTTCCGATTGAGCCGCCTCGCCGGTTTTCGCTGTCTCAGCGTCCGTTTGAAGCGTCTCTGACGCAGTAGAATTCGGAGTCGCGTTCGCCATTTTGGGCTCCATGCGTTTCCTGTTGTGTTAGCAGGTGCAGCATATATGCCTCCTGATCAGCGCCTCGTCAAGCATTTATTGTGCGCTGCACAAAACGCCGCACCCCTGCACAGACAGAGAATCCGGCACAGTTAACGCTCGAGCAAGGGGTTAGCGGCGACACTGCCCCTATGGCACGCATTTTCCTCGTCTTGCTTTGCTTCAGCGCCGTCATCGCCCTCGCCCCCCGCGCCGAGGCGAGCGAGCGTTACGCCGCTTTCGTGGCGGATATGCAGACGGGTGAGATTCTGCACGCCCGGCGGGCGGATGCGTTACGGTATCCCGCCTCGCTGACCAAGATGATGACCCTCTACATGCTGTTTGACGCGCTGGAGCGCGGCGAGCTCGCCCTGGATGACCCGATCACTGCGTCGACTGAAGCCGCCAGCCGTCCGGCCTCCCGGCTGGGCCTGCAGGCGGGGCAGACGCTGACCGTAGAAACCGCGATCCGCGCCCTGATCATCCAGAGCGCCAATGACGTGGCGGTCGCCGTGGCTGAACATCTGGAGGGCGACGAAGCCCAATTCGCCGCAGTGATGACAGCGCGCGCCCGAGAGCTGGGCATGGCGAACACCGTGTTTCGCAACGCATCGGGACTGCCCGATGCGCGACAGCAGACCACGGCGCGCGACATCGCCCGCCTGGCCTATGCGCTTCACCGTGATTTTCCTCAGTATTACGCTTACTTCAGCGAGACCCGGTTCCGATGGAACGGCGTCACCCATCGCACCCACAATACGCTGGTGGGCGACCAACCCGGCGTGGACGGCCTGAAAACCGGCTATATCCGCGCTTCAGGTTTTAATCTCGCCGCCAGCGCCGAGCGTGACGGTCATCGCATCATCGCCGTGGTGATGGGCGGGGCCTCCGCCTCTGTGCGCGACGCTCATGCGCGCGAACTGATCGAAGCCGCCTATTCCGCCATCAACGCCCGCTCCGAAAGCCGGATGCTGGCGGCGTTGAACATGCCGCGGCTCAATCCCGTGCGTGAGCAAGAGATTCTGACCGCCGAACTCACCACGCTCCCCGCCCAGACGGCGCAGGGCTCGGCGCCTGGCGTCCCGGCGGCGCGGGTCGAGCTTGAGCCGCTCGACGGTCTGCGCACCTTCAGCGCGCCTGAAACGCCTTCAGGCTGGGCCGTGCAGGTTGGCGCCTACACGTCACAAGCCGCCGCTTCCGCTCGCCTTGAAAGCGTTGCGATGATGGGACTGCATACCTTGCTGGGCGATGCGCAAGCGCGTGTGGAGCCGATGCAGCGCAATGGCCGCCAGCTCTGGCGGGCGCGCTATGCCGGCCTTGACGGCTCTCGCGCGCAATCCATCTGCCAGCGCCTGGAAGCGAGCGGCGAATCCTGCTTCGCCGTCCCCCCGGCCGCTTAATCGCCAAGCAGAACGTCGCGCGCTTCCTGAACCTTGGCGGCGAGCGCATCTGTACCGCCCTGATCGGGATGGACCTTCTTCATCATGGCGCGGTGCGCCTTGCGGATAGCCTCTTCGTCCGCATCGGCCTCGACGCCCAGAATGGCGCGCGCCTCCTCCACGCTCATGCCCGTTCGCGAGGGCGCGGAGCCTGTGTTGCCATGGCCATCGCCCTGGCCCGGCTTCCCGCCGCGCATGGCGACGCCCAGAAAGCCCAGGGACGCCCCGATCAGCGGCACGCCCGCCACCGCCAGGCCGCGCACGGTCAGCAAGGCCCCCAGCACAACACCGCCAATTCCCAGAACCCAACGCAGCAGCCGCGCCGCATCTTTCGACGGCAGGCGCGTCATCACCACGAGGAACACGATCGCCAGGGCCGCCAGCGCCAAAAGTCCGTAAAGGATCATCAATCGTCCTCAGATCACCATCAGAACGGAAACGGCTTTCCGCTCAGTCCGGGCAGTTTGAGCACGATCAGCAGCTCGCGCAATTCCTGGCGCGCGGCCACATGGCTCATGGTGAAGGTCATTGACGAGCCTGCCTCGGTCAGATCCAGCAAGGTCAATCCGGCCGGAAACAACTCGCGATAGATCACACGCTCGGAAAAGCCCGGCGCCAGGCGGAAGCCGACGCGCTCTGACAGGGCTTTCAGACCTTTGCCCACACGGCGCTTGTTGCGGGAATCCAGATTGGAGATGCGGTTGCGCATGACCAGCCAGTCTATGGATTTGCGCTCGCGCATGGCTTTGCGCTTGCGGCATTCCCAGACCATTTCGGAATAGACGCTGGGGCGGCCCACTTCAAAGCTGTCGCCGTCAATCTCCGCCAGCAAGGCGAAGTCTACAAAGCTGTCATTGATGGGCGTGATCAGCGTGTCGGCGCTGGCATGGGCGAGCCGGGCGTAATGCGTGTCGCCGCCGGGTGAATCCACAATGATGAAGTCACAGCCGCGTCTGAGCTGGCCCAGGGTTTCCTCCCAGGCGGCCCGTTCTTCGGATTCCACATCATCAAGAGAACGCGATTGAGAGATCGGCAAGCGCCCCTGGACCGGCATGGGCAGGGTGACGCCGCGGGCATCGGCCCACCGGCGGCGATTATCCAGATGTCGGGTCAGGCTGGCCTGGCGCAGGTCGAGATCGATCACGCCCACCGTTTGGCCCATGCGCATCAGAGCCACGGCCAGATGAATAGCGACGGTGGACTTGCCCGCGCCGCCCTTCTCATTTCCGACCACGATCACATGCGCGCCCTCAGCGGCGCGACCTGGTGACTCAACGGCGCCAGCAGACACGGTTACGACTCCCCAAACCCTTATTGCCTGCGGCGCTAGCACGCTCCGCAGATATTCGAAAGGTCTGTTATGGACCTAACCGGGCAGCGCTTCACCGGTAAAGTGCGTGGCCTGACACCAAAGCCCGGCCGCTTCCGCTTGCGCACACAGGGCCTGTGCTTCGGACCGGCTGTCAAAGGGGCCCGCTTTCAGGCGCAGGAACTCGCCCTGATCCAGTTGCACGCGCTCAACGCGCGGCTCTGTATCTGACAGGGACGGCAATTGCACGCCCAGTTGTCGCCAGCCGATCTCGGCGTTGCTCAACAGCCGGTAGGACGCCAGATGCGCCGCGTACAGAAGGCTTTGCGCGTCCTCAAGATCCGGCGCAGAGGCGAAAGACATCGACGGGGCCGCCGTTTGGGGCGTCATGGATGCGGTTTGCGGAGGAGCCAGCAGCGCGGCCCGCAAGGCCCCCATTTCGGCGCTGGCGGCCTCGACGCGGTCCGGATGACGGGCGGCTGTCTCTTCCAGAAGCTGCGCCAGTTCAAGCGCAGGCTGGGCGCGTCCCTCGATCGAGGGAGAGCCCATGCTGACACAGCCCATCAGACCCAGCGTCGCTATCATGATCAAGACCAAGCGCATGCTTTATTCCCTAAACCGAGTCGCACGCTTGCGAGACTGCCACGGCTAAGGCTAGCGTGCAGCCGCTATTTTCGCCCAGGAGGCCGCCGTGACACACGGTCCCGAACTCGCCCTGCCCGCCGCCTATTCCATCGCCGCTGTCAGAGACCAGGTCCGTCAATGGCGCGCCGAAGGTCTGCGCATCGGTTTCGTGCCGACCATGGGCGCCCTGCATGCAGGGCATCTGGCGCTTGTAAAGCAAGCGCTGGCCTCGGCGGATCGCGTCGTGGCGAGCGTATTCGTAAACCCGACCCAGTTCGCGCCTGGCGAGGATTTTGACGCCTATCCGCGGACGCTGGAACAGGATGCGGACAAGCTGGCGGAAACGGGCGCCCATCTGCTCTACGCGCCGGATGCGCGTGAAATGTATCCCGAGGGGTTTGTCACCAGCGTTTCGCTGACCGGCCCGTCGCATGGCATGGAAAGCGTGTCACGCCCGCATTTCTTCAACGGCGTCGCGACTGTGGTCTGCAAGCTGCTCAATCAGGTCCAGCCGGATGTGGCCGTGTTTGGGGAGAAGGACTACCAGCAGCTCATGGTGATCCGGCGCATGGTCACAGACCTCAACCTGCCCGTCGAGATCCAGGGCGGCGAGACCGTGCGCGAGGCCGACGGCCTCGCCCTCTCCTCGCGCAATGTCTATCTGAACGCCACCGAACGCGAACGCGCTGCGCGGCTGAATGTGATCTTGCGCGAATTCGCGGACGCGTTGTCGAGCGGTGCGAATGTGGCGGACGCCCAGCATCAGTCCCAGCTCAAGGCGCAATCGGCGTTTGACGGCGTGGATTATGTGGTGGCGCGTGACGCCGACAGCCTGGAAGCCTTGCCCTCAGGTCCGATTGACCGGGATGCGCGCGTGCTGGCGGCAGTGCGCGTGGGCAAGACGCGCCTGATCGACAATCGCCCAGCTCCGAAACAGTAGGCTACCAGGCGCCCAGCTCGATCAGCTTGAGACGTAGATCCTCTGGCAGGTCCTCGCCGCCCGCATGTTCTGTCAGGTCGGCAGGCGCATCTTCCGCTTTCAGATAGCGCCAGCCCTGAAACGCGCGCCGGGGCGACGGCGCCGTACGCACCAGCTTGTTCTCAAGCCAAATATTGCAGCGCTTGATCCCTTCGGAATCAGTGAACTCTTCCAGATCGAGCACGGTCTGGCGCACCTGGATCACGCGTTTGATCACCCAGTACAGAGAGCCTCCCGCCAGGATTTCATCCTTGCGCTTGGGCGTCATGCGCGTGGTGTGCTTGGTGGGCTGTCCGTCATGACGGTCGAGCCAGCCTTGCAGCTGCTCAACCGAGTCCACGCCCACGCACAATTTGACAAGATTCAGCGCCATACCGCCGAATTAGTGCGACTCCGCCGCCTCAACAACCGGTCCGCCTGCAGCCGGCGCAGCCCATTCAATGTCGAGAATCTCGATGGTCATGTTCTCGTCAAAGGACTGGAACGCCGCAGACCCGGCGATGTTGAAGTGCAAGCTCGCAAGCCGCGGGCCGTTCACCGCTTCGTCAAAGACGTAATCCTGCAGGAACTGGAAGCCGTCGATGCGAGCCGCGAAATTGGGCTTCACGCTCTCTTGGAGCCTGAGATGGAACGCCTGCACATGGCCGTTGGCCGCATTGACGTGAACTTCACCCTGCATCGCCTCGAGCATCCGCTGCTCGGTCCGGTCCGGCTCGCCCTCTGAATCCGGCATGGCGAGCGGCACGAAGCCATAGATCAGGCGACCGTCTTCTTCGCGCAGCAGGCTGACATCCTCGCCCATGATCCGGCGCAGCTCTTCAGGATCGAAATCCTCGGCGCTGAAGCCGCCCTCTTCGTCCGCGGTTTCATCTTCGTCGTCATCCAGAAGATCGTCCCACAGCTCCCGCTGGGCTTCATTGAGGGTGTCTTCCGGCGGCGCCAGCAGCGTGTAATCGCTGTCACCGGTCTCGGATTCGACCATACGCACCATGATGCGGTCGTTATTGACGCCAATGCGCATATCTATGCGCGCCGCCTCACGGTCATTGATCGGCGCGGAAAGCGCCTGCTCAAGCGGCTCAGGCAATTGGGCGAAGGCCGTGGCGGAAAACAACGCGGCGCAAGCGCCCAGCATCAGGCTGCGAACCATGGGGGCAAACCCTCTTCTCATCTCGGAAGCGACACTGTCGTCTTCCTAATGCGGCGAGACTAGGGCGGACACCTGACAAAACGCCTCGGGTCGCAGCGCCCGGGTCAGGCAGGGGCGCGATCGGTCAATCCATCCTTGCGGGCCAGGTCCACGTCGAACGTGGTTTCGCTCTTGGGCGCCGGGCGCGCTTGGGCGCCGAACGCGCCCTGATACGCCTTGAAGGCTTTTGACAGCCCCAGCTTGGCGTAAGCCTGCACGCCGCGGGTCGAGGCTGTACGCGGGGTCCAGCCGGCCTGACGCATGACGCCATTGGCGTGATAGACGCCGTTTTGAAGCGTGGATTGCGGCGTCACCATCTCGACAGTGATCGACACGTTCAGCCCTTCGAGATTCTCCACCCGGTGCGGCGAATGCAGCGGCCAGGACACGAATGCGCCCGGATCAAGGTCGATCTGGGCGGCCTGCGCGTCCCAGGACGGATCAAACGGCACGTCCTCGGTCTGGGTCTTGTGAAGGATCGCCTCCATGGACTGCTCATCCACGAACGGCGCGCGCGGCGGATAAATCCGGAAGCGCTTCTTACCCTTCACGTGCAGCAGCAGGGTCTCGGAGACGTCGGAATGGTAAAACACCTGGGCGCGCGGGCTGGAAATCAGAATGCCGCCATAGGCGCGCAGCGGGTTGAATCCCGGATTGAGACGCTTGAGCTGAGCGATCAACGCCTCGAAAATGGGCTTGTAGATCGCGTCCGTATCCATTGCCTGGCGCAGATTGATCCACAGCTTGCCAGCGCGGACGGCGTCAATCAGCTCACGGCCTTTCAGATCGCCGCCCTCTCCCGCTCGCCAGCTTTCGCGGTCGGTCGGGTCATCGCCCATGGTGCAAATATCTGTCAGGTCTTTGGGATGACGGTTCAGAAGCGCGGCCAGCGCCAGCTCGCTGAAGGCCGGATCCATATGAAGCCGATGGCGTGCAGTGACGACGCCAGCACGGAAATCCTTCCGCTTGTCTTCATTCCAGTCGATCAAAACAGGGTCGGTCATCACAAGGCTCCGTCGCAATCTGGGACGCCTTGACGTCCCTGATCACAAGCCGTGCATCAGATGGGCCAACCCCTAACCTGACGGCGTTATTCGTCCGTGAGAGTCACCAGGATCGCGCCATCGCCGACCTGATCGCCCTCTGCGGCATCCACGCTTTCCACCACGCCATCGCGCGGCGCAGACAGAGCGTGCTCCATCTTCATCGCTTCCAGCACGGCCAGGGTTTGCCCCTTTTTGACAGAGTCTCCGGCTTTGACCGGCACAGACAAGACCTTGCCGGGCATGGGCGCCTTGACCGCGCCGCCCGCCTCCAGCGCATCCGCCAGAGCCGCCGGGTTGAACAGGCTGATCAGATGCGTTTCACCCTGAGTGGCCACAAGCACGCCGCGATGGCGCGTCTCGACGCGCGCCGAAACAGTCCGGCCATCCAACCGGGCGTGCACCTGCTTATCGGTCAGGCACAGATCAGACAGCCCATGGCGCTGTTCGCCCAGCTGAGCGGCCACCCTGCCCCCCTCGGGCGATAGCGAAACAGGCAGACGTGTTTCATCAGCCTGAAACCCCAGCTCGATGAGCGCGTCCGAGTTGGCGCGGAAACCGTCCGCGACAGCCCAGGGGTCCGTGTTCGAGGTGAATGCGCCCGCCCCGTCCGTCAGGCTCAAAGCGGCGGCGATATAGCTGAACGCCGGCGGCGATTTGGGGGCCAGCTCTTCCAGTCTCGCGTCGATGAAGCGGGTATCCACCTCGCCGGCGCGGAAATCGGCATGGGTCAGGGCCCGGCGCAGGAAGCCGGCATTGGTCTTGACCGGATAGACGCGCACTTGCGTATCCAGCACATCCACCAGACGGTCGATCGCGTCCTCGCGCGTGTCGGCGAAGGTGATCAGCTTGGCGATCATCGGATCGTAATGCAGCGAGACTTCGCCGCCCTGACGCACGCCGGAATCGGTGCGCACGCCATTGGCGAGATCGGTGTCAGGCAGATCGAGATAATCCAGCGGCCCGATGGAGGGCAGGAAACCGGTGGCGGGGTCCTCGGCATAGAGCCGCGCTTCCATCGCCCAGCCCTTGAGATGGATCTGGTCCTGTTCCGGCACTGAGCCGCCTGACGCCACGCGCAATTGCAGCTCCACCAGGTCGGTGCCGGTCACGGCTTCGGTCACCGGGTGTTCGACCTGAAGACGGGTGTTCATCTCCATGAAGTAGAACCCGTCTTCGCGCAGCGGACCGGAGCCGTCGACGATGAACTCCACCGTGCCGGCGCCGACATAATCCACAGCCTGAGCCGCGCGCACCGCTGCTGAACACATGGCCGCACGCACATTCGGCGTCATGCCCGGCGCAGGGGCTTCCTCGATGACTTTCTGGTGACGGCGCTGCAGCGAGCAATCGCGCTCGAAGAAATGCACCACCCGTCCGCGAGAATCGCCGAACACCTGCACCTCGATATGGCGCGGGCTGGAGATGAATTTCTCGATCAGCACCCGGTCATCGCCAAAACTCGAGGCCGCTTCGCGTTTGCAGCTTTCCAGCGCTTCCAGAAAAGCGTCCGACGCCTCCACCTTGCGCATGCCCTTGCCGCCGCCGCCGGCGACCGCCTTGATCAGCACCGGATAGCCGATCTGATCGGCCTGGGTCTTGAGATGGTCGGGGTCTTGCTCCGCGCCGTGATAGCCCGGCGTCACGGGCACGCCCGCCTTCTCCATCAGCGCCTTGGCGCGGTCTTTCAGTCCCATCGCTTCGATGGCTTCCGGAGACGGCCCCACAAAGGTCACGCCCGCCTTGGCGCAGGCGCGGGCGAAGTCAGCGTTCTCAGACAGAAAGCCATAGCCGGGATGAATCGCGTCAGCGCCAGTTTTCTTCGCTGCAGCGAGAATCAGGTCTGCTTTCAGATAGCTCTCCCGCGCCGGCGCAGGCCCCAAAAGGACCGCTTCGTCGGCCAGACGCACATGGGGCGCGTCCGCATCGGCTTCGGAATAGACCGCGACAGTGGCGACGCCCAGCTTGTGTGCGGTGCGCATCACGCGGCAGGCGATTTCGCCCCGATTGGCGATCAGAAGCTTTTTCATCATGGGCTGGCATCCATTGCGGTGAAAGCTGTTGGCGCGGTTTTGGGGCAAGCCGTGCCTGTGTGCAAGCTTAGCTCTGTTTATCAGGACGTTCGGCGCCCCGGGTCAGCACCACCAGAACAAAGCTGATTTGCATCAACAAGAACCAGCTGCCCAGCTTGGCCAGCGACACCATTGTCCACTGATGCTCCTGGCCCGGATAGCTCCAGGCGCGCGCATAGGTGCCGATATTCTCGGCGAACCAGATAAACAGCGCCACCAGCACCAGCCCCAGCAATAACGGCATGAACCGATGCTTTCGGTCCGGCCGGAACCAGATCACGCACGGCCCGTAGATCAGCGCGCTGGCGGCGAACAGCGCCCAGCGCGTATCGATCACATAATGATGGCTGAAGAAGTTGATGTAGATGGCGAGCGCCAGCGCCGCCTGCGCCCAGACGGGCGGGAACCGGTCAAAGCGGAAGTCGAAAATGCGCCAGACCCGGGTCATGTAGCTGCCGACGCTGGCGTACATGAATCCCGAAAACAACGGCACGCCCCAGATGGCGAACAAAGCCTGATCCGCGCCGGGATAGACCCAGGAGCCCGCATGCACCTTGAAGACTTCCATCGCGGTGCCGACGACGTGAAAGACCGCGATGACGCGCACTTCCGCCCAGCTTTCGAGACGAAACGCAATCATGCCCAGCTGGATGGCCACCGCGCCCAACGTGATGACGTCAAACCGGTGCAGCGGCGCGCTATCAGGGTAAAACAGATAGACGCCAAGGATGAGCGCCAGCATGAGCCCGCCAAACAGGCAGGCCCAGCCCTGCTTGATCCCGAAGCTGAGAAACTCGAAGCCGGCGAGCGACCATGGCCCCCTCACCCAGCGGGCGCGCAAGGCCTCCCGCTCACGGTGAAACCAGGCTTCAAGCTCACGCAGACCCAAGCGCGTCAGTCCGCCCAGAAGGGTTTGCGCTTTTCGAGGAAGGCGGCGAGGCCTTCTCGGCCCTCTTCGCTGACCCGGCGATCGGCGATCTGATGGGCGGTCTTGCGCAGAAGATCGTCGTTGATCTCGTGACCGGCGACCATGTCCACCAGGTCCTTGGCGTCGCGCACCGCGCCCGGCGCGGTCTGGAAGGCCAGCTTGCCCAGGTATTCCATCATGTCGTCAAGCTCGTCCGCGCTTTCGACCACATACTGGGCGAGGCCCATCTTGTGGGCGTATTCGCCGTCAAAGCCTTCGCCGGTCGCAAAAAGGGCGCGCGCATAGCGCGGACCGATGGCGCGCACCACAAACGGAGAGATCGTGGCGGGCGTCAGCCCCAGGCGCACTTCGGAGAAGCGGATCTTGGCGTCTTTCACCGCCACGGCCACATCACACGCCGCCATCAGGCCGGCGCCGCCGCCCATGGCCGCGCCCTGCACCAGGGCGATGGTGGTTTGGGGCAGGTCGTAGAGGCGCTTGAGCATCCGCGCGAGGTTCAGCGCATCGGCCTGATTGTCGTCATGGGTCCAGTCGGCCGCGGCCTTCATCCATTCCAGATCCGCTCCGGCGGAAAAGCTCTTGCCCGCGCCGCGCAGGAACACCACGCGCACTTCATCGGTGTTGGCGCGCAAGGTTTCAAAGATGTCGGACAGGCGGGCGATGATGTCAGCGTTGAACGCATTGTGCTTGTCAGGACGGTTCAGCGTCACGATAGCCGCGCCGCCGGGGGTCACATCGAGCAGAACTTCATTTTCAGCAGCCATCAGACATCGCCTTTTTGTTATCGCCGGTGGAGTTCCCTGATTACAGCGCCGCGCGGTCTGGGCCAAGCCGTCAGCTCTGCGTCCAAATGACGACAGCCCGCCGCCGGGTCCGGCGACGGGCTGTTTTGACCGCAGAAAGCGGACGCGTTAGCGCGGCATTACGATGGACTTGATGATGAACAGCACCGTCAGGCCGACCAGATAGGCCGCGCCCAGAAAGGCGATGTACTGCCAGTACAGCATGTCCGTCACGGGCGGGATCGAGAAGGCGGCCCCGTCGCGCACCATGGGCAGCACCACATCAACGATCACATGCACGATCGCCGCCATCACCGTGAAGATCAGGATTGCAGCGTATTCCTGCATCAGCAGGGCCATCACCAGCCCGATCACCCCCATTTGAACGCCCAGGAAGATCCAGTTGATGGATCCGCCGTCGCCATGAATGGAGTATTGCAGGCCGGCCATCAGCCAGGCCCAGACAGGCTCGATATAAGCCCAGATTTGATCGATAAATTCCATAGTCATCCCCTCGCCAGCCAGCCTGATACAGGCCGTCACTGAGTGAAGCGTGCCAAGAAGTTAACAAAAATCAAGCAAAACTCTTGTTGCAGCGCCCAAAAAGCGACACTGCAGACAAGAATCCTCAGGTTTTTTCAGCACACAGGGTTAACGCTTGAAGAGCAGACGTTTGATGATCGCAAAGATTGAAATGACCACCAGATACCCCACCAGCACGACGGCGGCGTAGCGCCAGTACGTGCCTTCCAGGATCGGCGGCAGACGCAAGGCCGCTCCGTTGGCGATCACCGGGATCAGAACATCCACCGCCAGATGGATCACCGTGGCCGCCAGAACGATGACAGGCAAGCGCTTGAGATCAGGCAACACAAACGCCGCGATCAGAGCGATCAGCAGCCCCTGCACCGCGTTAATTTCGTTAAAGCCAGCGCGCATGAACGCCAGCACGTCGTTTAGAATGTCCATGATTGTCCCCCAGACCGAATAGAGCTTCAGGACGCCAGTCTGCCCAGATTGCGCACGGCTTTGAGCATGCGCTCTCGCCTTTGGGGGCTGGACTCGACCAGACCGAAGACGCTGTGACGGACGGGTCCGAATCCCGAGATCTTGAACATGCCGGATTCCAGCCCCTTTAGCGAGTGAGCGCCGAATAAAAGCTTATAGGCCGCTCCGGGCATGCCCATGGTCACGATCAGGCGCGCGGACTTGCCTTTCATCTTCTGGGTCGGCCAGCCGGCGCCTTCCTTGTTCTGATCGAGAAAGAAGCCGCCGCGAGCAAGATGCTCCAGCACCGTGCGCGACTTGGCCGGCAGGCCGCCCAGCCAGAGCGGGAAGATCATCGTCACATGATCCGCGTCGCCCATCGCATCCCGCAGAGGATTGAGCATCAGGTCGGGCGGGGTCAGGAAATCCTCCGCCCGGTCGAGCGCCGGCAACTCCAGCTCGCCCAGATTGAAGCGTGAAACCCGGCACCCCGTTTCCAGCGCCGCCTCTTCATAGGCGTCTGTCAGCGCCGAACAGAAGCGCTCCGGCGACGGATCGGGGTGGGCGTTGAGAAGGCAGACTTTGCGGATCATGGCTCTCTCCTCTGTTAAGGAGAGAATACCGCCATTCATTCCGCTCTTGCATGCGACACAGAGCCCGAGTCTGAGCGCTTAACTCGCGGCGATCTCCACCCAGACCTCGTTGCGCCGGAACGGCCCCGGAATCCAGGGCGGATCATATGACGCGTAGGTCGGCGCACTGAGCGGCTCAAGGCCGCGCTCTTGCAGATACGCGTCCAGCGCCTCGCGCCCCCTTTGGGCGCGGGCGTCGTTCATCATGCCGGAAAACTGATAGACCGCCATGCGCCGCGCCGGTTGTTCGCGCAGGGTGACGTCATCATTCATGGGTTCGGGAAGCGTCTGCATGGTCCATTCAGACGGCATGATGAAAGCCACTGTCCAGCGCCCCTCAGCGTCGGCTTCCGTGGTCACCGGCGCCGTCATGGCGATCTCCTGCCCCGAACGGGTGGAGGTGACCGGCGCGGTCATCGCGATCTCTTCGCGCGGCTGGTTATCGCCAAAGATATACCCGGCCAACGGACGAAACCCGCGGCCGCTCGCCTGGCGGCGATCGCCGTCGACCACCACTTCAGCAATGATCTGGGGCGCATAATCACGGATCTCTATGGGGCCGTCGCGCTCCACCAGCGTATAGGCGGGTTCTTCAGCGGCCATGGCCGAGCCGGTAGCCAGAGCTGAGACCAGCCCGATCAGGCAAGCGAAGAGACGCATGGTTGAGTTCCTTGTGTGTCATAGAACTCTATACGCGACGCCGCCCGCGACGGATCAGCG
This sequence comes from Oceanicaulis sp. UBA2681, assembly GCF_002354675.1. Taxonomy (NCBI): domain Bacteria; kingdom Pseudomonadati; phylum Pseudomonadota; class Alphaproteobacteria; order Maricaulales; family Maricaulaceae; genus Oceanicaulis; species Oceanicaulis sp. UBA2681. The sequence goes on along the minus strand of NZ_DEMB01000010.1, from coordinate 173,624 downwards.
CCTACATCCGGAAGACGCCGAATTTCGTGTCCTCGACCGGGGCGTTGAGCGCGGCGGACAGGGCCAGGCTAACCACGCGGCGGGTGTCCTGGGGTTCGATCACGCCGTCATCCCAGATGCGGGCGGTGGAGTAATAGGGCGAGCCCTCTTCCTCGTACTTCTCACGGATCGGCTGCTTGAAGCTTTCCTCGGCCTCGGCGCTCCACTCTTCCCCACGCAGCTCCATGCCGTCGCGCTTGACGGTGGCGAGCACGCTGGCGGCCTGTTCGCCGCCCATGACGGAAATGCGGGCGTTGGGCCACATGAACAGGAAGCGCGGGCCGAAGGCGCGGCCACACATGCCGTAATTGCCGGCGCCGTACGAGCCGCCGATCACCACGGTGATCTTGGGCACCTTGGCGGTGGACACAGCCGTGACGAGCTTTGCGCCGTCCTTGGCGATGCCGCCCGCCTCGTATTTCGAGCCCACCATGAAGCCGGTGATGTTCTGCAGGAACAGCAGCGGGATCTTGCGCTGGCAGCACAGCTCGATGAAGTGCGCGCCTTTCAAGGCGCTTTCGGAGAACAGCACGCCATTGTTGGCGATAATGCCCACCGGCATGCCGTGAAGGCGCGCAAAGCCGGTGACGAGGGTCTCGCCATAGAGCTTCTTGAACTCGTCAAATTCAGAGCCGTCCACCAGACGCGCGATCACTTCGCGCACATCAAAGGGCTGACGGGTGTCCGCCGGGATCACCCCGCCCAGCTGTTTGGGGTCCAGACGCGGGTCGCGCGGCTCTTCCAGGAACATCTGTTTGGGTTTGACGGTGTTGAGTCCGGCAACGATGCGGCGCGCAATCTGCAGCGCATGGTCATCATCGGCCGCGTAATGGTCCACCACGCCGCTTTCGCGCGCATGCACGTCCGCGCCGCCAAGATCTTCCGCCGAGATCACCTCGCCGGTCGCGGCTTTCACCAGCGGCGGACCGCCCAGGAAGATCGTGCCCTGTTTGCGCACGATGACGCTCTCATCCGACATGGCCGGCACATAAGCGCCGCCTGCGGTGCAGCTGCCCATGACGACCGCGATCTGGGGGATGCCTTCAGAGGACAGATTGGCCTGGTTGAAAAAGATGCGGCCGAAATGCTCCTTGTCGGGGAACACCTCCGCCTGGTGAGGCAGGTTCGCGCCGCCGCTATCCACCAGATAGATGCACGGCAGGCGATTCTCGCGCGCGATCTCCTGCGCGCGAAGGTGCTTCTTCACCGTCATCGGATAGTAAGTGCCGCCCTTCACCGTGGCGTCATTGCAGACGATCACGCATTCACGGCCCGACACCCGGCCAATGCCGGTGATCATGCCGGCGCCGTGGACATCGCCCTCATACATTCCGTTCGCGGCCAGCGCGCTCAGCTCCAGGAAGGGCGAGCCCGGATCGAGCAGACGTTGCACCCGATCGCGGGACAACAGCTTGCCGCGCTTGAGATGCTTTTCGCGCGCTCGCTCATTGCCGCCCTTGGCGGCTTCGGCGGTCTTCTCCCGCAGCTCGGCGACCAGCGCGTCCATGGCCTGTGAGTTGGCCTTGAAGCTGTCTGAGGACGTGTCGAGCTGGGTGTGAAGTTCGGTCATGGCGCGATTTTTCCGTCTGGTGAAACAAGACTGACGCGCTGCTTAGCGCGCCGCGCCCCCCTCGCGCAACGCTTTGCATCCGATCGGGCGTCCACTTGCATCATCCAGACATTAGAAGACTAGAAACTCTGGAAGGTTGTCATGCTTGCTACGCTTTCACTCGCTTTTTCCCTCCTCTCCTCCCCGGTTCAGACCGAATGGATTGAAACTGACGCCGCGCCCATCGAGGTGATGGTTCTGGGCAGTTATCACTTCACCGGCGGCGGTCAGGACCTGCACAACGCCCAGGTCGACGACCATCTGGCGCCTGAGCGCCAGGCCGAGATCGAGCAGGTGATCGAGGCGCTCGCCGGATTCGCGCCGACCAAGGTGATGGTCGAGCTCACCCCTGACTACGAAGACTCGTTCAACGCCGAGTATCAGGCCTATCTGGCGGGCGAGCACGCTCTGACGGTCAATGAGCGCCAGCAACTGGGCATGCGTCTGGCCGCTCGACTGGGCCATGAGCGCCTGTACGCCATTGATCGGGCGTCCGGTATGGATTTCGAGGGCATGATGACGGCGGCTGATGAGGCGGGCCAGACCCGGCTGCTGGGCGAATTCGGCAATTTCAACGCCGCCATGCCCGACGTGATGGCGCATATGGAGAGCGGCTCGGTCGCCGCGCGCTTGCGGGCGTCCAATGGTCCCTTCGTCCATGACTCCCACGGGCTTTACCTGACGCTCGCGCAGATGGGCTCGGCGGACGCTCCCATCGGAGTTCAGGAAATGGGCACCTGGTGGACGCGCAATCTGGCGATCTTCGCCAACGCCGCCCGTCACGCCGAACCCGGCGATCGCCTCCTTCTGATCTACGGCGCTGGTCACAAGCACCTTCTGGAACAATTCTTTGAAGATGCGCCCGGTTTCCGGGTGGTCGACCCGCTCGACACGCTGCCGCAATAAGCAGGCGCGCGCAGCCGCAACGCTTGTTCACGCCTTAAGGGCTCGGCATGGTGTCTCCACGGAGGAGATGCCATGACCGAGTATACCAGTTTCAAAGTCACACAGGACGGGCCGATCGCCCGCATCACCCTGAACCGGGCGGACAAGCGCAACACCATGACGCCCGCCTTCTGGGCGGAACTGCCCCATGCTGTGGGCACCCTGTCTGATGCCGGCGAAACCCGCGTGCTGATCCTGGACGCGGAAGGCCCGGTCTTCACCGCCGGCATGGATATCTCGGTCTTCACCGATCCCAATGCGCTGAAAACCGACTCAGCCTCGATGCGCGAAGCCTTCATGACCGCTGCGACGGCGCTGCAAGACAGCTTCACCGCGTTTGAAAAAGCCCGCTTTCCGGTGATCGCCGCCATTCAGGGCCCGTGCGTGGGCGGCGGCGTCGACATGATTTGCGCAGCGGACATGCGCTATGGAACCCAGGACGCCTGGATGCGGATTGAAGAGACCAATATCGGCATGTTCGCCGATGTGGGCACGCTGCAACGCCTGCCGGGCCTGATCCCCGAAGGCGTGGCGCGGGAGCTGGCCTATACCGGTGAAACCCTGAGCGCTGAGCGTGCAGAAAAGCTGGGGCTGTACAACGAAGTCCTTGAAAGCCCTGAAGCGCTGAAGGCCCATGTGGACGCAGTGGCTGAAAAAATCGCCAGCAAGGCGCCGCTGACCATCTCCGGCGTCAAACGCTCCTTCCTCTATGCGCGCGATCACACCGTGGCTGACAGCCTCGAGCACGCCATGACGCTTCAGGCCTCGCTCTGGTGTCCTGAAGACATCATGGAGGCGATCACCGCCCGTGGTGAAAAGCGCGAGGGTCAGTTCCAGGCTTTGACGCCGGTCAGGCGGATGGGGCAGTCTTAACCCTGGGAGGGCTTGAAAGAAGGATCACGGACCATGGCTTTGGGACTGCGCTTTCTTCCATTTTTCAACCGCGTTGAAAAAGCCGCGCTGTCCGCTGTGGAGGCGGAGGTGGAATGGTTCTGCCTGCCCGCCGGCCAGACCCTGTTTGAAGAGGGCGAGGTCGCGGATTCCTTCTATCTGGTCCGCTCCGGCGCCCTCGCCGCCTTTCGCACCGGCGCCGACGCCCGTCCCGAACTGGTCGGGCATATCCGGGCGGGCGAGCCGATTGGCGAGATGGCGCTGGTCGAGGACCGCCCCCATTCCGCCAGCGTCTACGCCCTGCGCGATTCAGAGCTGGTGCGCCTGCCCAAGGCCGCTTTTGACAAGCTGACCAACAAGCATGCCTCGCTGATGCGCGAACTGAGCAAGATGATGCTGTCGCGCATCCGGACGGGGGAGTCCTATCGCCGGTCCGAGCCGCGAGTCTTCGCGCTGATTTCCACCTCGCCGACGATTGATCTCGAGTATCGCAGCGATCTTCTGAAAACCGCGCTCAAGGAGATGGGCGTATCCGCGGTCGCTTGCGGACTTGAGTGCGCGGACTGGCCCGGTCCCAAACTCGATGTTCTTGAGGCCGAGTATGACATCGTCATCCTTCAGGCCCGACTGGGAGATTCCAACTGGGCCCGCCGCGCCATGGCGCGGGCGGACCGGATCTGGATGATGGCGCGCGCCGATGCACGTCCGTCCATCCCCTTGATGCCTGAAGACCCCTCGCCCGCCGCCAAGCTCAAGCTGATCGACGTGGTGATGGTCCACAATGAAGGCGTGCGCAAAGCCGCTGCGCCGTCCGAGTGGATCGACGCCGCGGACGCCGCCCGGTGTTTCCACTGGCGTCAGCACAACGCCAGCGATGTCCGCCATATGGCGCGCACCATGGCGGGGAAATCGGTGGGACTGGTTCTGTCGGGCGGCGGCTCGCGCGCCTACGCCCATGTGGGCGCGATCCGGGCCTTCAAGGAAGCCGGTGTGGAGTTTGATTTCTTTGGCGGCGCCTCCATGGGCGGCATCATCGCGGCGGGCGCAGCGATGGGCTGGGACAATGAAGAGCTGGAGGACCGGATGCGGCGCGCCTTTGTCGCGTCAAATCCGTTGAGCGACTGGGTGATGCCCGTGGTCAGCCTGACCCGTGGCAAGCGCGTGGACCGTCGTCTGAAAGAGCATTTCGGCGATGTGGATATCGCTGAGTTGCCGCGCCCGTTCTTTTGCGTGTCCTCAAACCTGTCGACTGGCGCGACCCGCATTCACCGGTCCGGCTCGCTGTCGCGCGCGTTACGGGCTTCCATCGCGATCCCGGGCCTGTTGCCGCCCATCGTTGACGGCGACGATGTGCTGGTGGACGGCGCGGTGTTCAACAATTTCCCGATCCAGGAGCTCAAGGCCTATCACCGGGGCGTCAATGTGGGCTCTGACGTCACCCGCAATAACGCCATCAACGCCGACGATTTCCGCGATCCGCCCAATTTCGCCGGCTGGGTGGCGCGCCATGGACTGTCAGATCCGCCGCCCATCGCGTCTCTGCTGATGCGCGCGGCGACCGCCGGCACGCTGGAGCAGCACGCCCTCACCCGGCGCGCGGCGGATATTCTGGTCCTGCCCGAGCTAAATCTCGACATGCGTGACTGGAAGCGGTTCGATGAGGCGGTGGAGGCCGGATATAACAGCGCCAAGCAGATGCTCGAGCAAATGCCATCGGCCTTGGCGAGCCGCTTCATCTAGACCTCAGCTGACGAACAACGGCGCCGGAATGAAACTTCCGCCCTTCCTTGCGCGTTCCTGATGCTGACGCCCCCCGGACACGCAAACAAGGAGCGCACGATGATCGAGCGGACCCAAGCCCATGGCGCAGACATTCCCAAGCTGGGTTTCGGCACCTGGCAGCTGAAAGACGAGGACGCCACACGCGCTGTCGCCCATGCGCTCAAGACCGGTTACCGGCATATCGACACCGCCCAGATTTATGACAATGAGACGGAAGTCGGCGCCGGGCTTCATCAATCCGGCGTGGCGCGCGAGGATATCTTCCTGACCACCAAGGTCTGGCGCGACCATTTCAAGGACGGCGACCTTCAGGCTTCGGTTCGGGACAGCCTCAACAGGCTCAAGACCGATTATGTGGACCTGCTGCTCCTGCACTGGCCCGTGCCGGAAGTCCCGCTGATCGAGACCATGCAGGCGATGAACGCGGTTGTGGACTCAGGTCAGGTTAAGCACATCGGCGTGTCGAACTTCACCGTGGACCTGATGGATGAAGCGCGCGCGCATTCCAAGGCGCCGCTTGCGGTCAATCAGGTGGAATATCATCCCTTCCTCGACCAGAGCGCCGTGCTCAACGCCTGCCGCAGCGCAGGCATGGCGATGACCGCCTATTCCCCGATCGGGCAAGGCAAGGTGTTTGAGGATGACGTGATCAAGCAGATCGCCAGCAAACACGGCGTCTCGCCCGCCCAGATCGCCTTGCGCTGGCTGGTGGACCAGGACAGCGTCGTCGCCATACCGCGCAGCTCCAGCGAGGCGCATATCGAGTCCAATTTCAAGATCTCTGAGATCAAGCTGAGCGAAGAGGATACGGGGCGCATCGACGCCTTGCGCAGCCCGAAAGGCCGTCTGATCGATCCTGACTGGGCCCCGGACTGGGACAAGTAAGATCAAGAAAAACCCCGCGCCCATCGCGCGGGGTTTTTTGTGTCTAGCGTGACAGCTCTTGAAGCTGGCTTTCCAGCTCCAAAGCGCGGCGCGCCGTGAAGCCGCTGAAGCACGAATTATGAACCACGCCCCTCATGGTGCCGCCTTCATAGGCCAGCCCACGCTGTTCACACTCGGCGTCCCGGTATTGCAACCAAAGCCGTTGCGCCGCCAGCAAGGCGTCTCTCCGCGTCGTCATCTCACGTTCCAGCATCATCTCGCGCATCCGGGAGTACGCCGCATTCAGGCGCTGATCCCACAGCTCATTCTCACGACGCTCGCATTCCATCATGCCATAGGTCGTATACCCGCCCGGATCTTCTTGACAGGCGTTCGAGACCGCGCCGATGCAGCTTTCTGCGAACTCCGCCTGCGCCAGGCAGGCGTTCAGACGCGCCTCATCGGAATGGGCGTCCGCCGGAGGGGATTTCTGCACGCTGAAGGCCAGCGTCAGGGCGAGAAGTTCAGACAACATGGCGGATCCCATTCTCTCACGAAGATTGTCGGCTGCTTGCTTCCGCAAGCCCTAACCTTATGAGACCCTAGGATGATTGGCCGCTTCTTGGCGACCAGAAAGACTCTCGAGCACTGCAGGCTCGCTCATTGACCCACACAAGAAAAAGCCCGCGCCGAGGCGCGGGCTTTAAAGTCAGGGGAGCGTCGTGTTGTTCGACAGGCAAACAACGGCTCAGCCCTTAATAGGTTTCAAATTTTGTTTAACAATCATTCTCAAACGCCCTCATTGCCCATACGTGAGAAATCAAAAATCGTAGTTACCAACAATTAAGATAAGGTCATCCTCATCTATATAAACTCTCACCTCATCACGACCGGCATTAAATGAAACAAAGTGCTTTATATCCAAAGGAAAACCGTAATTATTTACGACATGCCGTAAATAATCAAAATCAATCAAGCCGCCGGGAGATATATTTTCAACTATGCTTTCAATTCCACTAGAAATTTCACTATTCGCCGAAGAAATATCAATCGACAATCTATTTTCGTCTATAGAATATCTCAGGCCTTTAGATTTATTATTTATATTTTTTATATGATTTGAATTCTCTAAACTCTCAACACGCCGCATCAAATCGAATACAATCTGATCCTCCGGATCGTCAGATCGAACAATGTCCCGCATAGCCTTAGCATGGGTTACGGGGTTGGAAACTTCGTATCCCTCTTTTTCTACTTCCAGCAAAGAACGGTGCAAACTTTTTCTCGCTTGTTCTTGGCTCTCCCAATCCATTAGATCGAAAAATATTGTTCGTGCGCCAACGTTGTCAAAGGGAAGCGCAGTTCCTTTTGACGCCATATGAATGGTAGGGAGCCCCACGTAGTGACGAATACCCAACTCATAAAGCACGTTTGGATTTAAAAAGGACAAATCTACAATGCAAACAACGCTATCAACTACAGATGTGATTATGTGGTCCGTAATTATACCGGGCTTGTCTACTTGATCAGCCCTTATGGGTTGATACCCCAGCCTTGCAACTACAGGCTTTACAATGGCATTGAAAAATAAATCGGCATGCTTTCGCTCATCAGTTCCAGCCCCTCCGATAGGGGATATTACAAACAGAGACTTCTCTTTTTCTATTTTACCCTCATCCAAATGAGCACTGGCATCAATTTCGGTCATAACGGTCACCACACTCACAAAGAAGCTAAATTAAGCGAAATAAAAAGGCCCGCAGTAATCTATGCGGGCCTTTTTATCAGATCAATTGCCGGACCACCTATCGGGTTGCATTAAACAACTCGCGGCCGATCAGCATGCGGCGCACTTCGCTGGTGCCCGCGCCGATCTCATAGAGCTTGGCGTCGCGCAGCAGGCGGCCCGTCGGGTATTCGTTGATATAGCCGTTGCCGCCCAGAATCTGGATGGCGTCGAGCGCGCACTGGGTCGCCGCTTCCGCGGCGAACAGGATGGCGCCCGCTGCGTCCTGACGGGTGGTCTTCTTGGCGTCGCACGCCTGGGCCACCGCATAGACATAGGCGCGGCTGGCGTTCATGCGCGTGTACATGTCCGCGATTTTGCCCTGGATCAGCTGAAACTCGCCGATGGGCTGGCCGAACTGTTTGCGCTCGTGAACATAGGGCATGACCACGTCGAGACAGGCCTGCATGATGCCCACAGGGCCCGCCGCCAGCACCGAGCGCTCATAATCGAGCCCGCTCATCAGAACGCGCACGCCGCCGCCGATCTGGCCCAGCACGTTCTCTTCAGGGACTTCGCAGTCTTCAAACACCAGCTCTCCGGTTTCAGAGCCGCGCATGCCCAGCTTGTCGAGCTTCTGGGCGACAGAGAAGCCCTTCATGTCCTTCTCGATCAGGAAGGCGGTGATGCCCTTGGAGCCCGCTTCGGGATCGGTCTTGGCGTACACCACGAGGGTATCCGCGCTCGGACCATTGGTGATCCACATCTTGTTGCCGTTCAGGACGTAGTGATCGCCCTTTTTCACGGCTTTCAGACGCATGGAGACCACGTCAGAGCCCGCGCCGGGTTCAGACATGGCCAGCGCGCCCACATGCTCGCCGGAGATCAGCTTGGGCAGGTATTTCTGCTTTTGCGCCTCAGACCCGTTCAGCCGGATCTGGTTGACGCACAGATTGGAGTGCGCGCCATAGCTGAGACCCACAGACGCGCTGGCCCGGGAGATCTCCTCCATGACGATGCAGTGCTCGGTATAGCCCAAGCCCGAGCCGCCATACTCTTCCTCGACGGTCAGGCCCAGCAGGCCCAGTTCACCCATCTTGGTCCAGAGGTCGGAGGGAAATTCGTCCTTGGCGTCGATTTCAGCGGCGCGCGGAGCGATATGATCGGACGCGAACGACTGCACGGTATCGCGCAGCATGTCCGCGGTGTCGCCCAGAGGGAACTCGAGCGAAGGATACTGGTTCGAAATCATAGACCGCGAGATACCACGCGCGGGCGGCGCGTCAAGTTCGCACAAATCTCGCCAGTTCAGGCGCGTTGCGCTACTTTTCGTTGCGGCGACCGATAATGAACCAGGCCGAAGCCGCGCTCAGCAGCACGCCGGCGCCGAACACGATCGGCCCCAACGGCGAGTAAGACAGGCCCAATTCCATGTACGCGTCCATGTTCGCGGCGATATCCCAGCCGCCCAGCCCCACCATGGCGCCGCCCACAGCCAGCGAGGAGATGAACATCACATCCCCGCCCTTGGACTGCGTCGGCTCGGCTTCCAGCGCCGCAGGCGCTTCCGTACCCGCCACAACCGTCGGATCGAGCTCTTCGCTGTCTTCATGAAGGTCGTGATGGGGGTCTTCGTCACCCTTGTCAGGGTGATCTGGGCCTTCGACATCGCCGGACAGACCCGCCGCAGACGCAGGCGCGAGCGCAGGATGCGGCGGTGCAGAGAAGACCTGGGCGTCGTTCGTCGCCTCATGTGAGCTTGTCAGCGCTTCGGGCGAAGACTCTTCATCAGTGGGCGCTTCAACCGAAATCACATCATCTGAATCCGACAATTGCGCAGCGGCCTGAACACTTTGCGCATCCTCGCCGGCTTCAGCGTCTTCCGCGTCAGAGCCCTGCGGGAGCGCTTCAGGCGCAATCGCGGTCACTTTGATGGAAGAGACCTGCAAGGCGCCATGATACGGCCCCATCGGCACGGCGGGGCTGCTGAACAGGCTGCGCGGTTTTGACGGCGCGCCTTGTTGTGGCGTCTCGGGGTGAGCAGGCTGAGGCGCGATACGGGGCGCGGACTGCGCGGCGAGCTCCACATGTGCTGTCGACAGGAAGCTGTAGCCCAGCTTGACGGAGGCGTCAGACTCCGTTGCCTCAGCCGCCGGTGGCGCAATGCTGGCGGAAACCTGCTGGGCCATGCGCGCCATGACAGCGGCGATGGAGGCGTCTTGCGCCTGTTTCACCGCATCCAGATCAGGCTGAGCGTCATCAACCTCAGGCGCGTCCATTGTCTCAGGCGCGTCTGGCGCAGCATCAATCTGCTCGGATTCTTCAGCAAGTTCGCTGAGCGCCTGAGTTTCAACAGGTTCGGCGTCTGACGCCTCCGCCTCAACCATCTCAGGCTCAACCGTCTCGGATTCAGCGTCCAGCTCGTCTGCTTGCGCGTCGTTTTCCGGCGCATCAGAGTCAGGCTCTACAAGGCTCTCAATCGCCGCTTCCTCGTCCGGCGTTTCAAAAGCAATATCGAGCTCAACCCATCCAGACGAGGCATCCTGCTCTTCAGGCTCAGGCCCGGATTCGGCTTCCGCTTCGGCAAGAGGCTCGGCTTCAGGCTCGGGCTGATCATCCGCCAGCTGAGACGGCGCAGGTTCAGCAACCGGCGCTTCAGCAGGCGTATCGGTCGAGTGTTCTGAGTCCGCACCGGATGCAGGCTCGGGCTCAGGCTCGGGCTCAGGTTCAGAAGCCACAGACGGCGCATCCACATGCGCCGCGCTGTCTTCCAGCCCGGACAGATAGAGCGCCTTTTCAGCGGCGCGGCGGGTGACCAGACGATCGGATACGACCAGCCGGCCATCCTGATCCGCGCGCACCCAGGTCTCGATGGCGGCTGCGGCGTCACGATGGCGACCGGCTCGCGCCAGACGCGCGACGTCTGACACCTTGAACGCCCGCAAGCCCACCGAGAGGGCGAAGGACACCAGCGCATCGCGCATCGGCGCCGCCATCTCTGCGCCAACGCTGGCGTCGATGGTCTGTTCGGCGCGCATCACGTCGTAGATCAGCAGAAGGTCGGCGTCTTCGGGCTTCAGCGTGACGCCTTCCTTCGCGGAAGCCGTATGGCCGTAACCGACCGTCCAGCGTTTACCACGCCGTTCAGCCTCCGCCAGGAAGGGCTCATGAGCCTTGATCAGGTCGCGCGCGGCGCGGGTCGATTTCAAACGCGGTGTCATCGCTGTCCCGTTTCGAAACGGTTGGATCTTCAGTCAAGAAGCGCGATGCAAACTCAGGACCGTCAGCGCTCTGAGGCTGAGAAAATGTCCACCGCGTCCAGAGCGGTAAAGGGCGCAAAGAAGCCTGCGCCTGATCCGCCGCCAATTAACCAGATCGCGCCGTTAACGCTGACCACCCCTGCCTCCGTACGGGCGGCGGGCATGTCAGACAGGCTGTTCCAGCTCTCGGAACCGGCGCTGAGCGTGATGTGGCTGGCCAGAGTTCGGCGCATGTCTGCGCTGCGTCCGCCAAAAACATGAAGATCGCCGCCCAGCGCGGCCGCGGCATGGCCGGCCCGCGGTTCAGGCAAATCCGGGCCACGGCGCCAGGTTTGAGACAGTGTATGGTAAACATCCACGCGCGATGTCGCCTGCCCGTTGCGGGCGCCGCCGATCAGCCAGATTTCATCATCGAGCACGACCGCCGCCGCGCCCCGACGATTGATCTCGTCAGGCGCTTCCGCAGCGTTCCAGCTCTGCGCCTCGGGATCATAAACAAACAGGCCCGGCGCGCCGTCCTCGCCGCCCAGAGCGTACAGTTGATCATTTACAGCAACCAGCGACAGGCTGGCCTTGGCGCCGGGCAGCGCCGTCTCTGCGCTCCATGCATCGGTCTCGGGGTCATAAGACCAGACCTGATCAATCGGCTCTGCGCCGGCTTCGGACGAATAGCCGCCCGCCACGTAGATCTTGCCGTGCAGAACCGCCATGCCGAAACGCTCCAGGCCCACAGGCAGGGGCTTGAGCACGCGCCAGACGCCGCTTTCAGGGTCATAGACTTCCAGGGCGTCACGCGGGTTTGCGAGGCCGGCGCCGCCAGCGGCGTAAATCCGACCGTCCAGCACCGTGGCGGACAATCCAGCCCGAGCCTGATCCAGACGCGGTCCGATCGCCCACGGGCCTGACAGGCGCAACCCGCTGTCAAAGGACGGCGCTTGCCCCCCCGCATCCTGAGCGGCCAAAGGTGATGCGCCCGCAAGTGCGATTACAAGCGCCAGAGCGGCATGTTTCATGGCGAAGGCCTCCCTCAGGATCGTCATCTGACAAACGTCGGATCAGATTAAAGCAGAACAAGGGCGCCCAGGCCCAAAAACACGACAAATCCCACCACATCGGTCACGGTCGTCACAAAAACCGAGGACGCGACAGCCGGGTCGGCGCCAAAATGCTTGAGCCCCAAGGGCACCAGCACCCCGGCCAGGCCCGCGATGGCGAGGTTGATCACCATGGCGACCGCGATCACCCAGCCCAGATCTGGTTCCTGGAACCACACGGCGGCGATGATCCCCATGATCACAGCGAAAATGACGCCGTTCACAACGCCTGCCGCCGCTTCACGCCAGACGAATCGGAGCGAGTTCGCCCCGGTCAGATCGCGCGTCGCGAGCGCGCGCACAGCGACCGCCAGAGATTGCGTGCCGGCGTTTCCGCCCATGGAGGCGACGATCGGCATCAGCACCGCCAGCGCCACAAGCTGGGCGATGGCCTGATCAAACAGCGCGATCACCAGCGAGGCGAGCACCGCCGTACCCAGATTGACCAGCAGCCAGGGCGCGCGAGACTTCACCGATTCCCAGACCGTATCGGCCAGACCGGCTTCATTCACCCCGGCCAGCGCCAGAAGGTCTTCCTTGTTCTCTTCCTGGATGACGTCGACCATGTCGTCGACCGTCAGCATGCCTTTCAAGCGCCCCGAATCATCAACCACGGGCGCCGAGATCAAATGGTATTTCTCAAACAGATAGGCCGCGTCTTCCTGATCATCCTCTGGGCGGATCGTGATCTTGGCCGTTTCCATCAGTTCAGACAGCGGCGTATGGCGTTGCGAGCGCATCAGACGGCTGACAGGCACCGCGCCGATGGGACGGAAGCCTTCATCCACAATGAAGACCTCGAAGAAGAGGTCCGGCAGTTCCTCGCCTGCAAGCCGCATATGGTCGATGGTGTGCCCCACCGTCCAGAATGACGGCGCCGCGACGAACTCGCGCTGCATGAGGCGACCGGCGGTCTCCTCTTCAAAAGCGAGCGAGGCTTCAAGATGTTCGCGGTCTTCGGCGGATACGGCGGCCAGAACCGCTTGGCGCACCTCCGGCTCGAGCTCCTCGACGACCATGGTCTTGTCATCGGAATCAAGACCATCCAGCGCGTCGACGATCTGCTGGGTCTCCAGCAGGTCAAACAGACCCGCGCGCGTATCGTAGCCGATCTCCGCCAGCACTTCGCCGGTCAGCAGCGACGCGTCGAGTTCAGCCAGCAGACGCTGCTGATCCCAGCTGAGCTGCTCGATCAGGTCCGCAATGTCCGCCGGGTGAAGGGGCGCGAGCAATTGCCGGATCAGGGTCGGATCGCGATCCGCGATCGCGCCGATCAATTCGACAAGCACCCCTTCAGGCAAATCCATACCGGTCGTCACATCGTCACGGTGCAGCTCTTCAACCGGTTGCGTCATGGCGTCTCGCGTTTTTCTGGAATGGGGGGCAGTGCGTAAGACACGATAGTCGCGGGCGCCGATGAAATCGAGATGGCGCGTGCTGTTGTCGCGAAAAAACAAAAAAGCCTGACGCGTCAGCGTCAGGCTTGTCTGTCAGCGCTTGCAGAAAGCGCGAAAGATGGTGCGGCCGAGAAGACTCGAACTTCCACGGGTTTTACCCCACAGCGACCTCAACGCTGCGCGTCTACCAATTCCGCCACGGCCGCGAATTCGGGAAGCGGGCGTGTACCAAGCCCGGCCCCTCTTGTGAAGCCCTTATGTGAGGTGCTTATGCAGCGAAATAGTCGTGAACGTCTGCTGCGTCAGTGATTGAAACCGCCACCCGGTCGCCCTGAATGATGATTTCACCGCGTGCGATCGGATGGTTATTGGCCAGAATCCACACTTCGTCATGCTCGGCGGCGTCCAGGGGAATCACCGCGCCCCGGCCCATGCGCAGGAATTGGTGAATCGGCAGCTTGGACCGGCCCAACAGCACGGAGATTTCGACCTGAACGGCGCCTAATTGGCTCATGAAACGTGCATCACTGTTGCTCTGTGGCGCATAACCCTTGTCATGCGCGTTCAGCCTCACGATGTTCCGCTACGGTTTCTCGACAGTTAAAGGCCTGCAAGATCATGACAGACGCGACCATCGGCTGGGCGGTCTCTCAGACCCGCATCCCCTACCCCGACGCCGTGGCCGCCATGGAGGCTCGCGCCGAAGCGATCGCCAGGGGCGAAGCGGGCGAACTGATCTGGCTGCTCGAACACGACCCGCTTTACACCGCCGGCACCAGCGCCAAGCCTGAAGACCTGCAAGACCCTGAGCGCTTCCCGGTCCACAAGACCGGGCGCGGCGGCGAATACACCTATCACGGTCCCGGCCAGCGCGTGGCCTATGTCATGCTGGATCTCAGGACGCGCGGCCGGGACGCGCGCAAATTCGTCCGCGATCTGGAACAGTGGATCATCGGCACGCTCGACAGCTTCAACGTCACCGGCGAGCGCCGCTGCGGGCGTGTGGGCGTGTGGGTGGACCGCACCCAGCCCGGCGGGCCGGAACGCGAAGACAAGATCGCCGCCATCGGCATACGTTTGCGCCGCTGGGTGTCGTTTCACGGCATCGCGCTGAATGTGGAGCCGGATCTGTCGCACTTTGGCGGCATCACGCCCTGCGGCATCTCTGATCCGCGCTACGGGGTCACGAGCCTTGTGGATCTGGGACTGCCCGTGACGATGGAGGACGCCGACCTGGCGCTCAAGCGCGCTTTTGAAGACGTGTTCGGCGCCGTCCATCGCGAAGACCCGCCGGTCTAGAGCGGACGAATCTCAGCTGAGAAACAGCCATGCTTGGCGTTATGGGCGTGGATATAGGCGACGTCCGGACGGTCGAGCGCGGTCTTGATCGTCTCAACGCCGGCCGCTTCATCAAGAAACATGTCGGCGCCGACCAGCTGGCCGTCCGCATCAAAGAACCGCAAGGCGATGGGACGCCCGCTCATCACAGGCGGCAAGGCGTTCTCAAACTGCGCCGCGGCGTGCGCGTGCTCTCGCACATAGATCGCAAAAGCGTGACGATACGGCGTTGAAACCGCGTGACTTTCATAGTTCAGCAGCAAGACGGTTTCCCCCACAGGCGCGTCTTCCAACGTGATGCGGCAGGGATATCCGGGCTTGGCGTCAACTGTTTTGCGTTGCACCCCACGTTCAGCCAGAGCGGCAGCGGAGAGGTCAATTAGCGGCTTGAAGAGATCAGGGTTCAACCCGGTGATCTGAAATGCCATGTCTATGCTCCTGTGATCAGAAGCCTAGCGATAGCGTCAGACCGTCATCGGCGCATTCCGATCCTTGCTCAGCCTGACATCTCAGCGCGGTTTGCTGCGCGCGGTCCAGTACCCCACCGCCGCCAGCACCAGCCAGAAGCCCCACATAGACGGCCAGGCGCCCGCATGCAGGATCGTCATGGCGAACTCCGGGTCCGAGGTCAGCCGCTCCTGGTAGGCTTGCTGGATCGCGGGGTCATAGGCCGCCGCCTGCACCGCAGCCGGATCGTCCATGTTCACGCCCTGGCTTTCAAGAAAGGCGACGAATTCCGGATAGGCGCGCATCGCCATGCCGAACAGGCCGGTGATGATCTTGACCACGGTCGCGCCAGCCAGCGCCGCCAGGGCCAGCGCCGTAGGTTTGCCAAGCGCGCGATAGCGGTTGATGAACACCGTGCCGGCGAAAAAGGCGATGACCAGCCAGGACAGAACGCCCGCAGCCGGAGAAAAGCTGATGCGCAAGGCGTCCAGCGCCGCAATCACCCCCAGTCCGATCCAGAATTCGTCCTCGGTGGAGCGAAAGACCGGCATAAAGGCCGTCTTCAGATCAAAACTGGGTTGGGTCACGCCGGCTCCTCACAAAATAAACGCGCGCCCCGGTATGAAACGGAGCGCGCGTCCATGGCAAGCCCGCCCTGCGTCGCAGGGCGATCAAGTTCAGGTCTTCTGATCCGGATCTTCGGCCGGCGCTTCGGCAGGAGTCTCGGCTGGCGCTTGAGCGGGCGCTTGCGTTGCCGGGTCCATCGCAGCCGCAGCGCCTTCAACGCCAGGAGGCGGGCCATAGCGGTTTTCTTCCGGATCGGACTTGAGAATAGCGTTGGCGCCAAACACCACGACCAGTCCAACAACCAGCGATGAAATCGCATTGGGCAAGGCCAGCGCTTCTGCGAGCTGCGCCTGAGCCTGCATCATCTGCGAGAAACCGGTGACATCCTCCATGGCCTGCATCATGTCGCCGGCGAACATCATGGTGATGATCTGGCTGGCAATCATGCTGATGATGAACCAGACCAACACGATCAGCAGCAGGAACCAGCCGCTTTTGCCACTGTCATGCAAGCGTTTGCGCCACAGCACGACCCACGGATAAATCATCGCCAACCCAACCAGCGTCTGCACGCCGATCAGCGCGCCATTGCCGGTCAGCGGCACCAGGGCCAGCACGAAACCGATCCCCAACAGCACCAGAGCGCCAGTCTGGAACTGGCTGGGATTGATGCGCCCGTTCGGCGCAAAAAGAACACTCATCAAACTCATGGGTCGCCCTCCGTCACTTCCCCTGTCGTCCAGCCGCAATGGCTAGCCGACCTTCATATCAGTCTTTGGTTTCGTCCGGATTCGCCTCGGTCGGCGCAGCCGCCGGCTCAACCGGAGCCGCAGTCGCATCGATCACCGGGGCCGGACCATAGGCGTTGGCGCCTGCATCGCTTTTGAGCACCCCCACCCAGATCGTGTAGGCGATCCAGACCAAGGTGCTGAGCAGGAAAAAGACGCTGGCCAAGCCGCCGCCGGCGACCAGCGCGCCGACATTGACGTCGCCCTCGCCGGCCAATGCTGCGATGAAAACGCCGCCCAACATGACGGAGCCAATCACCCCAAGGACAATCGAGACAGCCCATGGCACGGCATGCAGCCAGGCGCTGTTGCCGGCATCATGCAGACGTTTGCCATAGACCGCGACGCCAACCCAGAGCAGCGCCAACCAGATCAGCGTGCCCAGAAACGGGATCCAGGTGAGCAGCAAATTGCCGCCGAAAATGATCGCCACGCCAATCCAGAAATCTTTCTGGCCGATTCGACCGTTCGGATTGAACAGCAGATTTCCAATATCCATGATGTCCCCAGGCTTTGAAGTAGAAATGCACGTGACCAGCGTTCGTGTTTCGGCGACGCGCGTCAAGAGAAACCGGCTCAGCCTTCAGCCGGCGGCGCTCCGGCGGACCGGGTTGCGGCCTGGGCGTACACAGCCTGACGCGGCGCGGGGCCATACACATTATCGTCCTGATCAGAACTCAGAACGCCCACCCAGATGGTGTACACAACCCAGGTCAGCGCAGAAAGCGACCAGAAGAGCAGCAGGCCGCCCGCCGCCAGCAATCCGCCACTGACCAGCTGGGCCGTGGCTTGCGGGGTGAGATCGCCGGATTCCAGCATCTCCCAGCCCCCCGGTTTTCCGACCATGTCCAGAACAGGCGCAAGCGCGGCGCCGCCTGCGGCCACTACGCCAAATCCCATCAGAGACAGCGAAATGACCCAGGGAATGAGATGAATCCAGCCGGTCTTGCCCGCGTCATGCAACCGTTTGGCGGAGACGACGGCGCCCACATAGATCAAGCCGATCCAGAAGATCGCTCCGACGACCGGCAAAGGGGCGAGAAACAGATTGCCAAGAACGACGATCAACATGCCCAACCAGTACTCATTCTGGGTGCTACGACCGTTGGGGCTGAACAGGGTGTGTCCGAGATTCATCCAAGACTCCGTTTCTTTACGCCCTGAGTGTGCCTGCGCCACACGGCTCGCGTCAAATGAAGTCTGGGTAAGTTATCGGGCAAGGACACTGAAAAACAAAAGGCTGCAGTGTTCAAAACTGCAGCCTTCTGAAACAGCCTGTATGCACACTTTAGTCGAATTCGATCAACAATTCATCGGCGGCGACTGAAGCGCCCGCGTCGCAATTGACCGACTTGATCACGCCGTCGAGTTCCGCGCGCAGAACATTCTCCATCTTCATCGCCTCGACCACCATCAGCGCCTCACCCGCCTTGACCTCCTGACCGGCCTCAACCGCGATCGAGACCACAAGGCCCGGCATCGGGCTGGTGACCAGCTTGGCGGTGTCCACGGGCTCTTTCTCCGGCAGGCGCGCGTGCAGCTCGGCTATGCGCGGCGTACAGACCAGGGCGTCCGCCTGATAGCCCCGATGACGCAGCTTGTAGCCTTCGGTGCGGTCGGCGACGAAGACCGCGAAATCCTGGCCGTCCAGCGTGCCTTCAAACATGTGATCGCCCGGCTTCCAGCTGGTGGTCAGCACCACCGGCTCCGCGATCAGGCCCGGCGCCCAAAGCTCGGCGCCCGCCTCGTCCAGATCCATCGCGCCTTCAGGGATGCGCAGCTCCACCGGGAAACGCTGATCATTGAGGATCACCACCCACTCATGGGCCAGGCCCTCTTCAGGCAGAGGCGTGATCCGGCCAGACACACGCGCCGCGCGCTCCACAAAAACAGTGTGGATGAAGGCTGCGGTCGCACACAATGATTTGAGCTGGAACTCGGTCGGCGCGGTGCCGTTGAAGCCTTCGGGGAAGTGCTCGTCGATATAGCCGGTATGGATCCGGCCGGACTTGAAATCCGCCTCGTCCAGCACCGCGGACAGGAAAGGCGCATTGGACTGCAGCCCGTCCACATAAAGCCGGTCGAGGGTTTCTGACAAAGCGTCAATGGCCGCGTCGCGATTGTCGCCATAGCCGATGACCTTGGCGATCATCGGATCATAGAACATCGAGATTTCATCGCCCTCGCGAACGCCGGAATCAATGCGCAGCGCGCCGCGTCCGATCGGGCCTTCCAGCGGCTCGACATAATGCTTGAGACGGCCGATCGACGGCAGGAAGCCGCGATAGGGATCCTCGGCGTACAGGCGCGCTTCCACCGCCCAGCCCTTGATCTGCATATCGGACTGCTTGAAGCCGAGCTTTTCGCCCGCCGCGACGCGGATCATCTGCTCAACAAGGTCAATCTCGTGGGTCAGTTCAGTGACCGGATGCTCCACCTGCAAACGGGTGTTCATTTCCAGGAAGTAGAAATTGCGATCCGGATCGACGATGAATTCGACCGTGCCGGCGCTGTCATAATCCACCGCTTTGGACAGGGCGACTGCCTGGTCGCCCATCTTCTTGCGGGTCTCGGGGTCAAGGAACGGCGACGGCGCCTCTTCCAGCACTTTCTGGTTCCGACGCTGGACCGAGCATTCGCGCTCATTGAGGTGCACCACATTGCCATGCTTGTCGCCAAGCACCTGGATCTCGATATGGCGCGGCTTTTCGACGAATTTCTCGATCAGGATACGGTCATCGCCGAACGAGGATTTCGCTTCGTTACGAGCGGCCTTGAAGCCTTCACGGACTTCTGATTCTGAGCGCGCGATGCGCATGCCCTTGCCGCCGCCGCCGGCCGACGCCTTGATCATCACCGGATAGCCGATATCGCCCGCCACCTCGACGGCCTGCTGATCGTCCTCGATCTCGCCCTTGAAACCGGGAACGGTGCTGACGCCGGCTTCGGCGGCCAGTTTCTTGGATTCCAGCTTGTCGCCCATGGCCGAAATGGCGTGCGGGTTCGGACCGATCCAGGCGATGTTCTTCTCGGCCAGCGCCTTGGGGAAGTTCGCATTCTCGGACAGGAAGCCGAAACCGGGATGGACGGCGTCCGCGCCGGTGTCCAGGCAGGCTTGGATGATCTTGTTCATGTCGAGATAGGATTCGCCCGGCGCCGGCGGCCCGATGAACACGGCCTCATCCGCCATCTCCACAGCCAGCGTATCCGCGTCCGCTTCGGAATAGACCGCCACGGTGGGAATGCCCAACCGCTTGCAGGTCTTGATGACGCGCACAGCAATTTCGCCGCGGTTGGCGATGAGGATCTTGTTGAACATGCCCGGTCCTGTCGAACTTTCTGAAATGTGCGGATGGTTTAGCGCGCTGCGGAGCACGGGGGCAAGTCGGACGGGATGCTAGGGCTTCCGATCCGCGTCGTCCGTGTGGCTGGCCTTGCGGGTTTGAAACAGTTCCGCCTCGTCCTCCCGACGGTCCAGCCAGCGAAACTCCACCGAGCGCAGCCGGCTCACCACTTGCAGCAGGAAGGCGGTCGACCAGCCCAGCAGCAGGAAGCCGTTCGCGCTCTCAATGCCCGACAGCACTCGCCAGCCCGGCTCAAGCACAATGTCGCCATAGCCCACAGTGGTGAAGGTTGAGGTTGAGAAATACAAAGCTTCCTCAAAGGTTTCGATCACGCCGCCAAACCGGTACAGCGCCGCGTACACCCAGATCTGGACAGCGTGCAGCAAGAACAAGCCCTGCACCACGCCGAGGATGAGCGCCATCTGCCACCAGGCGGACGTCACATGGTTGGAATGCCCTTCCCGCCAGCGCATCAACGCGATCAACGCCGCCAGGCCGCCCAGGTGAATGGATGTGGTCAGCACCACCATACCCGTCGCCAGGGCGAGAAAAGAAAACAGCTCCAAGGTTCTTCCCCTGAGTGATCAATCGCCAACCCTATCCAGCCGCCGGCCCGACCGCTAGCGGGTCTATCGTGACAGGACCGGCTTGAGGTCCATCACGTTGCAGAACTGCTCGAAGCGCCGCCAGGCCCGTTCCACCACCAGGTCTTCAGTGTCCGGACGCGCCGTAATGCGCATCTCTGCCGCTTCACGCGACAGGCTGAACGCTTTCAAGAGCTTTGCGGTGCGGCCTGACAAGGCCGCGCCAAAGCGCAGACCGAGCCCCACCCGAACCGCCGCTGCGCGCTGTTCTTCGGTGAGCAGATGGCTGGAGACACAGTCTTCAGAGCGGGCGGATTTGCCTTCATAGCGATGGTGCAGGCAGAGCGCGAGAAACGCACGCTCATCATGGCTCAGACCACCGATTGGCGCATACAGCACCTGCGTGAACGCCAGGTCGCCGCGGTGGTCGGGGTGAAGGCGCGCGCCAATATCACACAGACGGGCCGAGGCGGCGCGCAAGCGTTTGTCCCGCGCCTCTGAGAACACAGCCCCCTCACCGTCAAAAGCGGGCTCCAGCCAGTCCGCAAGCGCGAGGCCGAATTCGGGCTCGGGCGAGGCGGAATGGGACATCGCCTCCGCGCCGCTCAACAGCGGATCGCCCTCCTCCACAAGGCTCAGATCGCTGACGCACACCACGCCTTCGCGCAGGCCGTTGGCGGAAAAGACGACGCGGGAAAATCCGCCCGCCTTCATCACCCGGTCGAGCAGCATGGCGGCGTAGGGCAATGTGGCCGCCCGTTTGGAGGCCACGCCGGGCACCGAGGCCAGCGAGCTTTCGCTCTGGCTCATGGCGAAATCGACGGCTTTGCGCACCTGTTCGGGCGTCATTTCGTATTCATGCAGCAGGCGCAATGGATAATTGCGCAAGGTCATCGAGAGGTTGGCGAAGGACCGCCAGGCGCCGCCCACGGCGTAGAAGGTGTCGCCGGCATCCTTGAAGACCTCGCCAGCGTTGGCCAGTTGTTCATCCACATGAGCGCGCAGCGCCTGCGGCTTGGCTCCCGCTGCATTCACCGCCAACGGCCCCAAAGGCAGTGTGACCGCGGACAGCGTGGTGCGATTGTCCAGACCGGTCAGCTCCAGGCTCGACCCGCCCAGATCACCCGCGACGCCCCAGGCTTCACCCACGCCGGCCAGCACCCCCAGCGCGGAATACCGTCCCTCTTCCTCACCACTGAGCACGTCAATGATCAGTCCGGTTTCGTTACGAACCCTCTGGACGAACTCCGGCCCGTCTTCACATTCACGCACAGCAGCGGTGGCCACGGCGCCGCGCGTGCTGACGCCCTTGGCGTCCAGAAGCTGGGTGAAACGCTTGAGCGTGCGCAGGGCGGCCTCGACGCCTTCGGGGTTCAGCCGTCCCGTCTCCGCCGCGCCGCTGCCAAGCCCCGCCATGGTCTTTTCATTGAACACGGGCCACAGCATCCGCCCTTCAACCCGGTATTGCACCAGGCGCACCGAGTTGGAGCCCACATCGATCACCGCAACATCGCGGCCTTTGAGCTGAGGCTCGGCGCTGCCGAAGCCGAAAATGTCACGGACGCCCATCAGTCGCGCGGACCCACATGGGGAAAGGCGGGCGGCTGATCCTGTTTGAGCGCCTCGCCCCGGCCAGACAGGGAGGGGTTGGTCATGAAATAGGCGTGCGCCGAGAACGGCTCGTCCACGCCCTCTGTATCAAAGCGCGTATAGGAGCCGTCGGCGTTCATGTACCAGCTCTGGGTTTCGTCGTTGAGATTGGCGACCATGATCTGATCGAGCACCTGCCGGTGCACGGTCGGGTTCTCGATCGGGCACAGGGTCTCGATCCGCCGGTCCAGATTGCGCGGCATCCAGTCGGCCGACGAGATATAGATCTCCGCCTGCGGGCTGGGCATGGGCGCGCCATTGGCGAAACAGGCGATTCGCGAATGCTCCAGGAAGCGTCCGACAATGGATTTGACACGGATATTCTCTGACAACCCCGGAACGCCGGGTTTCAGGCAGCAGATGCCGCGCATGATCAGCTCGCACCTGACCCCGGCCTGGCTGGCTTCATACAGCTTGTCGATGACGCGCGGATGGACCAAAGAATTCATCTTCGCCCAAACGCCGGCGGGCTTGCCCGCTTTGGCGTTCGCGATCTCGCGGTCGATCTTTTCGCAAATGAATTCGAGCATGTTGATCGGGCTGATCACCAGCTTTTCAAGCTGCTGCGGTCGGGCATAACCGGTGACGTAGTTGAAGATCCGTCCCGCATCCCGGCCAAAGGCGGGATCGGCGGTGAACAGCGACAGATCGGTGTAAATGCGCGCGGTGATCGGATGGTAATTGCCAGTGCCGAAATGGGCGTAGCTGCGCAGATCCGCGCCTTCCCGGCGCACCACCAGCGAGATCTTGGCGTGGGTCTTGTACTCGATGAAGCCATAGACGACCTGCACGCCGGCGCGTTCCAGATCGCGCGCCCAGCGCAGATTGGCTTCTTCGTCAAAGCGCGCCTTGAGCTCGACCAGCGCGGTCACGTTCTTGCCCGCCTCCGCCGCCTCGATCAGAGCCGCAATGATCGGAGAATCCTTGGAGGTGCGATACAGCGTCTGTTTGATGGTGATGACATCGGGATCACGCGCCGCCTGACGCAGGAACTCCACCACCACGTCAAAGCTTTCATAGGGGTGATGGACGATCAGGTCTTTCGCCCGAATGGCCGCGAACACGTCCCCGCCATGATCCTTGATGCGCTCGGGGAAGCGCGGCTCATAGGGCTCGAACTTCAGCTCCGGCCGCTCATCAGGGATCATCTGGCTCAGCTGCGCCATGCCCAGAAGACCGTCGACCAGCTGCACATCCTGTTTTTCAGCGTGCAATTGCTGGGTGATGAAACGGCGCAGCTCTTCGGGCATGCCCGCTTCGATCTTCAGGCGCACCAGCACGCCGCGGCGGCGTTGTTTGAGAAGCGCTTCAAATTCGCGCACCAGATCTTCGGCTTCCTCCTCGATCTCGATATCGCTGTCGCGGATGATCCGGAACGCGCCCTTGCCCACCAGATCAAAGCCGGGAAACAGCGCGTCCATGAACAGGATGAGGATGGTTTCAAGCGCGATGAAGCGTTTGACCGGACGGCCCTGCTCATCCACCCGCTCGGTGGGGATCTCGATGAAGCGCTTCACCCCGGCCGGCATGGGCAGAAGCGCATTCATGATCCGGCCGTCGCGCTGGCGCCGGAGCTTGAGCATCAGGGCGAACCCCAGATTGGGGATGAACGGGAACGGGTGCGCGGGGTCGATCGCCAGCGGCGTGATCACCGGAAGGGTGTGCGCCAGAAAATCGTCGCGCAGCCATTCGCGCTCTTTCGTTGTCAGATTTTGCTCATCCACCAGCTCCACGCCTTGTTCGGCGAGAAGGTCCTGCAATTCGCGCCAGGTCTCCTGCTGAGCGGACATCAGCGCCGTGGCGGCCTCATTGATCTGGTCAAGCTGCTGGCCGGGAGTGCAGCCATCCATGCCGGGCCGGTCCATGCCGTTGCGCAGCTGGGCGCGCAGGCCGGCCACCCGCACCATATAGAACTCATCCAGATTGCTGGCCGAGATCGACAGGAAGCGCAGGCGCTCCAGCACAGGATGATGGGGGTTGCGCGCTTCCTCGATGACCCGCCAGTTGAACTGCAGCCAGGAGAGCTCTCGATTGAGGAACCGATCCGGAGACGCCATCAGCGCCTCTACATCGGTCGGGGATCCGGAGGATGAAGGCGCGGCGTCGGTCATCACAGGGCTCCAAACAGGCGAAGGGCGCGTCGGGTCAACTGGATAGGACTGACAGCCCCTCGCGCGCAAGAGTGCGAGTGACCGGGCCTTTGCGCGCCAGCGCTTCGCGGTCGAGCCAGGCCGTCAAACGCCGCGCGTAATCCACAGATCGTTCCATGCGATCAAGGAGATACTCAAGAACGCCTGGGGAGAGCGGCGTGCGTTTGTCACGGAAAAGTTTTTCCATCACCTGACGCAGCAAGGCGTCATCAGGCTCATGCAGCACCGCGGTCTCCGTCGCGATCAGGCGCGACGCCAGGTCAGGCAACGAGACCGGCCATTCCGCCGGCGCTTTGCCCGCCGTCATCAACACGGTCACGCCGGCATCGCCAGCCGCCCGGTTCAACAGGTGAAACAGGGCGTTCTCATCCACGCCCTTGTCGCAATCCTCGACCAGGACCGCCGCCCCGCGCCCGACACTCTTCAGACCTTTGGTCAAATCAGAGGCGTCAAGTTGCATGGCGCGCGTCCGTGCGGTCCACATGTGAGACAGATGGGTCTTGCCGCTGCCCGCCGGTCCGACCAGCAAGAGATGGCCCTGCCGCCAGCGCGGCCAGCGATTGACGAGCGCCAGGGCGGCGGCGTTGGCTTCACTGACCGCAAAGGCTTCGGCCCGGTAATCGGGCTCAAGCACCAGATCGAGCGCGAGTTGTCCTGGCTTCATTAGCGGCTGCGTACCGTCCAACCCAGAGCTTCATCCTCGGCCAGAACCGCGCCCCGGGCGCTGAGTTCGGCCATGACCTGTTCGCGCGCGCCCCGATGGGTGATCGTCATCGCGGCGCCCGTGCGCGAAACGGCGTCCAGGCGCGCATTCTGGATCAAGGACGCGCCGGTCACCGCCTGTTGCAGCTCTCGCCATTCGGCGAGATTGTCAAAAAGAATGCTCAGATCGAGCTCGGCCACGGTCGTGTCGCGCACCACGCTGGCGCGTTTCCAGTCCTGCTCGCGACGCTCCACAATGGCGCGCGCCGCATCCTCGAATCCGCCCGAAAGGCTGATTGGAGCCACGGTTTCACGTTGCAGGCCGCCCTCGCCGTCAAAGCTGACGATCACGCCGCCCGCGCGCACTGAACCTGGCTCCTGGCGCGCGACCAGCACCATGGCCCGCTCAAGACCCATCTCATCAAGGACAGAGCGAAGCGCGGACACATTCAAAGACACCACAGCGCTCGCCGAGATCGCATCGTCTTCGACCGCCAGCATCGGGGTCAGCGCGTGCTGAAAGCCGCCCTCACGCCACGCGTCAAGCCAGTCTCCGCCCAAGACCCGCTCACCCGAGCCAAGCTCGGTGACCGGAATCACGGCGATGGGCGCGGACTGGGATTCCACGAAAGGAACGCCCAGACCTGACAGATAGCGGCGCACGGCGCGGGGATCAAAATCCAGGCTGAGCACGCCGCGATAACGGGTGGCCGAGCGCTGTTCGTCAGAAATCTGCAGGCCCGCAATCAGAGACGCCGCGTCCTCCGCCGAAATCAGCATCAGGTCTGATTGCATCCGGTCTTCAGGCAGCGTCAGGCGCTCGATCAGTCTCAAGGCGCCCTGGGTCTGGCCCTCTTCCATGGCCGTGCGCTGGGCGTCGTAGGCCGTGTCCGCACGGGCATCAATGGCGACGCCGTCGATGGTGAAGGGCCCGTCCGCCAGGGCCGAGGCGGTCATAACGCCAGCCGCCAGCCCCGCAAAAGCCCATTGCACTGCCTGCCTGATCGCTTGCATGGTGATCCCCTGATGCGTCATTTCTGTTCGCGACTATACGCGGATGCGCGCTGCGGTGAAGCCTATTGCGGCGCCCCGCCCTCTCGCACTTTTGATAATTGCACGCTATGCACGCCTGAACTGACGATATGGCCAAGGGAGCCGCACGTGTCACACTCCGACCCGAGCCCGAAATCCGGACTGACCTACGCTGACGCCGGCGTCAGCATTGATGCAGGCGACGCCCTGGTTCAGGCCATCAAACCGCTGGCCAAATCCACCGCCCGCCCTGGCGCAGACACAGGCCTTGGCGGCTTTGGCGGCGCGTTCGATCTCAAGGCCGCAGGCTTTCAGGATCCGGTTCTGGTGTCTGGCACGGACGGCGTGGGCACCAAGCTCAAGCTCGCCATCAGCTCGGGCATCGTCAACACGGTCGGGATCGATCTGGTGGCCATGTGCGTCAACGACATCCTGGCCCAGGGCGCCGAGCCTTTGTATTTCCTCGATTATTTCGCCACCGGCAAACTCGACCCGACACGCGGCGCCGCCGTCGTCGAGGGCATCGCCGAAGGCTGCCGCCAATCGGGCTGCGCGCTGATCGGCGGCGAAACCGCTGAAATGCCGGGCATGTACACAGGCGATGATTTTGATCTGGCCGGCTTTGTGGTCGGCGCCGCCGAGCGTG
Organism: Oceanicaulis sp. UBA2681; assembly: GCF_002354675.1. Classification (NCBI taxonomy): domain Bacteria; kingdom Pseudomonadati; phylum Pseudomonadota; class Alphaproteobacteria; order Maricaulales; family Maricaulaceae; genus Oceanicaulis; species Oceanicaulis sp. UBA2681. The sequence goes on along the minus strand of NZ_DEMB01000010.1, from coordinate 146,769 downwards.
GGGCGCTCTTGCCGCGCCATGACCTGATGAAGGAAGGCGATGCGTTGATCGGCCTCGCCTCTTCCGGCCCGCACTCGAACGGTTATTCCCTGATCCGCCGGATCATCGACCATGCCGGGCTCGATTTTGACAGCGACGCGCCCTTTGCTCCGGGTCGCAAGCTGGCGGAAGCCCTGCTCGAGCCGACCCGCATCTATGTCAAAGCGCTGATGCCCCTGATCCGCGCCGGCCGCATCAAGGGCCTGGCCCACATCACCGGCGGCGGCATCACCGAAAACACGCCGCGCATGCTGCCGGACCATCTGACGTTCGAGGTGGATTATGGCAGCTTTGAACGCCCCGCCGTGTTCAACTGGCTGGCGGAAGCGGGCGATGTGGCCGAGAGCGAAATGCGCCGGACATTCAATTGCGGCGTCGGCATGATCCTGGCGGTCGACGCCAGCGAGGCGCACTCGGTTTGCGAGGCGTTAAACGCAGCAGGCGAGAACGCCAGTATTATCGGCGCGTTGAAGGCGAACTAGAGAATGGCGAAAACCAAAGTCGGCGTTTTGGTCTCTGGCCGGGGATCAAACCTTCAGGCCTTGCTTGACGCGGCCCATGATCCGGACTTCCCCGCCGAGGTCGTGCTTGTTCTGTCCAACAAGGCTGGCGCGCAAGGGCTTGAGCGCGCCCGCAAGGTGGATGTGCCCACAGGCTTTATCGACCACACGCTGTATGACGACCGCGAGGACTTCGAAAAGGACCTCGACGCCAAACTGCGCGAAGCGGGCGTCCAGATCGTGTGCCTGGCCGGATTCATGCGCATTCTCACGCCCTGGTTCGTCGAGAAATGGCGTGACCGGATGCTCAACATCCACCCCTCGCTTCTCCCCGCTTTCAAGGGCGTGCACACTCATGAGCGCGCGCTTGAAAAAGGCGTGCGCGTGCATGGCTGCACCGTGCATTTCGTCCGCGCCGAAATGGATGACGGTCCGATCATCGGTCAGGCCGTGGTGCCGGTTATGGCCGGCGACACGCCCGACAGCTTGTCCGCGCGGGTTCTGGAAGCCGAACACAAGCTCTACCCCGCCTGTCTGAAACTGGTGGCGGATGGCAAGGCGCGCGTCTCGGCGGAAAGCGTACGCATCGCCGAAGGCAGCGAGCCGGACAGCGAAACTGTTCTGATCAACCCTGCGGTCTAGCTCACGCTCACGCATGGCCGTGACAGGAGACACCGATGAGCGAGACGCCGGCAGACACCCTTTCCGAGACTGTCTACTCCGCGCTGTACGATGATGACGAAGCGCGGGTCTGCAAGGACGTGCCGGAAAGCGCCTGTCAGCATCAGCCGCGCAACTGGGTCTTCTCCACCCTTTCACTGAGCCTGACCAAGACCGGCGATGCGCTGGTCGATCCCAAACTCACCCTGACCTGGCTGCTGGGCGCTCTGGGCGCCCCCGCCTTTCTGGTCGGGCTGCTCGCCCCGGTGCGCGAAGCCGGGGCGCTCCTGCCTCAGCTTTTTATCGCGACCGCCATCCGCCAGCGCGAAAAGCGCAAATATGTCTGGGCGGCGGGCTCGGTGGGTCAGGCTCTGGCGCTGGTGATCATGGGTGTGATCGCGCTGACGCTCGAAGGCGCGCTGGCCGGCTGGCTGTTGATCGCCATGGTCGCCCTGTTCGCGACAGCGCGCAGCCTGTGCTCGGTCAGTCACAAGGACGTGCTGGGCAAGACCGTGTCCAAAACCCGGCGCGGCGCGGTCAGCGGCTACGCCACCACGATTTCAGGTCTGGTGGCGCTGGTCTTCGGGGGTCTTTTGGTCGTCTCTCCCGATACCGGGGCGCCGGTGATTGCGGGCCTCCTGTTTCTCGGCGCCGCGTTATGGGTGACCGCGGCCTTCATCTATCTGCAGCTCGCTGAAGCGCCCGGTTCGACCGAGGGCGGGGCGAACGCCTTTCCCGAAGCGGTCAAGCAGATCCGTCTGCTCTGGACCGATCGCGATTTTGGTCAGTTCGTCGCCGCGCGCACCTTGATGATCGCCACCTCCATCGCCCCGCCCTTCCTGGTGTCCGCCGCACAGAACCGCACCGGGGCGGAGCTCGCCGGCCTTGGCGGGTTTCTGGTGGCGTCCGCCAGCGCGGGCTTTGTCAGCGGCTGGGCCTGGGGGCGGCTGGCGGATAAATCCAGCCGCTGGGTGCTGGCCGCCGGCGGGCTGGCGGGCGCTGCCGCGTGCCTTGCAAGCGGGGCGAGCCTTCTGATGGATGCGCCCTGGTCCGAGCTGATGATCTTCCATGCCGGCGTCCTGTTCGTGCTCGCGTTCGGGCACCAGGGCGTGCGTCTGGGACGGTCCACCTATCTGGTGGATCTGGCCGATGAAGACACGCGCGCCAGTTACACCGCCGTCTCCAACACCGTGATCGGCGTCTTGTTGCTGGTCTATGGGCTGATCATGGGCGGGCTCTATCAACTTAGCGGTCCCTGGGTCATGATCGGACTGGCCGTCAGCGCCCTGGCCGGCGCGGCGCTCGCCGTTTCGCTAAAACCCGTGTCTGGCTGACATGCGCATCACCGACGATCTCAGCATTGATGAAAGCCTGATCACCGAGCGCTTCGTGCGATCCTCCGGGCCGGGCGGCCAGCATGTGAACAAGACTGAAAGCGCGGTGCAGCTGCGCTTTGATGTCAGCGCCAGCGCCCTGCCCGCCGCGATCAAGCAGCGCCTGGTGCGCCTCGCCGGCACGCGGATGACCCAGGACGGCGTGCTGATCCTGCATGTGGAAGATCACCGCTCTCAGGAGCGCAATCGCGCCGAGGCCCGCACCCGGCTCAAGCGGCTGATCGAACAGGCGAGCCGCAAGCCCAAGCCGCGGATCAAATCCCGCCCCTCGCTCAGCTCGATCAGGCGCCAGAAAGACAAGAAGGCGAAGAAGAGCCAGACCAAGGCGATGCGCAAGAAACCAGACGTCTAGGCGTCACACCGCCCGCCGCCCGCAGCTTCCAGCTCGCGGCAGAGCGCGTCGGCGCCCGCCTCATCCCCGCCCGCGCGCAACACCGCAGCGAGACCGGTCACGGCTTCGGCGTTGAGCGGGTCCAGCGCCAATACGCGGCGATACCAGAGCTCCGCCTGTTGCGGCTCTCCGGCTTCAGCCCGCAAACGCGCGACCGACAGGCCTACCGCGCTGTGCCAGGGCCGGATGGCGACGGGATTGGCGGCGTAATCACGTGACATGGCTTCAAAACTGCGCGCCAGAAGCTCCGCCTGCCGCTCGGGATGGCCCGTCAGCTCTTCAAGCTCTGACAGGTTGATCATCGCGCCCCAGTTCTCAGGGTCGATCACCAGCGCCCGGTCATAGGCGCGGCGTGCGGCGTCAAAGTCTGATTGCGCCGCCTTGATGAGCCCCAGCGCCCGCCAGGCGCGAGCGTGTCCGGGGTCAAGCTCGGTCGCCTCTTGCGCCAGCGCTTCAGCGCGCAAGAGCGCCGCTTGCGCGCGCGGCGTCTGCATTTCGCCCGACTGAAGCGCTTCGGTCAGCGTGGTTCGGTTCGCTTCGCCCTCAAGCCCCCAGCGGATGACCCGCTGGGTCAGGGCGTTCGCCTGTCCCGCCAGCGCCGCCGCATTGCCCGGGTCTTGGGCCAGCGCCCGCTCATAAAGCCGCAAGGCCGCTTCATTGTCCGAGCGCGTATACTGGGCGTAAAAACCGTCCGCGCGATCAAGCAGCGCCGAGGTCTCATCGTTTGTCTGGATAGAAGGCTCCGGACGCGGCGCCTCCCCGCCCCGCGATAGCACGCTCGCCCCGACCAGAATGACCATCAACACCGCCGCCGACGCCGCCAGAACCGGCGCGCCCACCTTGCCCAGAGGCGTCCGGGGCGTGTCTTTGACCGGCTCGACCGGTTCAAGCAGGCGATAGCCGCGCCGGGAGACCGTCTGCACATAGCGCGGGGATTTCGCATCATCGCCCAAAGCATGGCGCAGCTTCCAGACCGTACGCGACAAAGCGTCGTCATTGACGCTGGCGCCTGGCCAGAGCGCAGCGGCGATCTCGTCTTTCGAGCGCACCTCACCCTTGGACTCGGCCAGATAGACCAGAAGGTCCATCACCTGCGGCTCCAGCTCAACCACGCCTTCAGGTCCCGTGAGCTGGTTCAGCCCCGGATCGACTCGCCAGGCTCCCATCCGGAACGCGGTTTCAGCTCTCATTTCAGTCCTGACGCGATAAAAGGAGGAAAGGTCAGACAATCAGGAAGCGGTGGTCATGGCAATCTTGCGCCTGTCGATCTTGTGTGAATGAGCGTCCAGTGCGGGACGCCACACAGTTCAGGAAGACACACATGGTTCGATCCCTTTTGCTCGGCGCGCTCGCCGCCGCCCTGCTGCCGACCTGTCAGGCGCAGGAGCTGATCTCCGCGGATCAGGCGCAAGAAGACGCCCAGGCGCTATATGAAGGCCTTCAGGCGGCCCATTATGATCTTTACGTCAACACGCCCAAGCCGGTCTTTGACCAGTATTACCAGGAGCTGCAAGACAGGCTCGACGACGGCCCGATCACCCCGTCCGCCTTTCACGCCGCGCTGCAGCGTTTCGCCGCCCACGCCCATATCGCCCACACCCGGATTGAAGGGTTCAATCCCGGTTTTGTCGACCATATGTCTGATGAAGCTCTGGTCTTTCCCTTGAGCTTTGAGGTGCGCGAGGGCGAGGTGATTATCACCCAGGCGCCGACTGGTTCCAGTGTGCGCCCCGGCGACCGGATCATGATGCTGGAAGGCGCGTCCAATGCGGACTGGCTGGCGCGCCTGACCCGCAACATCTCCGCGGATACGCCCGCCCTCGCCTACAGCCAGATGCAGGGCATGGAGCTGTATTATATCTGGCTGGAATACGGCCCGCTCTCGCGCTTCACGCTCGAGCTTGAAGACGCGGCGGGCGTCAGACGTCAGGTCGAGCTCGACGCCGTTCCCATGGCGGCGCTGTCAGACCGCGAGGGCGTTGAGCGCATTGATCTGTCGGGCCGCGACGCCCGCATGCTGACGGGCGACATCGCGTATCTGCGTCCCGGTCCATTTTACAATACGGCCGCCCAGACCCCGCAAGAGGCCTATGATCCTGAAGCGCTGGCCGCCTACACTGCCTTCATCGACGGCGCCTTTGAGCGCTTCATCGATCAGGGCGCGCAGGCGCTGATCCTCGATGTTCGGGACAATCCGGGCGGGGACAATTCCTGGTCAGATCCGGTCATCTCCTGGTTCGCCGACCGCCCGTTCCGCTTCGCCTCAGAGTTCCGCATTCGCGTCAGTGACCTGAGCACGGCGTCCAATCAGGCGCGGATCGACGCGGCGCCGGGCGGTCCGTCCAGCACATCGCAGATGCTGGCTGATCTCTATGACAGCGCGCCCAATGGCGAAACGGTGAGCTTTGAGCTTCCCTACGCCCATCCGCGTGAGGGGCGGCGGTTTGACGGCGCGGTTTATGCGCTCGTCGACCGGCGCAGTTTTTCAAACGCCGTCTCGGTGGGCGCGATTGTGCAAGATTACGGCTTTGGCGCTGTGATCGGCGAAGCCAGCACCGACATGACCACCACGCTGGGCGCCATGGAGCAGTTCACCCTGCCCCATTCAGGTATTGTGGCGGGCTATCCCAAGGCGCTGATCATCCGCCCCAATGGCGACACGCACACCCACCCGCTGGAGCCGGATGTTCGTTTGCCCGGCCCGAGGCTTGGCGATCAGGGCGATGTGATGCTGGACGCTGCGATCGCTCATATCGAGCGTCAGGGGCGCTGACACAAAAAACCCCGGCGGATCGCTCCGCCGGGGTTTTGCGTTCAGCTCTGCTGGCGCAGATTAGCCGACGATTTCGTCGTCGGAGAAGAAGAACGGGATTTCCTGAGCGGCGGTTTCCGGCGCGTCAGACCCGTGCACGGAGTTGGCTTCGATGGATTCTGCGAACTCCTTGCGGATGGTGCCGGGAGCCGCGTCTTCCGGGTTGGTGGCGCCCATGACTTCGCGATATTTCGCGATGGCGTCTTCACCTTCGAGAACCTGCACGACCACCGGGCCGGAGATCATGAAGCTCACGAGATCGCCGAAGAACGGACGCTCTTTGTGCACGGCGTAAAAGCCTTCAGCCTGCTCTTTGCTCAGACGGATGCGCTTCTGCGCGATGATGCGCAGACCGGCTTCCTCGATCTTGGCGTTGATGGCGCCGGTGAGGTTACGCGCGGTGGCGTCGGGTTTGATGATGGAGAAGGTGCGCTGGATCGCCATGTGACGGAGTCCCTGTCTGGCCTCTCAAGGATTGAGAGGGGAATGGATTTGCCGCGGCTTATAGCCATGCCGGACGGGTATGAAAACCCGTGTCCGCCATTGGCGCTGATCTCATGGCCCTAAAGCCCCTCAAAACCCGCCATGCGCCAGATTTCATCGGGGCTGTGTGCGCTGATCTCCACAATGCCCAGTCCCGAGTTCGCCATGGCCTGCCGCACGAGCTCGGCGCCGGTGCGATAGCCGACCGCTTCGCGGCCGTCAGGATGGGCGAACATCCAGTGCCCGTAATTGGCGCGGCGCGGCAGCGCCCGGATTTCCTCGGCCCAGGCGCGGAAGGTGTCGTCGTCGAGCGGCTCATACGCCGTCTCTCGTCCTTCATAAGCTTCCGCATAGATCTCGGCGAGGCCCTCATTGGCGGCCGCAATGGCGATTCCCGGTCCGAAGGCGTTGTTTTCGATGGTCCAGCCGCGCGCCAGATGGTGCATCTCATGCAGCCCGGTGCGCATCAGGCCTGCCTGCGCCGCCGCTTCGACGCCGCCCGGATAGGTGACCGAGAGCTCGATCACCAGCTCGCCAGGGCGCTGCGCCCGGCCTGTCACCCCGCCCAGCGCGTCCACGCCGGGACGGTGAATCGGCACGACCGTCACGGAGACGCTGTCAGGCAGCGCGGGAAAATCCGCCTGCGTCGCTTGATGCGCCGCAGTGAGAATCCGTGAAATCACCGCGCGTTCTGATGCCGTGAAGTCATGCTCCGAGCCTGTTTCAAACGATACGGAAACCGCACTTTGCACGCTGTCGGCGGGCTGATGGGCAAGCGCGACCATCGTGCCCCCCGAAGCGCCCAGCATGAGGGCGAGCGTAAGTGTTCTGACCATAACCAACCTGTGTTCTGTAATGTTATGCCGTCATGACTAACGCTCCCGTCATGGGCCTGGGATTACCAATCCATGACAAGTTGGACAGCCTGAGGGTCACTCGCCTCCGCGCAATCGGCTTGCCCGCCGCGTCAGGGCGATGTAACCGGCACGCCTTATGTTGCACATCAATGACCTCTCCCACCGCATCGACGGACGCTTGCTGTTTGATCAGGCGACGCTGTTCCTCCCCGCCAAGACCCGCATGGGGCTGGTGGGGCGCAACGGCACGGGCAAATCCACGCTGTTCCGGCTGATCCTGGGCGACGCCACCCCCGATGACGGATCGGTGAGCTTGCAGCCCGGCGCGCGCATCGGCACGGTGGCCCAGGAAGCCCCGGCGGGGCAGACCCCGGTGATGGATTTCGTGCTGGCCGCTGATCTTGAGCGCACCGCTCTGCTCGCCGAAGCGGAAACCGCGACGGACCCGCATCGCATCGCGGACATCCAGACCCGGCTCGCCGATATTGACGCGCACTCGGCTGAGGCGCGCGCGGGCGCGATCCTCAACGGTCTTGGGTTCAGCGCGACCGATCAGGGGCGCGCCTGCGCCGAGTTTTCCGGCGGCTGGCGCATGCGCGTGGCGATGGCGGCGACCCTGTTCGCCCAGCCCGATCTGTTGCTGCTGGATGAACCGACCAACTATCTCGATCTGGAAGGCGCGGTCTGGCTGGAGACCCACCTTCAGAAATTTCCCGGCGCCGCGCTGATCATCTCGCACGACCGCGACCTTCTGAACTCATCCGTGCATTCCATCGTCCACCTCAAGGATCTCAAGCTGTCGGTCTGGGATGGCGGCTATGACCAGTTCCAGCGCCAGCTCGCCGAGCGTCAGCGCCTGCAGATGAAGATGGTGGAGAAGCAGGAAGACGAACGCCGTCACCTGCAAGCCTTCGTCGACCGGTTCAAGGCCAAGGCGAGCAAGGCCAAACAGGCCCAGTCGCGCGTCAAACGGCTGGAGAAGATGCAACCTGTCGCCACCATGGTGGAAGACCCGGTCGCGCCGTTTGAGTTTCCGCACGCCGAGCGCCGCATGGGCAATCCGCTGGTGCGCTTTGACGCCTGCGCGACGGGGTATTCAGACGACAAGCCGATCCTTCGCAACATGGACATGCGCATCGACACCGATGACCGCATTGGTCTGCTGGGCCGCAATGGCGCGGGCAAATCCACCTTCACCAAGCTCCTGACCGGCGCGCTGAAAGTCACCGACGGCGCCATGCGCATGCACAAGAAGGCCGTGGTCGCCCATTTCGCCCAACACCAGATCGACGCCCTGTCGGCCAATCATTCCGCCTACACCCATGTGCTCGAGCGCATGGAGGACGCCACTGAAGCCGAGCGCCGCGCCCGCCTCGCCCGCTTCGGCCTGCCCGCCAACCGTCAGGAAACGCCGGCGAAGAATTTGTCAGGGGGCGAGAAGGCGCGCCTTCTGATGAACCTCATCACCTTTGACGGCGCGCATCTTCTGATCCTCGACGAGCCGACCAACCACCTCGACATCGACAGTCGTGAAGCGTTGAAAAACGCCATCAACGCCTTCGAGGGCGCGGTGATCATCATCTCCCACGACCGGGATCTGATCGAAAGCTGCGTGGACCGGCTCTGGCTCGCCGCAGACGGCACGATCAAGCCCTATGACGGGGATATGGATGATTACCGCCGAGAGCTGTTGGCGGGCGAAGTCAAACCGCGCGACAAATCCAAACCCCTAGGCGGGCAGAAGACCCAGGACCGGCGCGACGCCGCAGCCGCGCGCGAAAAGCTCAAACCCTTGAGGGCGCAAGCGGCCAAATGCGAGAAAGAGATCGAACGCCTCAAAGGCGTGCTTGAGAAGATCGACGCCGGGCTCGCGGTCGATGGCCTGTGGGAGAAGGACCCCAACCTCGCAACCGAGCTGACCAAGAAACGTTCCAGATGCGTGGATCTGATCGACGAGGCGGAGATGGCGTGGCTGGAAGCCGAAGAAGCGCTCGAGGCGGCGACGCAGGCGGCGCAGGCCGGATAAACCCCGACGGTCTAAGCCTAAAGTCGTGTGACCGGCGGTCACCTTGTCCAGAGACACTCCCCGTGTCCAAATGCGGATCAAACGTCTTGAGAACGTGATCCCGGGGAGTGTTTTGACATGGGCTCTATCTACGACACCGATCTTGATCGCAACGCGGCGAACCATGTGCCGCTGAGCCCGATCAGCTTTCTGACGCGCACCGCCCGCGCCTATCCTGAAAAGCTCGCTGTCATCCATGGCGATATCCGCCGCAACTGGGGCGAGGTGTATGAACGCTCGGTCCGGCTCGCCTCGGCGCTGTCAAAGCGTGGCGTAAAGAGAGGCGATACGGTCGCGGTCATGGCGCCGAACATTCCCGCCTTCGTGGACGCGCATTTCGGCGTGCCCATGTCCGGCGCCGTGCTCAACGCGCTCAATATCCGGCTCGACGCAGAAGCGATCGCCTTCATCCTCAAGCATGGCGAAGCCAAGGTGATCCTGGTGGATCGCGAATTCTCCTCCGTCATCGCTCAGGCCGTCGAGGCGCTAGAAACAAAGCCCCTGATCATCGATATCGACGATCCCCTCGCCGAGCATGGCGATCTGATCGGGGAGATCGAGTACGAGGCCTTCCTGAAAGAGGGCGATCCGGACTTTGAGTTTCATCGTCCGACCGATGAATGGGACGCCATTGCGCTCAATTACACCTCGGGCACCACGGGCGATCCCAAGGGTGTCGTCACCCATCATCGCGGGGCCTATCTCAATGCCCTCGGCAACGCCATGGAATGGGATCTGCCCCATTTCCCGGTCTATCTGTGGACGCTGCCGATGTTTCACTGCAATGGCTGGTGCTTCCCCTGGACGATTGCGGCCAAGGCGGGCGTCAATGTCTGCCTGCGCAAGGTCGAGCCTTTCGCCATCCTCTCCGCCATCGCCGAGCACAAGGTCACACACCTCTGTGGCGCGCCCATCGTGATGAGCATGATGATCCAGCTGCCAGAAAAGGAACGGCCCACATTTGATCACCCCGTCGCCATGATGACCGCCGGCGCCTCCCCGCCCGCCAGCGTGATTTCGGGGATGGAGGCGATGGGCGTGACGGTGACGCACACCTACGGCCTCACGGAAGTCTACGGCCCGTCCATCGCCTGCGCGTGGAAGCCGGAATGGGATGAGTTGCCCCTGAAAGAGCGCGCGCGGCTGAAGGCGCGTCAGGGCCTGCCCTACATCACCCAGGAAGACCTGATGGTGGCGAACCCGGAAACCCTGGAGCCGCTGCCCTGGGACGGGGAAAGCCTTGGGGAGATCATGATCCGCGGCAATGCAGTGATGAAAGGGTATCTGAAAAACCCCGCCACCACCGAGAAAAGCTTCAAGGGCGGCTGGTTCCACACCGGCGACCTCGCCGTCACTCATCCCGACGGCCATGTGGAGATCAAGGACCGCTCCAAGGACATCATTATCTCGGGCGGCGAGAACATCTCCTCGGTCGAGGTGGAGGATGTGCTCTACAGCCATCCTGATGTGGCGGCGGCGGCCGTCGTGGCCAAACCTGACGCGAAATGGGGTGAAACGCCCTGCGCTTTCATTGAGTTAAAGAGCGGAAGCGATGTAACGCCTGAGGCGATCATCGCCTATGCACGCGAGCATCTGGCGCACTTCAAGGCGCCGCGTCTGGTGGTGTTCGGCGAACTGCCCAAGACCGCCACCGGCAAGATCCAGAAATTCGTGCTGCGCGAACGGGCAAGGGAGATGGGCTAGCGCGATAGCACGAGCTCATCGGCGTAGAGCGTGCGGATCCAGTCCGGCAGGATCGGACGCACGACCTGGCGCATGCCCCGCTTGAACTCGAGACAGCGTTTGGGCGGGGTGTTGAGCCGCGAATTGTCATAGACGAAACCGCGATCCGCCTTCAGCACCGCTTGGCGGATCAGCGCGCCACAGCGTTCGAACCGGGCGCGGACCTTGTCCTCGGGCACGGCATGGCCGTGCTCATCCACCCGCGCCTTGACCCGCGCGACGGACAGCTCCGGCGTCTCGACGCCGACATGCATGACAATCAGGGTGAAGCCCGCTGCTTTCGCCTCATCCACCAGCGCCAGCTTGGAGGGGTGGGAGAACACCGTCTCGGTGACGAAATCGCGCTTGTCGGCGATGAACGCCGCCCGGCGCTCGGTCGCGATGCGCGCCGCCTCATAGGACGCGTCCAGCGCGCCATCCTTCAGCTCATCACGCTGTATGAGGTCGGCATTGATGAAGGGACCTGCAAAGATCGGCGCGACGCGGGTTTCATAAAGGGTCGACTTGCCCGCCCCGTTGGGGCCGGCCAGCACAATCATGACAGGGGTCATGCAGCGGCGTCGGGAGTCTCGCGCACCAGCTCGCCGTTCTCATCAAGCCCAACGCCACGGCCCAGCTGACGACGCCCCTCAAAGAACGCCTCTTCACCTTCACTGGGCTCAGCCAGAGCGGCTGAAAACGCGTCAAGCCAGACATCGTGCTCTTCATCAGAGAGGGTGTTCGGAGCCGCCTCGCCCGCCAGAACGGCGTTGATGCGGGCATGATCGAAATTGCCCGAGGTCTCGATGGCGCGACCGATCCGCACCCAATGGGCGATCTGACCGGCGATCGAACGACTCTGCCGTTCGGACTCAGTCCGAACGAGCTTCATGATGTCATCACTGAGTTTCACAGACTGGGCCATGATCGCCTCCTGCCAACAAGGTAGCATTTTGCCACCCGCCGGGCAAATGGCGCATAAGTCTGGCCCCTACCCATAGAACTATCCGATGCCCTCGCCGTCCTTACCCGGCCAGTTCCAGACAGGCATGCACCACGAATGCGCGCGGGAAATGGATAAACACGACAGGCGGGACCGCTTCGCAATCCCGCCTGTTTCATCAAAGGGCTAATTGCCCGGCATGTTCGCCGGATCAAAGAACGTCGCCAGCGCGATTGTCGTCAGCAGAGCGATTTCACGATAGGGATCATCCTCAGCTGGCAAGTAGAGCGTTGAGCGCATAACGCCGTAATCCATGCCGGCGATCTCACGCCCGTCAGCGCGGACCACATATCCGGGCACCTTCCCGGACGGAAAGGCTATGCCGCTCAAGCGTTGGGTCTCAAACTGTACGGTCTGGCCTTCATGGACCATCTGCCCAGCGCGTTCATTTCGCCCGGCTCCCAAGAAACCCCGACCGCGCTGGAAGGCGAGCTCTAACCGGCTGTCGATGGGTTCGCCGTTCCGACTGATTGTGCAGACATAGCTCAGCTGTTGACGATCCCAGGTGATCCAGAACAGCTCAAACTCGGACTCCCCGCCCGCACAGGACAGGCTGACAGTTCCGTCCTCAAAGCCAGGGCCGTTGACGGTCAGTTGCGTGCGGGTGGCGTTACGGCGACGCACATTCATCACATTCATCGACGAAGCGCGCCCTGACCAAGTTCCCGAATACGGGCCAGCCTCCCAGGTATTAACGCCGTCTGAGCGGCCGTAACGAATTTCATAGCTTTGCGTGCGCTCGATCATAGGCGCGACGTCTTGCGGCATAGCGTCTTGCGACGCGTCTTGAGCCGTCGCCAGCGTCACCGCCAGCATCATCAGTGTCATCATGGCGCTCTCCCCAGCCCATCAACTGGCGAGAAGAATCCTTCAGATGCTCGAAGAGATCAAGCTGGCGCGTTAACGCCTTTAGCCGCACTTCACCTCGGCCACCGTGCCGTCATCGCCCACGACGATGTTCAGGCGGTCCGGGCGGTAATCTGTGGTGACGACGTCGCCGGAGCCATACACCCGGTGCGGACGCGGCAGGCTGTCAGTGTGCACCCCGCCAACGGGCTGGCCCACCAGCACCTGATAGGCCTCTGCGGCGCAGAGTTGCATCTGGTCCCCGGTCTCCGCCGCGAACTCCGATTGTGGCCCGGTTTCCAGCGGCATGGAGGCGCACGCGGTCAGCGTCAGACCCGCGGCGATGAGGGTGAGTGTACGGATCATGCTTTGCGCTCCCAGCGGCCCATTTCGTTCTGCCGCCAATAGCTAATGGCAATATCAGACTTTTTCTGGGCGGCCCAGAGCGCGCGGGCTCGCGCCAGGCTGGTTTCGTCGGACGCTTCAAACATCACCACCACCCGCTCCCAGGCGGACACATCGCCGGGATCGGCGCCGTCGAGGCAGAAGAGCATGTCAGCTTTGTTGAGATTATCCGTCCCATCAGACAGCAGGATCGGCTGGTCTTCGGGTTGAGGCGCGCTCTCGCGGCCATGAGGCAGGAAGCTGTCTTCGCGGAAGGTCCACAAATGCGCATCGAGATGATCAAGGCGCGCCTCTTCCTGGCTGCACACCAGAGCGCGGCCGCCGCGTTCGGTCAGCTTGGTCAGAAGTTCCGGCAACGCCTGGTCAATGCTGGCGTTTTCCAGATGATAGAACCACAGCTCAGCCATGTTGCGTCCTGAATGGCGACGCCCCCGGCACGAGGCCGGGGGCTCTGCGGAAAGGGCGTTAGCCCTCGAAGTTGTCACGCACCAGACGGTCCAGCAGGCGCACGCCATAGCCGGTGCCGAAGGTGGGCTGACGCGGATCCTTGGAGCCCGCATGCATGCCGGTGCCGGCGATGTCGATATGGATCCAGGGCTTCTCGTTCACGTGACGCTTGAGGAATTGCGCCGCGGTGATCGAGCCGGCCAGACGGCCCTCGCCCACGTTTTTCATATCTGCGTTCGGGGTGTCGATCTGACGGTCGTATTCCGGACCGATCGGCAGACGCCACACGGTTTCGTCGGACGCCTTGCCCGCTTTCTCCAGCTTGGCGACCAGGTCGTCATCATTGGAGAACACGCCCGCATGCTCATGGCCCAGCGCAATCAGGATGGCGCCGGTCAGGGTTGCGAGGTTGATCATGAATTTCGGATCAAAACGGTCTTGGGTGTACCACAGCACATCGCCCAGAACGAGGCGGCCCTCGGCGTCGGTGTTGTGGATCTCGATGGTCTGGCCGGACATGGATTTGACGATATCGCCCGGACGCTGGGCGTTGCCGTCCGGCATGTTCTCGACCAGGCCGATCACGCCGATGACGTTCGCCTTGGCTTTACGACCGGCGAGCGCGGCCATCAGGCCGACCACAGCGGCGGAGCCGCCCATATCGCCCTTCATTTCGTCCATGCCCTGGCCCGGCTTCAGCGAGATGCCGCCGGAGTCAAAGGTGACGCCCTTGCCGATGAAGGCGAGCGGCTTGTCGCCGGACTTGCCGCCATCCCACTTCATCACGACCATTTTGGATTCGCGCACCGAACCCTGGCCCACACCCAGCAGGGCGTGCATGCCGTATTTCTCCATCTCTTCTTCACCGAAGACTTCAATTTCAAGGCCCAGCTTGCTGATTTCCTTGACCTTCTCGGCATAGCTTTCGGGATAGAGCGCGTTCGGGGTTTCGTTGACGAGATCACGCGCCAGGGTCACGCCGTCGGCGACCGGACCCCATTGAGCCCAGAGCTTTTCAGCGGCGGAGGCATGGCTGGACACCATCTCGACGCTGGTGACGGAGGGTTTTTTGTCCTCTGACAGCTTGGTGCGGTAGGTGTCGAACCGGTAGCTCGCCAGGGTCGCGCCCAGCGCGCCGCGGCACAGCTGATCAGCGTCGCCATCCAGATGCACGGACACCGCCTTGGCGCCAGACGTCAGGACCGACTTGATCACGCCCGCCACGGCCTTCTCGGCGCCATTGCCGTCGAGCTTGGATTTCTCGCCCAGACCGAACAGCACGATGCGGGTCGCATCCACGCCCGCGGGCGCTGCAATTTCCAGAAGATCGCCGGCGCCGCCCTTGAAACGAGACGCTTCAATCGCGCGGGTCACTGCGCCGGAGGTCGCCGAATCAAGCGCCTTCGCGGCGTCCGACAATTTGCGGTCGGCGTAAACCGGCGCTGCAACTGCATCGCCAGACGCTGAGGCGGCAAACAGGATTTTCATGGCAAGCCTTTCTAGTATCTGCAAGATTACGGCGCGCGAGGACCGCGCGGCCCGTTGGAGAACTCCATGCGGGCAGTGGTATCGCATCCCAACCCGCGTTAGAAGATGCGGTCTTCATGGATACTGACTGCTCGTCCGTTCACACATTGGCGCCGAATGACCCTGTTTCAACGCTATACTTTCAGACAGGCGCTCTGGCCCTTCCTGGGCGCCATGGCGGCGCTGACCGGTCTGGCGGTCCTGACCCAGTCGCTTTCCAATCTCGATCTGATGGCGGAACGCGGCGAAACGGCGTTGGTGCTGATCTACATCACCGTGCTGGCCATGCCGCAGGTGATCGCGCTCCTGCTGCCGATCGCGGTGTTTCTGGCCGTGGCGATTTCGCTGAACCGGCTGACGAGCGATTCTGAACTGACGGTCGCGGCGGCGGCGGGCATGAGCCGGTTCCAGCGCGTCAGCCCCTTCCTGCGCCTCGCCATCTATGTGGTCCTGGTCAATCTGGTGATCAATCTGTTCGTCCAGCCGGCGAGCTTTCGCGAGATGCGCCAGCAATTGTTCGAGATTCGCACCGACCTCGCCGCCAGCTTCATGCGCGAGGGCGAGTTTGTGCCGCTGGGCGATCAGGTGACCTTTTATGTGCGCGAGATCAGTGATGACAGCGTGCTCAATGACGTCTTCATCGTCGACCGGCGCACCGGCCAGTCCGCCGCCTACGCCGCCCGGCGCGGCCGGATCGCCGCGACAGAACGCGGCCCGGTCATGCTGCTCGAAGACGGGGTGCGCACCCAGATCGACCAGTCGGGCGTTCTGACCAATCTCAGTTTTGACAGCACCAAGGTCGAGCTCACCGTGTTCGTGGACAACACGGCCTCGCTGTTCTTCAAGGAGAGCGACAAATTCCTCTCCGAGCTGTTGCGCCCCACCCCTGCGGACATCGCCCGCGCCGGCGGCAAGGACCGGCTGCTGGCCGAGGGGCATTACCGGCTCTCCGCCCCGCTTTACAGCCTGGCTTTCGCGCTGATCGCTCTGGCCGCCTACATGTCCGGCGAACATCGCCGGATCGGCTATGGGCGTAATCTGATCATCGCCGGCGCGAGCGCCGTGATCTTGCGCCTTGTGGGCTTTGGCGTGCAGGCGGCGGCGGAATCCGATGACGGCATGAACGCCGTGCAATATCTCGTGCCGCTCCTGGGCATTGCGGTTGCGATCGCAATCATCGGGCGCCCGCGTCGCCGGGCGCCCCGGCCCGCGCCTTCGCCGGCAACACTGGCGGAGGCCTGAGCATGTTCGGACGTCTCTGGCGCTATATCTTCATCCAGACCCTGATCGGGCTGATCGGCGCAGCGTTGATCATCACCGCCGTGATCATGCTGATCGACTTTGTCGAGACCTCCCGCGATATCGGCACGCGAGTCGGCATTTCCGCCTTTCAGGCGCTGCACCTGTCGATGCTGAAAGTGCCGCTGCTGGTGCAGGACACCCTGCCCTTCATCGTGCTGTTCGGGGTGTTGTTCACCTTCTTCCGGCTCAACCGCCGGTCTGAACTGATCGTCATGCGGGCCTCGGGGTATTCCGCCTGGCGCATTCTGGCGCCGGTGGCGATCCTGGCGGCGCTGACGGGGGCCGTCAGCACGCTGGCGCTTAATCCGCTGGGCGCCGCGTCCAACGCCCGGTTCGAAGCCACGCGTGAAGCCTTGTTTGAAGGCGAAGGCCAGTCCAGCGGCGCGGACCAGTCCGGCCCGGTCTGGCTGCGTGAGACGACGTCGACCGGCTACACCATGATCACAGCCCAGCAGCAAGGCGGGGACGACGCCTCTCTGACCCAGCCGGTGTTTCGCCAATATGTTCTGTCAGAGACTGGCGCGCCGACACTGGATCGCCGCATCACCGCCGATGAGGCTGAGCTCAATGGCGGCTTCTGGAGCCTTATGAACGCAGTGGAGTACGCGCCGGGCGGCCAGGCCGTGGCTCTGGGCGATGTGGCGCTTCCCACCAATGTGGGGCGACAGGCTCTGTTTGAACGCGCCCGCTCGCCCGGCGCCGTGTCGTTCTGGCAATTGCCCGCCGTCATCAATTCCGCGCGTGACGCCGGTTTATCATCGCTGGCGTATGAGCTGCGCTGGCACGGCCTTCTGGCGCAACCGCTCATGCTGGTCGCAGCTGCGCTCATGGGCATCGCCGCCACCTTGCGCCTGCATCGCCTGGGCGGAGCAGCCGCCTTCGCGGTGGCGGGCGCGACAGCGGGGTTCATTCTCTATTTCAGCCAGGAACTGATGCTGGGCCTTGGGGCGTCCGGGGCGATCACCCCGCCCACCGCCGCCTGGACCACACCCGCCCTCTTCTCACTGGCCGGTTTATTCTTTATCGCAGCCACCGAAGACGGCTGATGCGTGGACGCTGGCGCCCCAATCCGATACAGGGTTAGCTGGGGCATGGGCCAAGGGACTGAACACTGATCATGAACGCGTTGTACCGATCTGCGGCACTGGCCGCCCTGTTGGCGGCGGCAAGCCCTGCAGCGATGGCGCAGACTGTCAGCAATGATCGGGTGTATCTGGACGCGGACGAGCTGATCCAGGATCAGCAGCAGGGCCTGTATATTGCGCGGGGCGATGTCCGGCTGCAATCGGGCGACCGGGTGCTGTTTGCGCAAGAACTGATCTACAACCCCGCCCTCAATCGCGTGGTCGCCAGCGGCGGCGTGCAGATCTTTGACGGCAGCGAACCCGCGCAATTCGCAGAGGAAGTCGAGCTGAGCGATGATCTGCGCGAAGGCGTGGCGCGCGGCTTTGCAACCCTGCTTGAAAACAATGGCCGCGCCGCCGCAGGCGCAGCCCTGCGCCGCCCGGACGGCTCGGTGGAGCTGTCCAACGCCTATTACACCGCTTGCGAGCTGTGCGAGAGCGGCGAGGACGAACCCACCTGGCGCCTGCGAGCGAGCCGGGTGGTGCGCGACACCCAGAACAAGGTGATCTATTACCGCAATGTGCGGCTGGAAGTGCTGGGCCGACCGATCCTGTACTCTCCGGTTTTCGCCCATGCCGACCCGTCCGCCGCGCGCCAGTCAGGCTTTCTGTTCCCGGTTCTGAACAGCTCCAATCGTCTGGGCTTCAGCTATCAGCAGCCCTATTTGTGGGCCATCGGACCGTCCCAAGAATTGATCGTTTCACCGCGCTATATGGGCAAGGTGAACCCGCTCCTGCAGCTGGACTGGAGCCGCCGTTTCTATTCCGGCGAGATGAACGTCCAGACCAGCTTCACCTATGAGCAGGAGTTCGATCAGGACGGTAAATTCGGCGACGAAGAGCTGCGCGGCCATGTGTTCGCGGACGGCCTGTTCCGCTTCAACCAGAATTTCCGATGGGGCTTTGGCGTCGAGGCGGTGAGCGGTGATCTGTATCTGCGCCGCTATGGATTCGAGGAATCCCCGGACCGCGCTGACGGCCTGTTCGAGATTCGCGATCAGCGCATGCTGCTCAACCAGGTGTTCTTCATCGGTGATGGCGAACATTTCCATGGCGACGCCACGGTGATCCATTTCAACAAGCTGCAGGAAAACGTCGATGACGACACCCTGCCGCTGATTTCGCCCCTGATCCGGTTCGGCGCTGAATTGCCGATGCCGAGATGGGCGGGCGATCTGGATTTCAGCTTCAACACCGCCAATCTGCAGCGAAACGCCGGTGATGATTATACGCGCGCCAGCCTGGCGCTGGACTGGACCCGACCGACCATCCTGCCCGGCGGATTGAGGGCTGAGGCGTTCGCTCTGGCGCGCGCTGACGCATATGCCTTCAATGAGACCGACGCGTCGGGCAACGAGATAGACAGCACCAATCTGACCCGCTCGCTGGGCGCGGCGGGCCTCGATCTCAGCCTGCCCTTCGTTCGGCCGGGCGAGAGCGTGAACTGGCTGATTGCGCCGCGCATGGCCGCGATCATCGCCAGCAGCGACAACGCCGACAGCACGCCGGTCAATGTCGACAGCCTGTCGATCGAGTTTCAGCAAAGCCAGTTGTTCGACGCCGCCCGCGCCAATGGCTATGATTTGTGGGAAGACGGCGCCCGCCTGGATGTGGGCCTGACCGTCGCCGCAGACTGGCGCGGCGCCCTGCCTGGCGAGCTGGAAGTGTTCGCAGGCCGCAGCTTCCGTCTGGACGGCGATCAGCGCTTCCCGGCTTCCAGCGGTCTGGCCGACGATGATTCGGACTGGATCGGGCAGATCGAGCTTGATCTGGGCCAGTTTGACCTCGACGCCCGCGCCCGGATCGATTCTGAAAGCCAGGAAATCAATCGTCTGGACCTGACCGCCGGTTTTGACGCCTGGCGGGTTTCGATGAACACGCGATACACCCGCCGCACCGACGCCGCCTCCACCCGACAGCTGGAGGAGGTGACGGCCAGCGCCGGTTTCGCAATCACCGAGGACTGGTCTGTGGTCTATGACGGCGTGATTGACCTTGAAGAGAACGAAATCCGCCGCCAGCGCGCGGGACTGCAATATCGCGATGAATGCACCAGCCTGCGTATTCTTTGGGAGCGCGATAATATCGATGTGGCCAATCTGGGCCCCAGCGACTCCGTCAAACTTGAGATCGTGCTGTTCACACTGGGCGGCCTGAGTGATGATTAACGTCTGACACGCAGTCGGGCGATTGCGTCAGTCTGTGGTATCGGTATCTTGCCCGAACACCTCTAACCTTATGGTTCTTACATGGCGTTCCGACTCGCGCTGACTATCCTCGCCGGCATCGCAATGATGACCGCTGCGCCCACAGCCTCCGCCCAGCAGGTGGAAGGCATTGCAGCTGTCGTCAACGACCAGCCGATCACCACGCTGGATGTGCGCGATCGCATGCGGCTGATCATTTCCTCGGCGGGCGTCCAGCCCACTGAAGAGATGCTGGCGCGCATCCAGGATCAGGCCATCCGCGGTCTGGTGGATGAAACGCTTCAGCTTCAACAAGCGCGCGAGTTCGAACTCGAAGTGGACGAAGCGGAAGTGGATGACGCCATCGGCGACATCGCGGCGCGCTCCGGCGCGACCGTTGAAGAGGTGGAAGCCGACCTCACCGCCAGCGGCATCGACATCAATACGCTGCGCCAGCAGGTGAAAGCGGAAATCGCCTGGCAAATTCTGGTCAGCGGCCGCTATCGCTCGCGCATTCGAATCTCCGATCAGCAGATCGAGACAGCGCTGGACCGGTTCATTCAGTCCGCCTCCCAACCGCAATATCGTCTGGGCGAGATTTTCGTGCAGATCACCCCCGATGGCGGCGAAGAGCGGGCGGTCGGCGTCGTTCAGACCATTTATGACCAGCTGCGTCAGGGCGCGCCTTTCCAGGCGGTCGCCCAGCAATTCTCTGACGCGGCCAGCGCCAGCGCAGGCGGCGATACGGGCTATCTGCCCCTGTCGGGTCTGCGTCCCCAAGTGGCTGAAGTCGTGGAACAGATGCAGCCAGGTCAAATTTCCAATCCGATCCGCGTGCCTGGCGGCTTCCAGATGGTCGCCCTGATCGACAGCCGCGATGGCCAGGTGGTCGAACAGCTGACCCTGACCCAGATCACCCTGCCCCGCTCTCAGCTGACCGATGAAAAGCGCGCAGCGCTGTCTGAGGCGGCGAGCGGCATCAATAGCTGCGACGCGCTGGAAGAGGCTGTCAGCGGCATCGACGGCGTTTTCGTCACCAATCTGGGCGATGTGGGCGCAAACGCGCTTGTGCCGACCATTCGTGACGCCTTGAGCGGGCTTGAGCCGGTTTCCGCCACGCCAGTGCTGGACACGGCGGCGGGCGCTCAGGTGTTCGTGCTGTGCGACAAGGCGCTGACCGGTCCGGGCGTGCCGAGCCCGGAGCAGATCGAAAACCAGCTGGTCAATCAGCAATTGTCCCTGCTGTCGCGCCGCTGGCTGCGCGATCTGCGCCGTGACGCCACCATCGAAATCCGGTGATCCGCGCACCTCTGGCTCTGACCCTTGGGGATCCTGCAGGGGTCGGCCCTGAACTTTGCCTGAAAGCCTGGCGCGCCCTGCGCGATGAAGATGCGTGCTTTGTGGTCTATGGCGACCCGGCGCCCCTGCTGGCGGCTGCGGAGCTGCTTGACCTGCCCCGTCCTGAGCGTGTCTCGGACGCGGACGAAGCGCGCAAGGTGTTCTCGAACTTCCTGCCGGTGATCGCACTTGAAGCGTCTGAGACCGAGGCTGAAGCCGCCGTGCGCTCCATAGAGGCGGCGGTAGACGCTGTCCGCTCAGGCGAAGCGAGCGCTATCGTCACCAATCCTGTCTCCAAGGCGCGGCTGTATGAGATCGGGTTCAAGTTTCCCGGCCATACCGAGTTTATCGCACACCTCACTGAAGACCTGCCGATGCACGGCGCACGCGGCCCGGTGATGATGCTGTCGGGCGGCGGCCTGCGCACGGCGCTCGTCTCAATCCACACCCCGCTTCTGACAGCGATACAGACGTTGACGGCTGAGGCTGTGGTGAAGACCGCACATGTGGTGCGCGATGCGCTGAAGCGCGATTTCGCGCTCGCCGAACCCCGTCTGGCGCTCGCTGGATTGAACCCCCATGCAGGCGAAAACGGCGCCCTGGGGCGTGAGGAGATCGACATCCTCGCCCCCGCTCTGGATCAACTGCACGGTGACGGCGTGGATATCGTCGGCCCCTTGCCGCCAGACACCATGTTTCATGAAGAGGCGCGCGCAGACTATGACGCCGCGATCTGCCTGTATCATGATCAGGGGCTGATCCCGGTGAAAACCCTCGATTTTCATGGCGGCGTGAACATCACGCTGGGGCTTCCGGTCATCCGCACCAGCCCCGATCACGGCACCGCCTTTGACATCGCCGGACAGGGCGTGGCGCGGCCTGACAGCCTGATCGCCGCCCTGCGTCAGGCGGATCTGATGACGCGCCACCGAGAGGCTGCGTCATGAGCATGGATCAGTTGCCGCCGCTGCGCGCGGTGATCGCCGAACACGGGCTCAACGCGGACAAGCGCTTCGGCCAGCATTACCTGCTCGATCTCAATCTGACCGCCAAGATCGCCCGGCTGTGCGGGGATATGAGCGGCGCCACCGTCATGGAAGTCGGCCCCGGTCCCGGCGGGCTGACGCGCGCACTGTTCAGCGAAGGCGCCGCGCGCGTGACGGTGATCGAAAAGGACCGCCGCTTCGTGCCGGCGCTGGAACAGATCGGCGAAGTTGCGCCGGGCCGCTTCTCCATCATCGAAGCCGATGCGCTGAAAGTGGATGAAGCCGCCCTGCCCTTTGAAGGCGAGCGGATGCTGGCGTCCAACCTGCCCTATAATGTGGGGACAGCTCTGTTGATCAAATGGCTGCAGGCCGATCCGATCTGGTGGACGCGGCTTGTGTTGATGTTTCAAAAGGAAGTGGCCGAACGCGTGGTCGCCACAGCCAGCGACAAGCAATACGGGCGGCTCGCCATTCTGACCGCCGCCGTGGCCAAATCTCGCTACGCCTTCACCGTTCCGGCCCGCGCCTTCACCCCGCCACCCAAGGTGGACAGCGCGGTCGTGGTGCTTGAGCCCCTGCCCGAGGATCAGCGTTTTTCAGACCTCAAGGCGCTCTCAACCGTAACGGAAAGCGCATTCGGCCAACGCCGCAAGACCTTGCGCAAATCGCTCGGCCCGGCGGCGAGCCAGACGGGCAAAAGCGCAGAGGCGCTGCTCGATGACGCCGGAATAGACCCCGGCGCGCGCGCGGAAACCATTCCGCCCGAAGGCTTTTTCAAGCTTGCCAAAGCCTGGCGCGCGGCCCGGGGCTAGGCCCAGGCCGCACGACTGGGCGTTTTACTGGCTGTCGCCTTCCGGCGTTTCACCCGCCAGATACTCGTCCAGGAAGCTCAGATAGGCGTCTGACGCCGTGATGCGGTTTTCGCGGCGGCGGAAGCCATGCCCTTCATCGGGGAAGAGCACATACTCCACGATCGCACCGTTCTCGCGGGCCGCGGCGACCAGCTCATCGCTTTCCACCTGCAGCACCCGCGGATCATTGGCGCCCTGGATCACCAGCATGGGTTTGACGATCTGATCGGCGTGGAACAGCGGAGAGATCGCCCGGTGACGCTCGGCGTCGGTGGCCGGATCGCCCATCTCGTCGTACAGCGCTTCGCGGAAGCTCTCCCACCAGGGCGGGATGGATTCCAGCGTCCGCACCCAGTTGGTGACGCCAAAGATATTGATGCCCACGTCAAAGGCTTCCGGGTGGAAGGTCAAAGCGGCGGCGGTGATATAGCCGCCATAAGAACCGCCGATCACGCCCACGGCGTCATCGCGCACCCAGTCGAGCGAGCGCAGATAATCGCCCGCCGCCACGATGTCCTGCAGGTCTTCCTCGCCATGACGGCGGTCATCCATATGGAAGAAGGTTTTGCCATAGCCTGACGAGCCGCGATTATTGGCGGCGTACACGGCGTAGCCATTGTTCACGAGGTGCTGGATCGCGGCGCTATAGCCGGCCCGGCTTTGCCCGCCCGGCCCGCCATGCACCCAGACCAGCGCCGGCACAGGTGTATCCGCGCTGGCATTGTGCGGACGGTACATGATGCCGGGCACGGTCACGCCGTCAAAACTGTCAAAGCGGACGACCTCGGCTTCCACCAGGTCTTCGGGCTTCAGCTCGGGGTTGAGCGCTTCGGTGAGCTGGCGATGCGTTCCGGTCTGAAGATCAACCCAGTGGATATTGTTGGGCGCCACCGATGAGGTCACGCCAAACGCCATCTGGGTTTCATCTTCATTGAAGCGGACGCCGGCCAGATCACCGGCAGGCACGCTGTCAGGCAGGCTGACCGTCTCGCCGGTCGCCGTGTCGAGCACGGTCACATCGGTGAAGCCGTCATTATTGACGGCGCTGACCCGGTACTGGCCGCTGGGCGAATAGCCTACATACATCACGTCCCAGTCCGCCTCGATCAGCGGGGCGCGTTCGCCGGTGGTCAGATCATAGGTCCAGGCCTGGTTCCACTCGCCATACTCGTTGGTGGCGTAAACCAGAGCCGAGGAATCCGCGGTGAAGTCATAGGCGCCATACGCGATATTGCCTTCGTGCTCGGTGATCAGAACAGGCGCTTCATCCGAAGTCAGATCCGCCAGCAAGATGTCGCTGTCCGCCGAGGTGCGCGGCCGGTCGAGCGCCAGCCAGCGCCCGTCCGGGCTGATCGCCGACATGGCGAGCGCCTCGGCGTTTTCAAAGACCAAACTCCGCTCATAAGTCTCTGCGTCATAGGCATAAAGATCGAACGCGGCCGGATCGCGCTCATTAGTGCTGATCCAGATCTGCGAGCCGTCCGCGGACCAGCCCATAAAGCTCGCCTTGACGTTCTCACCCGGCGTCAGGTCGCGCAGGGCGCCATCGGCTTCACGCACATAAATATGATTGAGCTCGTCCCCGCCGCCATCAGCGGTCACCAGGATGCGGTCATCTTCGGGAAACCAGGACAGCGCATAGGTGGCGTTGGTGTCTGACGCCGTCAGCGCACGTTTATCGCCGCTCTCAGGGTCAAGCGCATAGGCGTTGATCACCCCGGTTTCATCAGACGAAATCAGGATTTCGCCCGTCTCGCTGGAGAAGGCATATCCTGAGCTCGCGCCCATGCCATAAGAGGTGGTGTTGAAGAACACTTCGGCCGAATGGCCCAGCTCCGGCTCTGACTGAACAGAGACCGCCGTAGCGGTGGTCGCTTCAGAGGCGCTGACGGTGACGGGGCCGGTGGAGGCCGGACCGCAGGCGGCTAGCACACACAGGCTCGAGACAATCAGCAGGCTGGTTTTAAAGGTCATGGATTCCCTCCCCTGGGTTTCATCGGGAGAGAGGTTAACACGCGTCAACACTTAGGCGAAGCGCCCCAACCTAAAGGCTCTCGCCGGCGTCCTCAGGTCCGAACCCCAGCCGCTCGGCGGCCGCAACCAGCGCCTGCTTGTCGGCGTCATGGGGGATCGCAGACCGGGCCCTCGCGAGCATGGCCTGCGCCAACTCATCCGCCTGAGCGCTGAACAGCGCCTCATCTTGCGCCTTCAGGCCGGACAGGGCGCTGAGCAAGGTGCGGGTGATGACGGGCCGGTTGGCGCCGTCAAAGGAGATTGGGTCAAAGCCGCATGCCAGCGCATGCCGCACTGAGATGCCGGGCAAGAAAACACGCTGCGTCTGATCCTCCGGGTCCGTGTCCTCATCGGCCTTTTCAGCCAAGGTGACGGACCATTTGTGCAAGACGCGCTGGATCGCGCGAATGGTGTGAATAGCGGTGCCGGGGTCATTCACGCCCGGCGAAAGCGCCTTGGACGCGATCTCCGACAGGACAATCAGCCCAAAGCACGGATCAGAACGGAAATCGCGATCCGATCCGAGATTGAAGCAGGCGCACAGCGCGTCCTCGTCAGCGGCCTCGACCGGTTTCGACAAACGGGCCAAGGGCGCGCCAGCGTCTGCAAACGCGCCGGGCGGCGCTTTGACGACCAGTTGCAAGTCCAGACGGTCACATAGCGCCCTGAGATTTTCGAGCGCCACATTCTGCACAAAGCCCGGCGCCTTGGGATGTAAATCCACGCCGCTTTCAAAGGTTGGCGCTTCATCCACATCGCGCGCCACGGGCGCATGATCAAAGGCCGTCTGGGCCACAGCCTCCACCCGGCGGATGGCTTCGGTGACGTCGCCCAGCTTTGACAATCGATCGAGCCAGCGGATCAAAGTCGCCACAACGATCAGCACCAGCAGCACGGTCAGGGCGAACAGGATCACGCGCCCGGATCCGGAATACAGCCCCAGCAAGCTGCCGATCACCCCAAGCAGGCTGAACAGGAACGCGCCGATAAAAGTGGAGATGGCGTTCTGCGCCGCGGCGTCTTCGACCAACAAGGCGCGGGCGCGCGGCGTGGCCGAGCTGGAGGCGGAGCGTAACGCCGCCACCATGGTGGAGAGCGAGAAAATCGCCACCGCCAGAAGGCTGGAGGCGAGAATGGTCAGCACCGCTTCATTGCTCTCGGTCGAGACCAGCTCTTTCCACTCAAATGGCAGGAAGGGGTCGATCAGCGGCGTGATCAGCACGACCAGCGCCGCGCCTGCCGCATAAGCGGCGGGGCGCAACCAGATGGACCGAAGCACGCGATTGACGAGAAACTCGGCCCTGGAGAGCATGAAGGGGTCTTTCTGCGCAGAGATTTCAATAAGCAGAAACGCCTGAACTGCGCGTCCGGTTCCCTATTCCTCCATCAGCGCGTCGACAAAGCCTTCAAGCCAGAGGTGGCGGGAGCGTTTCAGGCGTTCGGCGTGCAGGATCTGGCTGAGCTTTTCGAGCGCGCGCGAGAAGTCGTCATTGATCACGACATAATCATACTCGGCCCAGTGCTCGATTTCCGCCTTGGCGCGGTTCATCCGCCCCTCGATCACCTCGTCGCTGTCCTGGGCGCGCTTGTGCAAGCGGTCGCGAAGCAGCTTCAGCGAGGGCGGCAGGATGAAGACGCGCACGACGTCTTCAGGCGCGCTTTCAGCCAACGCCTGGGCGCCTTGCCAGTCAATGTCGAAGATGACGTCACGGCCTTCGTCCAGCGCCTCTTCCACAGGGCCCTTCGGGGTGCCGTAATAATGGTCAAACACCTTCGCCCATTCATAGAATTCGTTGGACTTGGTCTTGGCGATAAACTCGCCCTGCTCCATGAAATAATAGTCTTCGCCGTGCTTTTCGCCCGGCCGAGGCTCACGCGTCGTCGCAGACACAGACAGCACCAGATCGGGGTTCTGGGTCAGAAGCCGCTTGGACAGGGTCGTCTTGCCTGCGCCCGACGGGCTGGACAGCACCAGCATGAAGCCGCGCCGCTGACCGCGAAACACCGGGCCGGACAGATGATCACCGTGCATGGCGCCTACTCCACATTCTGAACCTGCTCACGCAGGCGATCGACTGTCGCCTTGAGCGCCAGTCCGATATTGGTCAGCTGAGTGTCGCTCGATTTCGAGCACAGCGTATTGGCTTCGCGATTGAATTCCTGAGACAAGAAATCAAGTTTCCGGCCGCAAGGCGAGCCCCCCTCGATGAGCCCGTGCGCGCTGTCGATATGGGCCTTGAGTCGGTCGAGCTCTTCGCGCACATCCGCTTTCACCGCCATCATGGCCGCTTCCTGCGCCAGACGGTCGGGATCAACCGCCCCCTCCAGCAGGTCTTCAAGTTTGGCCTGAAGCCGCGCCTTTATGGCTTGCGGCATGGCGCTGTCGCACGCGGCGGCCTGGGTGCGCAACTCGGCGATCTCGCCCAGATGGGCGTCGAGCATGCCTTTCAGCGCTGCGCCCTCTTCCAGCCGCGCCGCTTTCAGACCGTCAAACGCGGCCTCGACCGCTTCCAGAATGGCGGCGTTGCGCGCGTCTATCTGGTCTTCGCTGAGCACAGCGTCTTCAGAGGTGATCACACCTTTCAGCGCCAACAGCTCACCCACGGAGGGCGCCCGGGCGCCGCCACGATCCACCAGATGGGCGGTGGCGTCCACATAGGCCTGAAGCCGGGCCTGGTCGATGCTGGCTTCGCCTGTAGCGTCCGGCGCCGTCAGCGTCACATTGAGTGAAATGGATCCTCGAGTGAAACGCGCCTTGGCCAGCTCACGGATCGGATTTTCAAGCGCATCCAGCCCTTGGGGCAAGCGCAGGCGCACATCCAGCCCCTTGCCGTTGACCGACCTCGCCTCGACGGAAACGGAGCCGTACGCGCCCGAGCGTTCAGTCCGGGCGAAGCCTGTCATGCCAGACAGCGTCATTGCGATAGCCTCCCGCTAGCCCCCTTGGGCGCGTTCGCGTTCAATCCGGCGCCAGCGCGCCACATTGCGATTATGCTCGGCCAGGCTGGATGCAAACGCATGCCCGCCAGTGCCGTCCGCCACGAAGTAATAATACTCGCCCTCAGGCGGGTTCAGGACCGCGGCGATCGCGTCCCGGCCCGGATTGGCGATCGGCGTCGGCGGCAGACCGTCAATCTGATAGGTATTGTAGGGATTGGACGTGCTGTCGAGTTCGGACCGGCGAATGCCGCGGCCCAGGGGCTCGCCTTGTGTAATGCCGTAAATGATCGTCGGATCGCTCTGAAGGCGCATGCCCCGGCGCAGCCTGTTCACGAAGACCGAGGCCACCATGGGACGCTCATGGGCGATGCCGGTTTCTTTTTCCACCACCGAGGCGAGGATGATCGCTTCTTCCGGCGTGTCGAAAGGCAGATCGTCAGCCCGGTTCGGCCACAGTTCTTCGATGAGCGCGTCCTGAGCCGCCTGCATACGATCAATCACGCCCTGGCGCGTGTCGCCTCGGCTGACCAGATAGGTTTCAGGCAGCAGCGCGCCTTCGGCCGGCAAGCGCTCGATCTCACCGGTCAGAACGTCTGCAGCCTCAACCACGCGCGCGATCATCGCCGTGGTCAGGCCTTCCGCCGCCGTCACCGGATACTGGATGGTCTGGCCCGAGCGCAGAATGTCGTAGATCTCGACCATGGAGGCGGCTTCCGGGATGGCGAACTCGCCGGCCCGCAAATCACGGTCGCCGCCGTCAATCATCACCATGACGCGAAACAACCGGGCGTCCTCGACCAGGTCTTCGCGCTCCAGCTGGTTAGCGATGGCGATCAGACCGGCGCCGCGCGGCAACAGCACGGTTTCATTGGCCGCAGCCGGCCCCGGCGCGACGAACTGCTGGTTGATCCAGACCCAGCCGCCATAGGCCGCGCCCGCCGCGATGAGCGCCAGCACAACCAGAATTCCGGCGAGCCAGAGCAACAGGCGCGCAAGTCCCCCGCGCGTCTTTTCAGGTTTCGTGGCGGGGGTCTGCGTCTCGCCCATCACCAATCCTGACGCTAGTCAGCTTTGGCGAAGACGACCGAGGCGTTGGTGCCGCCAAAGCCGAAGGAGTTCGACAGAACCGCCGAAAGCTCTTTCTTCACCGCACCCTTGGCCGCCAGATTGATCGGCGTCTCAACAGACGGATTGTCCAGGTTGAGCGTCGGCGGGCAAATGCCGTCGCGCATGGCGAGGATGGAGAACACGGCCTCAACAGCGCCGGCGGCGCCCAGAAGGTGGCCGATGGCCGATTTCGTCGAGCTCATGACCAGATCAGACGCCGCATCGCCGAACAGACGCTCCACCGCGCCCAGCTCGATCTCGTCGCCCTTGGGCGTAGAGGTGCCGTGCGCGTTCACATAACCGATGTCCGCAGGCGTCAGACCTGCGCTCTTGAGCGCGGCTTTCATGGCGCGGAAACCGCCATCGCCATCATCGGCCGGGGCCGTGATGTGGTGGGCGTCACCGGACAGGCCATAGCCGCGCACTTCAGCGTAAATCGTCGCGCCGCGGGCTTTCGCCGCTTCGTATTCTTCAAGAATGACAACGCCTGCGCCCTCGCCCATGACGAAGCCGTCGCGGTCCTTGTCCCAGGGACGCGAAGCCGCTTTGGGATTGTCATTGAAGCCGGTGGACAGGGCGCGCGCTGCGCCGAAGCCGCCATAACCGAGACGGGTGATGGCGCTTTCCGCGCCGCCCGCCACCATCATGTCCGCATCGCCATAGGCAATCAGACGGGCGGCGTCGCCAATGGCGTGGGCGCCGGTGGAGCACGCCGTCACCACGGCGTGGTTCGGGCCTTTGAGGCCATGACGGATCGAGACCTGGCCGGAGGCGAGGTTGATCAGCATGGCCGGAATCACAAACGGGCTGAGCTTGCGCGGTCCGCGCTCATGCAGCGTGACCGAGGCGTCATAGATGGTCTGAAGACCGCCAATGCCGGACCCGATCAGAACGCCTGCGCGCTCCTTGGCCTCTTCACTCTCCGCTTTCCAGCCGGAATGAGCGAGCGCCTCGTCGGCGGCGGCGATGCCGTAAAGGATAAATTCGTCGATGCGCTTGCGATCTCGCGCGGGCATCACCGCATCAGGGTCAAACGACCCGGGGACGCCTTCGCCCCCGCCGTTGCGCCCGTCGACGCGCGGGATGATACCCGCCACGTGACTGGACAGATCGGACACATCAAAGTGTTCGATCTTCGCCAAGCCTGACTCCCCGGCGATAATCCGGGACCAGACATGTTCAGTTCCGCAGCCGAGCGGGGACACAAGCCCCAACCCGGTCACGACGACGCGACGCTTCGACATGAGATATGCTCCGGCTTAGCCGAGCTTTTCGGAGATGAATTTCACCGCATCACCGACCGTTTGGATGTGCTCAGCGGCATCGTCGGGGATTTCGATATCAAATTCTTCTTCGAACGCCATGACCAGCTCGACATTGTCGAGAGAGTCAGCGCCCAGATCATCGATGAAGGAAGCCTTCTCGGTCACTTTTTCGGCTTCAACGTCGAGATGCTCGACAACGATCTTTTTAACGCGCTCAAGAACGTCGGACATGTCGGTCCCTTTTCAAATTCTGTTTTGCGGACATCCCGGCGGGCGTCGCGCTTCCTAGGTGTTGTTTACGCAAGGAAGGTTCAAGTCCTTCCCCCGTGAAGCGTGCGGGCTGATAACACGCCGAAAACTCGTACGCCAGCCGCACACTGTCTGGCAAGTCGGTCCGGGCGCCCGGACCAATCAAGCCTAGATCATCGCCATACCGCCGTTCACGTGCAAGGTCTGACCGGTGACATAACCGGCTTCCGCACTGGCGAGATACACGCACGCAGCTGCAATATCTGATCCCTGACCCAGCTTGCCAGCCGGAATCGTGGAGAGAATCGCCGCCTTCTGGTCATCGGTCAGCGCGTCGGTCATCGGCGATTCGATGAATCCCGGCGCCACGCAATTGGCCGTCACGCCGCGCGACGCGACTTCCTGGGCCAACGCTTTCGTGAAACCGATCATGCCGGCCTTGGACGCTGCGTAATTGGTCTGACCCGCATTACCGGTGACGCCGACGATGGAGGTGATGCCGATGATGCGGCCGAAACGCTGCTTCATCATGCCCCGCATTGCGGCCTTGGACAGGCGGTAATGGGCTTCCAGATTGACCTTGATGACCGTGTCCCAGTCCTCGTCCTTCATCCGCATCAGCAGCTGATCGCGGGTAATGCCGGCGTTGGAGATCAGGATGTCCAGGCCATCGAGCGCTTCAGACGCCTGCTTGGGCAGGGCGTCGACGCTGTCAGCGTCCGACAGGTTCGCCGGACAGACCGCCGTGCGCTCGCCCAGCTCATCCGCCAGCTCTTTCAGCACTGCCTCACGCGTGCCCGACAGCGCCACCGAGGCGCCTGCCGCATGCAGTGAGCGCGCAATCGCAGAGCCCAAACCGCCAGTCGCGCCGGTGACGAGCGCTTTTTTTCCAGTCAGATCAAACATGTAAATCTATCCCTTCAGGGAAGCTGCGAAGGCTTCCAGATCTTCGGCGGTCACAAGCGCTGTGCCCTGCGCCTCTTTGATATGCCGCTTGAGCATGGTGGTGAGCACCTTGGCGCCCGCCTCCACGAATTGCTCCACGCCAGCAGCATGCATCGCATCGACGCTCTCGCGCCAGCGCACCTTGCCCGTGACCTGTTCAACCAGCTGGGCGCGCAGCGTTTCCGCATCCGAGACCGGACCGGCGCTGACATTGGTGACGACCGGTACGGACGGATTGGACATCTGCGCGTCCTTGAGCGCTTCCGCCATGGCGTCGGCGGCAGGCTGCATCAGCGGGCAGTGAAACGGTGCGGAGACTGGCAGCAGCATCGCCTTGCGCACGCCCATCTCCTTGATCGCGGCGATCGCGGCGTCCACCGCCGACTTGTCGCCCGAGATCACGATCTGACCCGGCGCATTGTCATTGGCGATGGTCACGATGCCGCTCGTTGCGGCCTGAGTGATCGCCTGCTCAGCCTGGTCCATCTCGGCGCCCAGCAGCGCCGCCATGGCGCCCTGGCCCACCGGCACGGCTTTCTGCATGGACTGGCCGCGCAGCTTCAGAAGCTTCGCTGCGTCTGAAACCGACAATGCGCCCGCGGCGCACAGAGCGGAATATTCGCCCAGCGAGTGACCGGCCACGAATTTGGCCGCCGTCACATCCACATCGAACTCGGATTTCAGCGCCGCCATCGCCGCCAGCGACACCGCCATGATGGCGGGCTGGGCGTTCTCGGTCAGGGTGATCTCTTCAATCGGCCCGTCCCACATCAGCTGGGACAGGTTCTGGCCCAGGGCCTCGTCCACCTCGTCAAAGACGGCGCGCGCCGACGCGAAGCTGTCCGCCAGCGCCTTGCCCATGCCGACGGCCTGGCTGCCCTGTCCGGGAAAAGTGAATGCAAGCGCCATGCGGCGTCCTCCCTCGCAACTCTGATTGCACGCGGGATAGCCGGGCGCAGCTTGAGTGGCAAGGTCTCGACCCGCTTGCGCCCGCGTCCGCCTTCGCTTATACACCGCGGCTTCACCGGCTGCGGTCCTCTGGTCGTGGTCCGTCTCGGCATTGTGTGTCGGGCGGGACCAGGGGAGCCGACGTGAGACCATCCGGCCCTTCGGATGTTGCTTGCGCCGCGGCCCTTCAGAAGGGACGACAACGTCTTATGAACAAATACGAACACGTGTTCATCGCGCGCCCGGATGTTTCTCCGACGCAGATGGAATCTTCGATCGAAGAGCTCAAGGCTCTGATCGAGGAAAAAGGCGGCAAGGTGCACAAGACCGAATACTGGGGTCTGCGCACGCTGGCTTATCGCATGAACAAAAACCGGAAAGGCCATTACGGCTATCTGGACATGGAAGCTGGCAACGAGGTGCTTGAAGCTCTCGATTACCGCCAGCGCTTCGCCGACGACGTCATGCGCTACATGACCTGCCGCGTCGACGAACTGAACGAAGAACCGAGCGCTGTGCTTCGCAAAGGCGAAGACCGCAAGCGCCGCGAACGCCGCTAGGGAGTCCCGGAACATGGCTGAGATCTCCATCTCCAACGTCCCTGCTCGCCGCGCGTTCCAGCGCCGCCGCAAGGTTTGCCCGTTCTCCGGCGAAAATGCGCCGAAGATCGACTACAAGGACATCAAGCTGCTTCAGCGTTACATGTCCGAACGCGGCAAGATCGTGCCGTCTCGCATCACCGCCGTGTCGGCCAAGAAGCAGCGTGAACTCGCCCGCGCCATCAAGCGCGCTCGTGTTCTGGCCCTTCTGCCGTACGCCGTCGATTAAGGGAGCTTAAGACCATGCAAGTTGTTCTGCTTGAACGTGTCGAAAAGCTCGGCGCCATCGGCGACGTGGTGACGGTGAAGCCGGGTTACGCCCGCAACTTCCTGCTGCCGCAAGCCAAAGCGCTGCGCGCCACCAACGCCAATATGGAACGCTTCGAGCGCGAGCGCGAAGCAATCGAGAAGCTGAACGCCGAGCGCGCCGCCAAGGCTCGCGAGGAAGGCTCTCACCTGGACGGCGCGACCTTCGTGCTGATCCGCCAGGCGTCTGAATCCGGCCAGCTGTACGGCTCGGTGTCCACCCGTGACATCGCCGACGCAGCCTCCACGCCGGAATTCGCGGTCACCCGCGGCATGGTGGACCTGAACACCGCGATCAAGACGCTGGGTCTGCACGAAGTGCGCCTGGTTCTGCACGCGGATGTGGACACCACGATCACCATCAACATCGCCCGCACCGAGGACGAAGCCGAGCGTCAGGCCAAAGGCGAGGACGTGATCGCGTCCGCCGCTGATGAAGACCGCGCTCTGGCCGAAGCCCAGGCCGTCGAACTCGCAGAGTCCGGCGTCGAAGGCGACGACGATGATTACGGCTCCAACGATGCGGACGCCGAAGAGACTGAAGAAACCGAAAGCTAGGGCTTTCCACTCTTCTGATCAGATGACGGGCGGCTCTCACACAGAGCCGCCCGTTTTCGTTTAAAGGAGCCCCTCTATGACCAACCCTATTCGCCTGGCCCATTGCGGAGACATGGCTGGCCTGGGTCTTCTGTGGCATGACGCCGTCCACACCGGCGCGGTCGGCGCCTATGACGAAGCGCAGCTTCAGGCCTGGTCCCCGGCCCCCAAAAGCGCGGCTTTCATGACCGAGCGCCTGTCAGGACAGATCATTCTGGTCGCCGAGGATGATCAAGGGCTTGCGGGGTTCTTCACCCTGACGCCCGAGGGCGAGCTCGACATGGCCTATGTGAGGCCTGACCGGAAAGGCGACGGGCTGGCGGGGTGGCTTCACGCGGCGATCCTGGATGAGGCGCGCAGGCGTGACATGACCACCCTCACCGTTCAGGCCAGCCATATCGCGCGGAAATTCTTCGAAAAACACGGCTGGACGCTGGTGCAGACCCAGACCGTGCGCCCCAACGGGGTCGAGATGCAGAACCACCGCATGGTCCTGCATCTCAAGACCATCTAGCCCTCCCGCTCGGACCGCATCCGCTCGATGCGCAATTCCACGCGCTTGATTTCCATCAGCAGGCGATTGGTCTCCATCTTGGGCGCCAGCGTGCTCTTGAAGATGGCGGAGAACACCAGAAGCACCACAGAGGGCAGCCCCCAGCGCAGCGCCTCCATCACGGCGCCCGCCTGGTAGAATTTCACCGCGCAGAATGCCCCGCCGATGAACATCAGCGCCTGAGCGATCATGATCGTCCAGTGCACCCAAGCGGTGCGGCCGGTGAACAGGCTGAGCGCCTGGGCGAAATAGCCCGGCTCGAGATCGAGCTGGGGCGAGCGGCCGTCAGCCTCTCGCAGGCTGTCTTCAATCATGCGGTCGAGATCACTCATCGGATCCTCCTTGGAGTTGCGCGGCGATTTTCCGGCGCGCATGCATGAGACGGGTCTTGATCGTGCCCGTCGGGACGTCGAGCGCGGCGGCGATCTCCGCCACGTTCAAACCCTGGATGTGATACAGCCAGAGCGCCGCGTGCTGCTCAGGCGGCAAATCACGCATGGCCTCACGGATGCGCAAGGCGTCCACCGCCCGGTCCGGATCATGGGATTCAGGCGGCGGTTCAGCTTGGGCGTCCGCTTTCAGGCGGCGGCCGGACTGGCGCTGACGGATCAGGCGCGCGCAACGGCGCTGGACAATGCGAAACGCGAACGCCGGAAAGGCGTCCACATCCCTTAAGCGCGGCAGATCTTTGAGGATCTCAACCCAGGAATCCTGCACCGCCTCCTCCACGCCATCCGCATCGCCCATCAGGCGCCAGGCGAAGGCGGACAGGCGCGGCGTCCAGCGGCTCGCCAGCGCGCCGAGCGCCCGGCGGTCGCCGGTGCGGGCGGAGGCGGCGAGATAGCCGTCCAGTGCGCGTTCAAGATCCTGGCTCATGCCCTGTCCTTTCGTTCAGGAGACAAGGTGCGACGGGGAGCCAATCGGGTTCATTGACACAAACACTTTTTCCCAGCACATCCCCCTTCCCGCGCGGATCAATGGCTTTACGACTGTTCCGGCGAGGCTTTCGGACTTGTCCACAGCCGCCTGTGGATGACCGGGAATCACTCCCGGAAAACTTCAAGACGTGTATTGCACGATCAATCCGGGTTAAGGATTGCAGACCATGACAGCAGAATCCTACGACCACACCCCCGCCCCGCTGGAAAGCCATTCCCCGCCTCATAATATCGAGGCGGAACAGGCCCTTCTGGGCGCCTTGCTGTTTGATAACGAGGTGTATCACCGCGTCGGCGACTGGCTGAAACCTGATCATTTCTATGATCCGCTGCATGGCCGCATCTATGAAGCGGCGAGCCAGCTGATCATTTCTGGCGCGCTGGCGGACGCTGTGGTGCTGAAAACCCGGTTCGAACGCGATCCGGGCATGAAGGAAGTGGGCGGCGCGGTCTATCTCGCCGATCTGATGCGCGAAGCGCCCGAACCCGCCTCCGCCGGCGAATATGGCCGCCTGATCTATGATCTGGCCATGCGGCGCGAGCTGATCCGGTTCGGCGATGAAGTCTCCCACGCCGCCAATGCGCCGGAGCCCGATGACAGCGCGGAAGACATTCTGCAAGGCGCCGAGCGCCGCCTGTTCGCCCTGGCTGAACAGGGCGGCACATCCAAGGCGCTCGAACCGTTTCATCTGGCGGTCCACAAATCGCTGGAAATCGCCTCGGCGGCCTATAAACGCGGC
Organism: Oceanicaulis sp. UBA2681; assembly: GCF_002354675.1. Classification (NCBI taxonomy): domain Bacteria; kingdom Pseudomonadati; phylum Pseudomonadota; class Alphaproteobacteria; order Maricaulales; family Maricaulaceae; genus Oceanicaulis; species Oceanicaulis sp. UBA2681. The sequence goes on along the minus strand of NZ_DEMB01000010.1, from coordinate 110,631 downwards.
GGCGGCCTGTCGGGCATCTCCTCGGGGCTGAAATCGCTGGACGCCAAGATGGGCGGCCTGCACCCGTCTGACCTGGTGATCCTCGCCGGGCGCCCCTCCATGGGCAAAACCGCGCTGGCCACCAATATCGCCTTCTCGGTGGCGCGCAATTATCAGGCGGAAGAACAGCCCGACGGCACCCGCAAGACCACCAATGGCGGCATTGTCGCCTTCTTCTCGCTGGAGATGTCGTCTGATCAGCTCGCCACCCGTCTGGTGGCGGACTACACCGGCATTTCCGGCTATCTGATCCGTCAGGGCAAGATCGACGCCGCCCAGTTTGAAGACATTCGCGACGGTGTGCACGAAATCGCCGGCATCCCGCTCTACATCGACGACACGGGCGGCCTGCCCATCGGCTCGCTGATGGCGCGGTGCCGGCGCCTGAAGCGCACCATCGGGCTTGATATGGTGGTGGTGGACTATCTGCAGCTGGTCACGGGTTCGAAAAGCTCGGGCGAGAACCGTGTGCAGGAAATCTCCGAAGTCACCCAGGCTTTGAAAGCGCTGGCGAAGGAACTGTCCGTGCCCGTGATCGCCCTGTCCCAGCTGAGCCGTCAGGTGGAGCAGCGCGAAGACAAGAAGCCCCAGCTGTCCGACCTTCGTGAATCGGGCTCGATCGAGCAGGACGCCGACGTGGTGCTGTTTGTGTATCGCGAGAGCTATTATCTCGAACGCCTGGAGCCCAAGGAAGGCACAGAGCAGCATCTGGCATGGGAAGACGAGATGCGCGAGATCCGCAACCAGGCGGACGTCATCATCGGCAAACAGCGTCACGGCCCGATCGGTTCGGTGAAAGTGGCGTTCGATCCAGATCGTACGAAATTCTCCGATCTCGATTACTCTGGCCGTCAGGATCACGAGTAAGGGCGCGGCGCTGCGCCCTAACGCTTGCTCCCAGGCGCGAGCGCAGCCACATAGAGCGTCAGATGTCTGTTCTCGCTACGCCTTCTGCTGACAATACCCGCGCGCGCCTGATCGTTGATCTGGACGCGGTGTCGCGCAATTTCAAAGTCTTGCAAAAGCTCAGCCCGAACGCCGAGACCAGCGCCGTGGTCAAGGCGAACGCCTATGGGCTGGGCGCCGGGCCTGTGGCGCGGCGGCTGATGAAAGAGGGCGCGCGGACCTTCTTCGTCGCCACTGTGGAAGAAGGCGTCGAAGTGCGTGAAGCCCTGGGCGACGCTACGCCGGACATCTGGGTGTTTTCTGGCTATCGCGCCAAAGACCGTCCGCTCTACGCCAAACACCGACTGGGCGCTGTGCTGAACCAGCCGGGCGAGACCGCGCAATTTCGCGCCGACCCAGTGGGGCCGTGTGCGGTCCATATCGACACCGGGATGGCGCGGCTTGGCTATGGCGCAGGCGATATCAGCGGCTTGCTGACGGCGTTGCAGGCGCTCGACGTCTCCATGGTGATGAGCCATCTCGCCTGTTCTGAAGAGACGGCGTCAGCCCAGAACATTCGCCAGCTGGAGCGCTTTACGGCGCTGACCAACGCCCTGCCTGAAACCCGGTTGAGCCTGGCCAATACCGGCGGCGTCCTGCTGGACGAACGCTATCATTTCGATCTGACCCGGCCCGGCATCGGGCTCTATGGCGCGACGGCTGACCTGAACGCTGACAATCCATTTGAGCCTGCCGTGACCCTTCAAGCGCCGATCCTGCAATTGCGCGAAATCGACGCCGGCGACACGGTCGGTTATGGCGCAACCTATGTGGCGCATTCGCCACGCCTGATCGCGACTGTGGCTGCAGGCTACGCCGATGGCTTGCCCCGCGCGCTGTCGGGGTCAGGATGCGCCCGCATCAATGGATTACGCGCGCCTATCGTTGGAAAACTCAGCATGGATCTGACCATGATCGACGTCACCGGTCTGGAACACGACATCGCCCAGGGCGCCGTGCCTGAATTTTTCGGACCGGACCTGTATCAGGCGGCGGCGCTGGACGGCACCTTGCCCTATGAAATCCTGACCGGGCTCGGCGCCCGGGCCGAGCGCATTTACAAGGGAGCGCCATGAACCCGTTACGCGCCATCGGAGCCGGCCTGCTCGCGCTATTGCGCTCGGCGGGCGCTGTCGCCCTGTTCGCCGGTCATGCGCTGGCGGCCATGGTCCGTCCCCCCTATTTCGGCGGTCAGCTGGTCCAGCAGATCATCAAGATCGGCTTTCTCTCCCTGCCGGTGGTCGGACTGACGGCGCTGTTCACAGGCGCGGCGCTGGCGCTCAACATCTATACCGGCGGCACGCGCTTTAACGCGGAAAGCTTCGTGCCGAACATCGTCGCCATGGGCATTGTGCGCGAGCTGGGCCCGGTCATCGCCTCCTTGATGCTGGCGGGCCGGGTGTCATCGGGCATCGCGGCTGAAATCGGCGCCATGCGCGCCACCGAACAGATCGACGCGCTGCATACCCTGGCCACAGACCCCATGCGCTATCTGATCGCGCCGCGGGTGCTGGCGGGCGTTCTGGTGCTGCCCATCTTGGTCGCAACGGCCGACATCATCGGCATTTACGGCGGCTATCTGGTCAGCGTGCACTCGCTTGATTTCAACCCGACCATCTATGTGCGCAACACCTGGGACTTCCTGGAGAACTGGGACATCATCTCCGGCCTGATCAAGGCCGCGGTGTTCGGCTTCATCCTCACCTTGATGGGGTGCTATCACGGCTATTACGCCCAGGGCGGCGCCCAAGGGGTGGGCCGCGCCGCCACCAACGCCGTCGTCGCCGCGGCGGTGCTGATCTTCGCCGCCAATTATCTGCTCACCTCCCTGTTTGTGTGATCGTCATGACCGAGCGCGTTAAAATCGCCTGGAAGAACATCACGGTGGGCTTTGACGGCCGTAAGCCGGTGCTCAAGGACCTCAATCTCCAAGCCCATGAAGGCCGCTCGCTGGTGATCATCGGCGGCTCTGGCACGGGCAAGTCCGTCACCATCAAGACGGCCCTGGGGCTGATCCGGCCGCAGTCCGGCACGGTCGAGATCGACGGCGTCGCCGTGCGCGCCGGCCATGAAGACGATCCCGGCGTCGCCCAGATCGGCATGTTGTTTCAGTCCGGCGCCCTGTTTGATTCCCTGCCGATCTGGAAGAACGTCGCCTTCCGTCTGCTGCACGCCGAGCATGTGAACGCCGATGAAGCGCGCACCCGCGCCATCGAGGCGCTGGAACAGGTGGATCTGGACGCCCATGTGGCTGACCAGCGCCCCGGCTCGCTGTCGGGCGGCATGCTGAAACGCGCCGCGCTGGCCCGCGCCATCGTCGCGCGGCCGAAAATCCTGTTCTTTGACGAACCCACCACGGGTCTTGATCCCGTGACCGCGGACGTCATCAACAAGCTGATCGTGCGTCAGGTGAAAAATCTCGGCGCCACGGCGGTCTCGATCACCCACGACATGACCTCGATGCGCCATATCGCCGATGATGTGGCCATGGTCAAAGACGGCCAGATCCTGTGGCGCGGCGCGCTCGAGGGCGTGGAGAGCTGCGCCAATGACGAGGTGTGCCGCTTCGTGCGCGGCGAAAGCTCGGAAGAGTGATCGTCTGCGCCTGTTCCGGCGCCAGCCGAATCGCCGCGTTTAGGCTATAGTCCGCCCTCGCCTTTTGTAAGGAGCCCGCATGGCCCGTTCCGACACCGTCTATGTCTGCCAGTCCTGTGGCGGCGTGCACGCCAAATGGGCGGGACGGTGTGATGCCTGCGGGTCCTGGAACACGCTGGTGGAAGAAAGCGGCGCCAGCGCGCCTCTGGGCTCCAGCGCCAAGGCGCCCAGCCGCTCCACCCGCCGCTCGCGGCTGGAGCTGGTGGATCTGGGCAGCGCCACCGAAGACCCCAAGCGCTTTGAAACCGGATTGCGCGAGCTTGACCGCGTCGCCGGCGGCGGGCTGGTGCCCGGCTCGGCCGTGCTGGTGGGCGGCGATCCGGGGATCGGCAAATCCACGCTCCTGTTGCAGGCGGTCGCCCTTCTGGCCAAGGCGGGCGCGAAAGCGGTTTACATCTCTGGAGAGGAAGCCGCCGATCAGGTGCGCCGTCGCGCCCGGCGGCTAGGCCTCGCCGACGCCCCGGTGGCGCTGGCGGCTGAGACAAGCCTTGAGGTCATTCTCGACGGGCTGAAAAAAGAAACGCCGGACATCGCCGTCATCGATTCGGTGCAGACCCTGTGGTCGGATCAATTGGCGGCGGCGCCGGGCACGGTCGCCCAGGTACGCGCCTGCGCGCAGGAGCTGGTCCGGTTCGCCAAGAAGAAGAACACTATCATCATTCTGGTCGGTCACGTCACCAAGGACGGCCAGATCGCCGGCCCGCGCGTGGTCGAGCATATGGTGGACGCGGTCTTGTATTTTGAAGGCGAACGCAGCCACCAGTTCCGCATCCTGCGCGCGGTGAAGAACCGCTTCGGCCCGACCGATGAAATCGGCGTGTTCGAAATGGTCGACGCCGGTTTGCAGGAAGTGGCGAACCCGTCCGCACTTTTTCTGGATGGACGCGGTGAAGCCGCTTCCGGCGCGGCCGTTTTCGCCGGCATGGAAGGCACGCGCCCGGTTCTGACGGAAATTCAGGCGCTTGTAGCGCCCGCCGCGTTCGGCACGCCACGACGTGCGGTTGTGGGCTGGGATTCCGGTCGCCTGGCCATGGTGCTGGCGGTGCTTGAGGCGAGATGCGGCCTTGGATTCGGCGGGCGTGACGTTTATCTGAACGTCGCAGGCGGGTTGAAGATCAACGAACCCGCCGCAGATTTGGCGGTGGCTGCAGCCTTGATCTCTTCGTTCCTGGATACTCCCCTGCCCGCCGAGGGCGTGGCGTTTGGCGAGATTTCCCTGTCTGGCGATGTGCGCCCGGTCGGCCGCGCGGATGCGCGCCTGAAAGAAGCCGCAAAACTGGGGTTCAACCGCGCCCTCGCCCCTGAAGGCGTTGAAGGCGCAGGCGTGCAGGTGGACAGCGTCTCCACTGTTCAGGCGCTCGTGCGCCGATTGGGCCAGGACGCCGTTTAAGGCGCGCAACAGAGGCAGGAAAGGGACAAGATGAACGCAGCACTCGCCGGATTTGATCTCTTCGCCCTCGTCATCCTGTTTGCATCCGGGATCATGGCGCTGATGCGCGGCTTTGTGCGTGAAGCCTTGACCGTGACCGCCCTTGTGGCCGCCGCCCTCGCCGCGCTCTGGACCCGGCCTGTCTTCGCGCCGTTGACCCAATCTGTGATCGGATCGGCGCTCTTCGCCAACCTGATTTCAATGGGCATCGTGTTCTTGCTGGTCTATCTGGCGGTCAGTTTTGTCACCGGGCCGTTGACCCATAACGTCAAACAGGGCGAGGACGTCCCTGTTCTGGACCGGGCTTTGGGGTTTGTTTTCGGTCTGGCGCGCGGCCTGGTGCTGCTGGGCCTTCTGGTTCTGGTGTTCAAGAACACCCTGCCCGGCGCCACGCCCAACTGGCTGACAGGCTCTCGCGTCTATCCGCTGGCCGAGGCCAGCGCCAATCTTTTGCAGTCGCTTGCCCCTGAATCCAGCTGGGTCAACGCCAAGAAGGCTGCAGATCAACCGCAACAGAGCGTTGACGAAGACCCGATCGGTCGGCTTATCGAGCGCACAAACGAGGACGAGGACGGATGAGCTTTCCCAGCCTGACCTATGATCCCGCCACCGACCGGCCGCAGGAAGAATGCGGCGTGTTCGGCGTGCGTCGCGTGGCCGATGCGTCGGTCCTGGCCGCCTTCGGCCTTCACGCCCTGCAGCATCGCGGGCAAGAGGCCTGCGGCATCACCAGCTATGACCGTGAAAAAGGCCGCTTCACCACCGAGCGCCATCTGGGGCTGGTGGGCGAGCACTTCACCGAACCCAAGCGGCTCGAGCGCCTGACGGGCGACATGGCGATCGGCCATGTGCGCTATTCCACCTCCGGCGGGTCGGGCATGCGCAATGTGCAGCCGCTCTATGCCGATGTGCGCGGCGGCGGCATCGCGCTGGCGCACAACGGCAACCTGACCAACGCCCGCAAGCTGCGTGAAGAGCTGGTCGCCGGCGGCGCCATCTTCCAGTCCACCTCGGATTCCGAAGTGATCCTGCAGCTCGCCGCGCGGTCCAAACAGCCTGACTCCGTTGAGCGTCTGATTTCCGCCTTCACCCAGATCGAAGGCGCCTTCGCCCTGGTGGCGATGACCAATGATCTGCTGATCGGCGCGCGTGACCCGCTGGGCATTCGCCCGCTGGTGATGGGCGTGCTGGACGGCGCGACGATCTTCGCGTCCGAGACCTGCGCGCTGGACATGATCGGCGCGCGCTATATTCGCGACATCGAACCGGGCGAAGTGGTGATTGTCTCTGACGACGGACTCGAGACCCGGCGCTACGCCCCGGCCCGTCCCGCGAAAACCTGTGCGTTCGAATACATCTATTTTGCGCGCCCGGATTCAGTGATCGACGGTATTTCCGTTTACGAGGCGCGCAAGCGCATGGGCATCCGCCTGGCCCAGGAATGCCCGGCTGACATTGACGTTGTTGTGCCGGTGCCCGATTCCGGCATGGCGGCGGCTTTGGGCTTCTCAGAAGAGATCGGCCGACCGTTTGACCTGGGGATCATCCGCGCGCACTTCGCCGGCCGGACCTTCATTCAGCCCACCCAGGCCAAGCGCGATCTGGGCGTGCGGCGCAAGCACTCGGCCAATGTCTCGGTGCTGCGCGGCAAGCGCGTCCTGCTGGTCGACGACTCCATCGTGCGCGGCACCACGTCGAAAAAGATCGTACGCATGGTGCGCGAGGCCGGCGCCACGGAAGTGCATTTCCGCTCCGCCTGCCCGCCGATCACCCATCCCGATTTTTACGGCATCGACATGCCGATGCGCGAAGAGCTGATGGCCGCCAGCCATGAGCCCGACAAGATGATCGAGATGCTGGAATGCGACTCGCTAGGCTTCCTCTCCGTGGAAGGGCTCTACTGGGCCATTCACGGCGAAGCCCGCAATCCCGAAAGCCCCCAGCTTGCCGACCATTATTTCACCGGGGATTACCCCACTCGCCTTGTGGACCACGATCGCGCTGCGTCTTCCAAGGATGAACAACTCTCGCTTCTGGTTGACGCATGACCGATACAAAACCGCTTGCAGGCCGCGTGGCGCTGGTGACCGGCGCTTCGCGCGGGCTGGGCTACGCCATTGCCCTGAAACTGGCTGAGGCCGGCGCCGAAATCATCGCCACCGCCCGCACCCAGGCCGGCCTGGAAGAGCTTGACGACGCGATCAAAGCCATGGGCGGCAAGGCCACCCTGGTCCCGCTTGATCTGAACTCGGCTGACGGCATCGAAAAGCTGGCCGAAGCCGTGGCGGGCCGCTGGAAAAAACTCGACATCATGGTGGCGAACGCCGGCGTTCTGGGCACGTTGACGCCCGCCGCGCAAATTCCCTCCAAGGTGTGGAACGAGGTTCTGGCGACCAATCTGATCGCCCCGGCGCGCATGATCCGCGCCTTTGAGGGGCTTCTGAAAGCCTCTGACGCAGGTCGGGCCGTCTTCATGACCTCCGGCGTCGGCAGTCGTCGCGCCAAGGCCTATTGGGCCGCCTATGGCGCCTCCAAAGCCGGGCTCGACAATCTGGTTCAGTCCTGGGCGGAAGAGCTGATTGATACGCCCCTGCGCGCAAACCTGCTCAATCCCGGCGCGACGCGGACCCGCATGCGCGCCAAGGCGGCGCCGGGCGAAGATCCCGAAACCCTGCCGACGCCCGAAGAGATCGCGCCGAAAGTCGTCGAGCTGTGCCTGCCGACCGAGACGCGCAATGGTGAGATCGTCAACGCGCAGGGCTAGGCCTCGCACGCTTTGTCACAAACACGAAAAAGGCGGCCCGCGGGCCGCCTTTTTTATTTGTCCTTGGCGTAGGGGTTTTTCTGCCCCTTCACGATCAGCCGGATCGGCACGCCCGGCAGATCAAACGCCTCTCGCAGACCATTCATCAGATAGCGTTTATAGCTGTCAGGCAATTGCGACGCCCGGCTGGCCATCAGAACGAAGGTCGGCGGTCGCGCCTTGGTCTGGCTCAGATAACGCGGTTTGACCCGGCGGCCGTCCACGGCGGGCGGCGGGTGACGCTGGACCATTTCGGCGAGCCAGTCATTGAGATCGCGGGTTTTCACCTTCACGTCCCAGTTCTTGTGCAGCTCGGAAACGGCCGGCATGATCTTGTCGAGGCCGCGGCCTGAAATCGAGGAGATCGGGATCAGCGGCGCGCCCTTGATCTGCGGCAGAAGACGTTCGAACTCTTCGCGCAACTCGACCAGCTTGGCCTGCTTGTCCTCAATCAGATCCCATTTGGTGATCAGCACGATCAGGCCCCGACCCTCGGTCACCACCTTGTCGGCGATGGTCAGGTCCTGTTTCTCGAACGGGCGTTCTGCATCCACCAGCAGCAAGACGATCTCGGCGAACTTGATGGCGCGCAGGGTGTCCGCCGCGCTCATCCGCTCCAGCCGGTCATCCACCTTGCCGCGTTTTCGCAAGCCCGCCGTATCGTGCAGACGCACGCGGCGGCCATCCCATTCCCACTGGACGGCGATGGCGTCCCGGGTCAGTCCGGCTTCAGGGCCGGTGATGAGACGGTCTTCACCGATCAGGGCGTTGATGAGCGTGGATTTGCCCACATTCGGGCGGCCGGCGACGGCCAGACGCAGGGGCGCGCCCTCTTCATCTTCTTCACCGGTCAGGCCTTGCGCTTCCAGTTCCGACCGGATGCGCGCGCGCACTTGCTTGAGCGCGCCGGTCAGCCGCGAATACAGATCCCCCATCCCCTCGCCATGCGCAGCGGAAATGGGGACAGGCTCTTCCATGCCCAGCTTCCACGCTTCCATGGCGCCGTATTCGCCCTTGGAGCCTTCGCACTTGTTGACGGCGAGGATGACCGGAATGTGATGGCGGCGCAGAATGTCAGCGAAGCGCTCATCCATCGCCGTGACGCCTTCACGCCCGTCGATCAGGAAGATGCAGACATCGGCTTCATCAAGGGCGGCTTCGGTCTGGGCGCGCATGCGCGCCTCGATGCCGGCCTTGTTGTCTTCATAGCCGGCGGTGTCCACCAGACGCAGTTCAAGGTCGCCGATACGGCCACGCGCTTCGCGCCGGTCGCGCGTCACGCCCGGACGGTCGTCCACGATCGCCAGCGGCTTGCCGGCGAGACGATTAAACAGCGTGGACTTGCCCACATTGGGCCGTCCCACAATGGCGAGAGCAGGCAGGGTCGATTTCAAAGAATGGCTCCAGAGCCCCCTGAAATCAGCGTAAAGCGATCAGGCGGCCTTCATCGGTCAGCACGAGCACCGTTTCATCTGCGATCACAGGCGCAATGTAAACCGAATCTCCCAGATTGCGTTCACCCGTCTGCGCGCCCGTCGCCGGGTCATAGATCCGTAAATGGCCCTCCGAGGACGCCACCACAAGACGGTCCCCTGCCAAAATCGGTCCCGCCCAGGACACGCGGTTCTTGCGTTTGCGCTCATTGCGGAACTGCTGCAGCTGGGTCAGCCAGCGCACAGCGCCGGTATTGCGCTCAATCGCGACCAGCTCGGCGTTCACCGTGGTCAGGAAGAGAAAATCACCTGCGATGGTCGGTGCGTTCAAGCCGCCCGCCGGCTGTTCCCAGATGCGCTCGCCGCTGCGAATGTCAAACGCCGCCATCGAGCCTGAATGGCTCATGGCGTAGACCGCATCGCCCAGGATGACAGGGCTGGCGGCGATGTCGTTGATGGTGGAGAGCGGGGTCAGGCCGCCTGCGCGGGTCAGGGAATCTGACCACAGCACGGTGCCGTTCTGCGCCCGAAGGGCTACAAGCTCGCCCGAAGAATACGGCGCGATGACCACTTCACCCAGCACAGCCGGGCTCGGCGAGGTCAGGATGCGCGCCGTCTCGGCGATGGAGCGGTGGGTCCACAACACGTCGCCCGTGTTTGCATCAAGCGCCAGCAATTCATTGTCATCGGTGGACACGAACACCCGGCCGTCCGCCACGGTGGGCGAAGAATGGAACGGAGTCAGCGAATGGGCGCGCCAGATTTCGTCGCCCGTCGCACCGTCCAGCGCCACAAAGAAGCCGCCGCCCGAATGGGCGTAGATGCGGCCGCTGTCAAAAGACAGGCCGCCGCCAAAGGTCAGAACCTGATCGCCGCCCCGGAAGAAAGGCAGGAAGCCGTCGCCTTCCGCTTCGTGCAGGCTGGGATCGTCCAGGCGCGTGCGCCAGATCTCTTCCCCGTCTGACAGGTTCAGCGCCGAGATGCGGCCGCGAGCGTCAATGACATAGGTCACGCCGTCAGACACGACCGGGCGGGCGTTGATGCGCGCATTGCGGCTGGAGCCGTCACCGATGCGAGAGCGCCAGACGATGTTGAGATCGCCGCTGGCCTGGGTGTGCTGCATGGCGTGGGTCGGATACCCGTCCGCTTGCGGCCAGGCCGTATTCACATAAGCCCGCGGCAAGGAGACGACGCCCGCCTCATCCACGCGCAGCGTATCGCCCAGCTCCAGCACAGACCGGCGTTCGGCGGCGGGCGGCGCATTGGGGTCATCGGTCTCTTCGCCCTGAAACGGGTTCAGATTGCTCAGACGTTCGCCGGCGCCGCAGCCCGTCAGCACAAGGCTGGCGGCCATCAGGGCGTAAAGCGGCAGGGTGCGAGACAGGGTCACTGCCCGTCCTCCTCTTGCTCGGCGGTCTGACCCGCAGTCTCAGCTGGCGCTTGCGCCGGCTCCTGAGTATCCGCAGCAGGCTCGGCCGCGGGTTGCGCGGTCATCTCAACCGGCGCCGCTACGGGGGCGCGTTGATTGAGATAGGACTGCGCCTCCACCACGCGCTGGCTCATGCCCTCAGGCATGTCGAGCGCGATCGACAGCAATTGATAACGCTGACGCGCTTCATCCCAGCGTTCGTCGCGCAAGGCCGCAGCGGCCATCAGTTCGCGCGCCAGCAGCCCGACAGGCGCTGCGCCTTCAGTCAGCGGTTCGAGCCGGTTGGCGAGGTCGTCATAGGACAGCGCATCAAACTGGGCGAGCGCCGCCTGATACCGGGCCAGATCCCGGATCATCGGCTCGGGGCTGAGTTCAGCAGCCTGAGCGAACAGGCGCGCCGCCTCATCGCGATTGCCCTGGGACAAGGCGATGTCGCCGCGACGCATCAGCGCCAGGGTTTCGTAGCCGCGCGGCGCAGACTCAGTGAGCGCCTGGAACTGGCTGTCGGCCTGCATGACATCGCCGGCTTCATACAGCTCGGCCGCCGCCTGGAAGGCGTCTGAGGCGCTGTCGGCGCGCTGCTTGGTGGACCATTCAATAAATTGATACGCCCCCACGCCCAGCACGATTGCAGCGACACCGCCGCCAACCCACGGGCCCCATTTCTTGAGAAGGGCTTTGTACCGTTCCTGGCGCAGCTCTTCTTCAACTTCGTCGAAAACGTCGACCACCGGGGCGCTCCACTTGTTTCAAATCTCTGTGCGGCGGACCCTAGCCGCGTGCACCGCGACGGGCAATACGCGCTTGCGGTATCAGCGCTTCTTGGCGCTGTAGACATGATCGGGGCCCGGAAAGGCGCGCGAACGAACTTCGCTGGCGTAGGCCTTGAACGCCGCCTCGGAAACTTCACGTAAGTTGCCGTATTTCTTGACAAACCTCGGTGTCCAGTCGAACAGGCCCAGCATGTCCTGCATCACCAGCACCTGACCATCGCACGCCGATGACGCGCCAATGCCAATTGTGGGGACTGACACCATCTGCGTCACTTCACGCGCCAGGTCTTCGGCCACGCCTTCCACCACAATGGTGAAAGCGCCAGCCTCGTCCATCGCGCGTGCTTCAGCCAGCACCTTGGCGCGGCTGTCGTCGTCTCGGCCCTTGGCCTTGAAGCCGCCATCGGCCAGCGCCGCCTGGGGCCGCAACCCCACATGAGCCACCACCGGAACGGCGCGCTCCACCAGATACCGCACTGTGTCCGCCATCTGCACGCTGGTCTCGAGCTTTACAGCGCCCGCGCCGGTCTCCTGCAACACGCGCACGCAATTGGCGAAGGCCTGCTCTTTGGACTGTTCATAGCTGCCAAACGGCATGTCCACGACCACCAGCGCCTGTTTCGAGCCGCGCATCACCGCCTGACCGTGCAGGATCATCATCTCCAGCGTCACCGAGATGGTGTTGGGCAGGCCATGCACCACCATGCCGACCGAATCGCCCACCAGAATCAAATCGGTGTGCGGATCCATGACAGCGGCCATCGGCGCGTCATAAGCCGTCAGAGAGACAATGGGCTCACCGCCCTTGCGAGCGCGGATGTCGGGCGGGGTGAGCCGCTTGATCGGCGCCTGGGTTTGAGCGGACATGGAGGGGACTCCCTAACAATCAGAGCCCGGCAGACTATCGCGCTTTCGCAGGCGCACAAGTCAGCTGGCGTCACTGTATCGTGTAGGGATCAGATATAGCTGCGCACGCCGGGCAGCACCCAGGCGAAGCCCAGCGCTACAAGAGCCAGGATGGCCGTCACCAGGGCTTCCGGACCGAAAAAGGACAAGGCCTGCCCCATCACCCCATTGACCTGATCCACAGGCGCCAGCGAGACAAGGTTTTCCAGCTGGCTGCCCGCCACCGCAGAGCCAGTCGCCCCGGCGCCGCCCAGCGCCAGAAAGCGCACCCGGTCGGGATTGGCGAGACGCTTGGCGACATGCTCCACAAAAACCGGGTCGTCCTGCGGCGGCGCCACCTCGGCGAACATCGCCGTCAGGTCCGCATCAAAGGCGTCGTCGTTCAGATGATCATGTTCGTCCGTCATGCCGCCGCCTCCTTGCGTTCGAACCAGGCTTTCAACTTGCCCTTGCCGCGATTGACATGGCTCTTCACCGTGCCGAGCGGAAGGCCTGTAACCTCCGCTGCGTCAGAATGCGACAATCCTGACGCATAACATAGTACGACACAGACCCGCTCTTCCTCACCCAATGTGGCGAGCGCCCGGTCGAGATCCACCCGCGCGCCGCCATCGCTAGGCGCCTGGTGGGTCTCCATGGGTTGGGCCTTGAGCTTTTCCATCGTCTTGTCGATCGCCTTGCGCTTTCGCGCGCTCATCAGGAATTCGTTGTAGGCGATCCGGCACAGCCAGGCCTTGAATGATCCTGCGCCTGAATAGGCGGAGATCTTGTTATAGGCCTTGATGAACGTCTCCTGCGCCAGATCATCGGCCAGGGCGGCGTTGCGGCATAATCGCATCAGCACGGCGCGCACAGCGGACTGGTAGCGGGTGACCAGAGAGGAGAACGCCCTCTGGTCCTTGCCCGCGATCACCATCGCTATCAGTTCGCCATCACTGGGCGTCATGCCACAGCTCCCCCTGACAAGACCGGATCAGTCCTGATCTTTCTTGCGCGAGAACAGCCCGAACAGCATCAGAACCACGCCGATAAAGCCAGGGAAGGCGGAAACGGCGACCATAATCGTCACAACCTGATTGTCGCCCTCAACCGTGCCGATCGCGACTCCCAACACGATCAATGCGGCTGCAATAGCGATGAGGATCGCGCCGGCTTTCAGATCGCCGCCTTTCGGCTTTTCCTGAACACCCAGCGCCTTGATGGTCTCGGGGCTCAATTGCTGACCGCTGCGCACCGCTTCGCGGACCGTCTCAAGCACGGCTTTCCGCCGTGATGCCGACCCGATCACATTCAGCGCGACGATCGCCACGACCATCGTGAACAAGCCCAGCGGAATCAGAACTTCTTCCATAATCAACCTCCAGATTTGGGACGCGCTCAAGGCGTCCTGTACTGCTTAGATGCCGGGTGCGGTGCGATTGGATGCAAACTCGACGACGGCGACGCCAAAAAGCTGCATGTGGAAATAAGCGATCAACGCGGACGCCAGCAAGCCAATAAGCACAGCGGTGAGATCCGCCCACAATTGACCGGGCCGCGCAAAGTGCCCGCCGCTCCAATAACCCTCCACCAGCAAGATCGCAGACCAGCCCGCGAACGCGCCGAACAAAACGATGGACGCCAGCTCGCCATTGGCCAGGAGGTGAGATCCCGACCACAGAAAGACGCCCAGCGTCATCGGGTGGCGCGTGATCGAACGGATATGGCTGGGCAGATAGGTGGCGATGATCAGGATCAGCGACAGCGGCACCGCCACCAGCGCCAATGTGCGCGTCCAAGCGGGCGGCCACCAGATATTGACCGACGGGTGGGCCAGAATCTGGCCATAGATGATCAAGGTCAGACCGATCGTGCTGAGCACGGAATAGAAGATCGCAAACAGCGCTTCGCCGGTCACTTTGACCACCAGCGCCTTGATCCCCAGAACTCGCGTCAGGTGAACCCCGATAAAAAAGATCAGGCCTGTGATCAGCACGCCCATAAACAGCCCTCCCCTTGAGCCATGCAAACCTAGACCGACTCTCGCCCTGCTGGCGAGTGGAAGTGTCGGTCTGCGGCGCCACGTCTAATTGCCCCCGCTCCGAAAGAGACCAGACTGAAAAAGGATTTGCGGAGGCTCCATGACTGATCTGCTGCGGTTCTTACTGCGTCACGCCATTCTGGGCATGGCGATCGGCATCGCCTTCACAGCGGTGCTCCTGGTTCTGGATGTCGGTCATCTCAGACGCCTGACCGAAGGCCGTCTGACTGGCCTCGGCGTCCGGCTGCTTCTGGCTTTCTTTATCGGTTCCACATTCGCCAGCCTGCAGATGGGCATCGCGGTGATGTACAACCCGCCCGGCGATGGAGCGTCTGATGATGCTGACGATGGGGCTGGCGAAGACTGATCGCCTTTCCCATCTGACTCTTTCGTAATGCGCGGCCGCTGCGTGGACTGTTTCATCGCAAGGGGGCGATGCCCTATGGTGCGCGCAATCGAGCCAACATCCTTTGGGAGGGGATATCTCATGCGTTCACTTCTTCTCGCCGCCGCCAGCGGGCTGGCGCTCGCCGCCTGCAGCCAACCGGCTGACACCTCATCTGACGCCGGCGCCGCATCGAGCACCGACACCCAGGCCGCACAGCAAATGCAGGATGCGTCCATGACCGATCAGGCTGAGGCGACAAACCCGCTGATCGCGGAATGGGACGGCCCGTTCGGCGGCGTGCCCGCCTTTGACCAGATGGAGCTGTCTGATCTGCGTGACGCGCTGGAGATCGGCATGGACCGCTCCCGCGCCGAGATCGAAGCCATCGCCAACAATCCCGACGCGCCGACCTTTGAAAACACCATTGTCGCCATGGAGCGCACCGGCGACGCCCTGGACCGCGTGTTTGTCTATTACGGCATCTGGTCGTCCAATATGAGCTCGCCCGAGTTCCGCGAGATCCAGCGCGAAATGGCGCCGGTCCTGTCGGCTTTCTCATCGGAAATCACCCAGAACGAAGAGCTGTTCGAACGTATCCGCTCCGTCTACGAAGGCGAGGAAATGGCGACGCTGCGCCCCGACCAGCAGCGCCTTGTCCAGCTCACCTATGACAGCTTCGCCCGCAATGGCGCGACTCTGGAAGGCGCCGAAGCCGAGCGCTACGCCGCCATTCAGTCGCGTCTGGCCGAACTGCACACCCGTTTCGCCAACAATGTGCTGGCGGATGAAGAAAACTACGTCACCTATCTCAATGACGATCAGCTGTCCGGCCTGCCGGAAAGCTTCGTCACCGCCGCCGCCAATCTGGCCGCCCAGCGCGATCATGAAGGCGAGTACGCCGTCCTGAACACGCGCTCCTCGATGGATCCGTTCCTGACCTATTCAGACGAGCGCGATCTGCGCGAGGAAGTCTGGCGCACCTATTACAATCGTGGCGACAATGGCGATGAGTACGACAACAACGCCATCATCGCCGAAATCCTGCAGCTGCGCGACGAGCGCGTCGGGCTTCTGGGCTATGACAATTACGCCCAATGGCGTCTGGAAAACCGCATGGCGGGCAATCCGGAGAACGCGCTGGAGCTGATGGAGACCGTCTGGCCGGCCGCCATCGCCCGCGTCGAGGAAGAAGTCGCCCAGATGCAGGCGCTGGCCGATGAGCGCGGCGACGACATCACCATCGAGCCGTGGGATTACCGCTACTACATGGAAAAGGTGCGTCAGGCCGAATACGACCTGAACTCCGAGGAAGTGAAGCAGTACTTCAACATCGAGAACCTGCGCGAAGCCATGTTCTACGTGTCGGGCGAGCTGTTCGGCTTCGCCTTTGAAGAGATCACTGACGGCTCCGTGCCGGTCTTCCACCCCGATGTGCGCGTCTGGGAAGTGACCGACAATGAAAGCGGCGATCATATCGGCCTGTGGTATCTCGATCCGTACGCCCGCCAAGGCAAGCGCTCGGGCGCCTGGGCGACCAGCTATCGCGGTCACACCACGTTTGACGGTGAAGAAACCGTGCTGTCGTCGAACAACTCAAACTTCATCCAGGGCGCGCCCGGCGAGCCTGTGCTGATCAGCTTTGACGATGCGACGACCTTCTTCCACGAAATGGGTCACGCGCTGCACGCCCTGTCCTCGAATGTCGCCTATCCGTCGCTGAATGGCGGCGTGCGCGACTACACCGAGTTCCAGTCCCAGCTTCTGGAGCGCTGGGTGCTGACCGAGCCGGTGATCGAGAACTATCTGCGTCACGCCGAAACCGGCGAGCCGATGCCTGATGATCTGGTGGCTCGCATCCGCGCCGCCTCGACCTTCAACCAGGGCTTTGCGACCACCGAGTATCTCGCCTCGGCGCTTGTGGACATGTACTTCCACACCGCCGATCCTGAAGGCATCGACCCCGACGCGTTCGAGCGGGAAACGCTGGAGCGTCTGGGCATGCCCGACGAGCTGCCCATGCGTCACCGCACCCCGCACTTCGGCCACATCTTCTCCGGCGAAGGCTATTCGGCGGGTTATTACGGCTATATGTGGGCGGACGTTCTGACCTCTGACGCGGCGGAAGCCTTCGCCGAAGCGCCGGGCGGATTCTACGACGCCGAAGTCGCCGAACGCATGGTTCAGTACCTGTTCGCACCGCGCAACTCGATTGATCCGGCCGAGGCCTATCGCCAGTTCCGCGGCCGCGACGCCACCGTCGAGCCGCTGATGCGTGACCGGGGCTTCCCGGTTCCGGGCGAAGAGGGAGAGGGCGAATAAGCCTCTTACCCTACCGACAAGACAAGGCGGGCGGCTCAACGAGCCGCCCGTTTTTGTTTCCGCTCCCCTAGAACGGCAGTTCGGTCAGGTCCGGCAACGGCGCCGTGATCCGTGCGCTATCCACATCCTCGCCCGCCATGAAGGCGTGCATGACCGCATGAACCTCAGGCGTCGTCATGTAGAGGTTGTGGCCTGCGTTCTCGACGATCACCCAGTCCAAATCGCTCATGCCCGCCAGAGCGGCGCGTTGACTGTCCGGATAGGTGCGGCCATCCAGCGTGCCGGACAGCAGCAGGATCGGCGTATCGCCCTGCGGCGCGGCGCGAAACCCGTCGCCCAGATCCAGCCCGTCCCAGAGGCGGTTCAGCTGCGGCATGGGAAAGTTCAGATACGCGCCCAGAAGCGCGGTTTGCGCTTCGGCCTCCACCTGCGCCAGCCGCGCATCGGTGATGCCGGACGCCAGGTCCATCGCCGTGGACATCGGGCTCAGGCTGATCGGTTCGCCCAGATCATAAAAGCGGCCGATCAGAGCCGCGGCGAGGTTTGCACTACCCGCCTGATCGAGCTCTGCATACATCGCCAGCGCGATGGCCGCCGAACCGGGGTCCGCGATCAGGCCCGAGGTCATTTGCTGCAAGTCCCGGCGTTGCAACAGGTAGGGCGTGGCGCCGCCCTGTTGGTCTGGAATTTCCAGCATCAGGGGCTCCGCCTGCAGACGCGCATGCACGCGCCGCATCATGCCGGCGATGTCAGGGTAAGCCGCAGCAGCGGCCGGCTGGGCATTCACAGCCTGCTGCAGCCTTTCAATGTAGGCCTCTGTTTGTGATGGCAGTTTGACGGTCTGATCCAGGCCTTCGGCGCTGGCGAGGATCGCGCGATCAATCTCGTCGGGAATGGATTTGAGCGCCGCCATGGCCAGATGCGTGCCGTAGGAAATTCCCCACAGCGTCATCTGCTCGGCGCCCAGATGCGCACGCAGATCTGACAGATCCGCCACGCTCTGCTGGGTCGTGTACCCCTCAATGGCTACGCCCTCTTCGCGCCAGAAGGCGCGGCACTCCAGCGCCGCCTGGCGATAGGCGTCCGCATACTCAGCGTCCGTACTCGGCTCGGTCTCTGAGACCTCGACGCTGGAGATGCATTGCGGCAGATCATTGCGCGACAGCCCCGTACCGCGCTGGTCAAAGGCGATGACGTCGCCATGACGGCGCATCTGCATGAACAGATCAAAGCGTTGGCGGCGGGCCGTCCCCGTGCCGGAGCCGCCCGGCCCGCCGGCGAGATAAACAATGGGCGGACCATTCGCGCCTTCCAGCGCCGGGAAGCGGACATAACCGATCTCGATCATCCGGCTGTCCGGATCATTGCGGTTTTCGGGCGCCTGGAACGCGCCTTGGTACGCCTGGACGCTGTCGCTGGCATTACTGGTGAAGGTTATGGGATCTTCCGCCTGAGCGGCGCCTGTCAGCGCCAGAGCGGAAACGATTGCAAACAAGCCTGACCGCATGTGTTTCTCCATTATGACATCATCCCGCTCTTGCGGCGGGGCAAGGAGCATGGTTGGTCTGATCAGCGCCCTGTGTCAGGCGCGCTTCGGTCAGCGGCGCGGCCTGATCGGTGAACGGCGCCCGGAGAGAGCCCAGTTGAAGATCCAAGCGCACACCCTGCTCCCCCTTGCATTGGCGCTGCTGATTGGGCTCGCCCTGCCGTCTGACGCGCACGCACGCCAGGCCATCAATCTCAGCGGCCTTCCCATGGTGGTCTGCCCTGTCGAAGCTCAACAAGCCTCGCCGCCGACTTTCGATGCGTCCACGTGCGAACCCGGCCGGTTTTACGCCCTTGATCCGCAAGGCCGGGACCTCTGGGCGCGACTGACTTTCACCGTCGATCAGGACTGGATCGACACCTCCGGGCCCAAAGGCGTCTTCATTTCAGGCCTCGCCGCCAGCGAATTGCATCTGAACGGGGTGAAGATCGGCGCCAACGGCCAGCCCGGCCCAGACCGGGCGTCAGAACGTCCCGGACGCATCGATTACGCCGCCCACGCCCCGCGCGACCTATTTGTGGCGGGCGAGAACACGCTGGATCTGCACCTGTCCAGCCATCACGGCTTTCTGACCCTGAGAGCGCCGATGCAAGGCCTGTTTCTGGACGAGTACGGCTCTCCCACAGCTGATATTCTGAGCTATTACTGGCCCGGACTGATCATGCTCGGCGTGTTCATTCTGGGCGTTCTCGTATTTCTGGCCATGGCCGCGCGGTCAGAAGACCGCGAAGCGCCAATCATCCTCGCCGTGATGAGCGCCAGCCTGGGCGCGCAGCTCTTGATCGAGACGTCTCGCGGCCTCGTCGCCTATCCCTACCCGCTGCATGATGCGCGGTTGATCGGCATTGTTCTGGGCGCCTATCTCTTCTCGCTCAGCTTGATCGCCCATGGCTTGAAGGAATTCTCCGCTCTCACCCTCAAGCGCCGCCTGTCAGGACTGCTCGGCGCCGCTGTGTTGCTGCTGGCGCCGGTCGCTCTGGCCCGCGGATTTGACGGCAAGACCTGGACCACACTCACTTTGGCGTTCGGCCTTGTTGCGCTCATCGCAGGATATGCGGCATGGAAGGGACGGCGAGATGTCTGGCCCTACATCGTCGGGTTCAGCTTCGCCATGGTCCTGGCGGTCTTCACCCAAAGCCAGTTCATCGACTTGCACCTGTACTGGCTGGGGGCGCTGTTTCTGATCGCGCTGTTCGTCCGGCAGGCGCTGACCCTGATCCGAGAGCAGGCGCGCCGACGCGCCGAAACCCGCCGCGCCGAAGCCCTGGACGCTGCTCTCGCTCTTGCGCAACAAGCGTCCAAGCCCGCCGTGCTGACGCTCGAGAGCGCAGGGCGCACCGATTATGTCCGCACGGAAGAGATCGTCCGCATTCAAGGCGCGGGCGATTATGTGGATCTGGTCTATGCCGATGGCCGCACCGTGCTTTACACGTTGACGCTGACGGCGCTCGAACAGCTTCTGCCGCCCACATTCCTGCGAGTGCACCGCTCACACATCGTCAACACCGCCCATGTGGGACGGCTGGACCGTGAGCCGGGTGGCGGGGGACGGCTGGTGATGACCGGAGAGATCGAAGTCCCCGTCAGTCGCAGGATTATGCCTCGCGTGAAAACCGCCTTATCGCAGGCAGGCGGAGCCTCCGCTGCAACGACCACCCTTTGAGCGGAACGTGTCCAAGCCCCGGACGTTAGCAAAGAGACCCCGATGGCTGAGGACGCGTGCTTGTAAGCCGCCCACAGCCCCTTACCTCTAGCGGCACATCCCCCGATAGGAGCTCCCCCCATGAATATCCTGATGGTCCTGACTTCACACGATCAACTTGGCGACACCGGCGAGAAGACCGGCTTCTGGCTCGAAGAATTCGCCGCGCCCTATTACGCCTTCAAGGATGGCGGCGCGAAGCTCACCCTCGCATCGCCCAAGGGCGGCCAGCCGCCGCTGGATCCCAAAAGCGACAGCGAAGACGCCCAGACCGAAGACACAAAACGATTCAAAAGCGACGAAGACGCGCAAAAAGCGCTCGCCAATACGGTGAAGCTCTCAACTGTGAGCGCCGATGATTTTGGCGCCGTCTTCTATCCCGGCGGCCACGGCCCGCTCTGGGATCTGACCAATGACGATGACAGCGTGGCGTTGATCGAGTCGTTCTGGAACGCTGACAAGCCGGTCGCAGCGGTTTGTCACGCCCCGAGCGTTCTTCTGAACGCCAAGGACGAGCATGGCCATCCGCTGGTGAAGGGCCGCAAGGTCTCCGGCTTCACCAATTCAGAAGAAGAGGCTGTGGGCCTGACCAATGTCGTCCCCCTCCTGCTCGAAGACGCCCTGAAGGAAAAGGGCGGCGATTATCACAAGGGCGAGGACTGGGCGCCGTTCGCGGTGTCTGACCACCGCCTGATCACCGGCCAGAACCCGGCCTCCTCCAAACCGGTCGCTGAAGCGTTGATGGCCCAGCTCAAGATCGGCTAAGCGACCGCCCTTCCAGAAAGCCCCCGGCGGACTTGTCCGCACGGGGGCTTTTTTATGCGCTCAGGCGCGAGGGGCGCGACCGCCCGTGGCCACGCCGGACACCAGAAAGGCCAGCGCCAGCACGCTCAGAATGGCCGCGACCACATAGAACTCGGCGTCATAGCTGCCCAACGCGCCGGTATATCCCAGGATCGCGAACACGCCCGCCAGACCGGCGAACAGCGTCACCAGAAACCCCGTCGCGCCATTCGCCCGCGGCTGTGTGGTCTCATATGTCGCCAAGGGCGCATCAATATCGGTGAGCAAGGCCTCAGGCGGCTCCTGACCGGAGGCGGCATAGGCTTTGAGAAGTTCGAGCCGGGCTTGTGTGTTCTTGAACCGCATCAGGCTGCTCCACCCGGCGGCGATAAAGAAGCCGAGCGGAAACAGAAGCCACCAATACGCGCTGAAAAGTGCGACGAAGCTGTCCATGAATCAGGTCTCCTGTGCCTGACACGCCTTCAGCGGCGCGCCGTGTCCGTCACCCTCAAGGAGTGATCTGAGGCACAATATGACCCAGGAGCGACGGCTTCGTCAGGGCAGCCTGTCACGTCAAAACGGTGACATGTGTCATGCAGGCGGCGCTGCGAACACCGCCCCGTTTGCGCGCTTTAGTAATGCGGCGGCTTCTCATTGCCGGGGGAAGGCAAGCCCGCCTCCAGCTCAGCGATCCGGCCGTCAGACTGGCTCAACCGGGTCTTCAGTGCCTCGATTTCCTTGGTCTGACGGGTCAGGACCTCGGACAGATCATCGAGCATCTGCTGCTGCTCGGCCACATGGATTTCAAGCTGATCGAGGCGGTTGGAACTCATCACACGCTTCCTGGCGTTTCAATCACGAGCACGCGCGCAGCGCCTTGCGGGTGCGCCACATGGGCGTCACCGGACTGGGCGTGAAACACGTCGCCCTCGTCCATTGGCAGAATAGAGATATCACCGGCAGCGTTCTTGACGTGCATGTCGAGTTTGCCCTTGAGCAGGACAAACACTTCCGGCCCGTCATTGACGTGCCACTTATAGGGCTGGTCGGTCCAGTGCATCCG
>NZ_DEMB01000010.1:31136-88231 GCF_002354675.1 Oceanicaulis sp. UBA2681 | reverse complement strand
TCAGATTGACCGCCCTACTCCCACTCAATGGTGCCCGGCGGTTTGGAGGTGACGTCGTAGACGACCCGGTTCACGCCGCGCACTTCATTGATGATGCGGGTGGCGGTGCGGCCCAGGAAGTCATGATCGAAGGGGAAATAATCCGCCGTCATGCCGTCCGTCGAGGTCACCGCGCGCAGGGCCAGCACATTGTCATAGGTGCGGGCATCACCCATCACGCCGACCGTTTGCACGGGCAGCAGCACGGCGAAGGCTTGCCAGATTGAATCGTACAGCCCGGCCTTGCGGATTTCCTCAATATAGATCGAGTCCGCCTTGCGCAGGATGTCAGCCTTGTCCTTGGTCACTTCGCCAGGAATACGGATGGCGAGGCCCGGCCCCGGGAAGGGGTGACGACCGATAAAGCTCTCGGGCAGGCCCAGCTCGCGCCCAAGCGCGCGGACCTCGTCCTTGAACAGTTCGCGCAGCGGTTCGACAAGCTTCATGTTCATGCGCTCGGGCAGACCGCCCACATTGTGGTGCGATTTGATGGTCACCGACGGCCCGCCGTCAAAGCTGACGCTTTCAATCACGTCCGGATAGAGCGTGCCCTGCGCGAGGAAGTCCGCACCGCCCACGCCTTTGGCCTTGTCTTCGAAGACGTCGATGAAGAGCTTGCCGATGGTCTTGCGCTTTTTCTCGGGATCGCTTTCGCCCGCCAGCGCAGACAGGAAGCGCTCTTCCTCGTCAGCGGCGACCAGCGGAATGTTGTAGTGCTCACGGAACAGCGAGACGACCTGATCGGCCTCGCCGGTGCGCATCAGGCCCGTATCCACGAACACGCAGGTCAGCTGATCGCCGATGGCTTCGTGGATGAGCACGGCGGCCACCGAGCTGTCCACGCCGCCCGACAGACCACAGATCACCCGGCCCGAGCCGACCTGTTCGCGGATCTTGGCGATGGCCTCTTCCTTGAAGGCGGCCATGGTCCAGTCGCCCTTCAGCCCCGCAATATTGTGGGTGAAGTTGCGCAGGATCAGCGCGCCGCGCGGGGTGTTGACCACTTCAGGGTGGAACTGCACGCCATAAAAGCGCCGTCCCTCATCCGCAATGGCGGCGAAGGGGGCGTTCTCGCTGGCGGCGATAGGATGGAAGCCCTGCGGGATCGCGTTGACGCGGTCGCCATGGCTCATCCAGACGCGTTCGAGATGGCCCACCGCGCCCAGGCCCTCAAACAGCGGGCTGTCGGCGACGATCTCGATATCGGCGCGGCCGAACTCGCGTTCTTCCGCCGCTTCCACGCTGCCGCCCAGCTGGGCGCACATGGTCTGCTCGCCATAGCAGATGCCCAGCACCGGCAAGCCGCGTTCAAAAACGCTTTGCGTGGCGCGCGGCGTGCCTTCGCCGTGGACGGAATTGGGACCGCCCGACAGGATGATCGCCTGGGGCGCATAGGCGTCCAGGAAGGCGTCATCGACACGGTTGAAGGGGTGGACCTCGCAATACACGCCGCTTTCGCGGAGCCGGCGAGCGATCAGCTGGGTGACCTGACTGCCAAAGTCGATCACCAGCACTTTTTCATGATGGGCCTGAATCTCGGTCATGGCTGCGCATAGCGCAGACGGGCGCGTTTCGCCAGAGGGTATCCGCACGCCAGCGCCACATCCGGACTCAAATGGTTTTCCTGATCCATTGAGCGCGCTATGTTGCGACCATGATTCAACGGTTCGCCGCCTCCCTGCCCAAAATCCTGACCGCGATGATCTTCATCGCGTGCTGGACCGTGCAGGTCTGCGCCCAGCCGATTGAACCCGCCGGTCATGAACACGCGCATGGCGCGGCGCACGCGCCAGCCGTAACTGACCACCAGATGGCGTGGCACGCCCATCACGCATCCGCCAGTGATCAGGCCGATCCGCATTGCGACGACAACGCGTTGTGCGGCGCGGCTCTGGTGCTCAGCGATGCGCCCCAGCTGGACGCCCCGGCGGTCTTGCCGAGCACGCCGCGCCCGGACCTGGCGCAGTTGCGCCGCACCGCGGCGAAAGCGCCCGTCTATGATCCGCTGCGGCCCAGACCGCCACCGCGCCCAACCCCCGTCCAGCTTCATTCGGTCCAGCTCAACTAGGACGCCAGACACGCTGATCCGCGCCTTGCGCGGGCGCCCCCTGTCTGACGATCCCTGTTGAAAGACCAAAACCATGCTTACGAGACGATCCTGGCTGACCGGCGCTGGCGCGCTGGCGGCCGCCAGCCTGACCCCGAACTGGGCCTATGGCGCCCGCGCCCTCACCCAGCGCGCCCCCGACGCCCTGACCGGCACGCAGTTCAATCTGGATATCGCCCGCACGCCTTTCCGCGTCGAGGGCCGCCGCGACAGCGCGCTCACGGTGAACGGAACCGTGCCTGCGCCGCTCTTGCGCTGGCGCGAGGGCGATGAGGTGACGCTGAATGTCACCAACCACCTGGACGTGGACAGCTCCATCCACTGGCACGGCATTTTGCTGCCCTTCCAGATGGACGGCGTTCCCGGTGTGAGCTTCCCCGGCATCCGCCCCGGCGAGACCTTCACCTACCGCTTCCGGCTGCGCCAGTCGGGCACTTACTGGTATCACAGCCATTCCGGGCTTCAGGAGCAGGAAGGGCTTTATGGCCCGATCATCGTCGATCCGGCCCATCATGATCCGGTGGGCTATGACCGCGAGCACGTGCTGGTGCTGAGCGACTGGACATTCATGTCGCCGGAAGCGCTGTTCAACCGACTGAAGACCAATCCTGAAAGCCTCAATTACAATCACCGCACGCTCGGTGATCTGGTCCGCGATATGGGCGAAGACGGTGCGCGCGCTGCGCTGTCAGACCGCGCCATGTGGGGGCAGATGCGCATGAAGCCCACCGACATCTCAGACGTGGGCGGCGAGACCTACACCTATCTGATCAATGGCCAGGGACCGGGCAGCAACTGGACGGGCCTGTTTGAGCCCGGCGAGCGGGTGCGCCTGCGCATCATCAACGCCTCGGCGATGACGATCTTCAATCTGCGCATCCCCGGACTGCCGCTGCAGGTCGTGCAGGCGGACGGGCAGAACGTGGCCCCCGTCGAGACGGACGAGCTGCAAATCGGTGTGGCGGAAACCTATGACGTGGTGGTCACCCCGCGCGAGGATCGCGCCTTCACCATCAT
This sequence comes from Oceanicaulis sp. UBA2681, assembly GCF_002354675.1. Lineage (NCBI taxonomy): Bacteria > Pseudomonadati > Pseudomonadota > Alphaproteobacteria > Maricaulales > Maricaulaceae > Oceanicaulis > Oceanicaulis sp. UBA2681. The sequence continues at coordinate 85,068 of NZ_DEMB01000010.1, read as the reverse complement.
GGCGGAAAGCATTGAGCGCCTGGGCTACGCCCGCGCCACATTGGCGCCGCGCGAAGGCATGACGGCGCCGGTTCCCGAGCTGCGCCCCACCCCGCTTCTGACCATGCGCGACATGGGCATGGATCACGGCGCCATGGGGCATGGCGGAATGGATCATGGGTCAATGGCTCAGGGCCAGATGGATCATGGCGGTATGGACCACGGTTCAATGGATCATGGGACGATGGATCATTCCGGGCATTCCGGGGCGATGCAGGACGACGCGCCCGTCACCCACAACCATTCCGAAGGCCCTAGCGTCGCCAATCTCAATATGGCGCCGATCAGTCGCCTGGATGAACCAGGAATCGGGCTGGAGGATGTGGACCATCGCGTGCTCACCTATTCCCAGTTGCGCAGCCTTGACCGCAATCCTGATGTGCGCGCGCCGGGACGTGAGATGCAAATCCATCTCACCTCCAATATGGAGCGCTATATGTGGTCGTTTGACGGCGTGCGCTTCACCGAGATCGACGCGCCCATCGTCTTTCATGAAGGCGAGCGGCTGCGGGTCACATTGGTGAACGACACCATGATGCCCCACCCCATTCACCTTCACGGCATGTTCTTTGAACTGGTGAACGGCGGCGGCGATCACAAGCCGCGGAAACACACCGTGATCGTCAAACCGGGCGAGCGCCTGGCCTTTGACGTCACGGCGGACGAGCCGGGCGACTGGGCCTTCCACTGTCACCTGCTCTACCACATGCATGCAGGGATGATGCAGGTGGTCTCAGTGCGCCCCGGCCCCATGGACCATTCCGACCATCAGGGTCACTCCGGCCATGAAGGCCATCATCAGCCCGAACCCGCGCCGATGGACCATTCCAGCCATTCCGGCCATGGCGGCGGTCACCACGGCCATCACGCCCCCGCGCCAGAGCCTGAACCGGCGCCCGCTCACCCTAACCACCATTCCGGTCATCACGGAGGTGACGCATCATGATCCGCTCCTTGCTTCTGGGCGCGGCCTGCGCCCTCGTCTCCGCCCCTGCCCTCGCGCAAAGCCACGAGGGCGACCACGCCGAACCGCTGTGGAATGCGGCAGACCGGTATTTCGACGCTGATGTGATGGCGCAGGCGCGTCATGACGTGCTGCACCATTCCGGCGCCACGAAGCATTCCATGGTGATGATCGACCGCTTTGAATGGCAGGATGCAGACGGCGAAACCGCTCTCAAATGGGAGGGCGGCGCCTGGACCGGCGGCGACATCAATCGCCTCGTGATGAACTTCAAGGGCGCGTACTTGCCCGACGAGGACAGCTTTGACGGCGGCGAGGTGGAGCTTTTATACAGCCGCGCCGCGACCCGCTATTTCAACGTCCAGACGGGCCTGCGTCATGAGTTCGGCCCCGACGAAACGCAAGCCGTGATCGGGGTCGAGGGCCTCGCGCCCTACTGGTTTGAGGTCAACGCCCACGCCTATCTGGGCGGAGACGCCGGCGCCGCCATCGAGGCGGAGGTGGAGTACGAAATCCTCTTCACCCAGCGCCTGATCCTGCAGCCGGTCGTCGAGACCCGGTTTGCGTTCGGTGACGCCCCCTCGCTCGATCAGGGCACGGGCTTCACCGATATCGAAGCCGGTTTGCGCCTGCGCTATGAAGTCCGCCGCCAGTTCGCCCCCTATGTGGGCGTCAGCTGGGAGCGCAAGCTGGGCGAAACGGCATCCATTGCCCGGTCGCTCGGGGAAGAGGTGGAGGAAACCGCCCTCCTCGCCGGGGTGCGCCTCTGGTTCTAACGCAAAAGGCCCCGGCGCTGCCGGGGCCTTTTTCTTGAGCGATCAGACCCTACGCCGTGCGCTCCATCACGCAGACATAAAACCCATCCGTGCCGGTACGGTGCGGGGTGAGCTGGAGGGCGCCGAAGCGGCCTTCAAGGGCTTTCAGGCGCTCCTGCGCGCCCTCGGCGAGGCGACCGGATTGCGCCATGGCGTCGCTAGTGGGCACGGGCGTGAATTCGGGGTGCGTTTCAAGAAAGTGCGCGACCCGGTCTTCGTTTTCTTCGGGCAGGATCGAGCAGGTCACATAAACGAGGCTTCCGCCCGGTTTGACGAAGCGCCAGGCCTTGGACAGCACTTCATCCTGTTCAGACTGACGGCGTTTGAACGCCTCTTCCTTCAGACGCCATTTGCTGTCGGGACGGCGCCGCCAGGTGCCCGCGCCCGAGCACGGCGCATCCATGAAGACGCAATCAAGCTTGCCTTCGAGATCCCCCAGCGTTTCGGCTTCCTTGCCGTCGCGCACCTGCACATTGCGCGCGCCGGAGCGCTGCAGGCGTGGCCAGATCGCGCGCAAGCGGCGGCCGTCATAATCCCAGGCGTAAAGCTGGCCGGTGTTTTCCATCAGCGCCGACAGCGCCAAAGTCTTGCCGCCCGCCCCGGCGCAATAATCCAGCACCTGCCCGCCCTTGATGTCGCCCGCCGCCAATGCGGCCAGTTGCGAGCCGATATCCTGCACCTCGACCCAGCCCTTGCCGAAGGCGGGAATGCTGTCCGCTCCCGGCGCCTTGGCGCGCGGATCGGTTTCGGGAATGCGCAAACCATCCAGGATCAGGTCAGAGACCTCGATATTCTTGATCTTGGGGGCGACCGCGCCGAAGGCCTTTTCCGGCTCGGCTTTCAGACGGTTCACCCGCAGGTCCACCGGCGCCCGGCCCGCCATGGCCTGACCTTCCGCTTCGGCTTCTGCGCCATAGGCGCGCTCAAAGCTCGGCGCCAGCCATTCGGGCACATCCGCCCGCACATGAAGCGGCGCCGTCGCGTCGAGCCCTTTGGACAGAGCCTCAACCTCGGACTCTGTCAGGGGCTCAGGCGCATGTTCATCGCCTTCAAACACCGCGCTGATGGCGGCCGCGTCCATATCCCAGGCATAGGCCAACGCCCCCAGCACCAGCGCGCGCGGCGTGTCCTCGCCCATCACATGACGCAAGGCGCCGCGGCGACGCAGCGAGTCCAGCACCAGACCGGATATCCAGGCACGATCCCCCGATCCGGCGAACCGATGCGCCTTGCCCCAATCGCGCAGCGCATCCTTCACCGGTTGATGCCGGGTCATCACCGCGTCGAGCACTTCAATGGCGCCGGCGATCCGTCCTGCGTCGCGCATGGGAAAGGTCTTTCTTTTTCGTTCGCCCTTCGGGCTGGGTGTTCGGCCTTCGGCCGGCGCGCGGTCGCGCTTGCGGAGCAAAGCTCCGATGGTTGTTCCGCCGTTCGGCGGGCGCGCTATGCGCTTGCGGAGCTGCGCTCCGGGGTGGCTGATCACAGAGGGTGTTCGGCTCTGCAGTCAAAATCAATAAACGCCCGAAAATCGGCGTCATGCTCTCGCGCCCTCTGATACACAGTCTGCATGTTGTTTTCACGCCCTTCCGACACCGCGCTCTATGACGCCCTTCTGAACCGGGACTCCGCTTGGGACGGCCGAATGTTTGTGGGCGTCACCTCCACCGGCATTTTCTGTCGCCTCAGCTGCCCGGCGAGAAAGCCCAAAGCAGACAATTGCCGCTTTCACGAGACGGCGGCGGAGTGCCTTGATGCGGGCTTCCGCCCCTGCAAACGCTGCAAACCGCTGGAACACGGCATGGAGCCGCTGGTCGCGGACCTGTCTGCGAAGCTCAACGCCGATCCGGGGCGGCGCTGGCGCGAAGACGATCTGACGGCGCTCGGCCTTGCCCCCTCCACCGTGCGGCGCGCCTTCAAGCGCCAGCTCGGCGTGACCTTTCTCGAGCTGGCGCGCTTGCGGCGCCTGCAGGAAGGCTTTGCGGCCCTGGGCGGCGGCGAGCGCGTGATCGAGGCCCAGTTGACCGCCAATTACGACTCCGCCAGCGGCTTCCGGTCCGCCGTCAGCAAATTGTTGGGCCTCGCGCCCGGCGCCTTTCGCGATGACGCCCTGCTGCGCTGCGCGCCGATCTCCACACCCTTGGGGCCGATGATCGCCGTCGCGGATGACCACGCCCTGCATCTCTTGGAGTTCATGGATCGCAAAGCCTTGCCCACAGAGCTTAAACGCCTGTCCGAGCGGACGCCGGGCGGGCTCGGCTTCGGACGCACAAAGCCACACGCCATGATTGCAAATGATCTGGAGGACTATTTTAACGGCAGGCTGCGAGACTTTCAGGTTCCCGTGAAATTTCACGGCAGCCCGTTCACGCAAGCTGTCTGGCGTGAACTGCAGGCGATCCCCATGGGACAGACCCGCAGTTACAGCCAGCTCGCCGCACAAATGGGCCGACCTTCCGCCGTTCGCGCGGTCGCCCGCGCCAATGGCGATAATCAGCTCGCTTTGATCATCCCGTGTCACCGGGTGATCGGCGCCGACGGATCATTGACCGGGTATGGCGGCGGGCTTCATCGCAAGCGCGCCTTGCTTGATCTTGAACAGCAAGCCGCGCCTCTGCCCTAGAGGAATGACGCTGATGTACGATCATTTTGCCTCACTGCACGCCCCTGGGACTCCCCTGGTGTTGTTTAACGCCTGGGATGCCGGCAGCGCACTCGCCATTGAACGCTCCGGCGCCAAGGCCATCGCCACCTCAAGCTGGGCGGTCGCCGCTGCTTTAGGGTTTGAGGACGGGGAATCCCTGCCGCTGGACTGGCTGGAGCGGATCACCCGCCGGATCGCCAAATCCATTTCCGTGCCGCTGACGGTGGATATCGAGACCGGCTATTCAGAAGACCCCGCCGAAGTCGCCGATCACGCCTTGCGCATCCGCAATACGGGCGCCGTGGGCATCAATATCGAGGATCGCGACCGCAAGACCGCAAGCCCTGTTCCACTGGCGAAGCACGTCCTCAAACTGCGCGCCATCTCGAGCGCCCAGACGTCTGAAGGCGAACCGCTGTTCATCAATGCGCGCAGCGAGGTGTTCTTTGACCCCGAGGATCCCAGTCACCCCACCGAGCGCATGGGCCATGCGGTGGAGCGCGCCCACGCCTATGTGGACGCCGGCGCAGACGGGATTTTCTTCCCCGGCCTCAAGGACCCTGATCTGGTGGCGAGACTGGTGGAGGAGATCGGAGCGCCCATCAATGTGATGGTTCCTGATGTCGAACAGCTCAAGATCATGAAACAGGCCGGCGCGCGCCGCATCAGCTTCGGCCCGGCGCCCTATCTGTCCGCCATGGAGATGCTGACCAATTGCTCACGCGAGGCGTTGACGCTCTGAAACGAAAAACGCCCGGCGACATGCATCGCCGGGCGTTCTCATTCAAGGCTCACCCCAGACTAGGACGGGGTCGGATAGTTCGGCGCTTCGCGGGTGATCGTCACGTCATGGACGTGGCTTTCTTTCAGGCCCGCGCTGGTGATGCGCACGAACTCGGCCTTTTCCTGGAATTCCTTGATCGTCTTGGCGCCGGTATAGCCCATGGCGGCGCGCAATCCGCCCACCATCTGATGCAGGATCGGCGCGACCGGTCCCTTGTAAGGCACCTGGCCCTCGATCCCTTCAGGAACGAGCTTCATCCGATCGGTGACTTCCTTCTGGAAATACCGGTCGGCGGAGCCGCGCGCCATGGCGCCGACAGAGCCCATGCCGCGATAGGACTTATACGCCCGGCCTTTGTAGAGGAACGTCTCGCCCGGCGCTTCTTCAGTGCCCGACAGCATGGAGCCCATCATCACGCAATCTGCGCCCGCCGCGATGGCCTTGGCGAGATCGCCGGAATACTTGATCCCGCCGTCCGCGATGATGGAACCGTTAAAGCCGTCTGCCGCGCGTCGGCAATCCATGATGGCGGTCAGCTGCGGAACACCCACGCCCGCCACAATGCGCGTGGTGCAGATCGAGCCCGGCCCGATGCCGACTTTCACCGTGTCCGCGCCGACATCAAACAGAGCGCGCGCGCCATCATAGGTCGCCACATTGCCGGCGATCACCTGGGTCGAATTGGAGGCGGCCTTGATGCGCTTGACCTGCTCGAGCACAGAAGCGGACATGCCGTGCGCGGTGTCGATGACGACCGTATCCACGCCCGCATCAATCAGCGCTTGCGCGCGCTCAAACCCGGCGTCGCCCACAGTGGAGGCGGCGGCGACGCGCAGGCGACCGTGTTCGTCCTTAGCGGCGTTAGGATAGGCTTCGGCCTTGACCATGTCCTTGACCGTCATCAGGCCGACGCAATGGCCCTCATCGTCGACAACCAGCAGCCGCTCAATGCGGTGCTTGTGCAACAGACGCCGCGCTTCGGCCTGATCCACGCCGGGTTTGACCGTGACCAGGTTCTCATGCGTCATCAGTGACGCCACAGACTGGTTCAAGTCATCGGCGAAGCGGACATCGCGATTGGTGATGATCCCGACCAGCTTGCCGTTCACGCCCTCTCCACCTTCCACGACCGGAATGCCAGAGATCTTGTGATGGTTCATCAGAGCCAGGAGCTCGGCCAGCGTCGAGTTGGGCGAGATGGTGATCGGGTTGACCACCATGCCGCTCTCATAACGTTTGACGCGGCGGACTTCTTCAGCCTGCTCTTCAATCGTCAGATTTCGGTGGATGACGCCCAGACCGCCATCCTGGGCCATGGCGATCGCCAGACCGGCTTCGGTCACCGTATCCATGGCGGCCGACAGAATGGGAATGTTCAGGGTGATCGACGGCGTGAGCCGTGTCCGCACCAAAGCGTCAGCGGGCAAAACCTCAGACGAACCGGGCTGCAAGAGCACGTCGTCAAAGGTAAGCCCCTCGCGAATCTGCATGGGGAGGCCTCCTTGTCTCTTGCGGGGCCGCTTTAGCAGGTTTCAGCGTGAGCGCAAGGCCGTTTAGCCGCACGGGTCGACGGATTGCCCCGTTTAGCCTACATCGTTATGGTAAACCAACCTGTGCGCGTAATACGCGTATTCCCCTGACAGGTATAAGGAAATTATGCATGAGACTCGTTGCGGTGATTGATGACGACCCGGTCGAGATGACAATTCTGTCAGGCCTTGCCGAGCATGTTCCCGGCTCGTTTCAATTTGACCATTACAATTCAGTGAATGCTTTCTGCGAAGACCCGAAAGCGTCCGAGTATGATCTCGTCTTTCTCGATCGCCGCGTGCCGCCCCATAGCGATTATGGAGAAAGCCTGCCGGTGCTGGACGAATGCGGATTTGACGGCACCGTCGTGATGCTGACCGCTCGCCGCCTGGGACCAGGCAAGCCCAAAAGCCGGCTGCGGCTTCTCGGACCTTACGAGAAGCTCGACATCCAGGACCCTGAGGTCATGGAATACCTGCTCAATGGTCGGCCGGCGCCGGGGCTTTAGGCTTTGGCGCTGACCGGCTCTGGCCCGGTCCAGCTATCGCGGACTTCACGATAGAGCGGATCCGGCTGAATATTCAGACGCTGACGCGCCTCTTCCAGCGGCAGGGGCAGCAGTTCGGTCAGATCCGTGACAACCATGTCCGTGCTCTCGCGCGCCATCTTGCGCGCATTCGCCATCATGCGGCCCACAGGCCATTGCCAGATCTCCGAGCGGATGCGCAGGCCCGCGAACATGCCCAGCAAGCGCGAACCCCGCGTACCGCTCTGATTACCATTATACGTCAACAGCAAGGCCTCTCCCAGCGGATCGCGACCATACCCGGTGAGCACGTGGTGCAGGTCATGGGCCAGATGGAAGGTATAGGTCATGGCCGCAAACTCGGGATACTCGCGTTCGAGCTGCGCATACAGCTCGGGCGCGTTCTCCACAGCGGCCACATGCACGCCCAGCGGGTCGAGATTTTCGGTATCCAGATAGTGCAGATACGCCGCAGCGAAGGTGCCGCGACCGTAAGATTTCAAGGTCTCGCGATCGAGCAGCTTGTTCGCAAACCGCGTGCGGTCCTCGATCTGGCTGCGCCCGAACTCGGAATTGACGAACCGGCCCAGAATGCCGCCCATGCTCTGCCCGTTCACAGCGCGGAAGAACTCGAACACATAGCGCGTGTCGTCGCGATCGCCGACCAGCCCCCAGAACGCATTCCAGGCGCGAATCGGGTTGAACGGTTCCCACGGATAGGGTGGGCAGGCTGCGTGCTGCTCGGTCATGACTGTCCTCCCGGCGGTCTTGCTCATGCCGCTCTGTATGGGAGTATCCACAATTGAATGGAAACGCCAAGTTAAAAGTGAACAGCGTTTACCGCCAGAGTGCGCCACTCACCCCTCAGGTCGAAACCCGGTCGCGATCAGGAAAGTCTCCGCACTCTCCGACCGGCTGGCGGGCGGTTTGTAATGGCGTACTTTTTCAAACCGAGCCTTCAAAAGGTCCAGCAATTCGCCTGTGGCGCCGCCCTGAAAGACCTTTGCGACGAAGCCGCCGCCCGGCTTGAGCACGTCCAGCGCGAAATACGCCGCTGCCTCCACCAGCGCCACAATACGCAAGTGGTCAGTGGATTTATGCCCGGTCGTCCAGGGCGCCAGATCCGAGATCACCAGATCGGCTGGCCCGCCCAAGGCTTCCTTGAGGGTGTCTTCGGCGCCTTCCTCGGTGAAATCGAGCTCCAGCTGGATCGCGCCGGCGATGGGCTCGACCTCCAGAAGGTCGATGCCGGCCACATGCGCGGCCCCGCGCTTGAGCGCAACCTGGGTCCAGCCGCCGGGCGCCGAGCCAAGATCGGCCACCCGCATGCCCGGCTTGATCAGGCCGAACTTGTCATCGAGCTCGATCAGCTTGTAGGCCGCGCGCGAGCGATAGCCATCCTGTTTGGCGCGCGCCACATAGGGATCGTTGAGCTGGCGTTCGAGCCACAGCTTGGACGAGTATTTACGGCCCCGCGCGGTTTTCACCCGCGTACGGAACTGCTTGGCTGAACGGGCGTCCCCGCCCGCCGTGACAGGGCCCGACCGGCGGCGGCGGCGTTCGGGTTCGCCTTCGCCGTTTTCGTCATCCTTGCTCATGGCCGTCTCTCTTTTCTGTTTCGGACGCCTGGCTCCGGGGTGCGTTGGGCTCGCCGCGCTTACCTGCGCCGCGCCGTCCGCGCCGGCGCTTGGGACGCATCAGGTTGAGCAACATGCCCTCGCGCAAGCCGCGATCGCCGACCCGCACCTTCTCTGTCGGCCAGGCTTCCATCACCGCTTCGTATATGGCGCATCCCGCCAGCACCAGGTCGGCGCGATCATGGCCGATACAGCCTTCACGCGCCCGCCCGTTGCGGTCCTGACTGGCCAGACGCTGGCAGGCGATGTGCGCGTCTTCGGACGTCATCCACATGCCGTCCACCTTGTCACGCATATAGCGGGTCAGATTGAGATGCACCCCTGCGACCGAAGTCACCGTCCCCGATGTGCCGACCATATGGGCGCGCCCCGCCTCGAAGATCGGCCGCAAACGGCGCGCGCCCTTGGGCGCCTTGAGATGCTTGACGGCGTGCGCCTTCATCTCGGCATACCAGGCCGCCCGCGCCTCATCGCCGCTCTTCTTGGGCTCCGGAAAGCGCTCGGACAGGGTGACGACGCCCAGCGGCATGGAGGACCATCCGCGCAAGGGCGGCCGGCCGCCGCTGTCATAGCCGCCGCGATTGCGCCATTCCTCGAGATCCACCCAGCACAGCTCGGTCGAGCCGCCGCCGATATCGACCACGACAGCGGCGTCCATGGCTTCGTCCAGCAGGTCCAGACTGCCCTGCACCGCCAGGCGCGCCTCTTCTTCCGGCCCGATGATCTCCATCTCCAGGCCGGTTTCAGCTTTGACACGCTCGACAAAAATCTCGCCATTATGGGCGCGGCGGCAGGCTTCTGTGGCGATGGCGCGCAGCTTGGTGACATTGCGGCGCTTGATCCGGTCCGCGCAGACCGCCAGCGCCTCCACCGCGCGCTCCATGGCGGCTTCAGAGAGTTCGCCGGACGCCGTAATGCCCTCGCCCAGACGGACGATGCGCGAATAGGCGTCAACCACGCGGAAACCCTCCCGCGTGCGCCGCGCCAGAAGCATGCGGCAATTGTTCGTGCCCAGATCGATAGCCCCGTAGATCGGGTCCTGGCGGGCGGATTTCCGGCCTCGATTCGGGCGCTGGCGCGCAGGCTCGGGGCCGGCGGCGTCCTTCGCCATGGTGTTCGTCCTCATCGCGCCCGCAAAGACTGGCGGCGCGCCGTTTCTTCGGCGCAAGCCGGCAACCGGCCGCGGGCGATACTTCAGTTTGACGTTAAGGATAGCTCGCCTTTCACGCTTGTGAAAGCACCGAACCCGGCTGTTGCAGCGTCAGGCACTGGAATTGCATATGATGACAGCTACATATGTCGGTCCGAATCCAGGAGTGTCCGCCTTGCGTGAGGCCAAGTTCACAATCGGCGACGTCGTGCGCCATCGCCTCTTCCCGTTCCGGGGGGTGATTTTTGACGTGGATCCGGTGTTCGCGAACACCGAGGACTGGTGGCTGTCCATTCCCGAATCCATGCGGCCGGACAAGGACCAGCCCTTCTATCATCTGCTCGCCGAGAATGAGGACGGCCATTACGAGGCCTATGTCTCTGAAGGCAATCTGCTGCCCGACGCCGAGAACGGCGCCGTGGGCCATCCTGATACGGTGGACATCTTCGAAGGCTTTGACGGCCAGCGTTATGCGCTGAAGTCCGGCGGCTTCGTCCAGAATTAGCGCGCACAAAAACGCCCGGATCATTGATCCGGGCGTTCTGACATCGTCGGAGAAACTGACGCGCTCTAGCCTTCGTAGCGGACCACGGTCTGCTCGATGGCGCCGAAGATGGACTTGCCGTCCTTGTCCAGCATTTCGATGCGCACCGTGTCGCCCGGCGTCATGAACGGGGTTTTGGGCGCCCCATCATAGATCGTCTCGATCATGCGGATTTCAGCGATGCAGGAATAGCCCTTGCCGCCTTCAGCGACTGGCTTGCCGGGACCGTCATCGAGCTTGTTGGAGATGGTGCCTGACCCGATGATCGAGCCTGCCGACAGCGGACGCGTCTTGGCGGCGTGGGCGACCAGCTGGGCGAAATCAAACGTCATGTCGACGGCGCATTCAGGCTCGCCGAATTTCGATCCGTTCAGCCAGGATTGCAGCGGCAGATGCAGCTTGCGGCCATCCCACGCGTCGCCCAGCTCGTCCGGCGTCACGGCGACTGGAGAGAAGGCGCTCGGCGGTTTGGACTGGAAAAAGCCAAAGCCCTTGGCCAGCTCACCGGGGATCAGTCCGCGAAATGACACGTCATTGACCAGCATGACCAGGCGGATTTCCTTGGCCGCGTCATCCACGCTGAGACCTGACGGGCCGTCGCCGGTGATCACGGCGACTTCCGCTTCAAAATCGCAGCCCCAGCTGTCATCGCCCAGCGGAATGTCCTGACGGGGGGCGAGGAACTTGTCGGACCCGCCCTGATACATCAGCGGATCGGTCCAGAAGCTGTCCGGCAGCTCCGCGCCGCGCGCCTTGCGCACCAGCTCCACGTGATTGACATAGGCCGAACCGTCTGCCCACTGGAACGCCCGCGGCAGGGGCGACAGGGCCTCACGCTCATGGAAGCGCTCGCGCGGAATGGATTCGCGCTCCAGTTCGTCAGACAGGCTGCGCAGCGCCGGCTCAGTCGTCTCCCAGTCATCGAGCGCCGCCTGCAAGGTGGGCGCGATATGGCTGGCGTCTGCGCACCAGGCGAGATCGCGGGAGACCACCACCAGGCGACCGTCGCGTTTTCCATTGTTCAGCGTGGCGAGTTTCATGGGGGAAAGCCTTCTTGTTATTTGATCTGTCTCTTCCCCGGCGCAGGCCGGGGCCCAGAGCCATCAGGCCCCGGGCGCTTGCATCACTGGGTCCCGGCCGGAATTTATCCTCAACTTGATTGGGGGCCGGGAAAAGAGAAAGCGAAGCCTATTTCGCTTTCGGCTTCCAGCTGTTCACATAATCGAGGTTTTCGACGCGCGATGCCCCCTCGCCCACATCCAGCGGGTCGCGGGTGTCGATCATCACGGCGTATTCGTCGGTCGCAGGCTTTTTCTGTTCCAGCATGTTCGCCAGCGCCTTGGGGTGCGGACCATGGGTGAAGCCCGCCGGATGGAAGGTCATCATGCCCGCATCGATATTGTCGCGGCTGAAGAAGTCACCGGCATGGTAGAACAGCACTTCATCATAATCGTCATTATTGTGGAAGAACGGCACTTTCAGCGCGCCCGGATCGGTCTCGAAGGGACGCGGGGCGAAGGTGCAGATCACGAAACGATCCGACAGGAAGGTGGTGTGCGCGCTTGGCGGCAGATGGTAGCGATGGCTCATCAGCGGCCGGATATGGCGCACATTCAGGCGCACCGGGTGCAACTCGCCATGCCAGCCCACCGCGTCGAGCGGATTATAGGGATAGGTGATGGTGGAGACCTGGCCGCGCTTCTTGATCAGCACCTTCCACTCATGATCCTCGTCCGCCTGCTGCGCCTTGAAGGCGTCATCCATGGCGGGCACGTCGAACATGGCGGGATCGAAGACGGCGTGCGGGCCCACAAGCCCCTTGTCCGGCAAGGTGTAGTGAGTGTTGGTGGCCTCCACCATCAGCACCAGGGTCGGCTCTGACGGAGACAGGCGCCACAGCGTGCCGCGCGGCAGGACGATATAATCGCCCGCCTCATATTCCAGATGGCCAAAGTCGCAGAACAGCGAGCCGGCGCCGCGATGGATGAACAGAAGCTGGTCGCCATCTGCGTTGCGCGCCAGCGTGGTCATTGGTTCAGACAATGACCAGAAGCGGATGTCCGTGGCGTTGTTATAGAGGACTGAAGCTGAGTCCCACGGCGTATTCTGCGGCGATCCCAGCTTGTTCAGATCAAAGGCGCGCGGCTGCAGCGGCCCCTCAAAATCCACCCAGCCCGTGGGCGGACGCTTGTGATGCAGGAAGGCGGCGGGGCCGAAGAACCCTTCCTTGCTCATCTCCCGCTCATAGGTGCCCTCGGGCATGTCGGCATGGGCCTGGCGCGAGGCATTGCCCTCAACGCGCGATGCGTAAATCCACTTGCGAGCCATGAGGCGCTCCCTGACTGGCGAAATTGTATTCTCGACAAGTTAGTTACATTTGAAACTAAATTAAAGGGGCGGGTTCCGTGTTGACACTCCAACTGAGTGCGTCACCCTCTCGCGGCAACCGAAAAGGCGCGTCCGCGAGGATACAGGCAGAGTGAGAGGGACACCCCGCCAATGGATGACGAACCGAAGAAAAAACCGTTTATTCAGTTTCGCCCGGTCTCGGCCGCCATTGTCGCGATCCTCGCAGCAATCGCCTGTTTCATTTTGATCGACAATGTCGGCCTGTCCATTCTGATTGTGGCGGTTTCCGCTGGCATTGCTCTATTCGATCTAGGCGGGGGCCTTGATGGGCCTCAGTCAAGTCTGTTCGACAATTTTGGGGGCGACGGCGGCGACTGACCCACCTCCACTGACGGCCTGACGACGAACCTGATCTCCCTCACAAGCAAGACATTCTTCCATGACCCCTAGAAAATCCAAGTCCATCAACCTTCGTCTCCGCCTCGGCGCAAGCGTCATCGCCGCCATAATGGCCGGGGTCTTCTCTCATCTGTTCATGGGCGATAAGACCTTCACAATCATTGCCGTCCTGTTCGTAGGTTTCGGTTTTTTCTTCACCATGGGACAACCAGGCCATGGCGCAGGCGCAGATGGCGGTGGCGGAGGTGATGGCGGTGGCGATGGAGGGGGCGGCTAAGCCCTACGCCTCATCGCCATAAATCGACACCACAGGTTCATCGCCCGGCGTCCAGCTGGCGCGATACATGCCCGGCGTGTTGAAGCTCCAGATCGGTTCGCCATGGCTGAGCATGACCACGCCGCCATCACCGCCCATGGCGGTGAGCGCGTCCTGGATCACGGCGTCAGCGGCCTGCTGGCCGCCCGCCTCTCCCAACACCTCGAGCTGGGTGCAGATGCGCGCCGCGACATTGAGGCGGATGAAGTATTCGCCGGTGCCGGTCGCCGAGACACCGCAAGCGGGCGTGGCGTAGGTGCCGGCGCCGATGATCGGGCTGTCGCCCACCCGGCCCCAGCGCTTGGCTGTGGTGCCGCCCGTCGACGTGCCGGCCACGACCTCACCAGATTGATCGCGCGCCACAACGCCCACTGTGCCAAAGGCGTGCTCGCGCTCCATCAGGTCCAAAGCGCCCTCGCGGATCGGTTCAACTTCAGGCGCGCCTTCTGGACGTGGCGGCACAGGCAGGCCCATCCGGCGCACTGCGCGCACCATGGAGGCCCAGCGGCGTTCGGTGAAGAAATGCGAATTGTCCACCAGCTCGAGGCCCTGATCGGCGGCGAATGCTTCCGCGCCCGGGCTCTGCAGCATCACATGGGGGCTGTTTTCGAGCACGGCCCGCGCCAGGCTGATCGGGTGACGCACTGTGGTCACGCCCGAAACGGCGCCCGCCTGCATGTCCGATCCGCGCATGATCGACGCATCGAGCTCGTTGCGGCCTTCGGCGGTGAACACCGCGCCGACGCCGGAATTGAATTTGGGATCATCCTCGAGCGTATGGATGACGGCCTCGACCACATCCATCGCCGAGGCGCCGTCCGCCAGCATGTCGCCGCCGAGCCGGATCGCAGCGTCCAGGGCGTCGCGATAGGCGGCCTCGGTCTCGGCATCCATGTCGCCGCGCTCGATCACGCCTGCGCCGCCATGCAGGACGATCGCCCAGTCCGGCTCTCCGCTCTGAGCCAGAGCGGCTCCGTTCGCCAGAACCATCGCACATACGCTTAACACCAAACGCCGCATTTCACTCTCCCCGAACACGTCTTTCAGTGAGAGGACCAGCTTGCGCGCGCCTTGGCAAGGACACAGTCACGCCTGGCGACCCCGGGCCAGAAAAACGAAAGGCGAGGTCCCCCGACCTCGCCTTTCTGCGCACGTCTGAACTGCTGCAGTCTAGCTCAGTCGCGGCTGGCTCAACATGCCCACGCGCCCAAGCGCATACTGGGCTTTTTCGCCAAACATGCCCGTCCGGGACACCAGACGATTGAGCCTGTCAGCGGTATCCTTGCACAAAGCGCGGGCGTGATCAGCTGACCATTCACCGACCTCGGCGGACCCCACAGCCTCTTCAACCAGGTTGAGCGGGTGCATGCGCTCTTCAGCGTCATAGAGCGTCGCCGTCAGTGATGTCGGCGCGGAAAAGCCCATCAGATAGGCCGGAGCGCCCATGGCGCCCTCGAGAATGCCGGACAGGTCCGGGTGCGCATAGGCGGATACGCCAGCGCGACGCAGCAGAATCTCGCCCGGACGTGGCTCGCAACCCGGCGCAGGCTGGTGCAGACCGTTATCGGCCATGATCGGTCCGCCCGGATGAAGCTGAACATGGACTATCGACCAGTTCGCCGCACGGGCTTCAGACAGGATAGAGGCGCTGACCTGGGCAATGCGTTCACCCTCGGGATCCGTCCAGGGACGGCCCTTGGCGACGAATTCCATTTGCAGGTCCAGGCATACCAGTACAGGAACTCCCAGGCTCATTTTGCTGTCTCCGTCTGCTTTTTGGCCGGCGCGGATTTGGCTCCGCGTCCAGGCTCCCTCCCCTGTAACGGTGAAGCGCCACGCGTCACCGACTTGTCCAAGGGGCCGGGTTTGTCCCAATCCCCTTCGGGCCGATCCAGGATCAGTGGATCGGTATCAATGTGAAGCGCTTTGGGGTGGGGGTCCGGACGCCCCTCCATTTCCGCATACGCCCTATCTGAAAATACGAAGACCCCACGGTGCTCGCGGTGGATAAAGCCATAGCGCTTCCAGTACGGGATCAGATGCTCTTGCACGTGACCGACGAATTTGCGGTAGCCTTTCCGACGGATCAGATCGATTGCGTCCTGCATCATCTGACGTGCGACACGACCCGACCGATGCCCGTTGCGTACGCAGACCCGCTCGATCTTGGCGAAGTCGGCGAACCAGCGCACCCGCAGGCAAGCCAGGGGTTCTCCCCCCGCTTCGGCCAGCAGATGCGTCGCGCCAGCAAGGTCATTGCCGTCAAACTCTTCATCATACGGGCAGTCCTGCTCGGACATGTAAACGAGCGCACGAACGACGGCGATCCGCTGCATATCGTCCATGGTCCGCGCCACGCGCACGATCACAGGCGGTTCAAATTCCTCAACGCGTGTTCCGTCCATAGCCCCCTCCAAACCCTAGGTTTTGCTGGCGTCCGCAGCCTGGGGCACCCACCCCAGCCAGGCTGCGCCCGCCGATGGCGCATCAAGCGCGGCGGTCATCATGCGGCCCTCCCGGCTCATCGGCCGGGCGAACAGAGCGACATGCGGAAACGCCTTGCGGCGTGCTTCAGTGACGGCCCGCACCACGGCGCGTTTATCGGCTTCGCTGACGCCCGCCAGGCACCACACGTAAATCGCCGACGCGCGCTCATCGGGCGCGGTCAGCAGATCAAGCTCGGGTTGATCGGGCGACAGACGCCCGTACATCAGCGCTTCAAAGCCGCGCGCGTTGAGAAACAACAGGGCGATGAAGCCGCTGGCCTCGCCCGTTTCATTGCGCCGAATGAAAAAACAGCGTTGTGTGCGCGCCTGGCAGGCCAGCACGATGTCCTCGGACGCCAGGGCGCCGCCCAGCGCTGTCACTGCAACTGTAGAGGCGTCTGCAACGTCGAGAGGCTCTTCAGAAGATGTAAAGCCATGACGCGCAAAGATACGGATCAGTTCAGCGGTCGCTGGCGCATCTGGCCCTGACAGCCGGTGTTGCTTATCCTGATCGCGCATGTAGCCCCTCATCCATGAGACGGATGGTACCGGTTCCGATCCCTCGTCCGCTTCAGCGAAGTCGACATGCCCCCTATTCATCCGCAAAGCGGACCCGTTCATGAGCACTAAGCCGCAATTGTTTGACTGGGACGATCTGCGTATTTTCCATGCGCTGGTGTCCTCTGGATCCATGAGCAGCGCTGCGCGCAAGCTCGGCATCGGACAGCCAACCGTGAGTCGGCGTCTGGAGCAGCTTGAAACCCGCATCGGCGCGCGCCTCGTCACGCGCGGCGCGGACGGGGTGGAGCTGACCGATATCGGCGAGCGGATCTGGGCGCAGGTCCAGATCATGCAGAACACCGCCGGCGATATTGAACGCATCGCCCACCAGGCGGACCGCGCCGACGCCGGCACTGTGCATCTGGCGGCGCCGGAAGGCGTGGCCGGGTACTGGATCGCGCGGCAACTGCCGAGTTTTGTGGAAGCCAACCCGCTGATCAATCTGGAGATCAACACCCGCGTGGATGGCGAGCTGGCGCTCGATCAGAGCGATATCAGCCTGCAGATGACAGAATCCAAACGGATGAGCCATGTGGCGACTGAATTGGCGACGCTGCATTACGTGCCCTTCGCCGCGCGCGCCTATCTCGACACCTATGGCGCGCCGAAAAGCGTCGCGGACGTGCTCAATCACCGCATTGCGGATCTGGTGAGCTATCGCGAGCAGCAAACCCATTGGCCCAAGGAAGCCAGCGCCATCAAGCAGATGATGAACCCGTCCCTGACGACGGATAACTCACTGGCGCTGGTTGAGGCGGTGCGCGCAGGCACGGCCATCTCGATGATCCCCACCTACGCCGCCAAGGTCCAGCCTGATCTGGTGCATGTGGATCTCGGGCTGGAAGTGCCGATCACGCTGTGGATGGTCTACCATCCCGACCAACGCCGGGTGACCCGCGTGCGCAAGGTTCTGGACTGGCTGCGCGAGATTTTTGACGGCTCGCTTTATCCCTGGTTCCGCAAGGATTATCTGCCCCCGAGCACTTTCTCGGATGTGGATGTGGTGCATGTACGCGGCGAACGCCCCAGGCCCCGCGCGCTGGATTAGGCGCGCGGTCCGGTATGGGCGATCATCAGGCGGAGCACCGCCCAGATCGCACTCGTGATGACGCAGGCATACAGCAGCAGCACGAAATCAGGCTGGTAGAGCGCCAGGCCGCCCAACGTCGTCCCGAACAGGCGCGGCAAAAGGCCCAGCAGAACGACAGCCAGCACGCCGGACATCACCAGCGGGAACCATAAGCTGAATATCCCCGCGATCCCGGACTTGGCCCGCAGGCCGTCCCGCAAGACCCAGGCCGAGACGCTGGCCGCGAGATAGACCAGCGGCATCAGCAGCACGAGCAGGTAAAGCGATCTGGCGCCCCAGCCGGCGCCGGCCTCATAGGGTTCGCCCAACGCCAGATTGGTGATGCCGAAAAGAAGCGGCTGCACCCCGCCAAAGCCCATCCCGCCCGAGGCGTTGATCAGCACGACAACGCCGCGTTGCTGCGCCGGCTCAAGCAAGGCGATGGTCTCAAACCCAGGCGTCAGACCGGTGTGAAGCGCGTAGCCGCCCTCAGGATCGAGCGCCCAGCCCAGACCGTAATAGGGCGAGCCTTCGCTTGCCGGACGCACCATTTCAGCCTTGCTGGCCGCTGAAACCAGATCGTCCTCACCGTTGAGCATCAAGCTCAGATAAAGCGCCATGTCAGCAGCGCTTGAAACGATGCCGCCGGACGGCGCATGGACCCTGTCCCCCCAATGGGCGTCATAAGGACGGTGTCCGAACATCCAGGGCCGGTGACCGGTCGCCAGGCCTTCAACCGGCTCTCCCTTGAGCACGTGGCTGTCGTGCATACCCGCCGGCCTCAGAATGTTGCTTTCAACATAATCGGGATAAGTCTGGCCGCTCACCGCTTCGATGACGGCGCCAAGCATTTGATAGTTCGCGTTGGAATAGGCCCAGCCCGTTCCGGGCGCCTGGGCGGGTCCGTCATGCGCCAGCTGGGCGCCGCGCTCAGACAGCGTCAGCCCGGAGGCCGCAGCATTGCCCTGAACCGTCGAATATCCGCTGGTGTGACTGAGCAGCTGGCGCAGCGTGATCGGCGCCTGCGTTTCAAACACAGGCAGATGGCTCGCCACCTCATCGTCAAGGGTCAGCTGGCCCGCCTCAGCCAATTGCACGATGGCGAGCGCGGTGAAGCTCTTTGTAACAGATCCGATGCGGAACAGGGTGTGCGGCGTGACCGGCGCGTTCTCGCCCGAACGCATAACGCCCGAAGCGTCAGAGACGAGGCTTTCCCCGTCCACAAAGGCGTAAGCCAGGCCCGGTGCGCCCGAGCTGGCCATGTGACGCGCAATGAAGGCGTCCAGATCGTCTGACGTCTGCGCAAAGGCGCTCGTCGCCAGCGCCAGCAACACAAGAACCGCTATCAGAATATGCCGCATATAGCCCCCCTGTCCGCGGTCATCGTGCACCGGGCGTCTGAAATGACCAAGCCGCTTTATCCGCTCATGAAAAAGCTCCCGGGCGAAGTCTCGCCCGGGAGCTCTGGATAGCTTCAACGCTTGATCCGGTTACGGCGTCAGGACGACCTTGCCCTTCACGCGGCGCTCCAGAAGATCCTCGAACGCCTTGGCGTAATCTTCGAGTTTGTAGCTCGCGGAGACTTGCGGCTTGATCTTGCCGGCCTCATAGAAATCAAAGATTTCCTTGAGATTTTGCGCATTGGCGCGGGGGTTCTGACCCGCCCAGGCGCCCCAGAACACGCCCTGGATGTTGCGGCTGTTGAGAAGGGCGAGATTGAGCGGGATTTTCGGGATCGGGCCGGACGCGAAGCCGATCACCAGATAGCGCCCGTTCCAGCCCGTCGCCCGCAGCGCCGGCTCGGCGAAATCGCCGCCGACCGGGTCATAGACCACGTCCACGCCCTTGCCGCCGCTCAATTCCTTGGCGCGCGCCTTGAGGTCTTCAGTGGTGTAATTGATCGTCTCATCGGCGCCGTTGTCGCGGCAGAACTGCAGCTTCTCTTCAGAACTCGCAGCCGCGATCACCTTGGCGCCCATGGCCTTGGCGAGCTGAACCGTGGCGATTCCGACGCCGCCGGCGGCGCCCAGCACCAGGACGGTTTCGCCTTCTTTCAGCTGCGCCCGGTCTTTCAACGCGTGATAGCTGGTGCCGTAGATCGTGGTCAGCGCGGCGCCTTCTTCAAAGCTCATGCTGTCAGGCATTGGCACGACCTGGCTGAAATGCACCGGCACCTTTTCCGCGAACGCGCCCAGCATAGTCGCCGCAATCACCCGGTCGCCGTCCTTGACGCCCTGAACCTTGTCGCCCAGCGCGGAGATGACACCCGCCGCCTCCATGCCCGGCACGAAAGGGGTCGGCGGCTTCATCTGGTAATTGCCCTCGACCAGCAAGATGTCGGGGAAGTTCACGCCCGCCGCCTTGACGTCGAGCATCACCATGCCCTCGCCCAGGGGCGGCTCGGGGGCCTCCTCCACGGTGAGGTTCTTGTAAGGTGCGAAATCCTTGCAGATCAATGCGCGCATGAACGGCTCCTCCCTGACTCGTCTGTCTGTTTGAGGGCACGATAGAGCAGCAAACGCGTGGCGCAAGCAACTCCTTAACCGCTAAAGCGCCTGCGTTTCAGTCCCCAGATGCACAGCAGCCTCCCTGAAGCTTCAGAGAGGCTGCTCTTGCGCAAGGTGGCGACTTTAGAAGCTGTAGCGCACGCCCAGCTCGAGGATATGGCTGGTGTTTTCCACGTCGAGAGACGCCGGGATAAGAGCAGAATCCGTTTCTGCGTCCTCAAATGCGCGGTAACGGTACCCCGCATAAAAGGCCGTGCTCTCACTGATGGCGTAGGAGCCGCCGGCCATCGCCTGAACAAAGCCCGACATTTCCGTGTCGTCGACAATGCCCACGCCGGACGGCGCGTACTCCACCTTCACCTCGGCCAGGCCCAGTCCAGCGCCTGCATACAAAGCGAAGGGCGTGCCCTCGATCGGAAGATCATAATAGCCGTTCAGCGCCAGGCCCGTAGAGGTTAGCTCGCCCTGACCGTCAGCCACCAGATCCGCCACCGTCACACCCAGCGGCGCCGAACCCGTGATCAAGACAGCTGCGTCAGCTGCGCCCAGCGCGCCGCCGCCGGCCTGAACGTCAACATGCGTATCGACATCAGCGCTTTGATAGGAAAGCTCGGCCTCCACACGGAACATGTCGTTCAGGCGGTAGCCATAAGCGGCGGACACGAACAGGCCGGTATCAAACTCAGTGGTCCATCCGACATCAGTTCTAGACGGCAGGACCGTGCCCGGAGGGACGGCGCCCCCGTCGCCAGTAGCGAAGTCACGACTGAACGCGCCGGAGTTGTCGCTGTCAGTCTGCATGTTCGCACCCACCGAGCCCGACACATAAGACTGAGCGACGGCAGGCGATGACAAAGCTGCCAGCGCGGCGAAAGACAGAAGCAGTGATTTGGTCATGGGTCACATCCTGTTTTGCTATAGCGGGTGCGACACCGCCAGACGGCGTTTGTATCGCATATACTATATACGATAGACCTTGGGATTGGATCACATCTCGGTCTAAGGTTTCAGCAACCTGACTCGCGTCTCCTGGGCGCCTGCTCCTTGAGTGAGATGTGCTTATGCCTGCCGCCGTGAAAGACCGCCGTCATGAATTGCTAAGCCTCCTCGCTCCCACAGCGATTGCCGAGCGTTCCGCTCCGGTCAGCCTGCGTCAGTTTGCTATCAAGGCCGGCGTGTCGGAACCGACCCTGCGCCATTTCTTTGCTGACCGCCGGGGAGTCGTCATCGCGCTTATCGGCTATTTCGCCGAAGGCGCCCGACAGTTTCTGGAAGAGAGCGCGAAACCCGCCGGCACTCTGCAGGAGGCCGTCTCAGGGTATGGCGCACTGGCGCTCGCTGGCGCACAGAGCGATCTCTTTGCGCAGGCGCACGCCTTCGCCCTTGTGGAATCCATTCATGATCCGGAGGTGGCGAAAGCCTATCTTGAAAAGATCATCGAACCTTCCCTTCAGGCGCTGGAGCTCCGCCTTGGCCCCAGCGTGGACCCCGATAACGCCAATCCGGATCGCGTACGCCACGCAGCCCTCGCATTATACGCGCCAGCCCTGATTTCAATTCTGCATCAACGTCTGCTCAAAGGAGACGAGGTCCGACCGCTCGACATGTCGGCATTTGTCTCCGATCTCACCACACTGTTTACTGATGGCATGAAACCAAAGGCAGCTCCATGAGCCCCAAAGACATCCAGGCCCCGCAAGCCTTCGCTCCGTCCGTGCAGCTCAATCTCAACATTCGGGGTCTGGGCCTGTCCGCGACGCTGGCGATCAATGAGCGCTCCGCCGCCTTGATGAAGCAGGGCCGCAAGGTCTCAAAGCTGGGTCTGGGCCAATCCCCCTTCCCCGTGCCGGACATCATGCAGAAGGCGCTGCGCGACAACGCCTTCCAGAAGGATTATCTGCCGGTTCAGGGGCTCTACAGCCTGCGCGAAAGCATTTGCCGCTATCTGGAGCGTACCCAGGGGCTTGATTTCGACCCTGAAGACATTCTGATCGGCCCGGGCTCCAAAGAGCTGATGTTCTTGCTGCAGCTCGTCTATTATGGAGATCTTCTGATCCCCACCCCGTCCTGGGTCAGCTATGCGCCCCAGGCCCAGATCATCGGACGCCCGATCCGCTGGCTGCCTACGGCGCCTGACACGGGTCTCGGCGTCACGCCGGAGGTGCTGCACCGGGCGTGCGAGGCCGATCCTGATCGACCGCGGCTTCTGATCCTGAACTCGCCGGGCAACCCCACCGGCACGGCCTATACCCCCGATCAGATGCTGGGCATCGCGGAGGCCGCGCGCGAGCATCGCCTGCTGCTCTTGTCAGACGAGATCTATGGCGGCGTGCAGTTTGACGGCAAACACCATTCGGCGGCGCGCTATTATCGCGGCGGCACGATCATTTCCGACGGCATTTCCAAATGGGCGGGCGCGGGCGGCTGGCGTTTGGGATTTTTCGCCTTTCCCAAATCCCTCAGCTGGCTCAAGGACGCCATGGCCACGGCGGCTAGCGAGACCTACACCTCGGTGTCCGCCCCCATTCAGCACGCGGCGAAGCTCGCCTTCGAAGGCGGACCGGAGATGGAGCTCTATCTCACCCGGTCACGGCAGGTGCTGGAGGCCTTGGCGAATTTCGTCACCGACCAGCTCACTGACGCCGGCGCGCAGGTCAATCCGATCCGCGGCGGCTTTTACGCCTTCCCCAATTTTGATCCGCTGCGCGGCGCCCTGAACGCGCGCGGAATCACGACCAGCTCCCAGTTGTGCGAAGCGCTGCTGGAAGACACCGGCGTCGCCACCCTGCCCGGGTCGGCGTTCGGACGCCCCGAGAGCGAGCTGTCGCTGCGGCTGGCCTTTGTGGATTTTGACGGCGAGCTGGCGTTGCGCGCCCTGTCAGAGGGCGAAACGCTCGACGAAGCCTTCCTGAACCGGCATTGTTCGCGGGTGATCGAGGGGATCAAGGCCATGGCGCACTGGGCGCGCGGCTGACCCTCACGCGCGGGACCGTCATGGACATTGACTGGAATGCGGTAATGGCCGCCGAAGGATTCTCCACCTGGATCCGCATCATGATCTGGGTGTGGGTCGCGTGCGTGATCTGGCTGTTCGTCGTGCTATTGCGCGGCGGGTTTACGGACATGACCGAAGTCATCACCTCGCGCTACGCCACGGCGGGCGAACGCTCGCGCATGATGATGCGCCTGCCGACCCGGTTTTTGCTGCTGGTGGTCGCGGCCCTGTTCGGCGGCGCCAGCTTCGCCATCCCGCTCTTCATCCAGGGCGCGGTGGTGCTGTTCTTCTGGCGGCAGGCCACAGGCGGATAGACGAACCCCGCCTCCGATTGGAGACGGGGCTCACTTTACCGAGCTTTTTCGCGACTTACGCCGCGCCGGCGTTTCGCTTGGGCAGCACCCAGTCGGGGCGCGGGAAATGGCAGGTATAGCCATTGGGATAGCGCTCGAGATAATCCTGGTGGAAGTCTTCCGCTTCCCAGAATTCACCGGCAGGAACCACTTGCGTCACCACCCGTCCGGGCCACAGGCCTGACGCGTTCACGTCCGCGATGGTGTCTTCAGCCACGTCTTTTTGCGTCTCGCTCAGATAGAAAATCGCGGACCGGTACTGGTCGCCGATATCATTGCCCTGACGGTCCACGGTCGTGGGATCATGGATCTGGAAGAACAGCTCCAGCATCTCGCGATAGCTGGTCACGCTCGGATCAAACACGATCTCGATGGATTCTGCGTGGCCGGTCTGACCGGTCTTCACGGTGTCATAGGTGGGATTGTCGGTCTTGCCGCCGCTATAGCCCACGCGCGTGGAGATCACGCCGGGACGACGCCGGATCAGATCCTGCATGCCCCAGAAGCAGCCGCCCGCCAGAAGGGCGCGTTCAGTGGTCTCAACCATTACAAGGCCTCCTTACGGCCAGCTTTCACAAAATCGATATAGTCGCCATAGCCTTCCGCCTCCATCTCTTCGAGCGGAATAAAGCGCAGCGCCGCGGAGTTGATGCAGTAGCGCAAGCCTCCCGCCTCTTCCGGGCCGTCGGGAAAGACATGGCCGAGATGGCTGTCGGCATGAGTGGAGCGCACCTCGGTGCGCACCATGCCATGACTGTCGTCGCGCAACTCATCCAGCGCTTGCGGCGTGATGGGCCGGGTGAAGCTGGGCCAGCCGCATCCCGATTCATACTTGTCCGCTGAGGCGAACAGCGGTTCTCCCGACACGATGTCGACGAAGATTCCGTCACGTTTTTCGTTCAGCAATTCGCCGCTGAAGGGGCGCTCGGTGCCGCTCTCCTGAGTCACATGGCGCTGCTCAGGCGTCAGGCGCGCCAGCGCGTCCGGCGTGCGGGCCCATTTGGGGTCAGACGTCATCACGATCTCCTCAGCCTCTCAGACGATGTTGGGGCGCAATTGAGTGCGCGCCACCGTCCTCTCTTCAATGTGAGGCGGCAGGGCTTTCAGACAAGAGGCGATAGAAGCGCGGTTACAGGGCGCCGATGGCTTCCCAGGGGAACTCCACCCATTCATCAGCTGGCGTCTGACGCCCGATGACGACGCCTGGCGCGCCGCCGGTCTTGTCCACCAGCGCCGCCACGATGGCGTCGGGATAGCGCGCCCGGACGGCTTCCAGCGTCCGCCCGGAATCAATGATGTCATCGATCACGATGGCGGCGCTGTCCGGCGCCGCGCCATAAGCTTGCATCGTGCCCTGCGCGCCCTCCACGCCGTCGGCATAGGACATCAGCCCGAGAGAGGTCATCTTGCGCAAGCCCAGCCGGTGCGCCACCAGCGCGGCGGGGATCAGCCCGCCCCGCGCCACGCCCACCAGCACCGTGTCAGGATCGATCGGACCGTGCCGCTCGATCAATTGATCGGCGATGCTGGCGGACAGGCTTTCAATATCGGTCCAGCTGAGCTTGAGCATGAAGCGTCCCTTTTCATTCTGACGAAGCGACTTGCACCAACCGGTCCAGCGCCGCCTGAGCGTTGGAACACCAATAGCAGTCCTCAGTGCTCTGACCCAAGGTCAAAGCCTGCCGGTAATGCCGGCGCGCCCGCTCAAGCCGTCCGGTCTGCTCATAGGCGTAGGCCAGGCTGTCCTGCAAATTGCCCTCCTCGGGATGAAGCGCGGCGTTGAGCTCCAGAAGAGCCAGCCCCCATGCCGCATGGCCCTGCTCGATCTGATGCAAGCCCGTCCGGTTCAGCACCCAGGCAGCTGGAACAGGATCGCCTGATCGCGCCGCCAGATAGGCGGGCAAGAGGTCAATATGTTCAGGGGTGTGGTCGGCCATGAAAGTCTGCACCAGCCGCACTGGCCCGCCATGCACGGGATCAGGCTCATAACGCGGATCATCCATCATGCGCGCGACCTCATACCCCATGCGGCCAACAGTACCGCGCGCCGTGTTGGTCATGTGAAGGATCAAGGTGTCCGTGCGCGGCCCGTACTGCACGCTGACGAAGAAGACGCCATTACTGCCTGAATGGCTGATCCAGGGCTCGCCGGACGGCCGCCGCCCCACGCCCCAGCCATAGCTGTAATGGGTGAAGGTCGGCGGATAGGGATCATCAAGCGCCACCAAAGGCGCTTGCAACAAGGCGAGCGAGTCCGCGTTCAGCACGTCGCCCGCGTGAAGCGCCGTCATCCAGCGCAGCATATCGGCAGGGGTTGAGTGAAGCCCGCCATTGCCCAGCAGCCGATAGGAAACGGGTTCGGTCCGCCAGCGTTCGAGATAAAACAGACCTCGATCTGCACGGTCAGGATCGGCGTGAAAATCGTCATATCCGCGAGCTGCGTTTTGGACTGACCAGTCCATCAAGCGATAGCCGGTCTGAGTCAGCCCCGCTGGCTCCAGAACAAGCCGGCGCAGGGCGGTTTCATAGCCCTCGCCCGTGACGCGTTCGATCACGATCGCGAGCAGGGAGTAGCCGGCGTTCGAATACTCATAGCCGCTGCCCGGCGACCGGTTGAGCGGACTGGCCCAGAGCGGCGCCAGGAACTGGGCTTCAGATTTGTAAGGGTCTGAATCGCGCCCGTCGAAAGCCCCGTTTTCGTCTGACAGCCCCGAACTATGGGTCAGCAGCTGATGGATCGTAATGCCTGTCTTGTCCTCAGGCGCCTCTGGAAAGAAACGCTCCAGCGGATCATCAAGCGCCAACACGCCCTCCTCGGCCAGACGCAGTACGGCCGCCGACGTGAATTGCTTGGTCATGGACCCAATGTCGAACAGCGCGTCTTCGTGAAACGAAGCGCCGGAGCGCCGGTCCGAGGCGCCATGAGAGCCCTGATAGACCGGCACGCCGCCCTGATAGACCCACACAATGCCGGGCGTTGCGCCCTCGGCCATGGACGCTTGCACATACGCCTCGATCCGCGCCGACAAGGGCGCAGGAGCATAGGGCGCAGACCAACACGGCGCAGCGCCAAACAACGCACACGCCACTCCCAGCCATTTCCAAAAGGACATGGCGACCTCCATATTTTTCATGATGTCAGAGACGAAACAGAGCTTGGCTATTTCCAGCGAAAGCTGACGAAGAAACAGCCCAGCGCGCCCAGCAAGAACATGATCGCCGGCGCCAGGAACCAGCGCAAAGGCGACGGGGTGATCACCAGCTCAGAGTCCACAGGCCGGAAAAACCGCTGTCCGCCCTCCACACGCTCCAGATAGCCGTTTGCGTGCATGTCGCGTGTGACGCGCACTTGCGGGTCGGCCCGTTCCATCATCGCGACCTGCAGGGCGCGAGCGGCGGCCTCGTCTGGCCGGTCTTCGCCCAGGTCCGACCGCAAGGTTCGATCCAGAATGGCGTAGACATTCATGTCTTCACCCGGCGCGATCACGCCCGGCGACGTGTAATGATAGACGGTGTATTCGTCGTCCTCAGCCAGGCTGAACAGCCCCAAAGAGGCCCCGCCCAGAAACACGCTGGCCACACCCGCCGCCAGCCAGCTGCGCGCCAGTCGTACGCTACGCGACTGAAGACTGATGACGGCTGCACGAACCTGCCCGATCTCACGCAAAGCCTTCAGGCTGTCCGCATCAACCGATTGCGCCAGCGTCTCAGCATCAAACCCGTAGGCCGCCGCCAACCGTTCAAACACATCCTGCGAGGGGAAGGATTTCCCCGTCTCCAGCTTAGACAGATAAGACTGCTCGATATCGGCCTTGGCCGCCGCTTCCGGCTGGGTCCAGCCCTTGTCTTCCCGTCGGGCTCTCAGATAGTCGCCGAATTTCATCATCCGTCTCCGCTCAATGCGTACGCCAACCGTACGGTCTTGTGCGCAGTCTTGGAAAGTCGGGGCGCGACTGACAGATGAATATCAGCGCCTATCGCATGAATATTTGAGCGTTTCAGGGGATATAGCGTCAACTGGCGCAAAAACGCGGCCTCCATGACTGGAGGCCGCGCCCTTTTATCCGTCAGATGTGCGTCTCGGCTATTCGTTGTCGAAGCCGAAATCGGTCAGGCCGCCCGCCGTTGTGACGGCGAACCGGCGCATGCGGACCGTGTTGGCCAGCACCGCCGCATCCGCGCGTATGCGGAAGCTGAGATCGCCGCGGCTGAAGCTGCCGCAATCGGCGAAGTCGACCGCGCCGATGACATACTCGTTCCGTCCAGCCCGATTGGACCGCAAATTGATCGAGCAATCGGAATAGGCGCCGGTGAACTGGCCATTGCCGCCCGCGGCGTTGGCGATCGCCACCTCAATGGAGTCCGGCAATCCGCCATCAATGCCCGTGATCCGGAACACGCCCTGCGTGCCTGCCTGGGCGTCGCCCACCCACTCAAATGGTCCAAACACCACTTCTTCGCGGCCACCGGAGATCGCGGTCGGGCTCTTGCCTTGACCGTTCTCGGCGTCAAACCCGAAATCGGTGATGTCGCCCTGTGCGCCGAACGCAATGCGCCGCATCTTGACCGCGCTCTCCATACCGGAAAGCGAAGCCTGGATACGGAACGTCAGATCGCCCCGACCGAACGCACCGCAATCGGCAAGGTCTTCACGCAGGATCAGATAATCGTTCGCGCCCGCACGCTGAGACCGGATCGCCAAGGAACAATCGGCCGTCGTTCCCGAATAACCGTTGGCCGTCGCGTTGGCGATGGAAACATCAATGCGGGTGATCGAGCCACTGGCGATTCCGGCGATGCGGAATTGGTTGGAGGTGGGCGCCGTGCTGTCCCCCGTCCATTCAAACGGCCCTATGGTGACCTGTCCGACGCCGCCTCCGATGCTGACCGGAGCCTGTCCGGCGCTGGTCTGAGCGTCGATGTGGAAATCGGTCAGGGAGCCGCTGGCCTGACGGATCAGGCGTTGCATGCGCATATTGTCGATATCGCCGGGCGAATAATTGACCCGGCTGTCATCCGCTGTCACCCGGAAGCTGAGATCCGCGCGCCCGAACGATCCGCAATCGGCCAGGTCTTCAGGCAGGATCAGGAAGTCGTTCTCGCTGCGGCGAGCCGAGCGAATGGTCAGGCGGCAATCGGAATACGTCCCCGAATACCCCGGCTGGGAGGCGTTCGCGATCGCCACGTCAAGGGTCAGGGAATCACCCTGCAGGATCGGCGTCAGGCGAAACTCGCTACGCAAGGCGCCGTTGGCGTCATACGTCCACTCGAAGGGGCCATACTCGGCCTGAACGGTCGCTTGTGGCGCCGAGGCGTCACCCTGGGATGCGTCCGCATATGAAGCCTGTCTGTCAAAGCTCGGCGAAGACGGCCCCGCCACAGACTGGATCCGGACGCCTGAGACGCCGCTGGTCGCCTGTCCCTGACCGCCGGAAGGGTCAAAGGCGGCGTCAGTAATGCCGCCGCTGGAATTGAACAGGAACCGGCGCATGCGCACGCTGCCTGCATCAGCGGGGTCCACAGCCACATCGATATAAAGATCGCCACGATCGAACCGGGCGCAATCGGCGAAGTCAGCGCCGCCAATGATGTACTCATTGCCGGAATAGCGATTGGAGCGAATGGTGAAGTCACAGCGGATCGAAGCGTTGCTGACGGTCTGCCCCGCGGTGTCGCCCCAGCGCTCGATATCCGCGCTGATCGCGCTGGGCATGCCGGCGTTCAGTCCTACGACGCGGAAAATACTGGAAGTGCTCTGGTCGACGTCGCTGACCCATTCAAACGGTCCAAAGCGGACAGTTTCCTGACCCGCGGTCAGCGCGGTGGCCACGAACGCCGTCGCCTTCATGCGGATACGGGTGCTGGAACCATCCACGCCCAGAACAAGTTCGCCGGTGTTGAAAGCGTCACTCAAACCGTTGTCATTAATGCTCAGGCGCAACTGCCCGGCGCCATTCGCTGACAAGGTCAGAGCCGTTGCTGAAACCGGCGAACCGGACGGCGCTCCGGATCCGGAAAAGAATTCGGTGGTCAGCCAGCTGGGCTTGGAAATGACACGGACGGTGCGCGCCTGGAAACTGGCGTTGCTCAGAGCCCGCACGGCCGTGTTGAACGAAGAGACGTCACTATTGGTGTTGCGCGCGTCATAGCGTGTGAGCTCGTCCAGGCTGACGGAATTCACCACGCCCGCGCCGTCACGCAAGAAGCTGTAAGCGGCGTCGACCTGGATACGCGCATGAACGCGCTGGGTGGCGACATCCATCACCGGCTCGCCAGTGACCTGAAGCGCTTCCAGAAAATCAGCCACGCTGGCGCTGGGAAACGCCTCACGAAGCAGTGCGATGGCGCCGGCGACATGGGGCGTCGCCATCGAGGTCCCGTTTGAAGACGAGAACCAGTGACAGAACCCGTCAGAGTTCGGCGATGCGTCATTGATGACGCAATTCTGTCCCGATGCGGGTTGTTCGGTGCCGAAGGCGGCCAGAATCTGGACGCCCGGCGCCAGCAGATCCAGATAATCCGCATCGTTGGAGAAGCTCGGCACAGCATCGTTGTCATCAACGGCGCCGACCGAGATGGCGGCGGGAACGCAGGCTGGTGAGCTCAAGCCATTTCCGAAACCGTCATTGCCCGCGGCGACGACGACAGCCACGCCTGCGTCGGTAAGCGCATTCATGCTGGGCTCAATGCTTCGGCCAAGGCAGGGCGAGCTATTGGCTTCGGAACCACCCAGGCTCATATTGACAGAAGCCAGATTCAGCCTGTCGCGATTAATGTAGAGCCAGTCAAGAGCCTGAATCTGATCAGAGGTGTAAG
Source organism: Oceanicaulis sp. UBA2681 (assembly GCF_002354675.1). Classification (NCBI taxonomy): domain Bacteria; kingdom Pseudomonadati; phylum Pseudomonadota; class Alphaproteobacteria; order Maricaulales; family Maricaulaceae; genus Oceanicaulis; species Oceanicaulis sp. UBA2681. Next base: position 54,587 of record NZ_DEMB01000010.1, on the reverse strand, counting down.
AGCGCACGCAGGGCCCCTCAGGCGTTTCGCCTTCCTCGACGCAGCCTTCGGGCTCGACGCGGCTGAACACATTGACTGCGATGATGCTGGCGTTTCGCGCCACGCCGGACGCCGTACGGCCAGACGACAAACTCACCTGACGTCCTGCAGCCGTCGCAGCCACGTGGGTGCCGTGAAAACAACCATCTACGCCATTCTCAGAATCGAAATCATCTTCAACGCACGCATCCCCAGCATCCGCCGAATCAAGATCAATCTCGTTATCCAGCCCACTGGGGCATAGCGACGTGGACTCACCTGTATAAGTCGTATTGAAACATGCGCTGGCGGTAATGGCGGGCCCCACCATGGGGTGGTCTTTCTCCACCCCCGTATCGAGTACGGCGACTGCGACTCCGCCGCCCGAATACCCTTGCGCCCAGACCGCAGGCGCGCCGACTTGCTGCACCGACGTGTCCGTCAGCGGACGCGCGGGAGCATTGTCATAGATGCCCGCCACATCAGGATGAGCGCGCAACTCGGCAAGCTCTTCCGCATTCGCCAGGATCGCGAAGCCGGGCGTCAGCTCGAACGGCTCATATCCGTAAGTCCCGCCTTGCTCGCTGATTTCGTCAACTGCGCGGGCAAATACACGTCCGGTGACGGACCGGCGCATGTCGTCAATCCGCTGACGCATCATCTGACCGGCAAACCCCGGATCGCCCGCCAAGACGGTTTCGTCCTGTGACACATTCAGCATCACGATGACCGATGTCCGGTCGCCGGATTGAAGCCGGCTCGCCGCGCGGGAGGTGACAGGCCCGTCCAGGGCTTGAACAGCAGCGCCAACCGCTTCGGTTTGAGCCATGACAGGCGTAGTGCTGGACAGACAGGCGCCAAGGCCGAGAGCAGCGGTGATCAAAAGGGTCTTTTGCAGGGTCATTCCAGTGTGCCTCTAGCCGTCTGTCCGGGCGCCCATCGGGCGTGCGGGAACATCTTCTTCAAGGGTGCGAACAGCGTCATGTCCAGCCAGACGCCGAGCTTCGTCCGCTGTCAGCCTTATTTCGAAAGCATAGGCCGAAATGAAGCTCTGACCATAATGGGGCAAGCCCGAACGCCCGTCAGCGGCAGCGGCGTATCCATCCGCGCCGAACACATCCGTCAGAACACGGTCACGGGCCAGGACAAGCTCCTGGCGGGCGCGCTCCACCCCTTCCGGCGTCGAAATATCGCCTGCCCCGGCTTCAAGCGAGACAATGTAGTTGGAGCGGTCCGCCATGGGTTGCTCTTGCGCGCCCGGCTGATCCGAGGCTGAAGGCGCGGCGCACCCCCCAGCAGACGCAAGTGCGGCGCTTAACGCCGCCATCACGATCAAAGATACTGAGTGTTTGCGCATGGTGATCCGCCCTCCCCTGAGCTTCGTCTGCGGCTTGCAGGCATGCAGGCATGCTGCCGGCGCCCCTATTTAGGCCCCTGCCTCCTGAATGCGCCATTAACGGGTTTTTCAAACGCCAGTTCAACCCTGGTAAGAACAGGCGAAACACAATTCGCGTCAGGAGAACCGCATGCGCTGCAGGCGTCAGCGTGTCACAGCGTGAGCCTGTTCACATCACCCACAGATCAGGGGCGATACAGGCTTAGCGGAGCGTCGCCTTCCGCCTGGTGCTGAAACAAACCAACGAGATCCATCACCGGCATGGGGCGCGCCAGGCCAAAGCCCTGCGCCCAATCAGCGCCGAGCCCCTGCAGCGCCGGCAACATGTCCGCATCCTCCACGCCCTCGACCGTGCATTGCATGCCAAGGGTATGGGCCATCTCCACAGAGGAACGGACCAGCAAGCGATCACGATGGGAGTCATTGAAGTCTTGCAAGAAGAAGCGGTCGAGCTTCAGTTCATGCGCTTGCAAATCCTTCAGATAAGCCAGCGAAGACTGACCGACCCCATAATCATCAATGGACAATTTCACGCCGGCCCGAACCCATTGGTCCAGGGTGTGTGCGGCGCGTTTCATATCGTACACGATCGCGGTTTCCGTGATCTCGAAGATCAGCTGGCCCGGCGCTTGCGCCGCGATCCGGGCCGCAAGCGCGGCAAAATCGGGATCTGTGAGCAAGGCCCCTGAAATATTGATCGACAAAGCCACATCATGACCCGCGCGAGACAAGGCGAGCTGATCGCGCGCGATGCGCTTGAGCGCCCATTCGGTCAAACTCCAGATATGGCCGGTTTCTTCCGCCAACGGCACGAATTGACCGGGCGAGATATTTCCCGTCTTGGGATCATGCCAGCGCGCCAGCGCTTCCGCCCCATCAAACTGGCCTGTGCGTAAATTCAGCTTGGGCTGATAATGCAGGTCCATATGGCCTTCGGAGATGGCCACGGCCATGCGGCTCATCAACGCCAGATTTTCAGACGGGTCGCCGAACGTCTTGGCGTCAAAACGCGCAAAGCCAACATGCGTCTCACGCGCTTGCTCCACAGCGATCATCGCTTGCTTGATGCAATCATCCCCCTCATAGGGCATGCCGCCGACCGTCACCGTCAGATCGATGTCAATGTCATCGATCTTGAACGGCTCCTGCACAAGCCGATGCAGACGCATCGCCACTTGCTCGAGATAATCTTCATCCAGCAAGGAATCCTGAGGGGCGTAGTCCAGGATCACGCCCAGATCGCCGTTGGCGATCAAACCGAGTTTCTCAGTCGCCGCATCCGTCTTAAGGCGCTCTGCCAGCTGCACGCACAAATCAGCGAAGGCGCCAAAACCAAGCGCCCCGTTCAGGGCATCCCGACGATTGATGCTGACCACCAACAACGCAACTTCACGATCACGCGCCTCGGCCTTTGCGAGCGCACGCTCCAGCGCGCTGCGAGAGGGAAGCCCCGTCATGGCGTCGGTATAAAGCGCGTTTGCGAGGATCGCCTGACGCTCTTTGGACGCCCTGTAGAGATACAGGCTGAACAGCAAGGCGCCAAAAATGAGGGCCAGGGCCGCCCCTGCGCCGATCAGCCGGGTCCGGCTGCGGGCGGTCGCCAAGGCCAGGTCTTGCTCCAGCCCTGTCGTGCGCAACTGGTTGATCTGCAACTCTTGCTCAGTGAATTCAAATTGCGCGGCCAGCAAGGCTGTATTGGCGGACGCAGCGATGTCGCGCGCAGCATCTTCAAGCCGCTTGAAGGCCTGCGCATGTTCCAGCGCGCGCTCGAACTGGCCCAGACCCGTGTAGATTTCGACGGCGGTTTCATGAAAGTCCGTGAAGGGCTGGGTCGACGCCTCCAACGGCACGCCTTCAAACGTGCGCTGGATATCATCGCGAGCTGTTTCCAGTTCACCACGGCCCAGCGCCGTCTGCGCCCGCACGCCATACAGGAACCGGGACCATTCGCCCGCCTCCCGGCCTTCAAACAGCGCAAACGCCCGATCGATCACCTCATCGGCTTCGTCATAAGCTGCATTGGCGGCATGCAAAGCGCCCAGATTGTTCAGGATGCGCGCCTGCAACACCTGGCTGTCCATGGCTTCCGCGATCTGCAGCGCCGCCTGAAACGCAATCTTGGCCTCGTCATAACGTCCAATTTCGCGATAGGCGTTCGCCATATTGTTTGAGGCGGCCAATTCCAGAATGGGATCTTCATAGCGCTCGGCTGCATCGGAGAAATGCTGGATCGCCTGCTCGTACCGCCCGCCCGCTGAATAGATCGAGCCGATGGTCTGAAGCACAATGGACTGATTACGCAGCGCGTCGATTTCAAGATAGATATCATAGGCGCGCCCCATGCTATCCAGCGCCAGCGCATAATCCCCACGGTCTTTTGCGATGCGTCCACGCGCCACCAGAAGGTCGGCGTAAAGCTGGGTGGGAGGCGGCGAGGCGCCCAACAGGGAAATGGCGCGATCCACCACCGGGCTGGCGTCGGTCGCGCGTCCGAGCCGTGTCAGCGCTTCGCCTTGCAGCCAAAGCGCGGCCGCTACGGAATGCGCGTGTCCCTCAGTCCGATTGTTGGTTTCGGCCTGGGCTTCAGCAGCCTGGGCCTTAGCGAGAGCCTGCGCCGGATCCGCCATCATGGCGGCCTGGGCCTCTTCAATCAGAGCATCATAGGTAGAGGGCGCCGCTTGCCCGACCGCATGGGTCAAGCTGAAACAGACAACAATGAGCGCGGCGAGTACAGCTCGCAACATCAGATGGCCCCATAAGAAATACCTAAGAATAAATTACACGTTTATTCTTAATATTCTTGGAATCACCCGCATCAGCATAAGGCCGCACCTCCGGAACATGCCCGACAGGTGCGGCCTCAAGCCCTTTAGAAGCGCAAGCGAGCCCGCATGCCGCCCGCCCAGCTGGCGCTCTGCGCCCGGAAGTCAGCGTTCGGGCCTTCAACCCGTCCGAAGGCGTTCAGGCTGAAACGGCCATCCATAGCGTCCAGGCCATAAAGCAATTCCATCGCCAGAGGCCGTTCGCCGCCCATGCTCCAGCGCTGTGTTTGCAGCCCTAAAGCGCCGGTTTCCGCATCCGCCACGGCAAGGCCTGAATACTCGATCACGCCTGTTTCCACATGCAGAGGCTGAATGAAGGACGCTCGCACGGCGTCACCGCGCCGCAAGATGTTCGTCCGGCTGAGCGACATCTGGAAAGCGGTGGACAGCGCCGGATCAGACAAGGTCATGATCCCGTCGCCATACTGCGTCGCCGCCGTCCGTGCGACAGCGCCCGAAACGCTGAGCTGCATCCTGTCGCCAACTCGCATGTCAGCGCCCAGGGTCAGAGCGTCGGTTTCAGAGCCGCCCTCAAACGCCAGAATGCCCAGCCCCTGACCGCCCAGCAGGGCCTCATCTTCTGAGAGGTGGGTGTAGCCGGCCTGCACGGAGGTCACGTCATTCAATTGATGACGCACATCCACAGCCAGCGCCGATGCGGCGTACGCGTCGAGCGTATCGAAGATCGCGGTGCGTTCGCCCGTCAGCGGATTGCTGAAGGCGTAGGAATCTCGGGTCGTGCTGGCTGCGATCGACAGGCGGGTATCCACGCCCATGTCAAAGCCAGCCATGGCGAACGGCCCACCAGAGGCGTATCCCAGCAGCGGATTTACGCCGCCGGTTTCAGGGCGGAAATCGCTCGCCAGCCCGAACCCGCTATCCTCGCTGAACGCCAGGGCGCCCTCGCCCACACCAAAGCGGACAACATATCCGGCTTCCGTGTTTTCCAGCGCCATGCCGGCCTGGAACGGCAGATCGCCATCCGCCCAGGCTTGCCCCGCGTCCAAGGATGACGCGAACGCGCTGACCACCAGGCCGTCGCGTTGGTCCACCACATAAGACTGCGCCGGCCCCTGACGGAAGCTCGCGCCCAGAGGCTGGCCGACCCGCTCAAAGACATAGCTCTGATTGGCCGCGGCCGCGCTGGCGCTGACCGCTTCATCGCCCAGGCTCAATTCCTCAAGCGTCATCTCGAAATCGCGATACGTGTCGCGCAGATCCTCAAAGACCGTGATGCTGGAGTCATCCGTCAGGTCAAAGCGCGCTTTCAGCAGGCCCACTTCGCTGGCGTCCACACGCTCGCCCCGACGGGTGACCGCGTACAGATTCTCGCGGTTGATCGGCCCCATCGCCGCCTGCACGTCCAGCAGGCCGCGACCATAGACCGGGTCAACGCCCGGCGCGCCCAGATCCTGTGTGGTGGAGAGCAGCACTTCGGCGATATCGCCCGCCTGCAACCAACGCCACTCGCCTTTCACCAGCGCAGCCGCGCCAGTCACCAGCGGCGCCGCAAAGGACGTACCGGACAGGCGCACATAGCCGCCCTGGCCGTCAGGCATCAGGATCATCTCGCCCGGCGCCACCAGGAAGCGGTCCATCAGACGCGATCCCTCGGCGCAGCGCCCCCTCACAGCGAAGCAGGCGTCGCCCGGTCTGTTGGAGAAGTTTGAAATCTCGCCAGAGGGGCTGACCGAGCCCACGATCAGCAGGTTTTCAACGTTCCGGACATCGGTCCAGTTCACGTCGGTCGTCTGAGTGACGCCGTCATTGCCCGCGGCGAAGACGAACAGGGTCTTGTCGGCGAACATCGAGACCCAGCGATCCGACAACACGTCCGCCCAGCCTTCATTAAAGGTCCAACCCGGCATGCCGAGCGACAGATTCATGATGCTTGAGGTCATCACTTGTCGGCGTACGCTCGAGCGCACATCGGTCCAGTTCGTGCTCAGGCTCTCATCAAACGGATTAGACAACGTCATGAGCACGTTGGGCGCGACGCCCATCAGTCCTTCACCGTCATGGTCTGCGCCGATCAGGCTGGCCACAGCCAGACCATGGTTGAAATCGAGATAATCCCGGCCGTTATTGTTGCCTGTCAGGCCTGAGATCCGGGACGGCACTGAGAAGTCGACCAGACCGACGAGCACCCAGGAACCGCCGCCCGCCTCTTGCGCCAGGCGCGGCGTCCAGTTGATCGCCGGCATCCAGTGATCCACATGGTCGCGACCGGAATAGCGCATCAGCCCGTCATAGAATTCCAGGAAGAAACGGGCGCGGTCTTCGGCGTCGAGCCCTTCCAGAGAGCGCGCATCATTCAGATCAATGCCAAAGCGTGCGGTCAGCTCGGCCTGGAAACCGCTTTCAAAATCCGTCCCCGTCACGCCTTGATAAGCTGGGCCGAAGATGTCTTCCGCCCGGTCAAACAACGCGTTGAGATCGGTCAGGAGCGTGCCGTACTCGCCGTCATTAAAGGCGCCGATATCGCCCCAGAAGGCGTCGATATCACCCCAGAACGGCCCGATATCGCCCCAGAACGCGCCGATATCACCGTAGAACGCGTCGATATCGCCGTAGAATGCGTCGATGTCACCATAGAAGGCGTCGATGTCGCCCCAGAAGGCGTCAATATCGCCGTAGAACGGACTGATATCGCCCCAGAACGGACTGATATCGCCCCAGAATGGGCTGATGTCGCCGTAGAACGGGTTGATGTCGCCATAAAACGGATTGATGTCGCCGTAGAACGGATTGATGTCCCCGTAATAGGGAGAGATCAGACGGATGGGTTCCTGATCACTGTCATCGGGCTTCTTGCCGTTGTGCGCCAATGCGCCGGCGGAGAGCGCCAGGCTCAAGGCCGAAGCCGAAACTGCGCTCATCAGAAAAGTGTTCAGTGTCCGATTTGTCATTTTGGCGACCTCCAGATCACGACGATAAGGGATCACTCTGTTCTACCGGGCTAACAGATGGGGTTAATAAACCATGAATTCATTGCTATGCTTAGCAAATATTAAAGCACTTGCGCAGGCGCAAACCCCCAAGGCTTACAGTCCTCTACGTCATCGCAGATATGATGCGCAGGCGCGCTTGGCTGCCAGCGCCAGAAAGGTCGAGGGCATATCAATATTCATAAAGTCCGACTCGCCAGTGTTTCCAGCCGGGGGGCGCCCCGGCTCTCGGGTGCTGGGAAACGCACAGTCGGCTGCGCCCCGAATAACGAGGTCGAGCAAAGTCTACCGGTTCAGAAAAAGAAGAATGGTGCCCGGGGGCGGATTCGAACCACCGACACGCGGATTTTCAATCCGCTGCTCTACCAACTGAGCTACCCGGGCGGCGAGACGCAAATCAATGTGCGTCGCGCTGAGGACGCGGTTTATAGGCAAGCACGCGGGGGCTGTCCATGCCCTCCAATCAGTCTTGTGCAGTCAATTTCAGATTTGTCCGGTCTGCCTTCCTGCTTGCCCATACAGGTCGGGGGCTGCTACGCGCTCTGCCAAGAATAAGACTAAAACCTCCGAGGCGAGCAATGAAAAACAAAGTCTGCGTCAGCGCGCTGGCCCTGATGGCCGTGCTGGGTGAAGGCGGCATGGCGTTCGGCCAGTCCGTCACCGACGATGTCATCACCATTACGGCGGGTCGCGCGCCCGGCACGCAGACGGGCGACCGCCCTGTCATCACGCTTGACTCAAACGCGCTCGCCGCGAGCGGCCTGTCCGACCTGGGCGATGCGCTGGCGTTCAATCCCGCCATTGTCGGCTCTGAGTTCAATGACGATCCTGGCACCCAGAACGACACTTCCGGCACGTCGAGCGTCAATCTGCGCGGCCTGGGCCTCGGGGCGACTTTGGTGTTGGTCAACGGCGTCCGGCAAGCGCCCTCTTCGGTGGCCTCTGACGACGGCGCCAGTTTTGTGGACATGAACGCGCTTGTCCCGGACATCGCCATCAGCCGAGTCGAGATCCTGAAAGACGGCGCCTCGCCCTTGCACGGCTCGGACGCCATTGCGGGCGTGGTCAATGTCATCACCCGCGACCGGTATGAGGGCTTCGAGGTTCAGGCTGAAGCGCGCGGGCCGGACGGGTTTGACGGCGCGGGCTTCGCCTCCATCCTCTCCGCCATCGCCGGGACCGAGATGGGCGCGCTGCACCTGACCGGCGCGATCAGCTATCGCGACACCGATGGCGTGGAAGGCTTTGAGACCGACTTCATTCCGGGCACCGGCCTGTCCGCTCTGGGCCAGCCGGGCGCGTATTCCGTTCCCACGCCGGGCGGCCGTCAGCTGATCATCGACCGCGATTGCGCCGCGGCGGGCGGCCAGCCCTTGGTGCTGGGCGCGGATACAGCCTATGGCACGCCGGGCTATTGCCGGCTCGATTACGGCCAGTTCTTCTCACTGATCCCTGATGAAACCCGACTGAACCTCTATGGCGCCCTTAGCGGCGATTTCGGCGACACGCGCCTGACCGTGCGGGCGGCCTGGGCCGATACGCAGCTGACGCGCGGCAACTCCCCCTCCCTGCCCGCATTGAGCTTTCCCACCATCCCCGTCGCCAATCCGGGCAATTATTTCGGGCAGGACGTGATCTGGAACGGGCGTCCGCGCGGCCTCAGCTCCGGCGCGGCGCGACGCAGTTTTGATCATGACACGCTGCGGCTGGACGCCGGGCTGGAACATGACTTTGACGCTCTGGGTCGCGAGTGGACGGGCGCGGTCACGCTGGCCTATTCCCGCAATGAGCTGGAAGCGACCATCACCGATCATATCGGAGACCGTGTGAGCGCAGCGCTCAATGGGTTCGGCGGCGCCAATTGCCAGACGGGCGCCAGCGCGGGCGATGAGAGCGCGGGCTGTTACTGGTTCAATCCGTTCGGCTCCGGCGCTCTGGTCACTGACCCGACAGATCCGCGCTATAATAATCCGGAGCTTCTGGCCTGGATGCTGGGCGAGGATGTGCGCACCTCCGCCTCCGAACTGACCAGCCTGGACGCCAGCGTGACCACCGCAGCCCTGTTCGCGCTCCCCGCTGGCGACGTGTCCTTGACCGTCGGCGGACAGCTGCGCACCGAAAGCCTTGAGGTCAATCACGGCCAGACCTTCAATGACGACGCCTTCCTCTTCATCGTCGGCGGGCCCGATTATTCCGGCGAGCGTGACGTGGCCAGCCTGTTCGCCGAAAGCGTCATCCCGCTTCATGAGCGAGCACGCCTGACCCTTGCGGCGCGGCATGAAGATCTGGAGGCGTTTTCCTCCACAGATCCCAAGATCGCGCTGGCGGTGGATGTCACCGAAAGCCTGACCCTGTCGGCAAGCTGGGCGCAATCTTTCCGCGCGCCGTCCCTGCATCAGCAAGTCAGCGCCACGACCACGCTGCAATCTCTGACCTTGGGCAATCAAAGCCTGTTCCGCCCGGTGCGCACGGTGGGCTCGACGGCGCTCGATCCTGAAAGCTCTGACAGCTACACGCTGAGCGCCAGCTGGCGCGATGGCGGCTGGAGCGCGCGGGTGGACGCCTGGCGGCTTGAGGTCGAGGACCTGATCATCGAGGAAAGCGCCAACGCCATTCTGGCCGCCGACTTCGCCGATGACGGGGTCTATAACGACCCCCGCGTCGAGCTGTCCCAAGCTGGCGATGTGGTGCTGGTGCGCGCCAATTTCGTCAACGCCCCCAGCGTGGAGGCGCAAGGCGTGGACTTTGCGATCTCCCATGATGGCGTGGATCTGGGCCGGTTCGGCCTGATCAACGCCGGGCTGGACGCGGTCTATATCGACGAATTCACCCTCTTCGACCCCGTGCTCAACACGGCGATCCAAGCCGCGGGCAATCGCAACTTCACCAACTTCGCCCGCTCCCTGCCGCAATGGCGCGCCAGCGTACGCACGGGCTGGATGAACGGGCCGTGGAGCGTCAATGCGCAAGCGCGCTTCATCTCGTCCTATGACGATGATGAAAATAGCGGCGCTGAAATCGACAGCTGGACCGCCTATGACCTTCAGGCGGGCTGGAGCGAAGAGGTGCGCGGCCATGTGCTGACCGCCTCTTTGGGCGCTCTAAACGTCTTTGACGAAGCCGCGCCGACCGTAAATACGCCTCTGGGCTATGACACCAAGGTACATGACGCGCGCGGCCGGGTGCTCTACGCCCGGATCAGCGTGGCTCGCTAGGGTCAGAGTTCAGATCAAACAAAAGCCCCGCAGCGATGCTGCGGGGCTTTTTTGTCGTCGACGGCGGATCAGTGTTGATCCCCGCCCTCCTCATCGCCGCGCGCTTCGGGCGGCAGGGCTTCGGGCGGGACCGGTTCGCCCGGCACCGCGTAAGCGCCGGAGAACCAGCGCCCAAGGTCTGCATCGGCGCAGCGGGCCGAACAGAAGGGCTTGTATTGGGGATCGACGGGTTTCTTGCAGATCGGGCAGCCGGGTTTGGATTTGCTCATAGCGGGCGAACCTCAAAATCGCGCGCCCCCTTGGCTTCATCCAGCACCAGTTCGAACCGGTCGCCGAGGCGCGATTTCATCGCCTTTGACCATCCGATGGGATCGGTTTCAAGCCAGGCGTGAACCTCTTTACCGGCCAGCAGCGCCAGACGGCCGCCGCGTTTGGCCTGACCTTCAGCCTCCAGACGGCGCAGCGCGGCGAGCGCACAGGTCTCGACACTGTCGACGCCAAAGCGTTCCCAAGCAATTTCGTGCAGGGCGCGGCCCAGCCGCTGACGCGCCAGCTCCACGATGGCGAAGCGACTGGACGGCGCCACATCGACCTTGGCGGGGTCGCGCTTGAACGCGCCCTTCAGCGTCTGGTCGAGCTGGCTCTGATCCTGTTTCTTCTTCAAGGGCAGGAAATCGATGGCGATGACGCCGCCAATCCCGCGCAAGCGGATCTGGCGCGCGGCTTCACGCGCCGCAGTCTTGTTCAAATCCAGCGCCATTTTCGGCGCGCCGCCCTGAGACTGGCGTCCGGCGGCGTCCACATCGATGACCGTCATCGCCGTCACCGGCTCGATGATCAGCTTGCCGCCGCCCGGCAGCGGGACCACAGCCTCCAGCGCCTCGTCAAACAACTCATCAAGGGCGACATCCGCCTCTTTGGGCGTGCGCACGGGCGCTTCAAACATCATCGACAGGCGTTCCGCCAGCGGCGGCGCCGCCACCACGATTTCCGGCGCCTCGCCCGGCTCGACCTCAAACAGGGTCAGCGTGGGGCCTTTTTCCTGAAATTGTTCGCGCGCGATCTGAACGCCGATAGCGGCGCCTTCATGAAGGCCTTCAGGGCGCCCCGCCTTGCCGAACGGCAGAAAAGCGGTCGGGCCGCGCCCAATCTCGCAGAAGGCGCCGTTCAGCGATCCGTCCACCTTGGTGACGCGGGCGCGAAACACTTCACCGCGCAACGCACGTTGGCCGCGCTCGGACCAGCGCTCCAGATGCAGCTCGATGGCGCGATCACCATCCAGAACGGCGGCGCGGGTTTCACCCACATGCTCAGCAGCGACGATTCTCAAAACACATATCCCAATCCGACCAGCATCTGCCGCGCCTCATAAACCGGAAGTCCCATCACCCCGGTGTAAGAGCCGATCAGCTTGCTGATATAGGCGCCGGCGCGGCCCTGAATGCCGTAACCGCCCGCTTTTCCATCCCACTCCCCGCTATCGAGATACGCGGTGAGTTCATCCTCGCTGAGCCGTTTGAAGGCCAGCCGGGTTTCGACCACGCGGCTGATCTCGCGACCGTCCGGCGCGCGCACGGCGACGCCGGTATAGACCCGGTGATTGCGACCGCTCAAAAGCCGCAGACATGCCTCGGCGGTCTCCCGGTCTTCCGATTTGGGCAGGATGCGGCGGCCGACGGACACGACCGTGTCGCTCGCCAGGACAAAGGCGCCCGGATGCTCGGCGGCCGCGAGTTTCTCGACCGCCAGCCGCAGCGCCAGATCGCGCGGCAGCTCGCCAGGTCGCTCGGTCTCGTCGATATCTGTGGGCGCGATCTGATCGGGCGGCGCACCGATCCCGACCAGCAGATCACGTCGACGCGGAGAGGCGCTCGCCAGCACAAACGGCGCGCGCACGGAAACGGGCGTCACGCTCACCTTATTTGAAGCGATAAGTGATGCGCCCTTTGGTCAGGTCGTAAGGCGTCATCTCGACCAGAACCTTGTCGCCAGCCAACACGCGGATGCGATTCTTGCGCATCTTGCCCGCCGTATGAGCGATGATTTCGTGATCATTTTCCAGTTTGACCTTGAAGGTCGCATTGGGCAGCAGTTCCACGACTTCGCCTGGAAACTCCAGCAGTTCTTCCTTCGCCATGCAGCTCCTCTTGATCAATGGCGTATATCAGGCGCGAGTGCGCCAAACGCAAAAACCCCGTACGCTTTAGCATGAGATATCATGCCAGCGTCGGGCGGTCTCGTGCCGCTATATAAGCGGGATCGCGGCGATCGTCGAGCGCGGTTGTAAGGACTAGTCCGGATTAAACGCCGAAATACGCGCTTTTATGTCGTCCCGCGCAGCGCGATAGGCGTCCAGACGCGCTTCATGACGGCCTTCAGCCGCCGCCGGGTCGGGAATCGCCCAGAGCTGATAGTCCGCCCCGCGCGCGTCTGCGAAGGCGCTGGCGGCGGGATCGGCGTCCTCGGCCAGACACACCACAAGCTCGACCGGGTCGTCCGCAGTGTCGGCCAGATCGCGACATTCAAAGTTTGATAGATCAACCCCGCTCTCCCCCATGACGTTGATCATGAAGCCGTCCGGCCAGGCGGCCGGCTCCACGCCGCAGGATCGCGCCAGGCAGTCGGCTCCGAAACGCGCTTTCCAGAATCCTTCAGCCATGGGAGAGCGCACCGCATTGCGGCCGCACACAAAAACGACGGAGGGGACCGCCATGCTCAGGCGCCTCGCCGGTGCAAGGCGCAAATGAGGGTGAACAGACGCCGCGCCGTATCGAAATCCACCTCGATCTTGCCTGCCAAGCGCTCACGAAGCAGCTCGGAGCCTTCATTGTGCACCCCGCGCCGCCCCATATCGATCGCCTCGATCTGGCCCAAGGGCGCGTCGCGCACAGCCGCGTAATAGCTTTCACACATCAGGAAATAATCCTTGATGATGCGGCGCAGCGGCCCCAACGAAAACACGAACATGCGAACGGCGTCGCCGTTTTCGCGCTTGATGTCGAAAACCAGACGCTGATCCTCGATGGCGAGACGCAGCGCATAGGGGCCCGCCTCGGAATCGGCGGGATGAAATGTGTTGGAGTCCAATAGATCAGCAATGGCCACGCGGCGCTCATGCTCCACGGCCTCATCGGCCTTGCCGATGGTCAGTTGGTCAAGCTCGACCGCGACCAGGCGCTGATCGGTCATAAAGAACTCCTGTCGACCCGGTTGCGGGTCATGCCTCGTCTTCGTCTGGATGGCTCGGCCGCGCCGCCGCCCGCCAGGGCTCGGACACGTCCGCCAGAGCCATATCAATGCATTCCACCTCAAGACGCAGCTCGCCGCCACCGGAAAAGGTGAAGCTGAGCACCCCGCCCGGCGCTTCATCAGGCTCAAACGCCAGCGTCAGGAGGCTGATCACCCCATCTTCATTGGCCTGATTGAGGCGTTTGGCCTGCGCCTTGAGCACCGAGCCAACCTGCAGTGCCGCGCGCACGCGCTCGCCATGCCCCTTGCTCGGACCTTCCCAGCGGAACCGGTTGAGCGCCAGCGTGAACTGGCGCGCTTTCGGCTCGTACTGAAAATCGCCCAGCAGCCCCACAGCGTCCTGCAACGCGGCGGAGAGCACGGCGAGATCGTCAGTGGATTGCGCCAACAGGCGCATCGGCGTGTAGCCGGTCATTCAGTTCTCCGCAGTTTCAGCAACGCGGCGAATCTGCGCGCCACAGGCGGACAACTTGTCCTCCAGGCGCTCAAACCCCCGGTCCAGATGGTAGATTCGGTTGACCACAGTCTCACCTTCCGCAGCAAGACCGGCGATGACAAGGCTGACAGATGCGCGCAGATCGGTCGCCATCACCGGCGCGCCTTTCAGCGCGCACGGGCCGCGCACCACTGCCTCATTGCCGCGCACATCGATCCGGGCGCCCAGACGCGACAACTCCGGCGCATGCATGAAACGGTTCTCAAAAATGGTTTCGCGGATCACCGAGGCGCCCTCGGCCAGGCTCATCAGCGCCATGAATTGCGCCTGAAGATCTGTCGGGAAGCCCGGAAATGGCGCCGTTTGCATATCGACCGCCTTCAGCGCTCCATTGCGCCGGACACGGACACCGCCCTCTTCCGCCTGAACATCGACCCCGGCCTTGCGCAGCAAATCCCAAAGCGCGCCATTATGATCAAAGATCGCATCCTTGAGCAGAACGTCGCCGCCCGCCACCGCAGCGGCGGCCATGGCGTAGGTTCCGGTCTCGATCCGGTCTGGAACCACGGCCCAGTCCGCCCCATGAAGCTTAGGCACGCCCTCAATGGTGATGGTGGCGGTTCCCGCGCCGCTCACCTTGGCGCCCATGGCGTTCAGGCAACCGGCGAGATCGGCGATTTCCGGCTCACGGGCGCAATTTTCAAGCACCGTTTCGCCCTTCGCCAGCACCGCCGCCAGCATGGCGTGCTCGGTGGCGCCCACGGACACCATGGGAAAGACGATCCGCGCACCGGTCAGCCCGCCTGACGGCGCCTTGGCGTTCACATAGCCTTCAGAAAGCTCGATCTCGGCCCCCAGCGCCTCCAGCGCCTGCAAATGCAGATCCACAGGGCGCGCGCCGATGGCGCAACCGCCCGGCAGCGAGACCTTGGCGTGGCCGACCCGCGCAATCAAAGGACCGAGCACGTTGAAGCTCGCCCGCATCTTGCGAACCAGGTCGTAGGGCGCGAAAGGCTCGCCCAGAGCATCTGCGTGCATGAACAGCCTCGCTCCGGCGCGCTCCTCCACCGTGACGCCGAGATGCGCCAGCAAATGCCCCAGAAAGCGCGTGTCGGCGAGCCGCGGCATGCGCGACAGCTCCAGCGGCTCGTCCGTCAACAAACAGGCGGCCATCAGCTTGAGCGCGGAGTTTTTCGCGCCTGAGATCTCGATGTCACCGGAAAGGCGCGATCCGCCGCGAATAGAAATGCTGTCCATACTGCCCTCATGGTCCTAAGGCGTGCGCCGACGCCAGCGCCCCACCCTTCAGCGCCCGTAGTAAAGGCATTCGCACGATGACGAAATGAGGGCGTCACAGAGGCGATGATTTGTGGGCGCCGCGCTTTGAACGCAAGGGCGCTGAACGCTTTAAGACGCGTCGCCCGGTTTTGGCGCATCGCTCTTGCGCGCCGCCGCCTTGCGTCGTCGCAAATTGGCGCGCAAGGCCTGGGCCAGGCGCTGCTCTCGATCGGTGGGCGGTGTTTCGCCCTTTGCAGGCTTGTGATCTGAGGTGCTCATGGGCTCTCAACTGCCTTATATCTGCAAAAGAGGTCAAGCCCGGTCTTGGCGCGAGAAGAATCAAACGCTATAAGCCCGGCTCCGACGACGCGAGAGCATGCTCTTGCTACCGGACGCCGCTATAGCTCAGGGGTAGAGCGTTCCCTTGGTAAGGGAGAGGTCGAGTGTTCAATTCACTCTAGCGGCACCACTCTTTCTTCAAAATTTTCATATAGCCCGCAAACAGGCGCTCGTGTCTTGCGAACTCGTTGGTTTGCAAGCTGCTGGCTTGCTCCTCGTGAGGATGCATATGCGTCCAGCTTTCGTTGCAAAGCACTGCCAGGAAGGTGTTTTGCAAAGCCTGGCGATTGAGCCCTGGCTTTCAGGTGAGCCCCACACGCCCGTACTGGCTAGCTGCATTAAAAGATGCGATGCAAATAATTCGTATGGCCTGCAAACAGACTCCGCCTTGTTACCTCCGCGCTTCCAAACAGAAGCAAATAAAGTAATAAATCGAAATAATTGTCTCGCGCGTCGTTTCTGCCAGGTCCCGTCGAATGCCACTTATGACCCCGCTTTTTCCCGCGCTTGAGCCCTACGCAAGCACCCGCCTTCAAGTTGATGACGCCTTTGAGCTTTATGTCGAGAGCTCAGGCGACCCCGACGCGCCCACCGTTGTATTCGTTCACGGCGGGCCGGGTTCCGGCGCCAGCCCGCGGCACCGGCGGTATTTCAACCCCAGCAAATGGAACATCGTGCTGTTTGACCAGCGCGGATGCGGTCGCTCACGCCCCTTGTTCGTGCTGGAGACCAACACCACCGCACATCTGATCGAGGATATGGAGCGCGTGCGAGAGGCGCTGGGTCTGGAGCGATGGACCCTGTTTGGTCCGTCCTGGGGCTCCACGCTGGCTCTCGCTTATGCGCAAAGCCATCCGGACCGTGTTGAAACGCTGGTGATAGAAGGCGTCATGCTCGGCGAACGCGAGGAAATGGACTGGTTTCACGATCCTGCGGGCGCAGGGTCGATCCGTCCTGACGCGCTCGAACGCCTGATGCAGGGCGTACCGACCGCCTGTCAGACCCCGCTCGACTTTCGTCATTGGGCGCTTGAACGGATGCAAGATGAAATCGCCGCCGGGCGGCCGCTTCTGGCAGGGCTTGAAGATCCGGATACTCCGCTGGAAACCCTGCAGCAATCGGTGCTCTATCGCTGGAGCGAGTATGAGGAGACCCTGGGCTGGCTGGACAAGTCCAATGCCGAGATCAAGAAGGACTATGCCGAACGCGGCGCCGACTGGCTGACCGCGCATTCATTGCTAGAGGCCTGGTATTTCGCCCATGACTGCTTTCTGGAACCGGGGCAGATTCTGGACAACGCCCGGTCGCTGACCATGCCGGTGCACATAATCCAGAGCCGCTATGATCTGGTCTGTCCCGGGCGCGCCTCCCAGCGGCTCGCCGAAGCCGCCCCGAATGCGCGCCTGCACTGGGTGGAACGGTCAGGCCATATCATGACCACTCCAATGCATCGCGAAGTCCGAGCCGTGTTCGAGGCGCTCGCCGCACATCGCCGCTGACCCGACGAGGCGTATCAGCTCACCATGCAGACAACGCCGAGCGTCTCCACTGATTGGCGGCGACGCACACATACACAAAATCGCCGTCCCAGCATAAATCGCCCGCCTGGCCCGGCGCTGCAGCGCTCGCCGGCGTATGGCTGGCGCTCAGGCTAAGCCGATCTGACAAGACGCTCAGGCCCGACAGCGTCACAACGCCGTCTCCCGCTGACACCTTCAGCGCTTCCAGCCAGCTCGCGCCATCGTCTGAGACCTTGATGGAGAACGCCTCATCGCCCGTCAGGCCAAGCTCGGCGCGGCCGGACCAGTTTGATTGAAACACCAGGCTCGCCGTTCGCGTAGCGTCCGACTTGTTCATCGTCAGGCGCATATCGCCCGGCCCGGCGTCATCGGCTGACAGCAAGACGCCTGTGGATTTGATCGCGACCCGATTGACCGCATCCGCCTGCGTCCCCACCCCCAGCGCTTCAAGCCCCCCAAGCGCACGAACCTGGTCTTTGAGGGCGGTCCATTCGGAGCCGTCATGAATCAGGCTCACCGCTTCATCCGCCACATAGACGGTCAGCCCCGCCCAGGGCTGGACGGCGGTCCAGACGCCTTCGTGAAACACCATCAGAACGCCTTCGCTTTGCGATGACCAATCTGCGCCCTGAGGCGCATCGGGCAGAAGATAGCCCTCTCCTTCGGACGGCGTCTCAGGTTGACCTGACAGAGTGCGGCTCAACACGCTGGCCTGCACCAGCATGTCCAGACGCGCCAGCGCCTCGTTGACGGTCACATGTTTCTGGGCCTGGGCCGGCATCAGCCAGGGCAGGTCCAGCCGGGGGGTGCGCTCTTGCATGGGGATCAGTCCTTTCACCGCTGACAGGACACAAGCTTAGAAGGCGGAGCAGCGGTAGCGGATAAGCCGCCCCGCATTCCGCAGTGGCGAAACGTCCGCAAGCGCGGCTTTTCTAATCGTCAAAGCCGGTGTACCCACACGATATGACTGACTCTATCCGCCCCCTGGCCGAGGGATTTGAGGCCATCGACGACGCGCAATGGCGCGTCATGGCTGAGGCCGCCCTCAAAGGCGCCCCGCTGGAGCGGCTTGTCCGCAAAACCCTCGACGGTGTCGCGCGTGGACCGTTATTCACGCGCACCGACCGTGACGCGATCGGACCGTTGCCTGCGCCCGGAGCTGCGCCCTATTTGCGCGGATTGACGGCGGAGCGCGACCCCTATCTGCCCTGGGGCGTCCGTCAGATCATTGATGACGCGGACCCCAAAGCCGCGAACGCCGCACTCCTGAGCGAGCTGTCAGGCGGGGTCAGCGAGATTGCGCTCACCCTTGACCCCACAGGGGCCATGGGCGTCGCGGTCCGGACGCTCGACGAGCTGAAAACCGTGCTGGACGGGGTCATGCTCGATCTCGCGCCGGTTTATCTGCAGCCCTCGCGCATGGCGCCGCAATACGCAGCTCTTGCTCTGGCCTATATACGCGATCAGGGACTGGATCTGAGCACGCTGAAAGGCGGGCTCGGCCTGTCGCCCATCGGGCAGAAATCCCTGGCCGGCGGCGGCGCAGAAAACCTGCCTGAACGCCTGAAGCGCACGGCGGAGGCCGCCGCCTGGTGCGCGGATCATGCGCCCAACATCAAGGTGGTCTCCATCACCGCCAACGCTCCGCATGAAGCGGGCGGTTCGGCGGCGCAGGAGCTGGCTTTCGCCTGCGGCGGCGGCGCCAGCTATATGCGCGCCTTCATTGATCATGGTCTGACGCCGGATCAGGCCGCCAATGCGCTGGAGTTCAGCTTCGCCGCTGATGCTGACGTGCATCTGACCATCGCCAAGCTGCGCGCCGCGCGACGCGTCTGGGCCAGAGTGGCGGAAGCCTTCGGCTGTTCGCCGGAAGCGCAAGGCATGCGCATTTGCGCCATCACTTCCTCTCGCATGCTGACGGCGCGCGACGCCTGGACCAATCTGATCCGCAACGCCTGCGCGGGTCTTGGGGCTGCTGCGGGCGGCGCGGATTCCATCACCGTAAGGCCGTTCAACGAGCCCTTGGGCGCGGCCACGTCGTTCGCCCGGCGTGTGGGGCGCAATCTTCAAATCATGCTGATGGAAGAGAGCCATCTGGGCGTGACTGCAGATCCGGCAGGCGGCAGCTATCTGCATGAAACCCTGGGTCACCGCCTGGCGCAGGCGGGCTGGGACCTGTTCCAGCAGATCGAGCGCCGCGGCGGCCTGTTTGAAACGGTCAAGGCGGGCTGGCTGCAGAATGAAGTCGCCAAGACCCGCGACGCCTATGTGGCGCAATATGCTGAAGGCCGTGAAAGCCTCATCGGGGTGACGCAATACGCCAATCTGGAAGAACGTCCCGTCGAGGCGGGTCAGCGCAGCTATACGCCGCCCAAGCTCGATGCGCCGACGCTGGAGCCGCAGCCCTTCGCTGACAAGCTTGAAGCCGCCGCCAACGGTCACGCCATTCGCCTGCTGGAAGCGCCGGATCAGAACTGGCCGCCTTTGCGATACATGCGGATGGCCGAGCCCTTCGAAGCGCTGCGCGACGCCGCCGACGCCCATGCAGAAAAGACCGGCCAGGCGCCCCGCGCTTTCCTCGCCACTTTGGGCGCGCTAGCGGATTTCAACGCCCGCGCCAGCTTCGCCTCAAACCGGCTGGCCGTGTCCGGGGTCGAGACAGATCAAGCCCGCGAATACGCTGACATCGACGCCTGCGCGGACGCCTTTGCAGAAACCGGCTCAAAACTCGCTGTGATCTGCGGCACGGACGACGCGTATTCCGACATGGCGGAAGAGCTGGCCGAAGCGCTCAAACAGGCCGGCGCGCAGGAAATCTGGGTGGCGGGCAAGCCGGGCTCCATTCCCGGCGTCGACCACTTCATTCACATGCGCAGCCATAGTCTCGAGGATGGCGAACGCGCCCACACCATTCTGGGAGTGAGCTCATGAGCCAGCATCCTGATTTCACCCAGATCGGTTTGGGCCAGCCCGACATCCAGCCAGGCCCGGCGCCGGAACGCGCGCCTCACATGACGGCGGAAGAGCTGCCGATCCAGCCCGCCTACACGTTCGAAGACGTGGCCGGGCTTGATTTCACTGACGGGTATCCCGGCGCCGCGCCCTATCATCGCGGCCCCTACCCCACCATGTTCGTCCAGCGCCCCTGGACGATCCGTCAGTATGCCGGCTTCTCGACGGCTGCGGAATCAAACGCGTTTTACCGCCGCAATCTCAAGGCCGGTCAGAAGGGCCTGTCGGTGGCCTTCGATCTGGCCACTCACCGCGGCTATGACAGCGACAATCCGCGCGTGATCGGCGATGTGGGCATGGCGGGCGTCGCCATCGATTCCATCCTCGACATGCGCCAGCTCTTTGACGGCATTCCGCTCGATCAGATGAGCGTGTCGATGACCATGAACGGCGCCGTGCTGCCGGTTCTGGCGCTCTATATCGTCGCCGCCGAGGAACAGGGCGTCAGCCCCAAACAGCTTTCAGGAACGATCCAGAACGACATCCTGAAAGAGTTCATGGTGCGCAACACCTATATCTATCCGCCGCGCCCCTCCATGCGGATCATCTCTGACATCTTCGCCTATACGGCCAAGGAGATGCCGCGCTTCAACTCGATCTCGATCTCCGGCTATCACATGCAGGAGGCTGGCGCCCCCGCCGATCTCGAGCTCGCCTACACCATCGCCGACGGTCTTGATTACATTCGCTCGGGCGTCGAGGCGGGGCTCGATGTGGACGCCTTCGCGCCACGGCTGAGCTTTTTCTGGGGCGTCTCCATGAATTACTTCATGGAGATCGCCAAGATGCGCGCCGCGCGCCTGATCTGGGCCAGCCTTGTGAAGGCGCGGTTCAACCCGAAGAACGCCAAATCCCTCGCCCTGCGCACCCACAGCCAGACCTCGGGCTGGTCTTTGACCGCTCAGGACGTCTTCAACAATGTTGGCCGCACCGCGGTCGAGGCCATGGCGGCGGTCGATGGCCACACCCAGTCGCTGCACACCAACTCGCTGGATGAAGCGTTGGCCCTGCCGACCGACTTCTCCGCCCGGATTGCGCGCAACACCCAGCTGGTTCTGGAGACCGAGGCGCACCTCACCGACGCCATCGATCCGTGGGGCGGCAGCTATTATGTGGAACGGTTGACCCATGATCTGGCCGCTCGCGCGCTGGACCATATCGCGGAAGTGGATTCGCTGGGCGGCATGGCGAAAGCCATTGAAGAGGGCCTGCCCAAGCTCAGGATCGAGGAAGCCGCCGCCAAGACGCAGGCGAAAATCGATTCCGGCCTGCAGACGATTGTCGGCGTCAACAAATTCCGCCTCAACGAGCCTGAAGACATTCCGGTTCTGAAAGTGGACAATTCCAAGGTCCGCAAGGAACAGCTCGCCAAGCTTGAAAAGCTGCGTGCCGAACGCGACCCCAAAGCTGTAGAGCATGCACTTGAAGCGCTGACCAACGCGGCGGAGCACGGCGGCAACCTCTTGCAGCTCTCCGTCGAGGCCGCCCGCGCCAAGGCGACGGTGGGCGAAATCTCGGACGCCATGGAAAAGGTGTTCGGCCGCCACAAGGCGGAAATCAAATCGGTTCAGGGGGTGTTCTTGAAAGCCTCAGGTGATGACGAAAAGGTCAAGAAGGCGCTTGAAGCCTCTGACGCCTTTGCTGAAAACGAAGGCCGCCGCCCGCGCATCCTGATCGCGAAAATGGGCCAGGATGGCCATGATCGCGGTCAGAAGGTCGTCGCTTCCGCCTTCGCCGATCTGGGCTGGGATGTGGATATCGGTCCGCTCTTCCAGACCCCTGAAGAGGCCGCGCGTCAGGCGGTGGAAAACGACGTCCACGTCGTCGCCGCCTCCTCGCTGGCCGCTGGTCACCTCACCCTGGTGCCCGAGCTCAAGAAACAGCTCGCCGAAATGGGCCGCCCCGACATCACCATCATTGTCGGCGGCGTCATCCCGCCCGAAGACGTCCCGATCCTGAAAGACATGGGCGCCGCCGCGGTCTACCCGCCGGGCACGGTCATCGCGGACAGCGCTGTGGAGCTGATCGATATTGTCGAGAAGGCAAGCGAAGCCTGACGGGACCGTAAGGTGACATCCATCAAGTGAGGCTCCACGCTTGGCCTTAAAGCCCAAAGCCAAGGAGCCTCCCCATGATCGTCACCACCACACCGTCTGTCGAAGGCCGTCATATCCACGACTACAAGGGCGTCGTCACCGGCGAGGCCATTCTGGGCGCGCACCTGTTCCGCGATCTGTTTGCGGGCATACGCGACATTGTCGGCGGCCGGTCGGGCTCTTACGAGAAACCCTTGCGTGAGGCCCGCCAGATCGCGCTGTCAGAGCTTGAAGATGAAGCGCGCAAGCTCGGCGCGAACGCGGTTGTAGGCGTCGATCTCGACTATGAAGTGATCGGCGAGCAAGGCTCCATGCTCATGGTGTCCGCGTCGGGCACGGCGGTGGTGCTGGGCTGATCTTGTGTTCTGCAGCGCTGTGAAGGCTTCAACCGACCGGCATGGGTTCGCCGCATATCGCGGGGGATGACAGGGTGTGGAGATCACAACCTCCCGCCACCCAACCCCCTAAGGGTTAACGTGAAATTTTAGCGCCTTGCAGATCGCAATCACCTTGCGTTCATGTTTGGCGGGGCAAGGTCCGCCTGCATTCGCCGCCAATCGAAAACACAGGGCGGACGAGCCGGGCTGGCGACAGGCGCCAGACGAACACACCTTTCTTGGGGGACGCCATGAACAAGACTTTCCTGACCGCCGTCGCGATGGCCGCGATCGCCAGCACCGCCGCCATCGCTCAGGATTACACCCTGAACCCGACCTATGGCACGCATTCGCTGAACGCCGGCTTCCTGCCTGATCCCGCCGAGCTGCAAATCACCGCCGGCGGCATGGTTGATGCGGGCAATGTGGGCTGTGACGGCGCCATCGCCAACGCGCCGGACGCCCGCCTGATGTGGGGCGGCGGCGAGATGACCATCGGCGCCAATTCCAACGCCGACACCACGCTGGTGGTGAATGGTCCGGACGGCGAATGGTACTGCTCGGATGACGTGAATGGCCTCAATCCGGCCATCCGCTTCGGCGAGGCCGGCCAGTACGACATCTGGGTCGGCGTCTATGAAGGAACCAACGCCCCGGCGACCCTGTACGTCACCGAATACTAGGCGCTTCGCTCAAAACAGACTGCCGAAAGGCGGCGCTCACCCGAGCGCCGCCTTTTTCTGTT
>NZ_DEMB01000010.1:19235-30979 GCF_002354675.1 Oceanicaulis sp. UBA2681 | reverse complement strand
TTCGTGCTGTTTTGCGGCACGATCACCTTGCGTTCATCTTTGGCGGGGCATGGTGCCCCCGTACTCGTGTTCGACTTGCACATAAGGCGAAGCGAGCATTACGCTGGCGATGATCGTCAGTTCTATTTTTCTCTTTTGGGGGACGCCATGAAAAAGACCTTCCTGACCGCCATCGCTATCGCCGCTGTCGCCAGCACCGCCGCCATCGCGCAAGATTACAGCCTGAACCCGAATTTCGGCACGTACTCGCTGAATGCAGGCTTTCTGCCGGATCCGTCTGAAGTGAACATTGTCGCAGGCGGCTCCATCAACGCCTCTCGCCTGGGCGGCAGCTGCGCCGGCAACATCTCCAACGCGCCTGACGTGCGTCTGCAGTGGTCGGGCGGTCGCATGACCATCGGCGCGCGCTCGGGTTCGGACACCACCCTTGTGGTCAACGGTCCGGACGGCAGCTGGTACTGCAATGACGACGCCAACGGCCTGGACCCGGCCATGGTGTTCAACCAGAGCGGCCAGTACGACATCTGGGTCGGCACCTATAATGGCGGCACCGCCTCTGCAGTGCTCTACGTCACCGAATACTAAGGCCTTTCGTCCTTATCGACTGACAGGAAGCGGCGCCCGTCTCGGGCGCCGCTTTTTTGTGCGCCACAGCCGAGCAAGCGCCATGCAGGCCGCTTTTTCGCCACAGGACCGGGTTTGCCCCTGTTTCGCCACGACAATCCGTCTAGTCTGTCGTCTGGTCCGTTTCTGGAGATTTGCCATGCCCCGCACCCTCCTTGTCAGCCTGACCGCGCTCAGCCTTGTCGCCTGCGCCTCAAGCCCCGGCCCCGTTTACGGCCCGGCCAGCGCCTATTCCAATGGCGCAGGCTATTCGGACTACCGGATTGAAAATGATCGCTGGCGTATCCGCTATACCGGCGCGCGCGGTCAGGATGAGGATGATCTCGAACGGCTGGCCCTGCGGCGCGCAGGCGAGCTTGCGATTTCCAATGGCTATGACTGGTTCACCGTGGTCCACCGCCAGGTCGACACCGAGGGCGATGAAAACGAGCGTCCGGTGCGCGTCGGCGGTTCAATCGGCCAGACCTTTGGCTCAGGCGGGTTTCGCGGTTCCAGCGTCGGCATCGGCATCGCCATCAATCCCGGCGCCGGCCAGACCGAGACCGAACTGAGTCTCGAGATCATCGCCGGACGCGGCGAGCCCCGCCCGGACGGCGCCTATGACGCGGCGCGCATGGCCAATCCCGCCGGCGCCTACGCCCCAGGCGCCCTTTAGGGCCTGACTTGCGAAATCCCGCGAACCGGTCGACTTTCCTGGACTAATGATCACAGCAAAGAGGCGGGCATGCGCGCTCTATGGCTCACCGGACCGCTCGCCCTGGTCGCTCTGACCGGGTGCGCCGTCACCTCAGACGCCTTTGTCAGCCCGCCGCTCAGCGCCTACGGCCCCGCCAGCGCCAGCGTGGACGGGCTGGGCTATGACGCGCTGCGGACCGGGCCTGACACCTGGCGGGTCTGGTACACCGCCCCGGCACGCACAGACGACGCGCAAGTTGAGCAGTTCGCCCTTCGCCACGCCGCCGAGACGGTTCACAACGCCGGCTATGACTGGTTCCGCATCCGTTATGATGCGACGCCGCGCCATGCAGACGGCTATCGCCCAGTCAGCCGCTCGGGCGACATCACGCCCGCCTATGTGGACGAGGTGGAGCGCGCCGGGCCGATGGGGCTGGTGCGCAACTGGATTTTCCGTGAAGGCCCGCAAGGCCAGATCACTGCAATCCTTGACGTGCAAGGCGGTCGAGGCGCGCGTCCTGGCGGCGCTCATGATCCGGTGGTGATCATCGGCTCTTATCCGTAATCGCGGACGAATGACACAATTGCGCTTGCTCCCCGTCCCGGCTCGCGTTTGAACAGACCCATGACAGACGCGCTCGCAGACAAGCTGATCGACGGAGATCGCGCCGCCCTCGCCCGCGGCATTACTCTGGTGGAGTCCACGCGCCCCGAGCACCAGGCTCGCGCGCGGAATTTGCTCACCCACGTCATGGACCGCACCGGCAAGGCCTGGCGTGTGGGTCTGACGGGCGTGCCCGGCGTGGGCAAGTCCACCTTGATCGAACGACTGGGCGGGCATCTGACCGCGCAGGGCCGCAAGGTCGCTGTGCTCGCGGTGGACCCATCTTCATCGCGAACCAAAGGTTCCATTCTGGGTGACAAGACACGCATGGGCGCGCTGGCGGTTGATCGAAACGCCTTTATTCGCCCCTCGCCCAGCGCCGGGTCCCTGGGCGGAGTCGCCCGCAAAACCCGCGAATCCATGTTGCTGTGCGAGGCGGCGGGCTATGATGTGGTCATCGTGGAGACGGTGGGCGTGGGCCAGTCTGAAACGGTGGTTGCAGACATGGTGGACGTGTTCGTGGCCTTGATGCTGCCCGGCGCCGGCGACGAGCTGCAGGGCATCAAGAAGGGCCTTCTGGAACTGGCTGAAATCCTGTTCGTGAACAAGGCTGATGGCGAAAACGACACCCGCGCCCGCCGCGCCCAGCGCGACCTGGAAGCGGCGCTGCATCTGTTCGCGCCGGTCAGTCCGCACTGGAGCCCTGCGGTTTTACGAGGTTCAGGCCTGACCGGCGACGGCGTTGAAGCGCTGTGGGACACGGTCAAGAAGCACCGCCAGGCGCTCGAGAACGCAGGCGCCTTGGACGCCAAACGGTCAGGCCAGCAAGTGCGCTGGCTCTGGTCGATGGTGGAAGAACGCGTCCTGCAGAGCTTTCACGCGGATCCTGACATCAAGAAGCTTGCGCCAGAACTGGAACGGGCGGTCGCGGAAGGACGCCTGCCCGCCAGCGAAGCCGCAGAGCGGCTGTGGCGGGCCAACAAGCACTGAGATGTCTCAAGGCGCCTAGGCGGACAGCGCTTTCGCCTGCCCCACCCAGTCATCACGCTCAATGCGGCCGCGACCGTTGATCATGTCATCCATGCGCGCCACATCGTCCGCCGTCCAGTTCGCGATCTGGGCCAGCGAGGTCACGCCGTTCTCAGACAGCTTCGCCGCCGCTTTCGGGCCAAGTCCTTTGATCTTGGTGAGATCATCGCTGACCGGCGCGGTCTCGGTTTCGGGCTCGGGGGCGCCTGACGTCTCAGCAGACGCGCCTTTTTCGGTGGGGGAGACCAGATCCGGCGCCGCCTCCTGCAGCAAATCAGCGGCGCGTTTTTTGGGCGCCGCAGGCTCGGCCTTGACCGGTTCGGCGTCCAGAGTCGCGCTCGTCGCGTGACTGTGCGGCCCCTGGGCCGGCTCAAGCAGGCCGCGCGGGCCGGACTTGGGCGTCTCGTCGGACTTGCCGTGCAAAATCCAGCCTGTCACCACGCCGCCAATAAAGGCCAGCAGCAACAGGATCCACATATTCCAGATCAGCCACATCATCAGCCTTGTTCCTCTTCCAGTTCGGCGGTCATGGGGTCAGGGGCGGCACGCGGGGTCAGCCGAAACTGCATGGCGTCCTGAGCGCCCAAGGGCGCCGCTTCGGCCAGGAAATGCGCACGCTCGACCCCGGCTTCCGCCATGGCGTCCGCAGCCGCCTCGCCGCGCATCAGAGCCAGACCCGCTCCTTCATCGCCAGATTCGTCGGCGCGCACGGCGATGATCAGATCCCCTGCGCCTACACAGGCGGCGTAGACTTCGCCAGCGCGACGCAAGGCGGCGCGGCTTTCATTCGTCAATGTGTTGCGGCCCGGCGCGAAGGCGATCGGGCGCCGCCCCAGCGCGCCCTTGATCAACAATTCACACAGGCCAGCATCACTCAGTTCCGTCTGGTAGCTTCCGCCATCGGCGCGTACGAGCGCCGCGGCTTGAAAGCCGACGGGCGCATCCGCAAACAGGCTCCGCACGTCACGTGCTGCTGCCGGGCTCGGCGCCAAGCCGGTCAAGGCCGCCCGGTCGCGCGTGACAAGCCCGGCTCCGGCGTCCAGCTGCCCCAGCGCCTGAATCATGTCTGACACCATGCGTTCCCAGCCTGCCGGCGCCCCGCCTGGGGCAAGCCTGAACTGGACATCCACCCGCCCAGAACTTTCCTCACGCGCCAGGTCCGCCAAGCGTTCGCCTGTTTCCGCATCAGGGATCAGACCTTCCAGACGCATGCGACCGCCCGTCAGGTCGAGCCGCAAAGCGAAGCTTTCCGCTTCACCGGGCAAACGGGTCTGATCATAAACCTCCGTCACGCCGCCAGCGACGACGCCCCCGGCCCAACTGGCGGTGGCGACGGCCTGTAACGCCGAATCGCGCGCCTGACGCGACGGCGCCAGACCACTGAGCGTGGCGGTTTGCCCATTGATCTCGACCCGCGCCCACTCATCGGCACGCATGGCGTACAGCGCATCATCCGCAGCGCCCTGAAGGCGCTCTTCAAGCACCTGTGCAGACATGGGACTGGCGTGAATGGCGACGCCCCCGAGCACCAGGAACACTGCGCCGGCGATGAGAGCGGCTTTTCGACGTGGAGACAGCATGGCGGCGATCCGGAATCGGCGGCTGAAGGAGTGCGATCATACGACCTACTCCCAAGGATGGAAAAGCTTAATCCTCCCCAAAACTGAACGGCGCGGCGCCGCGCAGGTGGGGATCGACACGTAAGGCGCGTTGCATAGGGGGAAACGCACGGACGGCGCAATCGTTCCGGTCACACAGACGGCAAGACAAGCCAATGGGCGTGTAGTGCTGGCCAGGCTCGTAGACGATCCGGTCCGCATCACTGACCTCGCACCCCACAGCGACCGCATTCAGCGCCGCTCCACCATCCGGGAGTGGCCGTGCAACCGCGCGAGAGATGGAAATGAACCGGCTGCCATCTGTCAGCTCGAGCCCCTGCACATGCAGTTGTTCCGGCGTCCGGAACACATCAAAAAGGCGCCAGCGGACACACCCGCCCCCTGATCGTGCAAACGCCAGGACACCGCCGCCGAAGCGCTTGGTCACATTGCCGGCCTGATCGGTCCGGATCATGAAAAACGACACGCCCCGGGCTCCCGGGCGATGCAGCGTGGTCAGGCGATGGCAGACCTGTTCAAAGCTCACTTCGAACCGTCGGCGCAATGCGTCGATGTCGTACCGGCTGCGTTC
This sequence comes from Oceanicaulis sp. UBA2681, assembly GCF_002354675.1. Classification (NCBI taxonomy): domain Bacteria; kingdom Pseudomonadati; phylum Pseudomonadota; class Alphaproteobacteria; order Maricaulales; family Maricaulaceae; genus Oceanicaulis; species Oceanicaulis sp. UBA2681. Next base: position 25,857 of record NZ_DEMB01000010.1, on the reverse strand, counting down.
GGCCGCCTCGAAAAAGGGCTGGTAAGGCATCATCAGCGCCGCAGCGGCGTAACTCGCCAGGGTCGAACGCAACATGGCGCGCGCATCATCACTGAGCCCCGCCGCCCGATGCGCTTCCTGATCGAGCACATCGCCCAGCTCGAGATTGACCAAGGTCACCGCCAGGTGAAACACCCGCCCCGCCGGCTCCAGCAAATCGGACAGCAGGAGCTTGCGCGCATGAAAGTCAAACCGTCGCAGGGCGCCGCCCATAACAGCGTCGTCATACAGGCGCACAGCGGCGCCGTGAGATGACTTCAAGCGCGCAGTCAGCGCCGCACCAAGATCTGAGCTTTCGTCCAGGCTGGCGCGGAACCGATCGCAGGCGTCTTCTATAGCGGGGAAATAGTTTGACGCGGCGTCCAGCGCATCGCGCACTTCTTCGAGCGGGCTCAGAATGGACGCCCCCTCCTCCCCGGTCGCGCGCAGGGCCAGATCGGCGGCGGCGGCGTTGCTCTCCCGGTAGGCCTGGTGAAGCTTCGCCAGCGCTTCAGCGGCGCGGGGGTGGGCGTCCGCCAGCTCCTGCACGTCGCGCGCGTCCAGGTCCGCGCTTTTCAGTACCGGATCTGCAGCAGCTTCCTTGAGATCCGCCAGAAGCTGACGATCGCTTTCAGCGGCGAAGGCGCGCACATCCACATCAAACACGTCTGCGAGCGACAACAGGACACGCGCCGTGACGGGCCGCTGATTGCGCTCCAGCAAATTGAGATAGCTGGCGGAGACATTGAGGCTCTCGGCGAATTGGGCCTGGGTCTGGCCCAGCTCCTTGCGGAGGCGACGCAAGCGGGCGCCGGCGAAAAGCTTTTCCTGAGAGGCGCTCATTTGTAAGCTTTATTACATCCATACACAGTGACAAGTGTGTATCGTATACCTCGTATCCTCTTTTTATGCAATGAGGTCATGGCCACGCTGCAGCTGCGTTGTAAGGTCGTTGACAACAAACCTTGCCAAAAAGGGGCAACCCCGATGACCACTTTCTACGATCTGGTTCCCGCCGCCGCCAAAGGCCGCTTTGACGGCATCGAGCGCAATTACACCGCTGATGACGTTCTCAAGCTGCGCGGCTCCGTGCAGATCCAGCACACCCTCGCCGAGCGCGGCGCAGCCAAGCTGTGGGAGCTGATCAACAATGAGCCTTACATCAATGCGCTGGGCGCCCTGTCGGGCAACCAGGCCATGCAGATGGTTCGTGCGGGCCTGAAAGCGATCTATCTGTCAGGTTGGCAGGTCGCCGCCGACGCCAATGTCGCCGGCGCCATGTATCCCGACCAGTCTCTGTATCCGGCGAACTCCGCCCCGGAGCTGGCGAAGAAAATCAACCGCACCCTTCAGCGCGCCGACCAGATCGAAGTCGCTGAAAATGGCGAAGCCAGCCGTGACTGGTTCGCGCCGATCGTGGCTGACGCTGAAGCCGGTTTTGGCGGCACGCTGAACTGCTATGAGATCATGAAGGCCTTCATCGAAGCGGGCGCTGCGGGCGTTCACTTCGAAGACCAGGTCGCCGCGGAAAAGAAATGCGGACACCTGGGCGGCAAAGTGCTGATCCCGACCAGCCAGCATGAACGCAACCTCAACGCCGCACGCCTGGCCGCCGACGTGATGGGCACGCCGACCTTGACCGTGGCCCGCACCGATGCGGAATCCGCCACCCTCATCAACTCTGATGTGGACGAGCGCGACCATGAATTCATCGATTATGACGCTGGCCGCACCGCAGAGGGCTTCTACCGCCTGAAGCCGGGCATGGGCGTGGACCACTGCATCAAGCGTGGCCTGGCCTACGCCAAAGTCGCCGATCTTCTGTGGTGGGAGACCTCCAAGCCGAACCTGGATGAAGCCAAGCGCTTCGCCGAGGCGGTGCAAAAGAAATATCCCGGCAAGATGATGGCGTATAACTGCTCGCCCTCTTTCAACTGGGAAGCCAATCTGGACAAGGCCACCATCGAGACCTACCAGCGTGAGCTGGGCGCGATGGGCTACAAGTTCCAGTTCGTGACGCTGGCGGGCTTCCACCAGCTTAACTACGGCATGTTCCAGCTGGCCTCGGGCTACCGGGATCGCGGCATGGGCGCTTATTCCGAACTGCAACAGGCCGAGTTTGGCGCCGAGAAGGATGGCTACACCGCCACCCGTCACCAGCGCGAAGTGGGCACCGGGTATTTCGACCTCGTGAACATGACCCTGTCAGGCGGCAAGGCGTCGACCACCGCTATGGGCGCGTCGACCGAAACCGACCAGTTCAAGACCGACGCAGCGGAGTAATCCGCTCAATCGACCTCAGAGCTTGCGTTGGTGGACACGCAAGCCCTGACTGAGGGCGCTGTGGCGGGCCGCTGGATGCCCGCCCGGCGCTCTCAAGCATTTCTGGACCCGAGTTTATGCCAGCTCTGCTTCTCCAACTGACCAGGAGACCGTCATGACCCCGGTTTGTGATTTGTGCGACGCGTTCCCAGAGGCTGTTCAAGTGCTCGAACCCGCCCTCAAATCGTATGGCGGCGAACAGGCTTTTTATGGCCAGGTGGAGACCATCCGCACCCATGAAGACAATTCTCGCGTCCGCGAGGCTGTGTCTGAACCCGGCTCGGGCCGCGTGCTTGTCGTTGACGGGGGCGGATCATTGAAACGATCATTGCTGGGCGGCGATCTCGCCGGCAAAGCCGCAGCAAACGGATGGGCGGGCGTGATCGTCAACGGCGCCGTGCGCGACGTGGCTGAGCTGGAAGCGGAATCCCTGGGCGTGCTCGCCCTGGCGCTGATCCCGATGAAAACCGAAAAGCGCGATCTTGGCGTTCGCGGCGTCCCGGTCACTCTGGCGGGCGCTGTCGTGCGCCGCGGCGACTGGGTTTATGCTGACCGTGACGGCGTCATCGTCTCCGCCGAGCCGCTACATCTGCAAATCTGAAACCAAAGGAGCGCCTCATGAGCGTCGCACCCGAAGGCCTGGTCATTCAGGGCCCGATGAAGCCCGGTTTTGAAGAGATTCTCACCCCGGACGCGCTGGCCCTGCTCGCCGACGTCCATCGCCGTTTTGACGATGAGCGCCTCTCGCTCTTGCAAGAGCGGCTGAAGCGCCAGGCGCGTCTGGATTCAGGCGAGGAAGTTCTCGATTTTCCGGCTGAGACCCAAGCCATCCGCAAGGGCGACTGGACGGTCCCCGCCGCCCCTGCCGATCTTCAGGATCGCCGGGTCGAGATCACCGGCCCTGTGGATCGCAAAATGGTCATCAACGCGCTCAATTCCGGCGCGAAATGCTTCATGGCCGATTTCGAGGACGCTTCGACCCCATCCTGGGAGAACATGGTCGAAGGCCAGATCAATCTGCGCGACGCCAATGCGCGCACAATCGGTTTTACAGATGAGAAATCCGGCAAGTCCTATGCCCTGAAGGAGGACCCTGCAGTTCTCATCGCCCGGGCGCGCGGCCTGCATCTGGATGAAGCCCATGTGACGGTTGACGGAGCGCCGGTGTCCGGCGGCTTCTTCGACTTTGTCCTCTATCTCTTTCACAATCATGCCAGCACGGCGAAAAACGGATCCGGCCCCTATTTCTACATCCCCAAGCTGGAAACGCGTTTTGAGGCGCGTCTCTGGTCGCTGGTGATCCGCCATTGCGAAGAACATCTGGGACTTGAGCGCGGCACGGTGCGCATCACGGTGCTGATCGAGACCTTGCCGGCGGCCTTTGAGCTCGACGAAATCCTCTACGAGCTGCGCGAGAACATCACCGCATTCAACGCCGGGCGCTGGGACTATATTTTCAGCTATATCAAACGGCAGAAATCCGATGGCGGCAAAGTGCTGCCCGATCGCGCCCAGGTGACAATGGCCGCGCCCTTCATGGCGGCCTACGCCCAGCGCGTGATCGCCGTCTGCCATCGCCGGGGCGCCCACGCCATGGGCGGCATGTCCGCCTTCATCCCCGTCAAAGGCGATGACGCCGCGAATGAAGCAGCCGTTGAAAAGGTGAAAGCGGACAAGACTCGCGAAGCCAGCATCGGCCATGACGGCGCCTGGGTGGCCCACCCCGCGCTGGTCCCGGTGGCCATGGCGGCGTTTGACGCCGTGATGCCCGGCCCGAACCAGCTCGATAAAAAACCAGAGGTCAAAGAGGACCGCGGCGCGCTGACCGAGCCCTGCGAAGGCACGATCACCGAGGCGGGCCTCTACGGTAATGTTGATGTGGCCATCCGCTATATCGCCAGCTGGCTGCAAGGCCGCGGCGCCGCGCCGATCCATAATCTGATGGAGGACGCCGCCACCGCCGAGATCTCCCGCGCCCAGCTCTGGCAATGGCGCACCCATGGGGCGAAGACCGATGACGGCCAACTGATCGACGCCGCGCGCATCAAGGCCGTGATCGCCAAGGCCTCTGACGCTATCAAGTCAGAAGTCGGCGACAACGCCTGGGCCGGCGGACGTTTCTCCGAAGCCGCAGACATCCTGGCGGAGCTGGCGCTGAGCGATACGTTCGAGGAATTCCTCACCCTGCCCGCCTACCAGAAAATCCAGTCTCGCTGAGCGGGGCGGCATAACCGATCAAGGGCGGCCGTTCGGCCGCCCTTTTTCGTTCAGAGGCCGGGCTCCTGCTTAGCCACACCGCAAAAGACAAGGGCCGGAGCTTTTGCTCCGGCCCTCGCCGTCCTCCCTGACTGGTCATTGGTCGCCAATCAGTTGGTGTGTGATTTTACCACTCCGTACGCAGAGTCAAACCCCAGGTTCTCGGAGCGCCCATGAAGGCGCCGAAACCGCCGGATTGAGCGAACTGATCGAACGCCACCTGAGCATAGGCTTCATCCGTCAGATTGCGGCCCCAGGCCTCGACTGACCACAGCCCGTCAGGATTGGAGAGACCCACACGCGCATTCAGGATGGTGAAGGCGTCCTGAACCTTCTCAGGGTCGAGGTCAGAGCCGGTGTTGTACTCGCTGACATAACGGGCATCCAGGCTCGCAAGACCCCAGACTTCGCCAAACAGCGGACGCTCGTAGATCACCTGTGCGGTCAGGAAGTTCTCCGGTGACAGAGAAATTTGTTGGCCTCGCAGGTTCGGCGCTGTCGAGGCTTCATCGCCATATTCGGCGTTCACGTAGGCGTAGCCGCCGGTGATATCGAGGCCATCGATCGGCGTGGCGTAAGCAAAGTCGATCTCAACACCATAGCTTTCAATGCTGGCGATGGAATCCACCACGAAGGAGATGCCCGTGAAGGTGTTGAGCTGGAAGTCCTCAACCTCTTGATAGAAGGCGTTGGCGTTCAGCTGCAGCACATTGCCGAAGAGTTGGGATTTGAAGCCAACTTCATAAGCATCAATGATTTCAGGCGCGAAGCCGGAATCCACATCAGTATAGCCAAGGGTGGGATCAAGCGGACCATTGAAGGAGCGGTCCAGGTTGAAACCGCCGGCCTTGAAGCCGCGCGAATACCCCACATACCCCATGACATCGTCAGAGAAATCATAGGTCAGGCGGACCGTACCCGAAACTTGCTCGTCGGTGCGCTCACGGTCATAGCCGGTCTGGTCCAGAGCCGTCCGGGCGTAGGGCAGACAGATATTGCCCGCCGCTGTAGCCAGTCCGGAAATGGACGCCGCCGGCAAGCCTGCAGCCGTAGCCGCCGCCACGACACCTGCGACAGGGTCCGGGCCAAACGCCGTTTCCAAGGCGCCGCAAGCTGCCGGGCTATCGGTATTGAACGTGGCGAACACATTCTTGGTCTCATGCGTATAACGCAGACCCGCCGTCAGGCTCAGATTGTCGGTCAGACGGTAGGTGTTGTGGGTGAACAGAGCCCAGCTTTCCGCCGTCTGGTCATAGACATCGCCAGCGACGCCCGTTCCCCCGGGGATAGCGGAGCCCGGCGCCGGAATCGGCAGCGTGCCCTGCGCGCCCGGCACCCCGATCAGCGCTGCGACCGGCGCCAGACCCGCCATGGCCTGAAGCGTTGCGGACACACCTGCAGGGGTGCCCAGCGGCGGCACGGAACCCGCCGTCAGAAGGCGGCCAAGATAGCCTTCCCAGTCATCCCCGAAGCGGATCGCGTCGCCGAGCTCAAGCTCTTCATGAGAGAGGAAGCCGCCGACCAGCCAGTCCAGATCGCCCCAGATGCCCGTCAGGCGCACTTCCTGGGAGAAACGATTGAGATCGGTGTAGTTGCCGTCCGCGCGATAAGCGATATCCGCCGTGGAGTAATCAATGTCCTGGGTGCGGCTGTTTTCCCAGCGGCGCCATGAGGTCACGGAAGTCAGAGTGCCGATCGGCATCTCGATGTCGAACTCTGCGGAAATGCCCTGGTCTTCGACTTCCTGGGCATATTCGCGGTTTGCGAATGCTACGCGCGCCTCAGGGTCGGCAGGCTGCAGCACCTGGCCGCCAACAGAACCGACAAAGACAGCCGGCGTCGCTGCGTAATCCCACTGCACAGCCGAGCAGCACAATTCATCCCGCTTTGAGTAATCGACGATGAAGCGGCCTTCGACGGAATTGCTCGGCGTCCATAGGGCTTGCGCGCGGAAGGTGTAATAATCCTGGGTTTCAGAATCAGTGACTTCTGCCGGACCGTTGCCGTCATCCAGAATCAGTTGCTG
>NZ_DEMB01000010.1:10214-19033 GCF_002354675.1 Oceanicaulis sp. UBA2681 | reverse complement strand
GTGTTCTTGCCGAACAGCGTGCCTTGCGGACCGCGCAGCACTTCGATGCGCTCGATTTCGCCAAGGTCGCCGAAGCCGACGCCGTTGCGGGAGCGGAACACACCGTCGATGTAGACGCCGACGGAGCTCTCAAGACCAAAGTTGTCGCCCACGGTGCCGATGCCGCGAATACGTGCGGTTGTGATCGTCTCGGACTGGGTCGAGGTGACCATCAGCCCGGGTGCGATCGAGATCAGATCCTTGATATCCTTTACGCCCGCATTCTGGAGCGCATCAGTGTCATAGGCGCCGATGGAGATCGGAACATCCTGTGCGCTTTCCTCACGCTGTTGCGCCGTAACCGTGATGACGTCGACCGTGCGGCGATCACCGCCCCCGACCTGGTCAAAAACCTGAGCTTGCGCAGCAGCGCCCAGCACAAAAGTGGATGCGGCCGCATAAAGAGCGGTGCGCGTGAACTTAGACATCATGAATTGGTCTCCTCCCTACTCAGCGTGTCCGGACTGGCCGGTGACGTGTGAGGCGCTCCGCCGCGCCATTCATCGCTGACTAATGTCCATACAAAGGTGACTGATTTTGCAAGAGCGTGAAAGCACCCAATAGCGCTTAAGCATTCCCGCAGAGGCCATATGAGGTACTTTTTTGAATTTTCATATACAACTGTTGCGGCACAGTCACGATGACGCGAACGTCAATCTATGCTGCAGTCGCTCAGTCCAAATGCGTTATTTATTGAAAATACACGCTGCATGTGCAGCAAAACTTCCCGGCTCTCTCTGAATCAGAATCGCCCAAACACACAAAAGAAAAGGCCGATTCCTTTCGGAACCGGCCTTTCGCATCTGCAGCTATGTCGTAAAGAGTGTTCTTACCACTCGGTACGCAGGGTCACACCCCAGGTGCGCGGAGCCCCCAGGAAGGCCGCATAACTGGCCGTGCCGCGGGAGTCGAGCGAGGTGCCCGCGCCAGCCCGGCGCCCTTGAGCGAAGGCGTCGATGGCCACTTGAGCGTAGGTCTCGTCAGTGAGGTTGCGCCCCCACACTTCAACCGACCAGGCGCCGTCTTCACGACCAAGGCCCAGACGAGCGTTCACGGTTGTGAAAGCGTCCTGCACCTTTTCCGGGTCCAGATCGGAACCCGTGTTGTATTCAGACGCCCAGCGCGCATCCAGGCTGGCGCTGGCCAACAGGTTGTCGAAAACCGGACGCGAGTAGATCACCTGGGTGGTGAAGGTCTGCTCAGGCACCAGCGAGAAGTCCTGGCCCTGCAACGCGTCGACCAGCGGGTCGCCCGTGTTCACCTCGGTGTACTCGGTGTTGGTGTAGGCGTAACCAGCCGTCAGATCGAGACCTTCGATCGGCGTGGCGTAGAAGAAATCCAGTTCTGCGCCATAGGTTTCAGCTTCGTCGATGCTCTCAACCACAAAGGCGATGCCGTTAAAGGTGTTCAGCTGGAAGTCGCCGACTTGCTGGAAGAAGACCGAGCCGTTGAGCTGAACCACATTGCCAAACAGTTGGGATTTGAAGCCGAGCTCGTAGGAGTCCACGGTTTCCGCCGCAAACGAGTTATCCGAGTTCAGATAACCGTCCGCGCCGATCGGGCCGTTAAGCTGACGATCCAGGTTGAAGCCACCCGCTTTGAAGCCGCGGGAATAGCCGCCATAGACCATCACATCGTCATTGATGTCATAGGTCAGACGCAAGGTGCCGGAGACTTCCTCGTCGGTACGCTCGTTATCATAGCCGTTCGCATCGAGACCGGAGCGGTGATACGGCAGACAGATATTGCCGATGGCGGTGGCGCCGTTGGCGATCGTGGCGGCCGGCAGGCCCTGTGCAGCGGCCGCAGCAATGAAGCCGTTGATCGGATCAAAGCCGAACGCCTGCTCGACAGCCGCGCAAGCCAGCGGCTGGTTGGTGTCGAACGTCGCGTAAACGTCCTTGTTTTCATGGGTGTAACGCAGACCTGCCGTCAACGTCAGGTCGTCTGTCAGGCGGTAGGCGTTGTGCGTGAACACAGCCCAGCTGTCAGCCGTCTGGTTGTAAATGTCCTGGTTGACGCCCTGTCCGCCCAGATATGCGGAGCCCGGGGGAATGTTGATCAAACCACCCGTCAGTTGCGCCAGAACGGCGCTGACGCCGGCCGGGGTGCCGAGCGGCGGCACGGAGCCAGCCGTCAGAGACCGCCCAAGGAAGGCTTCCCAGTCATCACCGATCCGGATGGCGTCGCCCAGAACGAGATCTTCATGGGAGTAGAAGGCGCCGACGAGCCAGTCGAGATCGCCCCATTGACCGTTCAGACGGACTTCCTGAGACAGACGCTCGATATTGGTGAAGTTGTTTTCGCGGTCACGATAAGCCAGATCCGCACTGGTGTAATCGATGTCCTGGCTGCGTGCGTTCTCCCAGTTGCGATAGGAGGTGACCGTCGTCAGCGTGCCGATGGGCAGTTCGATATCGAACTCTGCGGACACGCCCCAATCTTCGACGATCTGGTCGTATTCGCGATTGGCGAACGCCACGCGCTCTTCAGGATCGGCCGGGTAGAGAGCGTCACCGCCAACCGAGTTGACCAGTGCGATTCCCGCCGGAGAATAATCCCAGGACGCTGCCGAACAGCACACTTCATCGCGCTCGGTATAGTCGGCGATCAGGCGGCCGGTGACGGTTTCGCTCGGGGTCCACTCCAGCTGGCCGCGAACCGACCAGAAGCCCTGATCGTCGGATTCAGTGTCCGTGTACTGCCCGTTGCGATCCTGGACGTAGAGATCCATGTAACCGTCGCGCTCGCCGCGCACAGCGAACAAACGACCCGCCAGCACGTCCTCGAAGATCGCCCCGGTCACATGACCGCTCAGGCGCGAGTATCCGTAATCACCGACGGTGGCTTCGAGAGCGCCGCCATGTTCAAACTCGGGACCGGCGGTGACAATGTTCAGAACGCCGGCGGAGGTGTTCTTGCCGAACAGCGTGCCTTGCGGGCCGCGCAGCACTTCGATCCGCTCAAGCTCGCCCAGGTCGTTGAAGCCCACGCCGTTACGGGCGCGGAACACGCCGTCGATGTAGACGCCGACCGAGCTTTCCAGGCCAAAGTTGTCGCCCACAGTACCGATGCCGCGGATACGCGCGGTGGTGATGGTCTCGGATTGGGTGGAGGTGACGATCAGGCCCGGCGCAATGGCCTGCAGGTCCTTGATGTCACGCACGCCCGCATTGGCCAACGCTTCGGTGTCATAGGCGCCGATGGAGATCGGAACATCCTGCGCGCTTTCTTCACGCTGCTGCGCCGTGACGGTGATCACGTCGACCGTGCGGCGTTCGCCGCCGCCGACCTGATCGAAAACTTGTGCTTGAGATGCTGCGCTGAGCGTCAGGCTCGACGCCGCTGCAAGCAAGGCGATCCGGTTAAAGGATGACACCATGGAGACTCTCCCTGATTGAACGCAATCTTCGTCCGATTGCTTGTCTATCTGATCAGCCTGTGGCTGGACGCGCGGACCATGACTGATTTGCAACGCAATAAAAAGATGCTGCATGCGCTCCATTCAATCGAGAATGGCCCAAAAAGCCCTTTTTTCTTTGAATAATTTATTACCGGTGCGGCGCAGCAACATATTGCAGCACAATCTCGCTATTCACGCCGCTTCTCCGCTTGAAAGAAACAGTTACGCTCTGACAACGCCTTCAGGGTTAAGATCAGGACGAACCAAGGAGAGACCCGGGCGTGAACGACGACGTGATGACCCAGCTCAAGCGCCATCTGGCGAGCGCTGAGCAGATTGACGTAAGCCGCTATCAGTTCGTGAACATGGACCGGGTGCGCGATGCGGCGGGCGACCGCTGGCCGGAATGGCGCGAGCGGGTCTTCATCGCCTCACGCTCCATTATCGACAAGCGGGTGGCTGAGGACGATCTGATCATTCAGTGCGCCAGTGGCTATCTGGTCATTTTCAAAGCCCTGTCCGGACCACAAGCGCAAAAGCTGACCAATAAGATCAGCCATGAAATGGAAGAGTTCTTTCTGGGCGAATCCTTCATCAACCAGCTCAAGGTTGAAGCCAAAAGCGAACAGCTAAGCGTTGAAGAATTCGCCGCGACCATGGCGTCCGCCGAGATTGATGAGCCGCGTCAGGCCAAGACTGTCGAGACAGAGCCAAACCAGAAGAAAGCCTTTTCCCTGTTCTACCAGCCTGTCTGGGACATGAAGCGGGAAGCGGTCGCCAGTTACTTCGTTCGGGCGCTGAATGCTGAGGTCGACTCCCCGTATCAGGCTCGCAACACAGATTTGATGCTGACGGATCTGAAGCCGGACGCGCGCCTGGCCGTGGACATGGCGGTGCTGAACGATGCGGCTGAAGCGCTTGAGGAACTGGTCCAGACGGGGACACGCTGCGCGCTGATCGTGCCGGCGGGCTACACGTCGCTGAGCAACCCCCGGACGCGTTCGCAATATGTCATGGCGCTGGCCGATCTACCGGCACATTTGCGCCAGCTTGTCTGGGTCCAGATCAAGGACGCCCCGGCCGATCCACCCTCCACCGTGCTGGATGAAACCTTGCGGATCCTGCGTTCGCAAACCGCCAAGCTGTTTGTTCAAGTGCGCACGGACTGGCCCTTCTGGAGCCGGTTTGAAAATCTGGGCGTGGACGCTATCGGCGCAGATTTTCCTGAACGGCTGACCGAAACTGACCGGCTGGACATCGACCGTTTCCTGGCCAGCGCCAAGCGAGGCGGCAGCTCAGTCTATTTCAACCGGGTCGAGAGCTGGGAGGCGTTTCGCGCCGCCACCCGTACAGGTGCGCGCTTGATCGCCGGTCGCGCCGTGGGGCAATTGCCCCACCCCGCCGCTCCGTTCAGGCTCTCACGCGCACGCTTGCTCAACTCTGCTCGATAACCTCCCCTTGCCCTTAAGCGGTTCAGGGCCCTACGCTGTCGGATCAAAGATTTGGAGCGTCCATGATGAACCGCCTACTCCTTGCTTCACTAGCCTGCGCGCTCGCGACCCCCAGCGCCTTTGCATCGACTCAAGCTGCGGGCGGCCCCTTGCAGGCGGCCGACATTTTCAGCCTGGAAATGGCGAACGACCCGCAAATCAGCCCCAATGGGCGGTATGTCGTCTACCAGCGCCGCTCCAATGACATCATGACGGACCGAACGCGATCCGCATTGTGGATCGCGCCCTATGACGGCGGCTCGAACCGGCCCCTTGTCACAGGTGCTGGCGAATATTCTTCGGCGCGCTGGTCGCCAGACTCCAGCCAGCTTGTCTACATCGCCAATGAAGACGACCAGAGTTTGCTCAAAACCGTATGGGTGGATAGCGGACGCAGCGCCACTCTGGCTCACCTGCCAGGCGGCGCCGGCAATCTCAGCTGGTCGCCGGACGGGCGCTGGATCGCTTTCACCATGTTCATGAGCGCCCCCGAACCCCAGGTCGACATCGGCATGCCCGCGCAGCCGCGCGGCGCAGACTGGGCGGCGCCGGCGCTGGTGGATGAGACCACTCGGTATGAGTTTGACGGCGCCGGAGAGCTGCCCTCAGGCTTTACACAAATCTTTGTTGCGCCTGCAGATGGCGGCGCACCGCGTCAGTTGACCCAGGTCAGCGATGGCTCGATTTCAGGCGTCAGCTGGGGACCGGACTCCCAAGCGCTTTATTACTCGCTCGGCGGACGGGAAGCCGATGGCTTTGATTTCCGTGAAGCCGACATCTACGCCATTACGCTCGACGCGTCCGATCCGGTCCAGATTACCGACTATCCGGGTGGAGAATCCAGTCCGCGCATTTCGCCGGACGGCGAAACTCTGGCCTATCTCTCCACACCGCGTGTTGAAACCTCGCATGCTGATACGGATCTGAAAGTCTTGTCGCTCAACGGCGGCGAACCGCGTGAGCTCTTGTCAGACCTAGATCGCGGCATTGATCAGGCCGAATGGGATGAACGCGGACGGGGACTATGGGTCCGGTTTGATGATCGCGGCCATACCATATTGGGTTATGCGGGCCTCAATGGCGGCCTCGACCGGGTGCGCGATGATCTCGGCGGCACGACCTTTGGCCGACCTTACACGTCAGGCGCTTTCACCGTGTCTGACAATGATCGCTGGGCGGCGACGCTCGCCAGTGCGCAGGATCTCGCCAATGTGGGGGTCGGCACGCGGCGCGGCCTGGCGAACCGGCTGACTGATGTGAACGCGGATGTGCTGGGCCTGCGCGACCTGGCGGAGGTGGAGCGTTTCACCTGGGAAAGCTCGGCCGATGGTCAGGAAATCGAAGGCTGGATCGCCTATCCGCCCGGCTTCGACCCCAGCCAGACCTATCCGATGATCCTTGAGATCCATGGCGGCCCGCACACCGCCTATGGCCCGCAATTCTCCGGTGAGGTCCAGCTCTACGCCGCGGCGGGCTATGTGGTGCTTTACACCAATCCGCGCGGCTCGACCTCTTATGGCGAAACCTTCGCCAACGAGATCGACAAGGCCTATCCCGGCCAGGACGTGGATGACCTTCTGTCAGGCATTGATGCGCTGGTCGCACGCGGGTTTGTGGATGAAGAGCGCCTGTTCGTCACCGGCGGTTCGGGCGGCGGCGTTCTGACAGCCCAATTGATCGGGGTAACGGATCGCTTCGCCGCCGCTGCGGTGGGCAAGCCGGTGATCAACTGGACGAGCTTCACCCTCGCCGCCGATATCGGCCCGAGCATCTATCGCTACTGGTTCGGCGTAACGCCCTGGGACGCGCCTGAGGAATACTGGCGCCGCAGCCCGCTCTCGCTGGTGGGCAATGTTGAGACGCCCTCTCTGGTGTTTGTGGGCGGCGAAGACCGCCGCACGCCGGTGTTTGAGGCCGAACAATATTACAACGCCCTGCAGATCCGCGGAATCGACAGCCGCCTGGTCCGCATTCCCGGCGCCTATCACGGCATCGCTGACAGCCGGCCCTCGCGCCTGTTGCAGAAGGCCGGGCACGTTCTCGCCTGGTTTGAGCAATACGACCCGGCCAACGCCGAAGAGGAATGAGGGATCGCGACCCGGAGGCGGAGGCGCTCGGCGCCTCCGCCATCGCAAACATCTATGAGCGCCATGCCGAACGGTTTGACGCTCGACGGCGGCATGCAAAAACGTTTCTGGAAGCGGGCTGGATGGCGCGCTTTCTTGCCTTAACAAGACCGGGCGGACGGATACTCGATCTCGGCTGCGGATCAGGTTTTCCCATCGCCGCTCACCTTATCGACCAGGGTTTTGCGGTCGAAGGCGTGGATATCGCGCCCGCCATGATAGAGCTCTGTCAAAAGGCCTGGCCCGACCAGACCTGGCGTGTCGGCGATATGCGCGACATTGAGCTCACCGGCCCCCATGACGGCGCCCTCGCCTGGCATTCCAGTTTTCACCTGCCCGCAGAAGACCAAGCGCGCCTGATCCAGCGCATCGGCGCTACGCTAGCGCCCGGCGCGCCTTTCATGTTCACCAGCGGAGACGGTGATGGCGTCGCCTGGGGCGACATGTTCGGCGACGCCCTGTTTCACGCCAGCCTGGCGCCCGAACGCTTTGAACAGAGCCTTCATGAGGCCGGGTTCGATCGTGTCGAGCAATGCTTCTGGGATGACAGCTGTGGCGGCGCATCCGTCTGGCTGACGCGTAAACGCCAAGCCTAGACCTGAACGCTGGGCCGCGCCTTGCAGGCGTCGCGCCATGTGCTGAGCGCGGTCAGCTCTTCACCGGGAACCATCTTCACCCAGGCTGCGAACTCCACAAACACAAAGGCGGTGATGTCGGCGAAGCTGAAGGAATCCCCTGCAAGCCAGGGCGTTTCGGACAGACGCGCATCCAGTGTTTTGAAGAAGCGCTGGCCGCGCATCATGCCCCGCTCGGCCAGTTCCGGGATTTGCGGCACCGGGTCTGGTCCGGGCAGCGCGCGGTCCTTCATGGATTTAGAGGTGTTGCGCAACACCTCCATCACGCTGATCAGGCCTTCAAACTCTGACCGCCACACCCATTCGGCCACCCGCGCCTGCTCGATCGGACTCACACCCAGAAGCGGCGGGTCAGGATAGAGCGCTTCGAGATAGCGCACGATTGAAGCGTTCTCGCACAAGGTCTCGCCCTCGTCAGTGACCAGGGCGGGCACCGTGCAGCCGGGATTGACCGCCATGAAGTCAGGGCTGAATTGCTCGCCGGATCGCAGGTCGATCTCGACGGTCTCTACATCAATGCGCTTCTCGGCGATCACCATGCGGGCGCGGCGAGGGCTGGGCGCGCTGGCGCAATCATAAAACTTCATGGTCGGTTCTCCCTGTGCATGCGTTACTCGGCGAACGCTTGCGGGCGAGTATCGGCCACGCCCAGGCGCGCTTCAATCTGCGCGCCCAGCGCCAGGATCACACCTTCGTCAAACAAGGGCGCCCAGAGCGAGCTGGCGTAGGGCACGGTGAAGGTCTCGCCGCTCTCATCCACCGGAGCGCCGAAAATCGTCCGTGTGGGCTGCTCGACGAATCCCGAGCGAAAGGCGAGCTGAGGGTGGCCGGTATAGTTGGTGATCAACAGCATGCCGCCCGCAAAATTCGGGCCGATTATGGCGTCGATGCCCTCAAAGGTCTCAGCCATCATCGTCATCGCCTTGCGGCGCAGGCGATCAGCGTTGACCATGTCCACAGCGCTGGCGAAGCGCGCGCGACGGAACGTGTTGGGCCAGGCGGCGTCATCCTGCCAGCGCAGCTGATCGTCCAGATCTTCAAGCGTCAGCGTTTCAAACGCCGCAGCCGCCTCGCATTCCAGCTGGATCAGCATCGTTTCCCAAGGCTGCTCGTCAATTTCGAACGG
>NZ_DEMB01000010.1:0-10030 GCF_002354675.1 Oceanicaulis sp. UBA2681 | reverse complement strand
CAATGGGGCCGATCTTGTCGAGCGACCAGCACAGCGCCATAGCCCCCGTCCGCGGCACGCGTCCGAAAGTCGGGCGCAGGCCGGTCGTGCCGCAACGATGCGACGGCGAAACGATGGAGCCCAGGGTTTCGGTGCCGATGGCGAAGCTGCACAAAGCCGCAGCCGTCGCGGAAGCGGGGCCGGCCGAGCTGCCCGAGCTGCCTTCATTGGGGTTGAACGGATTGCGCGTCACCCCGTCAAACCAGATGTCGCCATAGGCGAGCGCGCCCGAGGTCGCCTTACCCAGAAGCACCGCGCCTGCGGCTTCCAGACGCTGCGCGACCACAGCCGTTTCATCGGCTATCCGGTCCTGATAGACGCTGGCGCCCCAGCTCGCGCGAACATCTGCAACATCAATAATGTCTTTCAACGCATAGGGCACGCCATGCAGCGGTCCGCGCACCTCGCCGCGGGCGCGCTCTGCGTCCATCTGGGCGGCCTGCCGCCGCGCATGGTCGGCGGTGACCGTCACATAGCATTCCAGCGCCTCGCCATGGCGAGCGATCCGGTCAAGATAGATCTCGGTCAGTTCAACGCTGCTCAACGCGCCGGCCGCCATCCAGCTCGCCTGTTTCCAGACTGGTGCGTAGGCGATGTCTGCGGGGTCGCTTGGCGCGGGGCCCGCATTGATGGGCAATCCGGATACGAAAGTGTCTTGCGCACGATAGGTCACGCCCGGCAGACGCGGATCAAAGGTCAGCGCAGGCGCGAGGTCGTTGGGCTTGTCCACCGCGCGCAGGCGCTCGGCGCGCGACACCCAGGCCTCTACGCCATTAAGCATCTGTTCGCGCTCAGACGCTGTATAGCTCACCCCCATCATTCGTTCGGCGCCCGAAAGGGTCTCGCTTGTGATGGGCGGCTGTTGGCGAGCGCTGGCGGCCGAGGCGGCCAGCCCTCCAGCGCCCGCCCCCGCCAGCAATCCCAATACCGTGCGGCGCGTATTCAATGGTCCGGTCATGACGTCCCCTCTGAGATGTTCAGCTCCGGTTCAGCCGCCGGATTGTTCATCTACATTAACGGCGTCACCGCGCCGAACTCGATGTCGGAGGAAAGTAGAGTGAAGCGCGTCCCGAAAAAAGACGCAATTCGCCGCTTTTCAGCCTTGTTTCGTTTGATTTCGCCCAACTTAAGCTTGATTATCGGGACATGGTTAACTCTTGGGCGCTGTGAACAGACTTAATCAAAAGGGGCCGGACCATGCGCGATACGATTGAAACCCAAGATCGGCCGATCACGAACAACCTTCTCGGTTTGAACCGGGGACGGTCGGAGGATGCGGACGAGATCATGGATACTGAAATTGATCGCAAAACCCATCAGATCGTCGATCGTCTGACGGATGCGTATTATCGCGCTTCGGCCTGTTTTGACGCCTATCTGCATTTTCGCCAGACACGCGGTCGGATGTTTGAAGAGGCGCTGCCGCGCGACAAATGGGTCAATCGCTCCGCGACCTATCCTGAAAGCCATATCATGCACTTCTCCATCCTCGCCGGGATGGTGCTCGTGGAAGGCCTGATCAACGCCTATTTCTTTTCCAAAAGCTCTGATCTGGGCCTGTTGGGCGGCTGGATTCAGGCCATCACCGTGGCTTTCACCAATGTGATCACCGCATTCTTCCTGATCGGGTTTTTAGGCTTGCGCCTGTTACAGAACCCCGACCGCCCCTTCTCCTTCGCCGCCGCTATCATCGGCACGCCCTTGGCGTTGGGTTTTGTGGTGTTCCTGAACTACACCGCCGCGCTCTATCGTGACTTGCTGGAACTGAACGCCGCCACTCTGGCGCTCGGTGATCTGGCCGAGCCGACCGGGGCGATTCTGGCGCCCGTGAGTTCCGCCATGGCGGGAACCGGCATCCAGACGCTGGAAGGGCTCTTGCTGTTTGGACTGGGCGTCACCTTCGCCGCCATCGCCGCGTTCAAGGGCGCCACGTTCGATGACCGCCTGATCGGCTATGGCACAGCCCAGCGCCGGGCGATCAATGCAGCCGCCCACCTGTCCGCCGTGCTCAAGCAATTGCCCCACACGCACCGCGAAAACACGGAAAGCGCCGTCGAGATCGAGGAAAGCCTGAGCGGGCCGACGCGTCGTGAGGCGATCGCGCTCAAGCGCAAGATCGACAAGTTTTTCGCCGCCGACAATTCACGCTCGATCCAGCTCTATGAGCAGGCGGCGGACACCGATCTCACCGATCCGGGCGAGACGAGCGGGTCAGACAAACCGCCCTTCCCCGGCCGATAACGTCTAGCCATAAGCGGGCGGGCGCCCCATGATGCCCTCCGCTATCGGCTGGCAGAGGGGGCGTCAGACATATGCGCGGCAAGGATATTCTGGGCATCATCAATATTCTGATCGTGATCGGCGTGCTCGGCGCGATCAGCTATGCCGCCCTCGTGCTGCAACCGCCCGAATATGACCCCAACACCCTATGCCTGAGCGGGGAACAGCCCGCCCATATGGCGCTCGTGATCGACAAGACCGACCTCTATTCGCCCGAACAGGCCTCCCGCATCGAGCAACTCGCGCTCGACAGCCGCGACCGGCTGGAGATCGGCGAACGGTTGTCGCTGTACGAGCTGGACGCGCGCGGCGAGCTGATCAACACCAACAGTTTCTCGCTGTGCAATCCTGGCCGTGGCGACCAGATCAATCCGCTCTATCGCAATCCGGCCCGGGTCGAGGCGCGCTATCAGGCCTTGTTTGAAGGCCCGCTGCAAAGCGCCCTCGCCGATCTGGTCGAACCCAAGGAAAGCCCGGCGAGCCCGATTATCGAGGCGTTGGCCGATTTGGCGCTGGAAGACGGTTTCAATCCCGACACCCCGCGTCGCACGGTCATTCTTGTTTCCGACATGCTGCAGAATTCACGCCTGTTCAGCGTTTATGGCCGCGCCCGGTCAGACCTTGAAAACCGCCTGCCGCCGCCTGGCCGTGTGGCGGCCCTTATCGAGGATGAATATGGCGATGTGCTCGCAGGCGTCAGGATCGAAATCTATCTGATCGAACGTCGGGGATGGAGCAGCGAACAGCGTGATGTTCTGCAAGCCTATTGGTCAGAAGTCTTCCGTCAGCTGGGCGTACGCGACGACTGGCGCACGCTCTAGAACGCCAGTCGTCAAACCTCAAGCCTACGCGCTTAAAGCCCGGATCTCGTCACGTTTCGCAGCCTTCAAGGCGTCATCCAGATCCCGCCAGCCCGCAGCATCGATAACGCGCACATCCTTCATGCCCATAAAGCCCAAAACGTATTTCAGATAGCCGGTCGCGAAGTCCATGTCTGATCCCAGCGGCGTGCCGCCGGTCGGCGTCACCAACCAGACGGTGCGGACCTTCACCAGCCCTTGAACATACGGATCTCCATCGTCAAAGACATAGCGGAAGCTCTCATTGGCGCGCGCCACCATGTCGACCCAGGCCTTCAAGGCCGCCGGGATGGAATAATTGTACATGGGCGCTGCGATCACCAGCTGATCAGCGGCCATCAATTCATCCAGCACCTCTGTGGAGACCGCCAGCGCCTTCACTTGCGCCGCGGTGCGGTTTGCAGGCGGGGTGAAGCTCGCGTCCACAAAAGCCTCATCCACAAAGGGCAGCGGTTGGGCGACCAGATCACGCGTTGTGATCACGCCTGTCTCACCGGCCAGAGTGATGGACAACAGGTCTGCCAGTTCACGGCTGGCGGACTGGGTGGTGCGACCGCTGGAATACAGGGTCAGAATGCGAGGCGCGGTCATGAGGGCTCCTGAAACTCTTCGAAAGAATGGCTTCAGAGATGAGACCAAGACCGCGCCAGCGCCAATCAAACGCGCACCACATAAATGTGAGCGCCTGGTGAGCGTCTTTATTCAGCCGCTTGCGCAGGCTGAATATCAGCCGTGCGGGCCAGTGCGCGGATCGCCTCGCGATCGGTTTCCTCGCGGAAATCCCAGCGCGAGCCGTCAATGACGCGAATATCGGTGATGCCGACGAAATTCAGCACCTGACGCAGATAAGGCGTCGCGAAATCCACGCCCGAATCCAGCGGCACGCCGCCCGACGCGACCACGATCCAGGCCGTTTTGCCGGTCAGCAAGCCTTCAGGCCCCGCTTCGGAATACCGGAAGGTTTCGCGCGCGCGAGCGATCTGATCGATCCAGGCCTTCAGGCTGGCGGGAATGGAGAAATTGTAGATCGGCATGCCGATGACAATTTGATCCGCTGCTTTCAGCTCACCCACGAGCGCGTCAGACCCTTTGAGGATGTCGCGCTGTGCTTGGGTGCGTTCAGCAGGATCAGTGAAATTGGCGCCGACCCAGCCTGCGTCCACTTGCGGCACAGGGGTTTCGGCGAGATCGCGAACCGTCACCGTGCCGGACTCGCCAGCCAGGGCCTGGGAAAGCAGCTGCGACAGTTCGCGGCTGACCGAGCCTTCGAGACGGGCGCTGGAATTGACCTGAAGAATAGTGGGCGCAGACATAATCACCTCCATCATGTGTTGCGGCGGCGCCGCCTGATGGCAGGAGATATGCCTACGCCCGGATCCCGCGTGTAGCCCGACTTCTGGAAGCTCATTGCTTCCAGAACGGAATTACTCGCTCGCTTCCGCTTGCGGCGTCTGCGGCCGGAAATCAGTCTCGCTGTTGGCCAGCAGCCAGACCATCATGGTCCAGGCGGCGACGTTCTGCGCCATTTCTTCAGGCACGATCTTGTCGAACGTGTCATTCGGCGTGTGGTGGAACTCGAAATAGTCCTCGCCGTTCTGCTCAAGCCGCACCATGGGCACGCCCATATATTGCAGCGGGATCATGTCTGGCCCGCCGCCGCCGGAATTATCACCGCGCACCAGACCCAGGCTTTGCAGTTCGCGGTGAATGGCGTCGATCTCCGGCAGGGCGTGCTCGCCCACATTGGAGCGCAGGCGCCAGACTTCCCGAGCGCCGAAATCTGATTCAGACCCAATAATGTGGTCGCCCACCGTGCCGTCTTCCATGCGAGCGTTGGCGTAGGCGCGTGCGCCCACCAGTCCCACTTCCTCGGCGCCGAACAGCACCACACGAATGGTGCGGCGCGGACGATGACCACTTTCCGCGATCAGACGCGCAGCGGCCGTGACGATGCCGACGCCCGCGCCATCGTCGAGGGCGCCCGTGGCGGTGTCCCAGCTATCAAGATGCGCGCCAATAATGACGATCTCGTCGGGTGCTTCAGAACCGGTGATCTCGGCGATGACGTTGCCGCTTATCGCCTCGCCCCGCCAGCCGGCATAGGTGCGCATATTGATCGAGACGGTTTCGCCCATCTCATTCAGGCGCTGGAGCTGGTCTGCATCCGGCGCAGAAACGGCCAGAGCCGGAATGTCGGGCCGACGCCCGTCAGGAAAGCTCATCATGCCGGTGTGCGCGAAACGGTTGGAGCTGGTTCCTACAGAACGAATAAGCACCCCCACAGCGCCGCGATCTTCAGCCAGCACCCAGGCGTCGCGGCGTTTGCGATTGGCCCAGCCATAGCCCTCGCCGGTACGGCTGGCGACCATGCGGTCATTGACGAAGACCAGCTTGCCCTCGAGCGCATCTTCGTCCGCATCCGACGCTAAAAGCGCGTCATAGCTGTCAAAGAACACGACCTCCGCTTCCAGCCCGCCTTCAGGCGTGGCTCCGGCGCCGCCCAGGGAGATCGCATAGAGTTCCTGAGGATACGGCGCGGTGATCGCCACTTCTTCATAAACCGAGCGTCCGCGCGTCCACAGATCAAGCTCGAACGGCTCGACGCGGACGTTTTCAAACGCCAGCTCTTCTAGCATCTCCACCGCCCAGTCGCGCGCCCGCGCTTCCTGTGGCGTGCCCGCGAGACGGGGGCCGACTTCGGTCGTAAGAGACTCGGTGATCTCATAAGCGAGATCGCTCTCAAGCGCGGCCTGTCCCAGAGCCCGGGCGATCTCTCGATTGTCCTGCCCCAGATCAAACGGCTCGGTCTGGGCGTGCGCCAGGCTTGCTGTGGATAGCAGGGCGGCGACCGCAAAGGTGCGCAGCATGATGTCTCTCCTCCTCAGAATTGAGGTGACCATACTGGCGCCGAGCGAAACTGGAAACCTGATCTCATGGTATGCGGTCACGCCCAATTGCGTTTATAAGTCTTGGCATGACCGAGACGACATCAAACTCCGACCAGGCTTTGCCTGAGACCGACGAAATGCTGACGATTCCGCCCGCCTCACCTGAAGTGAAGCGGGCGCAGGGCGGGCCTGTGTCTCATGAACCGCCTGCCCCCGGATATGGCGCGTATGCGCCAGGATTTGTCAGCAAGATCGGGCTCGCCATCGGACGCGCCTTGCCGGCCTCACGCGCCGGCTTGCGTCTGGCCGGCGCCGCGCGCCCTCTGGCGCTCAGCGGCATGAAAGCTGGCGTGGCGGATGTTCAGGCGCTTGGCTTGAAGTTGCGGCTGCACCCCACCGACAATCTGTCGGAAAAGCGTCTGTTCATGACGCCGCAATGCTTTGACCCGGCCGAACTCGAAGCGCTGCGCAGCATCATGGGCCCTGGCAAGGCGTTCATGGATATCGGCGCGAACGCCGGCGCTTATGCGCTGGTGGCGGCGCTGGCCGGCGGCGAGAAATCACGCGTCATCGCGGTCGAGCCCCAACGTGAAATGCGCCGCAGACTCAGCTTCAACGCACGCCAGAATGCGCTCGGCCAGATCGAGATGGCGGGCGTCGCACTGGCGGATTACGAGGGCGAAGAGGTCATGCGCATGATCTCGGGCAATCATGGTCAGGCCCGTCTTGGCGGCTCGGAAGGCGAAGCTGTGCGCGTCACAACGCTTCTAACGCTTATGGATGAGCTGAAGCTCACCAAAGCGCACGCCATGAAAGTGGATGTGGAGGGCGGTGAAGCCGCCATCCTGTCACATTTCTTCGCCAAGGCCCCCAAGACACGCTGGCCGGATTTGCTGATCCTGGAGCGCGCCGACATGGCCGATGGCCGCACCACGCCCGACGCTGCAGCACTGGCGCTGAGCAAGGGTTATCGCATCCGCCAGAGCACCCGAATGAACGTCATCCTGGACCGGGACGCACGCTAACTCCCCCCTCTCCGTTCAGCCCAGAGGACAACTGATGAGCCCGCTTGAACGCATTCTGGAAGGCAAGAGCAAGGATTTGGGCGGATTTTGCGTCACGCGCATCCTGCCTGTCGCACAGCGCCGCCATGTCGGCCCCTTCGTCTTTTACGACCAGATGGGCCCGGCGCAGTTCAACCCCGGCGAAGGCATCAATGTGCGCCCCCACCCCCATATCGGCCTGGCGACCGTCACCTATCTGTTTGACGGTGAGATGGACCATCGCGATTGTTTGGGCGTGCACCAGACCATCTATCCAGGCGATGTGAACTGGATGACCGCCGGCAAGGGCGTCACCCATTCAGAACGCACGGGCGATGAAGCCCGCGCCAAGGGCCTTTTCATGTTCGGCATTCAGGTCTGGGTCGCTCTGCCTGAAGACTGCCAGGAGATCGAGCCCGAGTTTCATCATCATGGCGCGGATGACCTGCCGGCTTTCGAGCTGGGCGACGCGCACTGTCGTCTGATCCTGGGCAGCGCCTATGGCCGCACCTCGCCGGTGAAAGTCTATTCCCCCATTGTCTACGCTCATATCGAGGCGAAAGCGGGCGCACAGTTTGATTTGCCGGAAGGCCATGAAGAACTGGCGCTGCATGTGGTCTCAGGGGGTGTTGAGGTCCGCGGCGAGACCGTCTCAGGCGGACATATGGCGATCTTCACGCCCGGCCAGAACCAGGCGAGCGTCAGCGTGACAGAAGACTCCCGTCTGATGCTGCTCGGCGGCCAACCGCTGGGCCAGCGCTTCATGGAATGGAATTTCGTCTCCAGCCGCAAAGAGCGCATCGAGCAGGCCAAAGCCGACTGGCGCGCCTCGATCGCTCAAGGCTTCAAGGACACCCCCTTCCGCATGCCGGTCGAGGAAAACGAATACATCCCCCTGCCCGGCGATCCCGAACCGGGCGAGCCGCCTGCCTGTACGGAAGAGAATCCGACGAGCTGAACGACAATCAAATGCAAAATGGGCGCGGTTTTGATGAACCGCGCCCGCTCTCTATGGATCTGTAGCAGCCTTATTCGGCGGCTGTGGCGCTCGGGCCGCGGCGTTGACCGCCCCCGCCGCTCCGTCGATTACGCTGGGGTTTGCCGCCGCGTGCGTCTTCACCGCCCTGGCGCGGCTTGCCGGAAGCGCCCCCGCGCTTCTGGCCGGACGGGGCGCCCTCGCCCTGTCCCTGGCCCTGACCGCGGCGTCCGCCCCGGCGTCGGCTTTTGGACTTGGCGGCCTCGCCCTTGGGCATTGGCGGCGCGTCGTTCAGACCGGCGATGGCGACGCCCATGGTCTTCTCGATATCCTTGAGCATCACGCGCTCGTCCGGCGCGCACAAAGCGACGGCCCGGCCGGTCGCGCCGGCGCGCGCGGTGCGGCCGATGCGGTGGACATAGTTCTCGGCCACATTGGGCAGCTCGTAATTGACCACCAGATCAACCCCGTCCACATCAATGCCGCGGGCGGCGATATCAGTGGCCACCAGAACCGGAGATTCGCCGGATTTGAAGGCGTCGAGCGCCCGGGTGCGCTGGTTCTGGCTCTTGTCGCCATGAATGGCGTTGGCCTTGTGGCCGTATTTCACCAGACGTTTCGCCACCCGGTCCGCACCATGTTTGGTGCGCGTGAAGATGATCGTGCGCTTGCCGGCTTCCGGCGCCATCAGATCAATCAGCGCCTCGGGTTTATCCGCCGCTTCGGTGTAGAGCACCTTCTGGTCGATCCGCTCCACCGGTTTGGAGGGCGGGGTCACCGCCACGGTTTCCGGATTGGACAGGAAATCGTCGGCCAGCTGGCGGATCGCCGGCACCATGGTGGCGGAGAACATCAGCGTCTGACGCTCTTTGCCCACCAGACGCAGCAGCTTGCGGATCGCCGGGATAAAGCCGAGATCGAGCATCTGATCCGCTTCGTCCAGCACCACGAAACTGGTCAGATCCAGCCGCGCCTTGCGTTCGCCCAGATGGTCCAGAAGACGGCCCGGCGTCGCCACCAGGATATCTACGCCGCGCGCCAGAGTCTTGATCTGCGGGCCGGCTTTGACGCCGCCAAAGATTACCGCGCTCGTCAGGCGCGTGTGAGCGGTATAGGCGCGAACCTGCTCTTCGATCTGGGCTGCCAGCTCACGCGTCGGCGCCAGAATCAGGGCGCGACAGGAGCGGCCCGGCGCCTGTTTGTTCTCAGCCAGCAATTGATGGATCAGCGGCAGCACGAAGGCGGCGGTCTTGCCGGTGCCGGTTTGCGCCAGGCCGATCAGGTCACGGCCGGCGAGCACCTGGGGGATGGCGCGCGCCTGAATGGGGGTGGGCGTTTCATAGCCCTGTTCGGCGATCGCCGAGAGAATGGAGTCGTTCAGACCTAGATCTGTAAATCGGGTCAAGGATAACCTCATAGCAGCGCTCACGGACGATCTCCGGGCGCTATTTCGTTCAAAAATATAGACAACTGGATCGTTCAGCCGCCGTTCTGGGACGAATATCGCCCCCGCCCGGACCTCATCACGGGAGTGCTCTCACTCCGGCTGATCCGTCGCCGCGCAACCAGCCTCGTGCTGGGCGCGTGCTTCGCGTGCCGCCTCTGTGCGCCCAAATGACCAAGAACGCAAGTGATCATTCTTGAGATACGCTCAATTCCTCTTGGATCATGACCTCTTAGGGCGTTCACTACATGCATCCCGTCCGTCTCTCGCCTGGTCTGAAACAAGAAAAAGCCCCGGCCAATGGCGCGGGGCTTTTTAAACTTGGGTGCGGGGGTAGGATTTGAACCTACGACCTTCAGGTTATGAGCCTGACGAGCTACCGGGCTGCTCCACCCCGCATCAGGGCTGCAACGCTTTTGTTTTAACAACAAATGGGTTGCAGAAGCAAACGTCGTTCTGAGTGACGGCGTCGGTCTCATTTAACAGTGTAACGGAGAATG
>NZ_DEMB01000011.1:313678-314146 GCF_002354675.1 Oceanicaulis sp. UBA2681 | reverse complement strand
GGGCTCGTCGGCGAAGGTGAGGATGCGCGAACCGGCGATAACGTCCGCCAAAACGTCCGCTTCACCCGCCGCTTCCAGCACCTTGCCTGCCATCAACGTCGCCAGGAACGGTCCAGTGGCGAGCGCCTTGCCGACTTCTGAAAACACGGCGCCGGCGTCAAACGCAGAGCCGCCATAGCCGCCCGCCTCTTCAGAGAACAGCATGCCCAGCACGCCCAGTTCCGTGAGGCCTGACCACATGTCGCGGCTGAAGCCGTCTTCGCTGTGGGCAGCCGCCTGACGCGCCTCCCAGTCCAGCGTGTCGGAGAAATACCGTGACAGTGAATCCGCCATCATGCGGCGGTCGTCACCCAAGGAAAAATCCATGTCCTAGAGCCCCATCATCGATTTGCCGATGATCTCGCGCTGCACCTCATTGGAGCCGCCGAAGATCGAAAGTTTGCGATTATTGAAGTATTGCGAAGCCAC
>NZ_DEMB01000011.1:279849-313510 GCF_002354675.1 Oceanicaulis sp. UBA2681 | reverse complement strand
GCCAGCGGCGCGGCGCATCAGGGCCGTGATTTTCTGACGGATTTCCGTGCCGCGAATTTTCAGCATGGAGGATTCCGCCATCGGCGTCTGGCCGCGACCCACGCTGTCCAGCACGCGCAGATTTGTGGTGCGCATGTTTTCCAGATCAATCTCGATCTCGGCCATGCGGGCGGCGAACAGCGGATCTTCGATCAAGGCGGCGTCGCCGCGACGTGTGGTCCGCGCGACCTCTTTCAGTCGCTCGAACGCGGCCATGGAAGATCCGACCCCGGCGATATTGGTGCGCTCATAGCTCAATAGGTATTTCGCGCAGGTCCAGCCCTTGTTCTCTTCGCCGACGAGATTCTCGACCGGAACCTTCACATCGGAGAACCAGACCTCGTTGACCTCGTGGTCGCCGTCCAGAAGCTTGATCGGGCGCACTTCCAGGCCGGGCGTGTCCATGTCGATCAGCAGGAAGGAGATGCCCTCTTGCTTCTTGCCTTCCTTGCTGGTGCGCACCAGGCAGAAAATCTTGTTCGCGTATTGAGCCAGCGTGGTCCAGGTCTTCTGCCCGTTGACGATGTAGAAATCGCCTTCGCGCACGGCGGAGGTCTTCAGGGAGGCGAGATCAGAGCCGGCGCCCGGCTCGGAATAGCCCTGACACCACCAATCGGTGCCGTCCAGAATGCGGGGCAGCCAGTGGTTTTTCTGCTCTTCGGTGCCGAACTTGTTCAACACCGGGCCGAGCATGGAGACGCCGAACGGCACGATGCGCGGGGCATGCGCCAGCGCGGTTTCGGTCTCGAAGATGAAGCTTTGCACCACGCTCCAATTGGTGCCGCCGCGGTCTTCAGGCCAGTGCGGGGCCAGCCAGCCGCGATCATTGAGGATGGCGTGCCATTCCTCCATGTCCGCCTTGGTCAGGTGCTGACCCCGGCGCACCTTGTCAGACAGCCGCGAAGGCAGCTTGTCCTTGAGAAATGCGCGCACTTCCTCGCGGAAGGCTTCGTCTTTTTCGGTAAAATCGAGATCCATTAAGGTCTCCTCCCGCTATTATTGGTCGACCAGTTCAAACAGTCCGGCCGCTCCCATGCCGCCAGCCACACACATGGACACGACCACATATCGCACGCCGCGCCGACGTCCTTCCAGCAAGGCCGCGCCCACCAGGCGTGATCCTGTCATGCCGAACGGATGCCCGACGGCGATTGCGCCTCCGTTGACATTAAGCGTCTCGGGGTCAATTCCCAGCCGGTCACGGCAATAAACGATCTGACTGGCGAACGCTTCGTTGATTTCCCACAGCCCGATATCGCCGACTGTCAGTCCTGCGCGGTCCAGAAGCTTGGGGATGGCGAAGACCGGCCCGATTCCCATTTCGTCCGGTGCGCAGCCGGCGGCCTGAAACCCGCGAAACACGCCCAGCACCTCGCGGCCTTCGGCCATGGCCGTGTCGCGATCCATCAGGATTTGCGCCGCGGCGCCGTCAGAGAGCTGGCTGGCGTTGCCCGCTGTGACATATGCGCCCTCAGCAATGGTCTCGCCGCCGCTCCAAACCGGTTTCAGGGCCGAGAGCGCCTCATAGGTCGTGCCGGGACGCACGCCTTCATCGGCGGTCAATCGGACGGTTTCACGCCCGGTCTCGCCGCCATCCTTGGCGCGCACGATCTTTTCAGTCTCCAGCGCCACGATCTCCGCGTCCAGACGCCCCGCTTCGATGGCCGCCGCGGCGCGTTGCTGGCTCTCGGCGGCGTAGCGGTCTTGCGCTTCGCGGCTGATGTCATAGCGCTGAGCGACAATCTCGGCGGTCTCGATCATGGCCATATAGGCGTCAGGCGCGGCCTCCAGAACGCTGTCCGAGCGCCAGCTGGCGTCCGGCAGGCCCGGCAATCGGGTGGATGAGACAGACTCCACCCCGCCGGCGAGCATCGCGTCGGCGTCTCCGGACATGATTGAGCGCGCAGCGAACGCGATAGCGGTCAGACCTGAAGCGCATTTGCGGTCGATTGAAGTCGCAGGGAGGGTTTTCGGCAAACCGGCGGTGAACACGCTCATTCGCGCCAGATTGTAAAACTGCGGTCCGTACTGGTTGCCGACGCCGAAGATCACATCGTCGATCCGGTCAGGGTCAATCCCGGCCCGGTCCACCGCTGCGTTCATCACGTGGGCGGCGAGCCGGTCAGGCGCGGTAGCGTTGAAGGCGCCGCGATGGGCTTTGCCGATAGGCGTGCGGGCGGTGGAGACGATGACGGCTTCGCGCGCCATGGCGGGTCCTTTCAAGGGCGTCAGGGCAAGCCCCGTTTCGCCATACCAGTTTTTCTATTTTTTCGGGAGCCTTATGACGCAATCGCGCACAGGGCTCAATATGGCTCTCTTTATGGTCGACATTATCAATGCCATCAACCACACTCATGCATACTCAAATAACAAAAGTCCTGGGGAGGACCCGTATGAGAGCCAAGCTTCAACCTGTGATGAGAACGCTGGCGAGCGCTGTTGCGTTCGCCGCTCTGGGCGCCGCAGGTCCCGCCCTGGCGCAAGAGGGCTTCGCCGCCGCGCCTGATTATGATGACGGCGCGACCTGGCTGTGCCGGCCAGGCCGGGAGGATTCCTGCGCCATTGATCTGACCGCCGCAATCATCGCCACCGACGGATCCGTGGCGATCGAGACCCACCAAGCTGCGAGCGCACCGGCTGTCGACTGCTTTTACGTCTATCCGACCGTATCCCTCGATCCCGGCGCCAATAGCGATCTTGAGGCCGGCCCGGAAGAGCATGCGGTCGTAGCCGCCCAGTTCGCCCGCTTCAGCGAAGTCTGCCGACCGTTTGCGCCGCTTTATCGTCAGGTGACCATTCCCGCTTTGCGCGCCGCCATGGCCGGCGAGGGCGACACGATGGCCGCCGGCGTGCTAGCCTATGGCGATGTGCGCGAGGCCTGGCGGCATTACATGGCGCATGACAATGACGGGCGCGGCGTGATCCTGGTGGGTCACAGCCAGGGCGCACGCATGCTCAAAACCCTGATCGCGCAGGAAATCGAGACAGGACCGACCGTGGACCAGATCATCGGCGCCTATCTGATCGGCTATAACGTTCTGGTGCCGGAAGGCGAATCCGTGGGCGGGGACTTTTCCGTCATGCCGGTCTGCACCTCCGGCGACGAAGCCGGATGCGTCCTCTCTTACGTGACCTTCCGCGATGACGTCCCGCCGCCTGCAAACACGCGCTTTGGCCGCAGCGGGATGGACGGCATGGCGGTGGCCTGCGTCAACCCGGCGGCGCCGGGATCGACCGAGGCGACGCCGCTTGAAGCCTATCTGAGCAATCTGTCGGAGGCTTATGGCCAACAGGCTGATGAAGACGTCGCCATGATAGACGAGCGCTTCATGAAGCTTCCGGGTTTCCTGACCGCGCAATGCCTTGATCAGGATGGCGCCCAATACCTCTCCGTGACGGTGAACGCCGACCCGCAGGACCCGCGCACCGACGTGCTGGTCGGTGATGTGGTGGTCAATGGTCAGGTGCTGGAGGACTGGGGCCTGCACCTTGTGGACATGCATGTGGCCATGGGGGATCTGATCAACTTCGCCGCGCGTCAGATCGAGACCTACGAAGAGCGTTAGATCCAATCAGGGCGGGGCCGCGGTGCAACCCGGCTCCGCCCTCGATGTGAGGTCTTCCATGGAAAGCAGCGACGTCAGGCGGTGGGCGCGGCCAGAGCGAGGTTGAGGGCGATGATCGCATCCGCCAGATCCGCTTCGCTGTCCACCAGCGCCTCGCGGCTGCCGATCAGCGTGCGCTGGGCGTCCAGAACATCGATGAAGCTCGCCAGGCCTTCGCGATAGAGCGCGTTGAGCTGGTCATAAGCGCGCTCGCTTTCGGTCACGGCGATTTCCAGATCGGTGAGCCTCGCTTCGACGCTCTCAATGGCGACCAGACCGGTTTCGACCTCCTCCAGAGCGCCCAACACTGCCTGCTGATAGGCCAGCGCCGCTTCGGTCGCGCGGGCGCGCGAGGCGTCGACCTCGGCCTGACGGCGACCAAAATCAAACAGGGGCACGTCCAGAACCGCAGACAGGCTAGCGGCGATGGCGTCGCCCGGGCCATCTGACAGGTCCGCTGTTACCGCGCCGGGCAGACGCAAGGCCGGATAGAGGTCCGCCTGTTGCACGCCGATGTCTGCAGTCGCTGCGACCAATCGCGCCTCGGCGGCGCGCAAGTCAGGGCGCTGGCGGAGCAGATCGGCGGGGACGCCGACCGGTATGGCGGCCTCGTAGGACAGGCCCAGAGCGTCACTGGGGGCGTCGGTGCGCGCGCTCAAAGCATCCAGCACGCCGCCGGGGGCTTGGCCCAAGAGTACGGCCAGGGCATTGCGCGCCCGGACTTCCTGCAATTGCAAGGCGCCGCGCTGGGCGCGGGTGCGCGCCAGGTCGGCGGTGGCCCGTCGGACGTCGAGATCGGCGGACAGGCCGGCCTCGGCGCGTCGCTCGACGATATCCAGCGTGCGCTGTTGAAGCTCGAGCGAGGTGTCCAGAAGCGTCAATCGCGCCCGGGCGCGTCGAGCGTCCACATAAAGAGACACCGCCGTTGCGGCGGTCAGGCGCTGGATGTCTGCAAGCTCGAATTGCGTGGCCAGCACGTTGGCGCGGGCGCGTTCTTCGGTGCGGCGCAACTGGCCGTTCACATCCACGATCTGGCTGAAACTCAGGCCGGCGGAGGCTGTATCCCGACCGGATGTGCGCACACTGGCGTCTGCGCCCGCGTCCAGCGTCGGGAGGAAATCCGATCGCGCGGCCCCGGCGAGCGCCTCGGCGGCGACCAGACGTTCCGCGCTCTGGCGAATGTCGAGATTGCGGGTGAGGGCGGTTTCGACAAGCGCGTTGAGTTCCGGCTCGGAAAAGCCGGTCCACCAGGCGTCTTCAAGCGGGCGGTCAGCCTCGCGTTCAAGCGTGCGGCTGTACTGGGCTGGCTCGGCCGTTTGCGGGGCCACATAGTCCGGGCCGACGGCGCAACTTGCGAGCAGAAGCGTCAGCAAGGCGGGGGACAGTTTTTGTATCACGGTCATTGCGCAGGCCCCGGCTCGATCCCGGCCTTTTCAGCCGTGTCGAGTTCTTCGGCCAGACGCTGTTCGGCGGCGATCCGCGGCGTGCCGAACCGCGCCAGCCCCAGATAGACCACCGGCGTCAGGAACAGGGTGAAGGCGGCGGCCAGACCCAGCCCGCCGAACACCGTCCAGCCGATGGACGCGCGCGCCTCAGCCCCGGCGCCGGTTGCGAGGATCAACGGCAGGGCGCCGAGCACGGTCGAGATCAGCGTCATGGCGATGGGGCGCAAGCGCAGGGTTGCTGCTTCCTCGATCGCGGCGCGCACCGACTTGCCTTCGGCGCGCAGCTGGTCGGCGAATTCCACCACCAGAATGCCGTTTTTCGCCATCAGCCCGATCAGCATGACCAGCCCGATCTGGGAAAAGATGTTCAGCGACGTGCCGGTGAAGAAGAGTGCATAAACCGCGGCGGCCAGGGCGAACGGCACCGTGATCAGGATCACGATCGGGCCTGTCAGGCTTTCAAACTGGGCCGCCAGCACCAGAAACACGATGACCAGCGCGAAGCCATAGGTCAGCGCAAGCTCTCTGGTGGCCTGGTTGAGCGTTTCCGCTTCGCCTTCAAACAGCATCTCTATATCTGAGGGCAGGGTCTCTTCTCCCAGGCGTCGCATTTCATCCACGGCCTCGGCGATCGTTGCGCCGCCCACAATGTCGGCCTCAAGCTCGATGGCGCGGCGTTGTTCGGTGCGGTCCAGCTCGGCGGCTACGCCTTCTTCGACAATGGTGGTCAGCGCGGACAGCGGAATCAGGTCGCCGGTGTTCGACCGAACATAGAGATTGCGCAGGTCGGAGGGGTCGCGCACCGCGCCGCTTTCGCTTTCAAGGATGATCGGGATGGCTTGGTCGTCCACGTTGAGATCGACGAGATTATCGCCGTCCACCATGGCGCGCAGGGTCACCGCAAGCTCGCTCAGCGGCACCCCCAGATCCGCCGCCCGGCGGCGGTCGATCTGGATGGAGAGCTGGGGCTGGGTCGGCTCATAACTGATGTCGGGGTTTTCCAGAATGTCGGACCGGGCGTTGATCGCGTCCGCCAGTGCCCGCGCCGCCTCGAAAATCTCCAGATAATCACCGCCGGTTAGCGCCACTTCGATGCCGCTGCGCTGGCCGCCGCCCACATTCAGACTGCCGCGCCCGAACGGGCTGGCGCGCACGCCGGGAATTTCAGACAAGGGACCGCGCAGGGCTTCGACCAGCTCCTGCTGACTGATGTCGCGGTCTTCCCACGGGGCGAGCGGCGCGGTGATGAAGACCCGGTTCGGATCCCAGCGGCCCACGACTGTGAAGAGCGACTGGATGGTTCCGTCATCCACATAGGGCTGCAAGACGGCTTCAATGGCGTCCGTCTGACGGTCCATGTAATCAAGGCCCACACCGTCCGGCCCGCCGGCCCAGACATAGATGACGCCGCGGTCCTCTTCCGGGGTCAACTCGCGATCAAGCGCAAGCGCGGCGAAACAGGCTCCAACACCTGCCAGGACGCAGACCCCGACGGTGATCCAGGGATGGTTCAGCGCGCCCCGGATCGCGACGCCATAGCTGCGATCCAGATACCCGCCGACCCGGCGGAGCGGGCCTTTCTTGTCATCATTGGCGGTCAGGTTCAGACGCGCCGCGAAAGCGGGCACGACTGTCAGCGCCACGAAGGAAGAGATGATGACCGCCAGCGCCAGAAGGAAGCCGAATTCGCGGAACAGGCGCCCGGCGGTGGAGGGCAGGAAGGAGATGGGGACGAAAACCGCGACCAGTACCGCCGTGGTCGCCACCACGGGGAAATAGACCTGGCGCGTGCCGATCACCGCCGCGGCGCGCCGTCCCATGCCTTTGGACTGAAGGCGGTGGATGTTCTCAAGCACCACGATGGCGTCATCCACGATCAGGCCGGTGGCGAGGACCAGCGCCAGCAGCGTCAGAAGATTGATCGAGAACCCGAAGACCCAGAGCCCGGCGATGGCGCCGATCAGGGCGGCCGGAATGGCGGCGGAGGGGATCAAGGTCGCCCGGAACTTGCCCAGGAACACCCAGATGACGCTGACCACGATCAGAACCGTCAGCGCCAGGGTCAGCATGACTTCCTGTACGGAAATGCGGATGAATTGCGCATCGTCTGAGGTGACCTGGATCTCAAGGTCTTCAAAACGGTCGTTCAGCTGCTGGACCCGCGCCTGCACGGCGTCTGAAATATTGATGGTGTTGGACCGCGCCTGGCGGATCACGCCCATGCCGATGATATTGCGGCCATTGAGGCGGGTGAAGCTGGACGCGTCAGCCGGCGCGAAAAACGCTTCCGCCACGTCGCCGACGCGGGTCTGGCCGTCAATGATCACGTCCTTGACCCGTTCAGGGGTCGCGGCTGTCGCTTCGGCGCGGACGATCAGTTGCTGGTCTTCAGAGCGAAAGCTGCCCACGGGCACGTCAAACGGCGCCTGGCGCAGCGCGTCCGCCACATCGCCGACCGTCAGTCCGAACCGGCTGAGCCGGATCGGATCGATCACCACGCGCAGCTGGCGCTCGCGCGTGCCGAACAGATTGACGGCGGCCACGCCGTCCACGGCGGTGATCTCCGGAACGATATCGTTTTCGACCAGGCGCGTCAGTTCCTGCTCGTCATACACATCGCTGAGCACGGCCAGGCTGAGAATGGATTCAGCGTCATTGTCGGCCTTGACGACCGTGACCTGCTCGACCCGGTCGGGCAGACGGCGGCTGACCTGGCTGACAGCTTCGCGGATGTCGGACGCAGCGGCGTCCAGATCCACGCCAGCATTGAACTCCACGCGGATGCGGGTGGAGTTTTCCTCGCTGGAGGACCGGATTTCACGGACGCCAGAGACCCGCGCTGCGGCGCCTTCAAGAACGCTGGTGACTTCCGCGTCGACCGTTTCGGGCGCGGCGCCGGGAAAAGCGGCGGTGATTGTGACGATGGGCCGGTCCACATCGGGCAGCTCACGCACTTCGACGCCCAGCAGCGCGGCGAGACCGGCGATCACGATCATCAGGTTGAGCACCACCGCCAGAATGGGGCGCTTGACGGCGAGGGCGGGAAGATCGGATCCGGGCGTTTTCATTGCGCCAGCCCGCTATCGCTCACAGACGTTGCGCCGGCCGTGGCGCGCGTGTCGGTGTCAGAGCGGCGGCGAATCTCGAGAAGGTCAACGGCCGCGCCTTCGCGCATGCGCTGGACGCCTTCGGCAACGACCAGTTCTCCGGCTGAAAGGTCGCCGCTGACCAGAACACGGCCCTGCCGGCGCTGGACCAGCGTAACGGCTTCGCGTTCAGCGCGCCCGTCGCGGACCAGCCAGACATAAGCGCCGTCGCTGCCCCAGCTGATCGCGGCTTCAGGTACTACAGGGCGCGTGTTGGAAAGCAGTTCGAAGCCGACGCGGAAGCTCATGCCCGGACGCAGGGCGTCGGCCTGGTTATCGATCTCGGCGCGGACGGTGAAGGTGCGCGAGGTCGGATCGATCCGGCTGTCCACATTGATGATGCGGGCGGAATAGGTTTGTTCGGGGCCGGCGAAGGGCGTGGCCTGCACGCGGTCGCCGACGGAGATGCGGCTGAAGACCTGCTCTGACGGGTCAAAATCCACGTACAGGACCGATCGGTCATCCAGCTCGGTGATGGCGGTGCTGGGCGTGATGCGGGCGCCGGCGTCAATATCCGTCAGGCCCAGATAGCCTGAGAACGGCGCATAGACCGTGCGGCGAGCCAGGGCGATGCGCGCCTGCTCGAGCTCGATGCGCGCCGCATCCAGCGCGGTTTCCGCCTCGTCGATCTGGCTGTCGGACACGGCGCCGGTGTTTTCGATGCGCCGATAGCGGGCCAGCAACTGCTCGGCCTCCCTAACGGCGACTTCGGACAGACGCACTTCCAGGCGTTCCTGATCGGCTTCCAGACGGACAAGCGGCGCGCCGCCCTCCACCCATTCGCCAGCGGAGAAAGCGACCGCCTCCACCTGTCCGGCGGTTTCAGGATAGATCGTGGCGTTTGCGCGGGCTCGCGCGGTGCCCAGCACTTCGATGCGCTCGGCTTCACGCTCCAGGATCACCTCTTGGGCGATCACGCCGACACCCCTGCGCGCCTCTCCCGCGCCCGGTTGACTGGGTTCGGAAGACGGATCCTGCGAACAGGCGGAGGCGACACATGTCGCCGCGAGACAGACCATCAAGCGTTTGAACATGCCCCGGTCTACGCAAGCCGGCGCCGACCGGATCACATCTCCAGGCTTATTGCGCGTCAGGCAGGATCGCTCTCGGCGTCTGCGGCTTCCTCCACGGCGGTTTCCGCCCAGTACTCGCCGCCGACCATGGCGGCGGGCGCGAGCAGGTAATCCTCGGTGCTGTCGGGCGCCTCGCGGCGCGTGATCCGGTAAACCGCGATGGCGGAGAGCAGCAGGCACAAGCCGATCAGGTAATAGGCGAAGCCGCTAGGACCGATCAGGCCCATCAGAACGCCTGTGCCGATGGGTCCCATCACCGCGCCGGCGCCGTACACCATGACCAGCGCGCTTGACGCCGCCGTCATCTGGTCGGGTTCAAGCCAGTCATGAGTGTGCGCCATGGATAGCGGATAGAGCGTCATGGTCAGCCCGCCGGCGAAGAACCCGGTCACGGTCAGGGCGATCAGGCCCATGTCCGCCGCCATGGGCAGCAGCGCCGCAGCGACGGCGGCTGCGGAAGCGACAGCGCCGATGATCACCCGGCGGTCGATGGCGTCTGACAAACGCCCGATAGGCCATTGCAGGGCGGCGCCGCCTACCAGGGTCGCGGCGATGAACACAGACACCCCGCTCACCTCCAGCCCGATGCGGCGCGCATAGACCGCACCCATGCCCAGAATGATGCCGTTGGCGACGCCGGCGCAAAAACTGCCTGTCAGTCCGAGCGGAGAAATCGCGAACAGCTTGCGCAGGGTCAGGCGCTCGACCTCCAGAATGTAGTGCGGTTGCGGGGCCGAGCTGAGCAGAATGGGCACCAGCGCGCCTGAAATGATGATGGAGGAGAGGACGTAGAGCGTCAGGCTGGCTGTCGGCGCGGTGTTCAGCAGCCCTTGCCCGATGGCGAGGCTGCCATGGGTGATGATCATGTAGATCGCCAGCAACGCCCCGCGATAGGTGTTGGAGCTTTCACGGTTCAGCCAGCTTTCGGCCACCACATACAGGCCTGCAAAGCTGAAACCGGTCAGAAAGCGCATGCCGGACCAGACGATGGGATCAATCAGCAGCCCATGCACCAGGATCGCGATGGAGCCGATCGAGGCCAGGGCGGCGAAGGTGCGCACATGGCCGACCTTGGCGATCAGGCGTTCGGCGCTGGCGGACCCGGCGAAAAACCCAGCGAAATAGCTGGTCATCACCAGGCCTGTCAGTGTGGCGGAAAAGCCGGAGTCTTCGGCCACCACGCCCAGAAGCGTGCCTTGCAAGCCGTTGCCGGCGAGCAGCAGCGCGATCCCAAGCAAGAGCGCCCAGAGCTGAATAACAGCGCCCAAAAGGCTGCGTTCTTCCATTTGCGGCGCGTTGGTCATTGGCCAGCTCCCATATCTCAGACTTTCGCGTGTGCCTGAGACCGTGGGGCGGCGTCAATTCATTCCTCGATCAGGGTTAAGGCGGGCGCCTTGATCAAGGCGCCCGCCTGCTCGGGCCCTTAGAGCTCTGCAGCCTCTGGGCGGGTGGATGCAGATGTCACAGACAACCTGCTTGCCCCCGAACAGCCTGCTCAAACCCGGAGTGGGCGTTCAGACAGGCCTGGTTGAACGCGGGCGGCCCTTCGCTGGCGAACCGGTTCAGGCTCCCGCCGCCGCCGGCAGAGCGTGCGCCGAAGGGGATGCGGATCTCGATCCGCGTGCTTCGGGCTTCAAAGTCCCCCACGCCCAGACCTGACAGCCCGGTTTCAAGTTGCACTCTTGCGCCCCAGCCTGTCTGCGCTGCGACACCGATCCGAGCGTCGGCCCGAAGCGCATCGCCGCCATTGAAGCCGCCTTGTTCGTTGATCAGCTCGGCTGCGCGATAATCCCAGACCGCAGCTACGCTCGTATTCACTTCAAGCCAGCCGCCGTCAGAGGTTTCACGGCGCCATGCGATTTCAGGTCCGGCCCGGAACCGGCCCAGGGCGACGCTCTGCTCGGGAATGTCAAAGCCCAGGGAGTCCACATAGCCTTTCTGGCGCTCTTCAAAGTGCGTGATCCCGGCCTGGGGACGCAGACGCCATGGGCCTTTGGCGACCTCGCCGCTGAGATTGGCGCGGACCATCAACCGGTCGGTTTCGAAATCGTCCTGATAAAAGCCGAGCGGATCGACGGTGTTGTCGGACTGGCCGTACAGCGCCATCGCGTCGAGCGTCAGAGATTGGGTCATGCGCCAGACGGTGTAAGGGCCGACCATCCAGCCCTGACCTTCTGTGCGCGCGCCGCGAAGGGCGCCCGCCTCGGCGAAGATTTCGCCCGCACGCTCATCCATCCAGTCATACTGCAGAAGAGCGCCGACGATCAGGTCGTCAGAGAGCTGATAGTCAGCCCCCAGCTGAGCGACGCCGAAATCACTGCTCGCCCGTTCGCCCGCCCGGTTGTCGGATACGCCGGACAATTCTGCGGCGAACCAGACATCCCAGTTTTCAAGCACAGGGCGTTCCGGATTGCCGGGGCCGTTCATGCCGGACGGCGTCTGCGCTGCGGCGTTGCGGGCGCCCGCCAATGAGCCGGCGAGGCTCATCTGATAGCGGCCGGAGCCTTCCACTTGAGCGGCGAAGGCGCCGCGCTGCGTGGTTTCCCGCGCTTCAAACCGGTGTGACAGGTCAGGTGCGGCGTCAATCAGGCGGTCAGCACGACGCAGCATGAAGTTGCGGATGGCGCGTTGGGTGGCCAGACGCACCAGATCTTCATCGCGCGCGTTTTCAAATGTGCACACCAGCGCTTCGTCGGGATCAAGATCGATCACCGCCACGCCCTGTTCGGCGTCAAAGCTGGAGCCGCCATCAAGATCACCCGCACAACTGATGGCGTTCACACGCCAGCCTTGCGGGATGCTTTGGGTGAGCGTGTAGGTCCCCGACATCAGCTCGGAGATCTCAGCCTGCGCCGAGCCGGTGCGCGGGGTCAGGGTCAGACCGTCAAAATCCGCGATGTCGCTGGCATAGGTGAAGCTGGCGTCGCCGGACAGACCAGACGCCGTGCTGGCGACCAAAGTCAACGAACCGTAACGCGGTTCAAGCGACAGGGAGATGGGAATCTCGATGATGATCGTTTCCTGGATTGAGGCAGACGGCGCACTGGCGCTGGAGGTCCCCGAGGCGCTTTCGCGCACAACCGTCACCGTGCCGGTGTAATCGCCCGGCGGCAGGTCATTGACCGCATCGGTGACTTCCACCGTGAAATCGATATCGCCCAGCGGCGGCACGACGCCGCTATCAGGCGTGACGATCAGCCAGTCCACATCAGCGAAGGCGCGGAACGGAATGGCTTGAGAGCCTGGATTGGTCACTTTGGCGCCCGCGGAAACCGTCGTGGGGTCCGCTGTCTCGGCTGTGACTTCCACGACCACTTCTGTGGGGGGCGCCACAACTTCCACACTTAGGACGGCGCCGAGACTGCCATTTCCCGCGGCGTCTTTGGCGGCGCCAGCAGCCAGAGTGATCTCGATTGAGCCGACGGTGCGAGGCGTGACGGTCACGCTGTAACGACCCTCGCCCAGTGAAACGAGGTCAGTCGCGTCCGCATTGGTGAACGACAGAGACTCCAGCGCGAAGCCGGTGACGGGTTCGCCAAACTCGATGGACAGCGCGAAGGCGCCTTCGACGGTCTCGCCGGGACCGCTCAGCACGGGCGAAGGCGCGTCAGCGTCCACTTTGACGGAGAAGTCCTCAGTCGCCAGAGAGCCGTTGCCCGCCGCGTCCATCGCCGCGCCTGCGGCCAGACTTACGGTCACGGTGTCTGCGCCATCAGGCGTCACCGTGGCGGAATATGTTGCGCCAGATCCAGTCAGATCGCTGGCGACCGCGCCGATAACCGCAAGATCATCAAGCGCAAATCCGCTGACAGGCTCGGAAAAGGTGATCGTCAGATCAAAAGGGCCGGACGCGATGTCTCCGATAGAGGCGGACAGGCTGGCCGTCGGCGCGGCGGTGTCCGCCATCACAGAGAGGCTATTTGAAGCAGTGTTGCCATTGCCGCCCACATCCGACGTCGCATTCGCCCTGACCTCTACCGTCACGGGACCATCCGCGCTCGGCTTGATCTCTGCGGTGTACTGAGCGGGGCTGACCGCATTGAAACTCGAGACAACGCCATTGCTCACAGACAGACCGTCTGCGCTGAAACCGTTGACGGCCTCGCTGAACTGGATGGTGACAGAGAAGGCGCCGGTCACAGCGCGGCTCGCGCTGCTTGAAAGGGTCACGCTTGGCGCTTCAGCGTCATTTGTCATCACGATGGTGTTGTTGTTCACACCCGTGGCGCGGGTGCCCGTAAGAGCGTTCCCGGCAGAGTCGGTGATGGAGTTGCCAGGCGCGATGGCTAGAGAAACCGACCCGTTCAGGTTCGCCAGATCACCATTGGCGAGGGTGACCAGATAATAATCCGGCTTGCTGAGGGTATGGGTGATGGTCGGGGTGGCGGTCGTTCCAGTGATCACAAGATCTGCTGCTGTGAGCTGGTTTTGAGGCAGTTCTTCGCTGAACGTCACACGCCAGGAGACCGTGTCGGCGTCCGTGGGCGAGACTGTTCCGGGATCCAGGTCAACGCTGGCGATCGTCGGAGCTGTGTTGTCGAGAAAATAGCTGTTACCGTAGGTTCCCGTCGGGACGGCCGTGGCCATGGCGTTGCCGTAGTCATCAACAATGCCGTTATTGAGCACGACCCGGACCATGCCATCCAGGTCCGCCAGATCGCCGCCCGAGGCCGTGACGTAAAATCCGATGGAATACCGCGTGACGCTGAGTGTTGCAGTCGTTCCCGTCAGCGTGAAGTCCGACGGCGCCAGGCTCATCGAGTCGGAAATCTCGGAAAAATTGAAATCCCAGGTCAGGCTGTCGGCATTGGTCACCAACGCCGTGGGCGTGTTTTGCGTGATGCTGGCCAGAACCGGCGCCGCATTGCGGACATTATAGCTCTCGTTCGCGCCGCTGGGTGTGGTCACGGTCAGGGAGTTGGACGCGTCGTCTGTGATGTTATGGGAGCTGGAGAGGCCGAGCGATACCGTGCTGTCTGCGACAGAAGCCAGATCGCCGCCCGATGCGGTGACAAGAAAGGAAGCGCTTGAAGGGGAGCCGCTGGGCGACGCAGACGCCGGAGACGCAAACGCTCCTGGTGAGCTTGTCGTGTCGACTGTCGTCACTGTGGCGGTCGTGCCGCTAACCGTGAAATCGTCTGCCGAGACATTCCGAACCAATTCGCTAAAGCTCACACGCCATGTCAGAGAATCCGCGTTGGTGTTTTCGGTGGCCGGGGTGGAGCGCACGATGGAGGTGACGGTCGGCGCGGCGCTATCATTGACCATCTGGATGGTGTTGTTGTTCGTCCCGTTGACGGTCGTGCTGACGAGCGCATTGCCCACTGTGTCGCTCATGGCCGCTCCAGGGGCGAAGCTCAGCGCGACCGAACCGTTCATCGTAGCGATATCGCCATTGGCAAGCGATATTTCATAAGTGGAATCCGTGACGTGGCTGACAGTGGGAGTGGCCGTGGTGCCGGACACTTGAAAATCGGCGCTGGTGATGGAGCTCGGGTTCATCGCCTCGTTGAAGGTGACCAGCCAGGAGACGACATCGGCTCCGGTGGGAGTGGTCGTGCCCGAGTACAGGTCGATGCTGGTGACCGTCGGGGCGGCGTTGTCGACGACAAAGCTGTTGTCATTGGTCCCGGACGGCGCGCCTGTCGCCATGGCGTTGCCGTACTCGGTCACGAAGCCATTCTTGAGGCTGATGGAGACTGTGCCGTTCAGGTTTGCCAGATCTCCGCCGGTGGCGGTGACATTGAATCCATCTGGATACCGGTTGACGACGAGGCTGGCCGTGGTTCCGGTCAGCGTGAAGTCCGCCGCCGTCAGACTCATCGAGTCAGGGATCTGTGAGAACTCGAATTCCCAGATCAGGGCGTCCGAATTCGTGAGTTCTTGGGACGGGGCTGCGCGCGTGATGCCGGCCAATACGGGCGCCAGATTGTTCACGTTATAGTGCTCGTGCGCGCCGCTGGGCGTCGTGCTCGACAGGGCGTTGCTCGCCAGGTCGGTCAGATCCCGGCCGGCTGAAAAGCCCAGGGAAACCGTGGTGTGAGAGGCGGAATCGCTCAGATCAGCCAGATTCCCGCCCGAAGCCGTGACGTCATAGACAGAGGTGGACACCGCGTTCACCGACAAAGACGCCGTCGTGCCGGTCACGGCGAAGTCGGCAGCGTCCACATTCTGCATGGCTTCGTCAAAGCTGACCCGCCAGGTCAGGGAGTCCGCGTTGGTCGCTTCGGCTGCAGGCGTCTGCCGGACGATGGAGGTGGGTCTCGGGGCGGTGGTGTCGGGCAAGCCCGGGCAATCAGAGTCGTAAAGAGAGGCGTTAAATTGATACAAGGCGCGCACCAGCGAGGCGGTGGTGTCGGCGGTGTCGCCCACATTCAGATCAAAGCCAGCATCTTCGTTACGCAACATGACCGTGAATAGACCGACGGCCGGGTCGGCGTTGGTCGCCACAGAGCGGATTGCGTTCGGGTTCGCATAAGGAATGGTGATCGCGATGCTGTTGCGTCCCAGCACCGTCTTATTGTGGTCCAGCAGGTAATAGTGCCAGAGATCGCGACCATCGCCTGTGTCGTTGGTGGTGGAGGTCGGAATATAGGCTCTGACGTCGAATATGGTTGGGTTCGAGGCCGTGCATGATCCGTCGGTTCGCAGCGTCACGGAAAAGACCTGCTGCGCCAGACTGGCGGCTGTACCGGTCAGCGCGATCAAGCTGGCGATAGCGCCTGTGGCGATTGTGCGATGTAGTCTAGAAAGCATGACGCCCTCCCCCCAATGGCTGGCGGCGGCGCACGATGGACGGGCGGACCGCACGCCGTCCGCAGGCCCGGTCAAGGTCCTGCGGATCAACGCCTGTTTCGATATGCAGGCGACAATGATCAGGGGGCGGAGCCGCGCAATCGCCCGTTCGGGTGAGTGAGCGGTTTGTAAGGCGCATCAGATGGTTAACGTGTTCTTTACTTCTGCCTATGTGTCCGTTTCGCCTCACCCTTTCGGGTGAGTGGGCCCCAAATGACCGCGTTGACACGGGGCCTGCGCCACCTATGGTCCACTCATCTTCATAAGGAGGATCCAGGCGCGCCTGGACGCCGCACATAATGGCTCAAAGACCCGCCAGGCTCGTCATTATCGACGATCATCGGATGTTCGCAGACGGCTTCGTCGCGCTGAATGATGCATCAGCGCGGCCTTACGACATTCACGTGTATGACGCGCCAGAGGTGTTTCTGAAGGCTTTGACGAACGGCCTGTCGCCCGATCTGTTCATTCTGGATCTGGTGATGAAGCAGATGAACGGATTGGCGCTGCTGTCAGCCTTGCGCCAGCAGGGCTCCAAGGCGCCTGTCCTGATGCTGTCGGGCATGGCGGATGCGCCGCCGCTGGCGGAAATGCGGGCGCTCGGCGCGAACGGGTTTCTGCACAAGAGCGCCGGACAGGATGATCTTCTGGACGCCATCGAGACCTTGCTGGCGGGCGGGACGCTGTTTGACCTAGAAGCCTCGGAAGACGCGGAGGGTCTTGCCTCGGATTTCCAGGCCCCGGTGCTGGCGGCGCGCCAGCAACAGGTTCTGGCCCTGATCGGTCAGGGCGCGACGAACCGCGATATCTCTGAAACGCTGGGCATCAGCGAGAACACGGTGAAGTCTCATTTGCGCGCCCTGTACGAAACCCTGGGCGCCAATACCCGTACGGGCGCAGTCCGCAAGGCTCAGCAGCTCGGCCTGATCTAGACGCGAATCTGGTGGGCTTGCGCGGTCGCGCTGGCGATCAGCGCACGCAACTGGTCAGGATCAGCCGGTTTGGCCAGGACGCTTAAGTCCGCCTCGGTTCCGGCAGCGTCAAACCCCGTCAAATCGCCTGTCAGCAGCACGGCCGGAAAGCTCTGTCCAACCGCCTCGCGCACCTGACCCAGGGCCGTGACGCCATCGGCGCCGTCGCCAAGTCGCTTGTCGATGACCGCGAAGTCCGGCGTCGCCGCCAGCAGGGCGATAAAGGTCAAGGCTTGCTCGGCGCTCTGCGCTGCGATGACGCGGCAGCCCCATTCGGTCAGCAGATGGGACAGGCCGTCGCGCACGGCGACGTCATCCTCGATCACCAGTACAAGCGGGGAACCGCCGAGAGCGACAGGCGACACGCTTGCCGCGGGCTCGACGCCCTGCACGGTGTCTGGATGCGTGGACGGCAGCGTCAGGCCTGCACGGGTCCCGGCGCCGGGTGCGCTGATGAAATGCAACGGCGCCTCTAGCGCGGCTGCGAGACTTTCCACGATCGACAGGCCCAATCCCAAACCGTCGCCGCCTTCGGAATCAAGTTGGACATAGGCGTCAAAAATGCGCGCATGATCCGCCTCCGAGACGCCGGGGCCGCTGTCGATGACCTCGACGATCACCTCGCCCCCGCTCTCGCGCGCCCAGATCTCAACGCGACCGCCGGTCGGTGTGAACTTGACGGCGTTGGCGGTCAGATTGCGCACCACCCGCGCCAGCAGCGCAGGGTCTGTATAGGCGGCCATGTCTGAGCCGCAACGTCGCAAGCTGACGCCGCGCTGCGCGGCTTCGTTTTCAAACACCGAGCAGATATCATCAAGCAGAGGGGTGAGGGCGACGGAGTGCTTCTGTGCGCGCACGGCACCGCCTTCCAGGCGGGCGCCTTCCAGAACTGCATCCAGCAATTCCTTCTGGCTGCGCCAGGCCGCCTCGATCCGGTTCAGCATGTCATGCTGCTCGGGCTTGTCGAGATAGGCCCGGAGCGCGGTCATCAGAAACCCTTGCGCTTGCAGGGGTTGGGACATGTCATGGCTGGTCGCCGCGAGCAGGCGCGATTTGG
Organism: Oceanicaulis sp. UBA2681; assembly: GCF_002354675.1. Classification (NCBI taxonomy): domain Bacteria; kingdom Pseudomonadati; phylum Pseudomonadota; class Alphaproteobacteria; order Maricaulales; family Maricaulaceae; genus Oceanicaulis; species Oceanicaulis sp. UBA2681. Next base: position 295,379 of record NZ_DEMB01000011.1, on the reverse strand, counting down.
CGAAATTGGCCTTCTCCAATTCCTCGGTCTTGGCCTGCAAGCGTGCGCTGAGCTTGCGTTGACGCTCCGCCGCCAGGGTCTCTCGGGTCTGGATTTCAGCCCGGGCGCTGACGAGCAGGCCAAATCCGTAAAAGAACAGAAGGCCAATTCCGATCCCTCTGACAGGTCCGTCCAGCGCAACAAGCCAATAGAGAGAAAACGGGACCATCATCGCCGTCGAGAGGCTGACGAAAGCAGGGCGGTACTCTGCGCTGGGAGCCATGCCGCCCAGCGTAATGGAGCACACGATGTTCAAGGTGATGAACAGGCGCAGCAGCGAGTCCTGGTCGAGATATCCTATGGCCAGCGCAGACCAGGTCAGGCCTGTCGCAGCGGCGATTAGCGTGTGGCGATTCAGGTAAGCCCGGGCGTTCGCGTCTGTGAGCCCGTTTCGCGTCGTCAGATGGGAGTGCAGCCAGACGATGCTGACCATAATGGATGTGCTGGCGAACCACAGCGCGCTGTAGAGAAAATCCCCCGCCAACATCATCAGCACCGCAAGGTAGACGATGACCGATTCAACAATCAGACATGACGAGGTGTTGCGTTCGACGAGCAGCCGCGCCTGAGCCAGATGCAGTTTCGGGGAGTCTGCGGCTTGGCTGCTGTCTGACATGGTGTTCCTTCGCGCGTCCGCTGTTGTCCGCCAGGCGCTGACTGGAGTGTGTCCAAGCTGAGGGCGTCGTGCAATCGCCCTAACGGGCGGGTCAGCGTCTACTTTTGCAGGTTTTCCACTGCGGCGGCGTGGGCGGCGTCGTCAAGCGTGTAGCCTGAGGCGATCCAGGCGGTCAGGGCCAGGCAAGCCGCTGGAAACAGGCTGATGAACATACGTGATATGATCGCCGGGTCTTCAGCCTGCGAGGCTGCGGCCTGAAACAGCGTGAAACCCGCCGCTACGATGATGACTGCGAGCCCGCTGGCGATTTTCTGCACCAGCGTCATCAGTCCGAAGGCGCGAGCTTCAATGCGCTCTCCGGTCAGGGAATGACCATGGTCCACCGTATCCGCCATCATGGACCACAACATCACCGGAATTGCGGCGAGACCCGCGCCCGCCACAATTAAACCCGCCAGAACCATCCAGGCTGAACTCGCCGCCATGAGAGACGTCAAGGCGATCGCTGCGACAAGCGCGCCAATGACCAGCGCGTCCCGTTTGGATCTGAGCCGGGCCATAAGGGGCCAGACGGGGGCGGCGAGAATGGTCGCGAGCGTCGGGGCGGCGAGGGCGAGCGGGATGAAATCGGTCATCATCGGCGACGCGTTGACGAAATACACAAGCGACGCCGTGAACGCGCCAAACCCAAGCATCGCCGTCACCATCACACCCAGCAGCTGCTGGAAGGGGCGGTTCGCCTTTACAGACCGGACAAGTCCCTGAAGCGCCAGATGGATGGGCCTGTCCGCCTGGCGACAAAGGGGCGCAATTCCAGGATCCGTCAGCCCGCGCCCCGTCAGCAGCAGCGCCCCTGTCGCGAGCAAGCCGAACACAGCGGCCGCCAGCGTGTATGCCGCCGCGCCGTCGCCAAACCTGATGACAATCAAGGGGGTTGCTATGGCCACGCTCAAGCCGCCCAGCCCGGCGCCCACAACACGCGCCGCCGTCAGAGCGTCACGTTGGGACGATTGCAGGCTCAACCGGGTCGGCAACGCATTATAGGGCATGCTGGCGAGGCCGAAGGCGGTGCGGAACAGCAAATGGGTGAGCAAGGCCCAGACCGCTTTGAGCCAGAGCGGTCCATCAATGCTTGTGAACAACAGGACGTAGCTGATCCCGATGAAAGGTGCGACGAGGCTGATCATTTTGAGATAGCCGAAGCCCTGCGCCATCTTGCGATCCGCCAGGGCTGCGAAGACCGGATCGGTGACGCCGTCCCAAATGAGGCCCAGCAAGATGAGGCCGCCTGCGAGCAAAGGCGGCAAGCCGATAATGTCAGTATAGAAATATAGCAGAAAGAGCGCTGCGCCCTGCCAGAATATCAAGAACGCCACATCGCCTGCGCCATAGAGCACAGAGGTTTTAATCATGGCCGCATGCCCCCTTCGCCGCGGAGAGGCTAGCGTTGTTTTTGATCCGGCGCATAGCCGTTTTCAGCGTCGGGGCGTCAGCTGCGTCAGGGGGATAGGCGCTCGCTCGGGATCGAGATCATCCATACGCCGTCAATATGTCCTACGATCTGGCCGCCCAGAGCATCGGCGTCTGATCGAGTCAGACATCCCGCGAGCGTTCGCATGTGATCGAGATAGGCGGCCGTCGCGCGAGCCTCGCCCAAGCGGCGGCATGGCGCGCCAGCGACAGGATAGCCGTCTCCGAAGGCGTTCACGCTGTCAGGAAAAGACCCGCCTTGTCCTGCCCCCGCCCGTGCAGGCTGCGTTGAAGCGCAACCTGCCAGCACGCCTGTGGTGATCAGTATCGTGGCGGTCAGAAGGGTGGAGCAGAAATGGAGCATGCTGCAACTCTCCGGCGGGCTCGAGCATGCTGCATCCAGAAGCTTTCAATTGGAAGCGATCACTGCCAGAGCGTTTGCGGATCGTCGAGCGATGGGAACTGTAAAGTTGTGTTGCGATTTGGCAACTTTCTAATCAACTACCTGATTAAGCTTACCAAAAAAGACTTGAAATTGGATGTGTGAACAACCTTGCAAGAAGCGGGATGCTTACGGTTGAAAGTAATTCTGGTCAGCGCGCGATGGTTTCTCTAGATCGGCATAATCATAATCAATTGGAGAGCGCTAAAAGATGAGTCTCAAAAAACGAGTTCTCGCGAGCACCATGTTGTCCGCAGCCATGGGCGTCGCCATGGGCGGCATGGCCAGCGCGCAGGTGGATCGCATTGTCGTCACCGCCACCAAGACCGAACAGGATTCCCAGAGCATCCCTGTCGCCGTCTCCGCGATCGGCGCTGATGATCTGGCCGAACTCGATGTGGATGTCTTTGCCGATTATCTGGTCCAGTTGCCCGGCGTCACCGCTGGCGGCAGCGGTCCGGGTCAGAACACGATTTACATTCGTGGCATCGCCTCGACGACTCCGAACCTGACGACGGCCGGCGTCGCCGGCCTCGCGCCGAACGTGGCGTTCTATCTGGACGAACAGCCGCTGGCGCAGCCAGGTCGTAACCTGGATGTTTACGCTGTGGACCTTGAGCGCGTGGAAGTGCTGCCGGGTCCGCAAGGCACGTTGTTCGGCGCCTCCTCACAGGCCGGCACCGTCCGCATGATCACCAACAAGCCTCTGCTGGGTGTTTATGAGGCCGCCGCCAATTTCGGTCTGTCTTTCACCGAGGGCGGTGAAGAGAGCTACTCCACCGATGTCATGGTCAACCTGCCGGTGGGCGACAATTTCGCGCTCCGCATGGTGGGCTTCTGGGACCAGCAGGGCGGCTATATCGACAACGTCGCCGGCACCGTGAACACCTCGGAATCCGCACGCTTCCGTCCGTCCGGCACCGTTCGCTCCAACGGCGTTCCCGTGAACGCCAATCGCGGCGGCTTCCAGGCTGGCGCGGATCTGTCCGCCGTCACCTTCATCGACGCGGACAATTCTGCGCTCGTTGAAGATGATTTCAACGACACGACCTATTCGGGCTTCCGGATTTCGGGTCGCTACGAGTTCAATCCTGACTGGCGTCTGACCGTGTCGGCCATGAGCCAGCAGCTCGACACCGACGGCGTCTTCTTCCAGGATCCCGAGCTCGAGGACTACGACGTCCAGCGCTATAACGACGAATTCCTGGAAGATGATTTCGTCAACGCGTCCTGGACGCTCGAAGGCCGCCTGGCGATGCTGGACGTGGTCTATACCGGCGCGTTCACGGATCGTGATTCCGAGCAGGTCATCGACTACACCGAATACATGTTCGTGGGTCAGTACTTCCCATACTACACCTGTGAAGGCTCTGTGACCTATCCCGGCGCGGCTGCGCCGTCGGGCACTTGCTACAGCCCGGAATCGGTTGTGGGTTCCACCACCAACACCACAGTGGAAAGCCATGAGCTGCGCTTCAACACGCCGCAAGACCAGCGCTGGCGCGTGACGGCGGGCGGCTTCTACTCCAGTACGGAAGTTGAAGAGCGCAACGACTTCACTTATTTCGGCAGCGTTGACGCTGATCCGTTCGGTCCGTTCGCTCCTAACTTCCCGTTCCAGACCGGGTTCACGTCTGATGACGGTCCTTTCCCGGAGCCTGTGATCTTCCGCAACGACGTCAAGCGCACCGACGAGCAGCTGGGTCTGTTCGGCGAGGTCAGCTATGACCTGGTTCCGGGCGTGTTCGCCGTGACGGCGGGCGCTCGCTATTACGACATCGAAGTGGATCTGGCCGGCAGTGCGAACGCGTCGTTCTGTAACTCTGGCGGGACCGACGCCAACGCGTTCGGCACCGACATCTCCGACCTGTATAATGGTGATGGCCAGTACACCTTCCGCGGCACCTGCGACACCAGCCGCCACATCACCTATAACGACACCCAGTCCATCGCCGATATTCTGGCGATCGATCCGGCGCTCAGCCAGGCTCAGGCCCAGCAGATCTTCAACGCGGCGCGTGCGCCTGACGTTGCTGCAAGCGAAGGCTCGATCTTCAAGCTGACCGGCACCTGGACGCCTGCGGCTGGCATGCTGTTCTACGCAACCTATTCGGAAGGCTTCCGTCCGGGTCTGCTGAACCGTCCGGGCGGCGCGCCGGGGCCGAATGGCTACACCGTGCCGTTCGCCATCGATTCTGACGAGCTGACCAATTACGAGCTCGGCTGGAAACTCGACCTGTTCGAAGACCAGGTTCGCTTCAACGGCAGCGCCTTCTTCGTCGAGATCGAAGATCTGCAGACGACCATTTTCGACCCGTCCATCGTCAACCTCTTCTTCTCCGATAATGCGGCGAACGCCGAAATTCTCGGCCTTGAAGGTGATGTGACCTGGGCGCCTGCAGATGTGCCGGGCCTTACGGTTTCCAGCGCCTTCTCGATCCTCGACAGCGAGATCACCGAAGTGCTCGTGCCGACCAATGATGTGGTCGTGGGCGAAGAGCTGGCTTATGCGCCGAACCTGCAGCTGAACGCTCGTGCGCGTTACGAGTGGCAGCTTGAAAACACCTGGACGGCGCACGTGCAAGGTCAGGTGATCTATTCGAGCGACAGCCGTTCGGACATCATCGAGATCAACGCAGCAGAAGTTGAGGGTTATGCAACGCTCGGCCTGCGCACCGGTCTGACGTCTGAAAACTGGAGCGCTGAGCTGTTCGTGGACAATGTGACCAACGAAAACGCTGAGCTCGCCAATAACTACATCAACGACCGTGAGCGCGTCACTCCGATGCGTCCGCGGACCTACGGGATTCGCTTCGGCATTTCCTACTAGGACCTGATGACGCCCGGCCCGTATCACGGGCCGGGCGTTCTCACGTATGCGGCGCCCCATTTGGCATGGGGCGCCCATCGTGTTTTATGGAGACGTGATGTCCACTGACGACCCGCACTCACTGGCCCTGCGCGCCGCTGAAACGCACATGCGTTCGGGCGCCTTCGAGTTGGCGCTCAAAGCGCTGCAGCCGGTGTTGCAGGCCGATCCTGATATGGTGGACGCCCTCTATCTGGCGGCGGTCTCTCAGCGTTATCTGAAACAGACAGACGCTGCGCGTGCGACGCTTGACCATTTGCTGCAGGTCGCCCCGGATTTCGGGCGCGGGCTGCAAGAAGGCGGTCATCTGCATCGTGATCGTGGAGAGATCGACCTGGCGCTGCAGAGTTACCGTGCTGCAGTGCGCGCCAATCCGGCCCTGCATGCCGCCTGGATGGCGCAAGCTGAAATTCTGAGCGCCAGCGGACTGGGTGATGAAGCGCGCATGGCGCAGCTTCAGGCGGAGCAGATCAAGGCTTTGCCGCCCGCGCTTCAGGCGGCCATGCACCATCTTCACGAAAACCGTCTGTTGAAGGCGGAAAGCCTGTGCCGGTCCTGGCTGACGCAGCATCCCAAGGATGTCGCCGGCATGCGGCTGCTGGCCGAAATCGGCTCGCGCCTGGGCGTTCTGGAAGATGCGGAATTCCTGCTTGAGAGCGCCGTATCGTTTGAGCCTGACAACGCAGATTTGCGGGTCGATTATATCCGTATCTTGCGCAAGCGTCAGAAGTTCGAGAAGGCGCTGAGCGAGGCGCAAGCGCTTTATGAGCGCGATCCGGAGAACCCCGTGTTCGCCTCCCAGCTCGCCATCGAACGTATGCAGACCGGTGATTATCAAAAGGCGGTCGCCTTGTTTGATGAAGTCCTCGAGCGCGCGCCCGGTGATCCTTCCACCCTGACATCGCGCGGCCACGCCTTGAAAACCTGGGGCCGGTCCGAGCCGGCGATCCAGTCCTATCAGGCGGCCTGTGCGTCTGACCCGGCCCATGGTGACGCCTGGTATGGCCTCGCCAACCTGAAAACCTATCGATTTTCCGCCGATGAGCGCGCTGTCATGCAGCGCGAAGAAGCCCGTGCGGGACAGACGCTTCAGACCCGGATCAACCTCAACTTTTCACTTGGCAAGGCGTTTGAGGACGAAGGTGATTTCGAAGCGGCCTTTGAGCATTACCAGCGCGGCAATGCGCTGAAGACGCGCCAGACCCGGTATACGACCGAGCAGATCCAGGTGGAGTTTGACGCGCAAAAGCAGTTTTGCACGCCCGCGCTCTTCAGCTCTGACGCCCCCATGGGAGAGCCGGCGACTGACCCGATTTTCATTGTGGGTTTGCCGCGCGCCGGCTCGACGCTGCTTGAACAGATCCTGGCGTCCCACAGCCAGGTCGATGGGACGCTGGAGCTGCCCAACATCATCTCGATCAGCCACGGCTTGCGCGGTCGCGACCGGGCCAGCGACAAGACGCGTTATCCGCGCATCCTGTCAGAGCTTGATGAGGATCAGCTGGCCAAGCTCGGGCGCCGCTATCTGGACGAGACCGCCATTCACCGCAAGGGCGCGCCGTTCTTCACAGACAAGATGCCCAACAATTTCCGTCATGTGGGGCTGATCAAGAAGATCCTGCCGCAGGCGAAGATCATCGACGCGCGCCGCCATCCCATGGCGTGCTGCGTGTCGGGCTTCAAGCAATTGTTCGCCGAAGGCCAGGAGTTCACCTACGGACTCGAGGAAATCGGCGCGTATTATCGCGGCTATGTGGACCTGATGGACCATTGGGACGCGGTGATGCCGGGTCAGGTCCTGCGTGTGATCCACGAGGATGTGGTCAGCGATCTGGAGAACCAGGTGCGCCGGATCCTCGACTATTGCGGTTTGCCGTTCGAGCAGGCCTGCGTGGACTTTCACAAGACCAAACGCGAAGTGCGCACCGCCAGCTCCGAGCAGGTGCGCCAGCCCATCAACACCAAAGGCCTTGAGCAGTGGAAGGCGTATGACGCCTGGCTTGATCCGCTGCGTGAGGCGCTCGGCCCTGTCTGTGACGACTGGCGCAGGGATTCCTCGATTGAAATCGCCGTCCGCTCCTAACGAGAGACTGTCCGCCCATGAAAAAGTTTGAACCCGCCGTCTTCATTCCGGCCGCTGTTCTGATCTTCGCCGGTGTCGCCTATGCCGTGCTGGCGGGGGATCAGGCGGAAGCGCTTTTCGGGGATCTGCGCACGCTCATCACCGTGAATGCGGGTTGGGTGTATTCGGTCGGGGTCGGCATTTTTCTGGTCGCCGCCGTTATCGTGGCGCTGTCTGATTGGGGGCGGATCAAGCTGGGGCCAGACGATTCAGAGCCCGAATACGGGTTTCTGGGCTGGTTCGCGATGCTGTTTTCCGCAGGCATGGGCATTGGCCTGATGTTCTTCGCGGTCGCTGAACCGCTGACCCATTACGTCTCGCCGCCCACGGGAGACCCCGAGACGGTGGCGGCGGCCGAGCAGGCGATGGTCCTGACCTTTTTTCACTGGGGGATTCATGCCTGGGCGGTCTATGCGATCGTGGGCCTGAGCCTGGCCTATTTCGCTTTTCGCCATAACCTGCCGCTGACCATCCGTTCCGCGCTCTACCCGCTGATCGGGGAGCGAATTTACGGTCCGATCGGGCATGCCGTGGATGTGGTGGCGATCCTGGGCACGTTGTTCGGCGTCGCGACATCGCTGGGCTACGGCGTCAGCCAGATCAACGCCGGGCTCAATTCGCTGTTTGGCTTGCCGATTTCGCCGCCAGTACAGGTCGGCCTGATCGTGCTGATCACGGCGCTGGCCACCACGTCCGTGCTGGCGGGGCTGGATGCGGGCATCAAACGGCTCAGCGAGTTGAACTTGTTTCTCGCCATTGGCTTGATGGTGTTCGTCTTCATCGCCGGGCCGACCCTGTTCCTGATCGGCGCCTATGTTCAGAACATCGGCGATTACGTCGATCAGCTGGCGCTTCTGACGTTCAATGTCGACGCCTATGGCGACGGCGTGTGGGTCAATGACTGGACGCTGTTTTACTGGGGCTGGTGGATTTCCTGGTCTCCGTTCGTGGGCATGTTCATTGCGCGTATTTCACGCGGCCGGACCATCCGGGAATTCATTCTGGGCGTTCTGTTCGGCCCGACCCTGTTCACTTTCCTGTGGATGACGATCTACGGCAATACGGCCCTGTTGCAGGCGGTGAGCGGCACGGCCGAGCCTTTACTGCAGCTGGTGCGGGACGGGGATACGCCTCTGGTCTTGTTCACCTTCCTGGAGAGCTTGCCGTTCAGCGCCATCACCTCGGTTCTGGCGATCATTCTGGTCACCACCTTTTTCGTCACCTCATCGGATTCCGGCTCGCTGGTGAAAGCCACGCTGGCGTCGGGCGGGGCGCTGACACCGCCGCTCTGGCAGCGGTTCTTCTGGGCGGTTCTGGAGGGCGTCGTCGCGGCGGTTCTGCTGTTGACCGGTGGATTGGCGGCCTTGCAATCGGCGACAATCGCGGCGGCTTTGCCTTTCACCTTCGTGATCTTCCTTGCTTTTATCGGGCTCATGCGCGCCTGGTCGATGGAGACGGCGCGACGCGCCGGTGTGAAATCCGCGCCGCAATTGCCCGTCGAGGGCGCCGCCGTGCCCTGGCGCACCCGGCTCAAGCTAATGTTCTCCACGCCCAAACCGGAAGATGTCCGGTTCTGGATGAAGGAGGCGGTGGAGCCTGCCTTTCAGGACGTGATTCCGGAAATGGAGGGGCAGGGGCTGAGCGCGCGGATCGAGTGGAGCGAGGATGAAGATCGCGTCTGGCTGACCGTTTCGCACGGTGAGCAGCCCGACTTCATCTATGGCGTTGAGCTGAAAAACTATGAAGAGGCGCCCGCGCCCGGATCAAGCCTCACTCAGCAGAACTCTCGCGGGGAAGTCTTCCTGACCGAGGGCGGCCAGCATTACTGCATCTACGGCTATTCCAAGACGCAGGTCATTCGCGACCTGATTCGCCATTTCGAGCGTCACCGTCAGTGGATCCACCATCTGGTGAATGTGAATTAGCGTCGTCCGAGATGGACAGATCAGACCAGGTCGCCGGATTCAGTGACGATCTGAAAGGCTGACGCCGCATGCGATAGCCGAACCGAGGTCAGGGGGGAATCCCGGAATCGGGTCTGCCGCTCAATCACGAAGACGGGCTCTGACTCGGTCAGCCCCAGATGGGTCTGGTCGATGGCGTGCGCCAGTTCGGCGCGCAACGCGGTCCGGATGAAGGAATACGGCGCCCGCTGGACCAGCCATTCATTGGGGCTGACCGTATCAAACGGGGCGTCCGCCGCTTCTGGCACCGTATCAAGATTGATCAGCCGGTCTTCCAGCTGGAAGGGCTTGCCGTCGCTCAGATGCAGACAGCGCACATGCCGGAGCGGCGCGCCCTTGAACAGGGCCTGGTCCAGTGGCGATGACGCACCGTCATCCACACAAATGCGCCGGTAGCCGTAGACAGCGCCACGCGCTTCGATCTCATGACGCACGATCGGAATGGTCAGCGTGGATCGGTGTCCGCGCCGGTCCACCACGCGCGTGCCAGCGCGGCGCTTGCGCTCGATCAGTCCGGCTTCGGACAAGCTCGACAAGGCGCGCCGGATCGTGCCGCGGGCGACACCGAATTCTTCGGCCAGATCATCCTCGCGCGGCAGGGTGTGACCGGCCGGCCAGGTCTGGTCGTTGATCCGACGCAACATCTCGGTGCGGATGGTTTCATACGGGTGCATGACGCCCTTTTAAGCACGCTCGTCACAAGAGCAAAGCCTGGCTTGATCCCCGCTTTTTATATGTATAGACATAATGGGAGCGCAGATGGGCCTATCATGAAACTTTTCACCGATCTTGTGTTGGCCGGCTTTGACGCCTCCACGCCCTATGGGCGCATAGACGCGGGCGTTTTAGTGATTGAGGACGGCGCCATCATATTCAGCGGCGCGCGATCGGACCTGCCTGATCGCTATGATGAACTGACGCCCATTTCGCTGGGCGGGCGCCTCGTCACACCCGGCCTGATCGATTGTCATACCCATCTGGTGTATGGCGGTAGCCGGGCGCATGAGTTCGAGCTGCGCCAGTCGGGCGCCAGCTATGCGGACATCGCCAAGGCGGGCGGCGGCATCGCCTCCACTGTGGCGGCCACGCGAAAGGCCAGCGACGAGGCGTTGATCGAACAGGCGCTGCCTCGTCTGGATCGCTTGCTCGCAGACGGCGTCACCACCGTAGAGATCAAGTCCGGTTATGGTCTGGACCGCGACACAGAGCTCAAACAGCTGCGCGTGGCACGCCGTCTGGTACAGTTGCGCGCTGTGCGGGTTGTGACGAGTTTCCTGGGCGCGCACGCCATCCCGAAAGGCATGGAGGCGGACGCCTATATCGATACGGTCTGCATCCCCACGCTCAGGGAGGCCGCCGCCGAAGGTCTTGTCGACATGGTCGACGGGTTTTGTGAGTCCATCGCCTTTTCGCCCGCCCAGATCGCGCGCGTCTTTGATGTGGCGGTCGAGCTGGGCTTGCCGGTCAAGCTGCATGCCGAGCAATTGTCTGATCAGGGCGGCGCTGCGCTGGCGGCCCGCTATGGCGCGAAATCCGTCGAACATCTTGAATATATCAGCGATGAAGATGTGCGGGCGCTGGCTCAGGCGGGCAGCGTCGCCGTGATGCTGCCCGGCGCCTTCTACTTTCTCAAAGAGATTCAGAAACCGCCTATCGACTCTTTCCGGCGGGCTGGCGTGCCTCTGGCCGTATCGACAGACTCAAATCCCGGCTCCTCGCCCATGACCTCGCTCCTGCTGGCGATGAACATGGCGGCGACCTTGTTCGGCCTGACCCCGGAAGAAGCCTTGCGGGGGGTGACGGTGAACGCCGCCCAGGCGTTGGGCCAGGACCGGCTGGGCCGACTGGCGGAGGGCTATCTCGCCGATTTCGCGGTCTGGGACGTCACCGACCCGGCTGAACTGACTTACCGCATGGGCGACGCTCCGCTGCATGCCCGCTATCTGGGAGGCGAACTGTGCTGACGCCCGGTTCCGTAACGCTCAATACGCTTGAGCATATCTGGCGCGAAGGCGGCGCTATCCGCCTTGATCCCGCCGCGCGCGACGGCGTGCGCCGCTCCGCCGGTCAGGTTGAGGCCGCCGCGCGCGGCTCTGAGGCTGTTTATGGCGTCAACACCGGCTTCGGCAAGCTGGCTTCGATCCGCATTGCGCCCGAAGACACCGCCGCCTTGCAACGCAATCTGATCCTGTCTCATTGCTGCGGGGTGGGCGAAGCGACGCCGGAACCCATCGTGCGCCTGATGATGAGCCTCAAACTCATTTCGCTCGGACGCGGCGCGTCAGGGGTGCGTGAAGACCTCGTCAATCTGATTGAAGCCATGCTGGAAAAAGGCGTCCTGCCTGTCGTTCCGGCACAGGGCTCCGTGGGGGCGTCAGGCGATCTGGCCCCGCTCGCTCACATGGCCGCAGTCATGATCGGTGAGGGCCAGGCGTGCTATCGCGGAGAGATTTTGTCTGGCGCTGACGCGCTCACCCAGGCTGGGCTCACTCCTGTCGTGCTGGGTCCCAAGGAAGGGCTGGCGCTGATCAACGGCACCCAGTTTTCAACCGCCTATGCGCTCGCGGGCCTGTTTGAAGCGCGCCATGCGGCAAGAACGGCGCTGGTGACCTGCGCGCTCAGCATGGATGCGGCCATGGCCTCGACGGCGCCGCTTCTGGAAGAGATACACGCCCTGCGCGGCCATCCCGGTCAGATCGCAGCCGCCCGTGTGATGCGCGACCTGCTCGAAGACAGCGAGATCCGTCAGTCTCACCGCACCGATGATCCACGTGTTCAGGACCCGTACTGCATGCGCTGTCAGCCCCAGGTGGTGGGCGCGGCGCTGGACATGCTCGATAACGCCGCGCGCATGCTGGAGCGCGAGGCGAATGCCGCGACGGACAACCCGCTGGTGCTCGCTGATGAGGGTGTCATCGTGTCGGGCGGGAATTTTCACGCCGAACCGGTCGCCTTCGCAGCCGACATGATTGCTCTGGCGGTGTCGGAAATCGGCGCTATCGCCCAGCGGCGCATTGCGCTTCTGGTTGATCCGACGCTCAGTTTTGACCTGCCGCCTTTCCTCGCCGCCGATCCGGGTCTCAATTCCGGCCTGATGATCGCGGAAGTGACCAGCGCGGCGCTTATGAGCGAGAACAAGCATCTCGCCAATCCGTGCTCGACGGATTCAACGCCCACCTCCGCCAATCAGGAGGACCATGTGAGCATGGCCGCCCATGGCGCGCGACGTCTGATGCGGATGACGGCGAACCTCTTTCATATCCTCGGCATCGAGTTGTTCTGCGCGGCTGAGGGGGTGCGCTTCCGCGCGCCGCTAAAAACCAGCGCGCCGCTCTGCGCCGTGCTGGATGTGTTCAACGCCGACATTCGTCCGCTGTTGCAGGACCGGTACCTGGCCCCGGACCTTGAAGCCTCGGCGCGCCTGGTGCGCGGCATGGCGATCCTGGACGCGGCAGGCGTCAAGACCTCAGACCTGGAGAATGTGTGATGACCGATCGCCGCCAGAACGCCCGTGAAGTCCGCCCGCCAGTGGGAACAGAGCTTAACGCAAAATCCTGGCTGACCGAGGCCCCGCTCCGTATGCTGATGAATAATCTGCACCCGGACGTGGCCGAGAACCCCGACGAGCTTGTCGTCTATGGCGGCATTGGCCGCGCCGCGCGGGACTGGAACAGCTTTGACAAGATCGTCGAGAGCCTGAAGGCGCTTGAAGATGACGAGACCCTTCTGGTCCAGTCTGGCAAGCCTGTGGGGGTGTTTCGCACCCATGAAAACGCGCCGCGGGTTTTGATCGCAAACTCCAACCTGGTGCCGCACTGGGCCAATTGGGACCATTTCAACGCACTCGATAAAAAGGGTCTGGCCATGTACGGCCAGATGACCGCGGGCTCCTGGATCTATATCGGTGCTCAGGGCATTGTTCAGGGTACGTACGAAACCTTTGTCGAAGCTGGACGCCAGCATTATGGCGGTGACCTCAAGGGCCGCTGGATCCTGACCGCGGGCCTGGGCGGCATGGGCGGCGCCCAACCGTTGGCGGCCGTGATGGCGGGGGCGAGCTGTCTGGCGATCGAGTGCGACGAGACCCGCATCGATTTCCGTATGCGCACCGGCTATGTCGATGAAAAAGCGACCTCCGTAGACGAGGCGCTGGCGATGATCGACCGCTGGACGAAAGCGGGGGAGGCCAAATCCGTCGGCCTTGTGGGCAACGCTGCCGAGATTGTGCCGGAGCTTTACGCGCGCGGAGTCCGACCGGACATGCTCACGGACCAGACCAGCGCCCATGACCCGCTCAACGGTTATCTGCCGGCGGGCTGGAGCGTGGCGGACTGGCGTGACGCGCGCGAACGCGATCCCAAATCCGTCGAAGCGGCCGCGCGCGCCAGCATGAAAACCCATGTGGAAGCCATGCTCGCCTTCCACGCCGACGGCGTGCCGACACTCGATTATGGCAATAATATCCGTCAGGTGGCGTTGGATGAAGGCGTCGCAAACGCCTTCGACTTCCCCGGCTTCGTGCCCGCCTATATCCGTCCGCTCTTTTGCCGGGGCGTTGGGCCGTTCCGATGGGCGGCGCTGTCGGGCGATCCTGAGGACATCTACAGGACTGACGCTAAGGTCAAAGAGCTGATCCCGGATGATCCGCACCTGCACCAATGGCTCGATATGGCGCGCGAGCGCATCCAGTTTCAGGGCCTGCCTGCGCGCATCTGCTGGGTGGGGCTTGGTCAGCGTCACCGCCTGGGCCTCGCCTTCAACGAAATGGTGCGCAGTGGCGAGCTGAAAGCGCCGGTGGTGATCGGGCGGGACCATCTCGATTCCGGCTCCGTCGCCTCGCCGAACCGCGAAACCGAAGCGATGAAGGACGGCTCGGACGCCGTGTCGGACTGGCCGCTTCTCAATGCGCTTTTGAACACCGCCAGCGGCGCGACCTGGGTCAGCCTGCACCATGGCGGCGGGGTCGGCATGGGCTTCTCCCAGCATTCCGGCATGGTGATCTGTTGTGATGGCAGCGAGGCCGCTGACAAACGCCTCGCCAATGTGTTGTGGAACGACCCGGCCACGGGCGTGATGCGTCACGCTGACGCCGGGTACGAGATTGCGCAGGACTGCGCGCGAGAGCACGGCCTCAATCTGCCGGGCATCCTCTAGGAGCAGCGCATGAGCGTCACGCGCACCCAAGCGCCAGAGTGGACGGGTCGGTTGGACCCTGAGGACGGATCCGATGCGATCCGCCTGCATCAGCTCGTGAAACCGGATGCCAAGCGCGCTGTGATCGGGTTTGCATGCGACGCGGGTGTGAAGCGCAACAAGGGTCGGGTCGGCGCCAGGGACGGCCCCGCCGCTCTGAGACAGGCGCTTGCGAACCTCACAGCGCCTGAAAATGCTCTGAGCTTCGCCGATCTGGGTGATGTCAGCGTTGCGGGTGACGCGCTGGAGGCTGGCCAGGAGACGCTGGCCAACATGATAGCGGACGCCTTGGCCCGGCATGAGCGGCTCGTGGTGCTGGGCGGCGGGCATGAAACCGCTTTCGCGTCTTTCCGGGGGCTGAGACAAGCGCATCCCGACGCCCGGATCGGCATCCTCAATCTCGATGCTCATCTGGATCTGCGTCTGCCCGGCGAGGCGGGCGGATCATCGGGCACGCCCTTCGCCCAGATCCGCGACCTCGACCCTGCAGGCTTTGACTATCTGTGCGTCGGTTATGCCGAAGAGGCGAACACCCAGGCGCTCTTGAAACGCGCTAAAGACTGGGGAGTCGGGCTGGTGCGCGATCATGATCTGATCGCAGACCCGCTGGCGGCGCATGATGGCGTCGCCGCGCTCATTGCGCGCAATGATCTGATCTATCTGACGATTGATATTGATGTTCTCAGCCATTTTCAGGCGCCGGGCGTCAGCGCGCCGGCGGCGCGGGGCGTGCCGCTGTCGACGATCGAGCAGATTATCGCCTTGACCCTGGAAAAAGCAGGCGACCGCCTGGCGCTTGCCGATCTGGTGGAGCT